>DASYYB010000021.1:0-40157 GCA_035934235.1 Allostellaceae bacterium | reverse complement strand
CAAGTCGCCGATCTTCTGGACCATGTATGCCATGTTCTTCCTGGTCGCGGCGGGCGGCCTCATGTCGGCGGCGCAGTTGTCGCCGATCGCACATGAGCGCGGCATTGCCGACACGACCACGACGTTCCTGGGCATCACCGGGCCGGCGATCGTGATCGCACTGAGCGCACATAGCATCACCAACGGCGTCGGTCGGCCGCTCAATGGCTGGATCTCCGACCATATCGGCCGCGCCAACATGATGTGCATTGCCTTCGGCATTGAGGCGATCTGCCTCTTGGCGTTTGGCTTCTTCGGCAACTCGCCGATCATGTTCATCATCACCGACGCACTGGTGTTCCTGTTCTGGGGCGACATCTTCAGCCTGTTCGCTGCGACCGTGGGTGACGCCTTCGGCCGTAAGTACGTGACGGTCAACTACGGCCTCATGTACACCGCGAAGGGCGTTGCCTCGCTGTTCGTCCCGCTCGGCAACATCCTGACGCATATGACGGGCAGCTGGCACGCGGTCTACGCCGTCGGTTGCGGAATGAATGTCCTGGCAGTCGTGCTCGGCTTCTTCATCCTGCGTCCGGCGATCAACAGCCGCCTGAAGCTTGCCAGCGAGTTGACCAGCGCTCCGTCCGGTGCGGTGGGTGCACGGGCGAGCCGCTAACTGCGGTCTCGTTGAACTAGAAACGGAGGAGGGAAGCGGAATTCGGGGACGATGACACGGTGAGAGAACTAGGCCGCTGGCCGCGGCCGACCCCCTTGTTCTCGCTGGGTCGTCGAAAGGAATCCCGCTCCTTCCTCCGTCCCGTTCTCCGGCCAGTCGTCCGGGAACGGTCCAGCGGCGGGCGGAAGTAGGATCCCGAATGGCCGGTTCGCTTCAATCGCTGATTATCGTGGGTTTGATTTCAGCCGGAGGGCTTGCCCTCCGGCTGATTTCGCTTTTGGGGCCGGCGTCCGTCGCCTGGGCGATTACCGTTGCCGTCGGCGTCGGCGCCTTCGCCATCGCCTCGATCCTGCTCGGTGTCGGCATCGCGATCGCGATGCTCGGCATGATCTGACCGCCGACGCGGTCCGCCAGCGGCCGATCCGTTTTCGCCGAGAGACTGTGGCGGTCGCTCAGTCCGCCGCGGACTGCGACTCTGCCGTGGATGCGGTCGTCTGCACCCGGAACTGGATCAGCGTGTCGCGCTTGCGTTCCTGGCGGACGACATGGGCGCGTACGCGCAGCAGATCGCGGCGCGCCACCAGACCGACGACGACGTCGTCGTCGCGCCGGAGGACCGGCGCCCGGCCGACTTCGGCGGCCGCCATGCGGTCGGCCAGCTCGCCGACCAGCTCGTCTTCATAACCGGTGACCAGCTCATGCTCCGCGAGCAGATCGCGCAGCGTATGGCCCGCCGGCCAGCCCGCCATCGTCCAGCGCAGTGCGTCGGAACGCGCCACCATGCCGACCAGGTGGCCGTCGGTATCGACCACCGGATAGCTCTTGTGGCGCGACGACGCCTCCGGCCCGGTGAAGAAGGTGATCGCGTCGCCGACCGGCATGTCGGCAGCGAGCGTGTTGACCGGGGTCGCCATGA
The DNA here is from genome assembly GCA_035934235.1 of Allostellaceae bacterium. Taxonomy (GTDB): domain Bacteria; phylum Pseudomonadota; class Alphaproteobacteria; order ATCC43930; family CGMCC-115725; genus REEB95. The sequence goes on along the minus strand of DASYYB010000021.1, from coordinate 38,586 downwards.
TGTCGGCGACGCGCATGGTCTCGAACGGATCGACGATATACTCGCGCATCACGTGGTGACCGCGGCGCGCCACCTTTTCGGTGAGGATCGAGCGGCGCAGCAGCAGCACGGTCGTGGCGTGCGCGGCGATACACGCGATCGACAACGGCAACAACGCGCCGACGTTGTGCGTCAGCTCGAGCGCGAAGACGATGGCGGTGAGGGGCGAACGCATGGTGCCGCCCATGATCGCCGCCATGCCGAGCAACGCCCACAGGCCGACGCCGCCGACGGGCATGACGCTGCCGAACACGGCGCCGACCGCGCCGCCCATGATCAGCAACGGCGCCAGTACGCCGCCGCTGGTGCCGGAGCCGAGCGCAACCGACCAGATGACGGCCTTGACGACCAAGAGCCGCAAGGCGCCGACATTGCTGAGGTCGCCGTGCAAAAGCGCGCCGATATTGTCGTAGCCGACGCCCAGGGCGTGCGGCTCGATCAGTCCGCCAAGACCGACGACCAGACCGCCCAGCATCGGCCACCACATCCAATGGATCGGCAGCCGTTGGAAAAGGTCCTCGGCGGCATAAACCATCTGGGTGAGCAAGCCGGACGCCAGCCCGGCGATGATGCCCAGCACCACCGCCAGCAACAGCCCAGTCGTCGGCAGCGCTTGGCTGGTCGCCATCGGAAACAGCGCGCCGGCACCCAGGAGCAACGGGCGCCAGGCCTCGGCGACGATCGAAGCGACGGCGACGGGAATGAAGCTGCGCGGCTTCCACTCGAACAGCAGCAACTCGACCGCCAGCAGCATGGCCGCGATCGGCGTGCCGAACGTCGCGCTCATGCCGGCGGCGGCACCCGCCACCAGCAGCGTCTTGCGTTCGGCATTCGATAGCGAGAAGAACTGGCCGAACAGCGAACCGAAGGCGCCGCCGGTCATGATGATCGGACCTTCGGCGCCGAACGGGCCGCCGGTGCCGATCGAGATGGCGGACGACAGCGGCTTGATCACGGCGACCTTGGCCTCGATCCGGCTTCCGCCGATGAGGATCGCTTCCATCGCTTCGGGAATGCCGTGGCCGCGGATTTTCTCCGAGCCGAAACGCGCCATCAGACCAACGATGAAGCAGCCGGCAACCGGGATCAGGACCGAGATCGGGCCGAGCACGGTGTCGGAAATGATGGCCGGCGCGTCGGAGAACTCGCCGTGATAGGCGAGGTTGGTCGCCAGATAGATCAGATGCAGCAGCGCCCAGGCCGCAGCGGCGCCGGCGGTGCCGACGACCAGCGCCATCGCCACGAGGATCAGCAATCGGCGATCGGTCGTAAAATCGCGCAGCCGATCGGCGGCGGTCGTTTTGGCGTTGGCGGTGTGATGAGCGTGCGACGGGCGATCCGACGGCATGTGATTTTGCATCTGCGAGATGATTTGGGGGAGAGCGGTTGCGGTAGTGTTCGGGGTTCTATCGCAATGCGATATACCATAATAGGCCATCGTCGCGACTGTGGATAGATGTCGCGCCGCCGTAGTTAACCGCGCGGACAGATTGCGTTCAGTGAGCGTGTCGCGTGTGATCGCTCAACAACATCAGACACGGCTCGCGATCGGAAGCTTTTTGGTGTGTAACGCGGCGGCCATCGGCGATGTCGCGATCCGATTCGTCATCCGGCAGCACCGCACGGTTGGCGTGGCTCTCGGTGACGCATCGTAATGTGCGCGGCTCGCCCGTTGCTGGGTGCCCTGCCGACTGAACTCAGCCGCCCGATTCTGAATAAGCACTAATTAAATCAAATGCTTATAACGCATCGACCAATTAGTTGACTATAGACAACTATTGGCCTAAGAAATTCAGTGTGTGGTGAATACGCCAGCTCCCTGAGCCCCGCTTCGGCGGGGTTCTTTTTTTCGGCATCAGTAATCGGATTTGATGCGCCGGCCGGGTCGGCCGCGCGGCTTACGCCTTGCCGAAGACGCGGCGGAAGATCGTGTCGACGTGCTTCAGGTGATAGGCGTTGTCGAAGTGCTTCGCGAGCGCCGCCGGCTTGATGTGCTTCGACACCTCCGCATCGCCCTTGAGCAATTCGGCGAACGTGCCTTTGCCGTGCCACGCCGCCATGGCGTTGCGCTGCACCGCCTGATAGGCGGCCTCGCGGCTCATGCCGGCCTGGGTCAGCGCCAGCAGCACGCGCTGCGAATTCACCAATCCGCCGAGGCTGTCGAGATTCTCGCGCATACGCTCGGGGTAGACGACCAGCTTCTCGACGATCTCGGCCGTGCGCGCGAGCGCGAAGTCGAGTGCGATTGTCGTGTCGGGCGCGATGACGCGCTCGACTGCCGAATGCGAGATGTCGCGCTCGTGCCAAAGCGCCACGTCCTCGAGCGCCGGGATCACCGCGCCGCGCACCAACCGCGCCAGGCCGGTGACGTTCTCCGACAGCACCGGATTGCGCTTGTGCGGCATCGCGCTTGAGCCCTTTTGGCCGGGCGCGAAATATTCCTCGGCTTCGCGCACCTCGGTGCGCTGAAGATGGCGGATCTCGAGCGCCAAATTCTCGAGCGAGCTGGCGATCACGCCGAGCGTCGCGAAGAACATGGCGTGACGGTCGCGTGGCACGATCTGGGTCGAGATCGGTTCCGGCGCGAGACCGAGCTTCTTGGCGACATATTCCTCAACATCTGGCGCGACGTTGGCGAAGGTGCCGACGGCGCCCGAGATCTTGCAGGTGGCGATCGCGGCGCGCGCTTGCACGAGCCGTTCGCGGCCGCGGGCGAATTGCGCATAGTGACCGGCGAGCTTGAGGCCGAACGTCGTCGGTTCGGCGTGGATGCCGTGGCTGCGGCCGACGCACAGCGTTTTCTTGAATTCGAATGCGCGTCGCTTGAGCGCCGCCAGCAGCCGGTCGAGGTCGGCGAGCAGGATGTCGGTCGCTTGCGTCAGCTGCACCGCAAGGCAAGTGTCGAGCACGTCGGACGAGGTCATGCCCTGGTGGATGAACCGCGCCTCGGGGCCGACATGCTCGGCGAGATTGGTCAGGAAGGCGATGACGTCGTGCTTGGTCTCGCGCTCGATCGCGTCGATGCGCGCGATCTCGAACTTGCCCTTGTCGCGCAGCGCCTTGGCCGCCGATTTCGGCACCGTGCCCTGTTTGGCCATGGCGTCGAGGGCGTGTGCCTCGATCTCGAACCAGATGCGGAAACGGTTTTCCGGCGCCCAGATGGCGCTCATTTCCTTCCGGCTGTAGCGGGGGATCATTGGTTCGCGGCTCTCCCGTCACGGGATAGCCTAGGGGCCGCTTCGGCGCAATGGCCGTGCGGTCGCGCCTTGACGCTGGCGAAGGGTCGGCTCAGGCGGCGGCTTCGCGAACCTTCTTCCAGACGATTCGTCCGGGTGGCAGACGCACGGCGATGGTGGTGCCGGCGCCTTTGATGCTGGCGATTTCCAGGCGGCCGCCGTGCAGCATCACCAAGGTCTTGGCAAGCGGCAGGCCAAGGCCGGTGCCGGCGTATTTCTTGCTGATCGCGCTGTCGACCTGGCCGAACGGCTCGAGCGCGGTCTCGATTTCCTCCGGCGCCATGCCGATGCCGGTATCGGCGACCGCGAAGCTGAAACCCGACGTCGCGTCGAACGTGACCGAGATCTTGACGTGGCCTGCTTCGGTGAATTTGACCGCGTTCGACACCAGGTTGATCAGGATCTGGCGCAGGCGCACGGTGTCCGCGCGGATCAAGGGCGTGTTCGGCGGAATGTCGGTGACGAGTTCGAGGTGCTTCGCAGCGGCCTGGACGCGCATCGCCGCGACGCTGTCGTGCACGATCGTCGCCGGGTCGACCAATTCATCGCGCAGCTCGGTCTTGCCGGCTTCGATCTTCGAGATATCGAGCAGGTTGTTGATGATCTGGAGCAGGTGTTCGCCGGCGTGGAAGATGTCGTGCGCATAGTTGGCGTAGATCGGCTTTCCCGGACCCATGATTCCGTCTTTGATGATCTGCGAAAAGCCGATGATGGCGTTGAGCGGCGTCCGGAGCTCGTGACTCATATTGGCCAGAAACCGCGACTTCACCTGATTGGCGTGCTCGGCTTCTTCCTTGGCCTCGAGCAGCGCCACGCGCTGCGCCAGCAGCTCGTCGTTCACCTTCGACAGCGCATACCAGGTGACGCCGAAAGCGAGGACGATGTCGTTGACGATCGGCAGCAGCAAGAACGCCGTCGCCTGCAACGGCGTCATGTGCATCAGGTCGGGCGGGCTCGTCCGGGTCAGGATCAGCACGATGCGCGCGCCGAAAAGCATCGTTCCGAAGAAGCAAGTGCCGACCATCAGGCGCTCGGCGCCCCAACCCGCCTTTGCCTTCGGCCATAGTTCGGCGCCGCCGAGCCACAGCGTGAACACGAGGAAGATGGTGATGACGAGGAAGCGCGCTTCCGTGTTCGGTTGCGCATAGGTGAAGTAGAGATAAAACAGCGCCAACCCGGCAATCAGGCCCGCCTCGATGCCGCGGCGCGGCGGTTTGCCGACCATGTGGCGCGCGCCGCGCCAGAACAGCACGATCGCACCGCCGAGCAGACAGTTGGCCAGGACGACGCTGACGATTTCGGGAGCCAATCCGCGCAGGCTGAGGCCGATGAAGCCGGCGGCGAGCATGCCGTAGCCGGTGGCGAAGTTGCCGACGACGGCGCGATGACGACGGTTCGACAGCGCGAGGGTTCCGAGGACCGTCGCAATCCCGAGGAGCAGCGCCGTGCTGATCGCGCTGAGCGTATGGATGTCGAGTTGCACGATAGCGGACAGGTTGGCGGTGGCTGCGGATCCCGAACGCGCGACTGTGAACCGGTCGATAGCCGCGTGCTTAACACACTATGTCGGCGAACTCGTAGTATTTGGTTAACGAGTCGTACTGTTTTTGGGCGCTCGCGTTCAGCGCTGGCCGCGGCCGTGGCGTTCGAGCAGGCGGGTGCGCGACATCCAAACGAACCGGCACGGGCGCATCAGATGGGCATGGCCGAGCCCCGCCGGGTTGAACGCCCACAACAGCATGACGACCAGGCATGCCTCGCCGAGTTCGTGCATCCAGGCGCCGGCCGTGTGCGGGGTCTCGACGACGGTGTCGAATCCGCAGCCGGCAAACGGCGCCTGCAACAGCCGGCCGTCGAATCGCAGACAGCCGCGCACGGCGACGAAATGCGGTGTGTGTCCCGCGCGCGTCTCGGCCGCGAGCGCGCGCAAGCTGTTGTGCGCGCAACGCGCGGCGGCGGTTGCCCAACGCAGCGTCACGCCGCCGGACGGGATCGCCGGCACGTGTTCGTTCCAGAGATGCAGATCGAGAAGCGGATCGCCGGGCCGGATCGACGTGCCATCGGACAGCGTCAGCGCATGCGGCGCGATGGCCGGCGCTACGCGCAGGATGCAGTCAGGCTTGTTGGTGAATTCGACGATGCCGTGTTGGCGCCGCAAATAGGCGTCGAGACCGAAAATCGAACGACGTAGCCAGCCGGCGCCGGCGCGCGGCGATGCTGCGCCGGAGGTGACGGAGCGGATGGTCAAATCTTCGTTCATCCCGCCTCGAAGGGCTTTTGCACGGCCGCGATCGGTCGGAATGTCGGTTGGTATTGGAACACCTCCGGCGCCGCCGGATCAATCCCCACGACAACCGGACGTTGAATGCGCCTTGGTCATGGGACTTTGAGCCAAAGTTCGTGAGCGGCGTCTGGCGGAATCCCGCGACCCGGTCTAGGATTTGAGCAAGGTAACCGGTGTTGACGGAGGAACGTCATGGCGGAAACCATCCGTAATCCAATCGAATGGGGTATCGACCAGCTGCGCCATGCCGCGGCTGGGTTCGAGGCGGCAGGTCGCGCGCTCGAGCATGTCCCGGCGACCCTGCGTTCGCCGGTGCCGGTGGTGCGACGTATCGGTCTTGCCGATCTGCGCGACGCTCTGATACGCGGCGCCGCCGATTTCGGCGCCTGCCGCAGCGACGTCATCTTCCTGTGCGCTTTCTATCCGTTGGCCGGCTTTGTCCTCGGCCGCATGGTGTTCGGCGCGCATATGCTGCCGTTGCTGTTCCCGCTCGTGGCCGGCTTCGCGTTGCTTGGCCCGTTGGCGGCGGTCGGCTTGTTGGAGATGAGCCGCCGTCGAGAGGGTGGCGAGAAGGTGACGTGGGCGACGGCATTCCGGGTCGTGCACGCGCCGTCCTTCGCCGCCATCGTTATGCTCGGCTTGTTGTTGCTGGCGATCTTCCTGCTGTGGATGGGCGCGGCGGCGTTGATCTACTATTTCACGCTCGGACCGGCGCTGCCGGCATCGCTCGGCGCTTTCGTCCATGACGTTGTCGCCACGGGTCACGGCTGGGCGATGATTGGCGTCGGCATTGGCGTCGGATTCCTCTTCGCCGTGCTGGTGTTGACGATCAGTGTCGTGTCGTTCGCGCTGTTGCTCGATCGCGATGCGGGCATCGACACGGCGATCGCGACGTCGATCCGCGTCGTCACTCAGAATCCGGCTGTTATGGCGGCGTGGGGCGCGGTAATCGCCATCGGTTTGGTGATCGGGTCATTGCCGCTGCTGCTCGGCCTCGTGGTGGTATTTCCGATCCTCGGCCACGCCACGTGGCACCTCTATCGCAAGGTGGTGCGGCAGTAATCGGGTGCGTCGCCGCCACAAAACCGGCCAATGTATGAACGTGGCCGGCACAGACTGATCACACGTCCGGCGCGCGCGTGGCGGCCATTCTAAATCCATGGTGGAAATGTCGAGCCCGGCGCCGTTCGCGACGCCGGGGATGCGTTCACGACTTTTCTATCTTGGCGTCGGCACGCTCGGCACGCTGATCATTCTTGGCGTGCGGTTCGCGCTTGCGAGCCGCGTTGAGTTCTGTGGCTGGCGGGACGCTTGTTTCTACGAAACGCTGGCGCAGCAACTGGCGCAGCACCACGGCTTCGTCGTGCCGTTTGTCTGGAATTACCAAGTCGGCGATATCGGCCTGCCGAACCCGGCGCTGGAATATTGGCGGCCAGGCATGAGCTTCATTCTCGCGCTGCCGGCTCTGTTCGGCGCGAGCATAACGCTGTTGTCTGCCGCGGCGATGGATACAGTGGCGACGCTGTTGCTGAGCCTGTCTGCCGCGTGGCTTGCCTGGCGGACGCTGGGCGATCCGCTGGCGACGTTGCTCGCTTATCTTCTCTGCCTGTCGCTGGCGCCGTTATGGGCCATGCCGCTGACGCCGGATTCCGCGCTCTTCTACGCCGTTGCAGTGGCCTGGTTCCTGGCGCTTGTCCCGCTCGAGCGGGATCACCTCGCGGTCGAGCTGTGTGGCGTGGCAATGGTCGGCGTTGCCTATCTCATCCGCAACGACGCGATCCTGCTTGGCGCGCCGCTGGCCGCGATCTTGCTGCGGCGCCTGATCGCGGCGCGCGGCAGCGAGCAGCTCCACGACGAGGTCCGGCGCGCGGCCGTTCTCTGCGCCGCTTTCGTCCTCGCGCTCGTGCCGACGTATGTGGTGCTCTATGCGGCCGGGGGACACCCGTTCAATTCGGCCATCAATCGGGTGATCTTCTTCAGCAACATGGACGATTTCCGCCACTATGGCGGCGCCGTCGATTTCGCCGCCTGGAGGAGTGCCGGCCTGGCGGCGCTTGCCAAGCTGCGGTTCGTGGCATTCGTCGCGACGCTGCGCGGTGTGCTCCTGCTATGCAGTCAGTTCCCGACGCTGCTGATGCTGCTCGGCGTGTGGTTCGTGGCGACCCGCCGGCGTCGCACCTATGGCGCGGCGTTCGTTGGCCCGGCGGTGTTTTTCGTCGCGCTCGTCGGCATCTATGTCGTGGTACTGCCGGTGATCGCCGACCATGCAGTGCCGCGCAGTGCGGCGGCGTTGCTGCCGGCCTTTGCTGTACTGGCGGTGATCGCGGTGCGCGAAATGACGGCTTCGCGGCGGCTGGCGGCCGTGGTTGTTGGCGGCGCGGCGATGCTCAGCACGGTCCATGGTCTGGGCGTGGCGCACGGTCTCCTCGACGAGTTCCACGGCTTGCACGCACGATATTTGAACGAGGCGCGGCTGATCGAAAGCGGCGCTGGGAACGGGCCGATCGTTGCGATGGTCGAGGATCCGGCGCCTTTTACGGCGACCACGGGCATCCCGGCGGTGCCGCTGCCGAGCAACGGCGTCGCCGCCGCACAACAGGCCATCGCACGTTATGGCGTCACCGCCGTCGTCGCCGACGAATGGCATGGCGGTCGTGCGCTGGCAGCGACGATGCACGCCACGAAGATCGACGCGGTGCCGGGAACGACCGACATCATCATCGAACTACCGGCAACGCCGGCAACCGGCGTTCAGAACGGTGCGAACGCCAGGCCGTAGACGATGGCAAGAAGGACGGCAACGCCTCGCGACACCCAATCGCGGCTGGCGTAGACGATTGGATCGTCAAGCATGTAGCCGCGGGTTGTCGCCAGCCACAGGCGGCAAAGCCAGAACAGCAGCAGCGGGATCGTCGCCCACAGCCATTGCGGGTGACTCCATTGGCCGGCGTTGCCGTCGTCCTGAATATAGAGGCCGAGCACCATGCTTGAGACGAAGCTGGCGCCGACGCCCATCATTTCGAGCATGCGGCGGTCGCCGGCACGATAGCCGCGCCGGCGCAACCGGCCCGGAGGTGCGGCGATCATCTCGGCATCGCGCTTGGTGCACGCAAGGCTGAGGAACAGGAAGCTGGAGAACATCATCAGCCAGAGCGACACCGGATGGTTGCTGGCGATGCCGCCGCCGAACAGCCGAATGGAATAGAGCGCCGCCAGCCCGAAGATGTCGACCAGCGGCTTCTCCTTGAGCTTGAGCGAGTAAAGCAGCGAGAGCAGGGCATAGAGGCCGATAATGGCGGTGGCGTCGCTGCCATTGCGCAGCGCCAGTAGGCTACCAGCGACGATCAGCAACGGCGCCGCGATCACGCCGTAGATCACCGGCAAGTCGCCGCTGGCGAACGGTCGGTATCGCTTGCGCGGATGGCGGCGGTCGGCGGTCAAATCCGTCAGATCGTTGATCAAGTAGATGCCCGAGGCGGCGCAGCAAAACGCCGCGAACATGAATAACGCCGCTAGCCAACCGCTTCCGTCGGTCAGCGCGCCGGCGGCGAGCATCGGCACGAAAACAAGCAGATTCTTCGACCATTGATGCGGCCGCAGCGCGCGAATGAACGTCGCGATGCGCGAACGTACGGTTCCGATCCGCGCTTCGACTGTCGTTCGCTGTCGCACCGCGTGGACGATCGCGCGGCGCGCGTTGGCGAAGACGGCGCCGGCAGCCTTGTGCCAGATGGCGAGGTCGCTATCGTCGCTGCCGACATAGCAGAACTGGCGCTCGCCAAAGAGCGCGCAAAGCCGCGCCGCTTTGGCATGGCCGCGCAAATTCTCGCGGCCGTCGGACGCGATCACCTCGTCGAACAGGCCGAGATGTCCGCTGACCGCCTTGGCGACCCGACGATCGGCCGCCGTCGCCAGCACCAGCCGTCGGCCGCGCGCGCGTTGCTGGCGCAGGTAATCGACTACCGCCGAGTCGTAGGGCAGCGTCGCAACGTCGAGCGGCACCGCGACGGCGAGCTCTTGTTTGAGTCGGGCGATACCCTGCCGCTTCCATCCCGGCAGACGTCGCAAGAGACTCCAATGAGTGGCGGCGAATAGCAGCTGTTCGTAGAGAACGTCGGTGCGCAACAGCGTGCCGTCGAGGTCGACGCAAAGCGGCAGGCTCCGCCATGGATCGTCGTCTTCTGGCCGCACGGATGTGGTGTCTTTGCGCGAATGCGCGGCGGCAGCGGCGGCATCTCGGAAGTCGAGCGACGAGGCACGCATGGTTTCACACCGAAGGTGACAAACGTCCCCGGCGGGCGATCGTAGCCGGCCATTTATCCTCGCGGGTTCGCCACGCGCCGAAAAGTGACAAAAAACTGTTTCCGCCGCGAGTCCACAGGTGATAATGCGTAAGCGCACGCCGATGTGGCGAGCGCGTGGCAGAAACGAGGCCGCTCGTCGCGGCTGGTCATATTCATTGCCGTTTCGGCTGCGAGATGATGCCGGTCACAGCAATCCGAGGCTCTTGAAGCTCGCGTGCCGGCCGCGGCCGATCACCACGTGATCATGCAGCGCGATGCCGACCGCGCCGACGGCCGTGGCGACCGCGCGTGTCATCTCGATGTCGCCGGGCGAGGGCGTCGGATCGCCCGACGGATGATTGTGCACCATGATGATCGCCGACGCGCCCAGTTCGAGTGCGCGTTTGACCACTTCGCGCGGATAGACCGGCACGTGATCGACCGTGCCATGCTGCTGCCGCTCGTCGGCGATCAGCACGTTCTTACGGTCGAGGAACAGCAGGCGGAACTCTTCGGTCTCGGCGAAGCCGGCGGCGGTGTTGCAATAATCCACCAGCTTGTCCCACGAGCCGATCACCGGCCGCGCCGCGAGCTCGCTGCGCACCATGCGCGCAGCCGCTGCGCGCACCGCAAGTAGGTGCGCCGCTGCCGCGTCGCCCATGCCCGGCACCGCGGCCAGCGCGTCGCGCGACGCACCGAGCACGCCGGCGATGCCGCCGAACCGTTTCAGCAAACTCTTGGCGAGCGGCTTGGTGTCGCCGCGCGCGTTGGCGGCGGTGAGCAGGAATTCGAGCAGCTCGTAGTCCGGCAGGGCGTCGGCGCCGGCTTCGAGCAGCCGCGCGCGCAATCGCGCGCGATGGCCGTGGAAATGCGGCTTCGGTTTTTGCGGCTCCCCCATCTGGCGCAAGGCTAGCGAAAAGCGCCGAGCCGCACCACAAGCGCGCCGAATACCTTATGGCTACCGGGCAGCCGCGGCGCTGCGCTTGGGCCGGCGAACGGCTCTGATCTTGTTGGTTGCTTTGCCGCCGCCGCAGAAGAACTGGTCGCCGCCATCCGACTCAAGTCCCGACACCGCGACGCCCGGCGGCATCTCGAGCCGTTCCAGGACCTCGCCCGTTTGCGGATTGATCCGCCGCAAATCGCTCGCGTCATTCTCCCAGGTCGCGTGCCAGAGCTCGCCCTTCACCCAGGTGACGCCGGTGACGAAGCGATTGGATTCGATGGTGCGAAGAACCGCGCCGGTTTGCGGATCGATTTGATGGATCTTGCGGTTCCGATACTGCCCCATCCAGAGCGTCCCTTCCGCCCACGCGAGGCCCGAGCCGCCGCCACCGGGCGCCGGGATGGTGGCGAGGACACGGCCGGTCTTCGGATCGATCTTCTGGATGCGATCGTCGGCAAGCTGGAACAGGTGCTGGCCGTCGAAGGCGGTTCCGGCATGTGCGGCAACGTCAATTGCGCGCACCATCTTCCCGTTTGCCGGATCGAGCGCGTTGAGCTTGTCGCCGCTGGCGAACCAGACGTGTTCGCCGTCGAACGTCACGCCATGAACGCCGTCGATGCCTGGAAAGGGCCCGTACTCGCGGATGATTTCGGCTTTTGATTGTTTCATGGCGCCATCCTAATCGCCCGGTAGCGGACCGAGGAGTAACAAAGTCGTCGTGATACCCGGCAGCGGCGGCGTCATCCAACGGCGGGCGCGTCCGTGACCGAACGACTGGACCTTGCTGGCCGCGGCCAGTGAATCAAGTGCCCGCTGCACGGTGCGTTGGCTGGCGCCGAGCGCAACCGCCAGCGCCGAGCTCGACCATGATTCACCGTCGGCCAGGAAAGCGAGCACTGCCGCATGCTCTTCTTCGACCGGCCGTGCCAGCACGACGACCGTTCGGGCGCGGCGTGGCACCAACGCAAACCCGCGCTGCGTCGCGCTCACGCTCGCCAGCGCTCGCAGCATCGTGCGCAGCCGCCCGATCTCGACCCGCAAACGCGCGCGATGCGATTCATCGGTGAACTTGGCGCGGAAGGCTCGGGCAATGAGCAAGTCTCGCGGCACATCGTCGGGCCATGCTTCGCCCAGCGCGCGGGCGAGCGCGAACAACACCGGCCGCCGGGCAAGTGACACGACCGTTCCGCTATCGCGCACGGCATGACGGCACGCATCCACGACGAGCGCGTTCGACGCCAATAAGGCTTCGACCTCGTCGAGGAGGATAGCGCGCTCCTCGCCGCGCGCGATCAGGCGTGCGGCCGGCGTATTGAGGACACTCAGGGCGCTTTCGACTTCCGCCGTCAGCGCCGGGATACCTGCGTGGCGTGCGGCGTGTACGGCGCGAGCGAGTGCGACACGCGCCAGCTTCGTCCGGACGCGTCGCATCGCGATCCCCGCCACGACCAACGCATGAGCCGTTCGCAATGCCGGCGGGAAAGGCGCGGGGTCGAGCTCGGCGAGCCTATGTTCGGCGTCGTCGAGGCGTCCGATCAAGAGAAGCCGCCGGATCTCGAGATAGCGCGCATGCGCGGCGTTCACGCGATCGCCATGCGCCTCGAGCGTCGCCCGCGCCGCGTCGAGGGCCTTCGCCGGCCACCCCAAATCGCGCGACACCAGCGCGATTTCGGCCTCGGCGACGACGCACCGCGCGTGGGCCAGTGCCTCCTTCGGACCGAATGCGCGTGCTGCGCCGCGCAACAGCGCCTTGGCGCGTGTGAAGTCGCCGAGCTGCGCCATCGCGATGCCGCGCAGCGCCAGCGCCGGCGGGTCGTCGCGCAAGGCGACCCGCTTCAAGGCTCCGAGGGGATCACCGGCCGCGAGCGCGCGTGCCGCGGCTGTGATCAGTGAGTCCATCGGAATCCCGCCACACTTGTAACTCCCGCCGTTCGATGCCCCGGCGCTAAGTCTAGCCCACGATCAACATTCGACGGGAGTACGGACGATGACGACGCACATGACGGGAACGCGTGAAGAATGGCTCGCCGCTCGGCTCGAGCTGCTCAAGGCGGAGAAGGAGCTGACGCGACGCAGCGACGAGCTGGTGCAACGGCGGCAGGCGCTGCCGTGGGTCCGGGTCGACAAGAACTATCGGTTCGAAACCGATGAGGGCAGCGCCGCCCTGGCGGACCTCTTCCGCGGGCGTTCGCAGCTCCTCGTCTACCACTTCATGTTTGGGCCCGATTACACGGCCGGATGTGCGTCCTGCTCGGCGATCGCGGACGGCTTCAACGGGTTCGCGGTTCACCTGGCCAACCATGACGTGATGCTGTGGGCGGTGTCGCGCGCGCCCGTCGCGAAGCTGCAAGCGTACAAGCGGCGGATGGGATGGACCTTTCCCTGGGCGTCTTCGCAAGGCGGCGACTTCAATTTCGACTTCAACGTCTCGATCACCGAGGAGCAGCAGCGCAAGGGCGGCGTCGAATACAACTACGAACGCGGCGGCCACCCGTTGGACGCGAAACAGATCCCGGAGCCCGTCGCCCAATTCGCGGCGATGTCCGGCACTGACGCGCCCACCTACCAACGCGAGCGGCCGGGCATGAGCGCCTTCGCGCTCGAAGACGGCGTCGTCTATCACACCTATTCCACCTATGCCCGCGGACTGGACGGCCTCTGGGGCATGTACCAGTGGCTCGACCGCGCTCCCAAAGGGCGCAACGAGCAGGGCATCTGGTGGCGCCACCATGACAAGTACGACAAGCGCTGAGGACGCCAATCATGCCGAACCAAATCGTCCCGAACGAGGCATGGCTCAAGCGGAATGCTATCGCTTTGAGCTCGACAGGCGGATTAGGTCTTGCGGCCGCGCCGACCTTTGCGGTCATGGCACTACTGACGTGGCTTCGCGGCGGCGACATGCCCGATATGCTCTGCGCGGCTGTGCACGGCTCATCGCTGTTGGGCGGGATGATTCCGATGTACTTGCTGATGAGCGCTTTCCATTTAACGCCGTGGCTGAGGCTCGTCGCCAACCGCCGAAGCAGTGCTCACGGTCGTCGATCCGGCGTTCGCCAAATCGCGCGGTTCCAAGCATTTCCGTAGCAGCAGGCCGCCGGCCATCGCCGAAACCAATAACCATTGGTGGGCAAGGCACGGCGTCATGCAGCCGCCCGTGGCGCCGAAGTCCAACCACTAAACCAGGGATTTGAGTTCCTGCCGTGTCGACGTCGGTCGTCCGGCGGCTGCCCATAGGCTTGGCGGGGTCAAATCACGATCCGGTTTGCCCACTCAAACCGGCTATTCGCCGGGGTTGCACGGGCTTGCGCCTGGGGCCAAGCCGGGTCATCCTTACATAACTTTAATCGGCATGTTGCTCGTCGTCGCTGTGCAACCAAGGGGAGGGAAGATTATGAAATCATTCCACAAATCCGCGCCGACGCGGCGCACGGTGCTTGCGGCCGGCGGCGCGCTGGCCGCAACCGCAGCGATGCCGCGGATCGGTTTCGCCGAAGATCGTCCGGCGATGGGAACCTGGCCGGAAGGGTCATCGGGTTCGTCGGTCTTCATCGGCATCACCGTGCCGCGCACCGGTACTTATGCCGCCCAAGGCGAGGACGAGCTCAAGGGCTATCAGCTTGCGGTCGAACACATCAACGCCGGCCATCCTTTGATCAAGGCGATGTCGCCCAAGACCAAGAAGGGGGTGCTCGGCAAGGAAGTGAAGTATGGCGTCGCGGATTCCGCGGCCAACCCGAACACTGCCGTGCAGGAGCAGTCGCGCTTCATCAGCGAGAACAAGGCGGTCCTGATCACCGGCTCGACGTCGAGCGCGGTGGCGGTCGCGCTCAACCACTTCGCGCAGCGCGAAAAAGTGCTCTACGTCGCCGGCATCTCCGGTTCGAACGACACCACGGGCAAGGATTGCGTGCGTTACGGCTTCCGGCAGGACTTCTACGGTCAGACGGCGGCCGCGGCGATCTGTCCGGTTCTGCTCAAGACGTTCGGCAAGAACCGCAAGGCGGCATTCATGACGCCGGACTACACCTACGGCCACACCGTCACCAAGTCGGTGAACGACTATCTGACGGCGAATGGCGGTTGGACCATGGTGACGAACCAGGTCTCGCCGCTCGGCGCGCCGGATTACAGCTCGTATCTGACAAACATCGCCAATTCGGGCGCCGAATTCCTCATCAACGTCAACTGGGGCCACGACGCGGTCCTGTCGACCCAGCAGGCGAAGCAGTTCGGCATCCTGTCCAAGATGAAGCTGGTGATCCCGTATCAGATTCCATTCCTTGCCAAGGAGGTCGGCGCCGAGACGACGCAAGGCGTCTATGCCGCCACCGATTTCTGGTGGACGCTCGAAGACAAGTTCCCGTTGGCGAAGATGTTCGTCGAGGCGTTCCAGAAGAAGTACGGCTACCGGCCGGAGTGGGGCGCCGAGAACGCCTATATGCAGTTCGCCATGTGGGCCGATGCCGTCGAGAACGCCGGCACCTTCTACCCACCCGACGTGATCAAGTCGTACGAGGCCGGCCGCAAGATCAATTCGATCGTCGGCGAGGTCTACTGGCGCGGCGCCGATCACCAACTGGTGCGGCCGGTGATCATTGTCCGCGGAAAGGCGCCGAAGGCGATGAAGAACAACGAGGACTTCTGGGAAGTCACCGAGATCGTTCCGGGGCTGCCGCTGATGCAGGCGCCGGATGCGTTTGGTTGCCAGCTCGGGTCCTATACCTGAGGCGGTGGGACGTTTGGCATCGCGGGCGGCGTGTGCCGTCCGCGATGCCGGGCGCGCGGTTCTGCGGACCCGCATTCGCATGAGTTCGCGGGTTTGTACGATCGGCGGCTATGGTCACTTGGTCTAATTTCGTCTCACAACTGTTCAACGGCTTGGCGCTCGGCGCATTGCTGGCGCTCATCAGCTCGGGCCTGACCATCATTTACGGTACGCTCGGCGTGCTGAACCTGGCGCACGGCGCCATGTTCATGCTGGGCGGCTATGCCGGCTACGTCGCCTACGAGGCGACCGGCTCGTTCACTGTTGCGGTCGTCGCCGGGTCGCTGTTCCTGGTGGTCGTCGGCGTGCTGATGGAGCGGGTAATCATCCGCTACTTCTACGGCCGGCCGGCGGAAGACCAGATCCTCGTCACCTTCGGCATCGGCATCTGCCTCGTCGAGGTCATCCGGTTGTTCTTCGGCAGCCTGTCCAAGACCGTGCCGCCGCCGGACTGGGCTGCCGGCATCACCTCGCTCGGTTTCATGTTCTATCCGACCTATCGGCTGGCGGTGGTCGGCATCATTGCCGTAGCGCTGGTGGCCCTGTTCATCGTTCTCTTCCGCACGCGCATCGGCCTGATCGTGCGCGCCGGCATCGAGGATTCGGCGATGGTCGATGCGCTCGGCATCGATGTCGACCGCGTGTTCATGATCGTGTTCGGCATCGGCGCGATGGCAGCCGGGTTCGCCGGCATCGTCAACGCGCCGGTGGTTTCGCTGACGCCCGACATGGGCGACGCGATACTGGTGGAAACCTTCGTCGTCGTCGTCATCGGCGGCGTCGGCTCGTTCACCGGCGCGATCCTCGGCGGGCTGATCTCCGGCGAAATCCTCAGCCTGACGTCGATGGTCGATCCGAGCTATTCGGGCGTCATGTTGTTTGCGGTGATGACGCTCGTGCTGATGCTCCGGCCGCAAGGCCTGCTCGGTACCAAGGGCCGAACATGACGGGCACGGGTTTGATGCTCGGCCGTCACCCCCTACTGGTCGAGATCTTGACTGCGCTCGGCCTACTCGCCGCGCCGTTCGTGTTGCCGCCCCTGGGACTGGCGCCCGGCACCGCCAATCAAATCCTGATCTGGGGCCTGTTCGGCATCGGCTTCGACCTGCTGTTCGGCTACACCGGCCTGCTGTCGTTCGGCCAGTCGGCGTTCTACGGCACCGGTGGCTTCGTCGCCGCCTATCTCCTGACGCGCGCCGGTATGTCCAACGTGATGCTGGCCCTGGTGATCGGCATGATCGCCGCCGCGATCGCCGGCTACGGGGTTGGCCTGATCGCGTTGCGGCGCACGGGCATTTATTTCGCCATGATCACGGTGGCGATCGCCGAGACGTTTTTCTTTCTCGAGAATTCGCCGCTGTCGGCCTGGACCGGCGGCGAGAACGGGCTGCCTGGCGTGCCGACGCCGGAGTTCGGGCTGTTTGGCTTCCACTATCGGGTCGGCACCGACTGGTCGATGTATGGGTTCCTCGCCGTCTGCTATTTCGTCGGCATCGTCATCGCGCTGCGTATCGTGCGTTCGCCGGTCGGCGCGATCCTTCGCGCCATCCGCGAGAACCCACTGCGCGCCGCGGCCGTCGGCCACAACGTCCACGGCTACAAGCTGACCGCTTTCGTCATCGCCGCGGCCTATGCCGGCTTTGCCGGCGGGCTGTTGGGCGTGTTGCAGGCGTTCATGCCGCCCGAGGCCTTCACGTTCGACACGTCGGGTCAGCTCATCATGCAGACGGTGATCGGCGGCACCGGCACGTTGTTCGGCCCGCTGGTTGGCGCTGCGGTCTGGCTCTCGCTGCGCGATTTCCTTCAGCAGTCGCTCGATCTCGGTGCGGCGTGGAAGCTGGTGCTCGGCCTGATTTTTGTCCTGCTGGTGTGTTTCCTGCGGCGCGGTCTGGTCGGCGGTCTGCGCGACGCGGCCGGCTGGCTCGTCGCGCGCCGGAGCGCCCCTGGCGGCGAAACCACGGCGCCGGCGCCGGTGGCCGCCGTCGTCGCCACCGTCGGCCCGTCGCGCCGTCGCGACGAGACGCCGTTTTCGGGACCGGTGCTCGAAGCGCGCGGCGTCACCAAGTCGTTCGGCGGCCTGGTCGCCAACCGCGACATCCAATTCTCGGTCAATCAGGGCGAGTTGCGCGGCGTGATCGGACCGAACGGCGCTGGCAAGAGCACGTTCTTCAAGATGCTGACCGGCGAATTGCCGCCGACGTCGGGACAGATCATTTTCCACGGCCGCGACATCACCGGTCTGGACATCGCGTCGGTCTGTCAGCTCGGTCTGACCAAGAGCTATCAGGTCAATCAGCTGTTCAACCGGCTGACCGTGCGCGCCAACGTGATGATTGCGGCCCTGGCCGAACGGCGCGGCCGTTTTTCGCTCGACTTTCTACGCCGGATTGAACGCGTGCCCGGCCTCGATACGCAGGTCGAGGGCACGCTGGAGCTCGTCGGTCTGGCGGCGCGCGCGGACGTACCGGTCTCCGATCTGGCCTATGGCGAGAAGCGGCGGCTCGAAATCGGCCTCGCGCTCGCGTCGTCGCCGTCGCTGCTGCTGCTCGACGAGCCGCTCGCCGGGATGAGCCCGCGCGAACGGGCCGAGACGGTGACGCTGCTGAAGAACATCCGCCGCGGCCGGACGCTGGTGGTCGTCGACCACGATATGGACGCGATCTTCGAGCTCGCCGAGCGCATCACGGTACTGCACGAGGGGGTGGTGTTGGCGGAAGGCACGCCGGCCGAAATTCAACGCAACAGCTTCGTCCAGGAAGCCTATCTCGGCGGGGTGGCGGCATGAGCGCGCTGCTCGAAGTCGAGAGACTCAACAGCTATTACGGCGACAGCCACATCCTGTTCGACATTTCGCTTGAAGTCGCCAAGAACGAGGTGGTCGCGCTGCTCGGCCGCAACGGCGCCGGCAAAAGCACGACGCTCAAAAGCCTGATCGGAATGGTGCGGCCGCGCGCCGGCCGCATCGTCTTCGACGGCGTTCCGATCCACGGTCTGAAGTCGCATGCCATCGCCGCGCACGGGCTTCAGCTGGTGCCCGAGGAACGCCGCATCTTCGGCACGTTGTCAGTCGAAGAAAATCTCATACTAGCGGGCATAACGGCGAAATCGCGCTGGCCTTTGGACCGCATCTGGGAAGTCTTTCCCCGGCTCCGCGAGCGCCGCCGCAGCCGTGGCACCGACCTGTCCGGCGGCGAACAGCAGATGCTGGCGATCGCGCGCGCGCTGGTGCGCGATCCCAAGATCATCCTGCTCGACGAGCCGTTCGAGGGTTTGGCGCCGATCATCGTGCGCGATCTGCTGGCGACATGTCGCACGCTTGCCGAAGCCGGACAAACGCTGGTGATCGTCGAGCAGAACGTCACCGCCGCGATGGCGCTCGCCGATCGCGTTTACATCATCAACAACGGCCACATGGTCGAGGCGATGAGCGCGCAAGCGGTGCGCGATCATCCGGAAGTGCTGCATCGCCATCTCGGCGTCTAAGCGGCCGCGCCGTTAGGCCGACATCTCGCGAGGCTCAGGGGAATTTCGGAAACGCCCAGTTACAGGCAATGCCGGCATTGGTGTATTGCACGTCGAGGTCGATCGGGTAATTGAAATAATCCATCATGTTCACCCACTTGCGGTCGTCCTCTTTGTAGACATAGAGATCGACGCTCGTGTCGTTGGCATGCAGGCGGTCGCAGTCGCTCGCCGCGACGGCCCATAGCAGGATGCCGCTGCCGGAGCAAAGTTTCTGGCGATAGCTGACATAACGTGCGCCGTCGTTGCCGCTGAAAATATGCACGCTGTCGAGATCGAGGCAGACGTCGGTGCCGAACCAACGCTCGGCATGCGCGGTCGACGGCAGGCCGACGGTGACCAGCGGCAGAGCCGCGGCAAATACTGTCATTGAAAGCCAAGACCGCATCGCTTCCCCCGTCGCGATGAGTTCCGACCTAAATTCTATGACACGTACGGCGGTTTGTGCCAGCCCTTGGGCGAAAGCGTGAAGATTTCGCAGCCGGTGGATGTTACGCCGATCGTGTGCTCGAACTGCGCCGACAGCGACTTGTCCTTGGTCACCGCGGTCCAGCCGTCGTTCAGGATTTTCACCTCGTAGCGGCCGGCGTTGATCATCGGCTCGATGGTGAAGAACATGCCTTCGCGCAGCGCCAGGCCTTCGCCCGGCCGGCCGAAATGCAGGATCGACGGTGCGTCGTGAAAGATCTTGCCGACGCCGTGGCCGCAAAAATCGCGCACCACCGAGAAGCGGAAGGATTCGGCATAGGACTGGATCGCGTGACCGATATCGCCCAGCGTCGCGCCAGGTTTGACCACGGCGATTCCGCGCATCATCGCCTCGTAGGTAACGTCGACCAGCTTCGCCGCCTTGACGCTGATCTTGTCGCCGACCAGGAACATGCGGCTGGTGTCGCCATACCAGCCGTCGACGATCGGCGTCACGTCGATGTTGAGGATGTCGCCGTCCTCGAGGACGCGGTCGCCGGGAATGCCGTGGCAGACGACGTGGTTGATCGACGTGCAGATCGAGCGCGGAAACTCGCGGTAGCCGAGTGGTCCCGATTTCGCGCCGTGATCGCGCGTGAAGCTCTCGCACAGCCGGTCCAGTTCGCCGGTGGTCACGCCGGGTTTGACGTAGGGCGTGATGTAATCGAGGAGCTCCGCCGCCAGCCGTCCGGCCTTGCGCATGCCGGCAAAATCGTCCGGTCCGTGCAGGCGGATACGGCGCTCGCCGGGTTCGTGGTCGCGCAGGGCAGGGGACAGTTGGTCGTTCATCGGCCGTCAATAGGTAGTCGCTTTGCGACCTGCTCGCAAGGCGATGACGCCGCCGGTATCATCGGCCGATGATCTCGGTTCGCGGCCTCGGCCGCGGGATTTCCTGCGCGCTGGGCGCGGCGGCGCTGTTCGGCGCGAGCACGCCGCTGGCCAAAGCCTTGCTCGGCGCGATCAGTCCGTGGCTGCTCGCCGGATTGCTCTATCTCGCCTCCGGCATCGGCCTTACGGCGGTCCTGGGATGGCAGCGCTGGCGCGGCGCCGCGCAAGGTGCGCCGCTCCGCGCGGCCGATCTGCCGTGGCTGATCGCGACGATTCTCGCTGGCGGCGTCTGCGGTCCGGTGCTGCTGATGCTCGGTCTCGCCGAAACGCAAGCCGCGACGGCGGCGCTGCTGCTCAATCTCGAAAGCGTTTTCGCGCTGGCGATCGCTTGGCTGGTCTTCCACGAGTTCGTCGATTTGCGGATCGGCGTCGGCGCGGCAGCGGTGGTCGCCGGCGGCGTGGTACTGTCGTGGAACGGCCATGCCGGCTTCGACTGGGCTAATTTGTGGATCGTCGCCGCATGCGTCGCGTGGTCGATCGACGACAATCTGACGCGCAAGATTTCAGGCGTCGATCCGATCCGGCTGACGGCGATCAAGGGGTTGGCGGCGGGCGTGGTCAACGTCGGCTTCGCGCTGTCGATCGACGGCAAATTTCCGTCGCCGGCGGCGATCGCCGGCGCGGGCATTGTCGGCTTTTTCGGCTACGGCGTGAGCTTGTGCCTGTTCGTCGTCGCGCTGCGCGAGCTCGGCGCGGCGCGCACCATGGCCTACTTCTCGATCGCGCCGTTCGTCGGCGCGGCCGTGGCGATCGTCGGCTTTGGCGAGCCGCTGACGGCCACGTTTCTCGCCGCCGCCGTGCTGATGGCAGCCGGCGTCGCGCTGCATCTCACCGAGCAGCATCAGCACGAGCATGTTCATGAGCCGATGGAGCACGAGCACTGGCATTGGCACGACGAGCATCATCAACATGCGCACGCGCCGGACGATCCGCCGGGCGAGCCGCACAGCCATCGTCACGCCCATGCGCGGCTGGTGCACAGCCACCCGCATTATCCCGATATCCATCACCGGCACCGGCACGGATGACACCGGCGGCCATGGGTGGGGGTCGATTGCTCCGGTGCGCGATTGGCGCTAAGGGAAACGCATGAGCGATACCGCCGTGCCGGGCAAGATCTACACCGCCTGCGTTCTCGTCATCGGCAATGAAATCCTGTCCGGCCGCACCCAGGACACCAATCTCGCCTATATCGCACAGGGCTTGGCGCAGGTCGGCGTTGTGCTCAAGGAGGCGCGCGTCATCCCCGACGTCTGCGACACCATCGCCGCGACGGTGAACGAGCTGCGCACCAAGTACGATTATGTTTTCACGACGGGCGGTATCGGTCCGACGCACGACGATATCACCGCCGATTGCGTCGCCAAGGCGTTCGGCGTGAAGAACGTGCTCAATCCCGAAGCGCTTGCCATCTTCCAGGCGGTGTTCAAGCCCGAGGATTTGAATGCGGCGCGGCTGCGCATGTGCCACGCGCCTGAGGGGGCGGTGCTGATTCCTAATCCGGTGTCGCGTGCGCCGGGGTTCCGCAAGGAAAACGTCTACGTCATGGCCGGCATCCCGCGCGTGATGCAGGCGATGTTCGATGGCGTCAAGCCGACCCTTAAGGGCGGGGCGCCGGTGCTGTCGCGGACCGTCGGCTGTGACTTGCCGGAAGGGACGGTCGCGCAAGGACTGGCCGCCATCCAGGACCGTTATCGCGACCTCGATATCGGCTCCTATCCAGCGTTCCGGCGCGGCGGCGGCTTTTGGGTGAGCCTCGTGCTGCGCGGCCGCGACGCGGTCCGGCTCGACCAGGCGGCGGCCGAGGTGGCGGCGATGGTCAGCGGCTTAGGCGGCAATCCCACCCTCGAATAGGCCCGATTCGAACTGATAGGATGCCTCCGGCCGAGGCAGTGCCCGCGTGGCGGAACGGTAGACGCAACGGACTTAAAATCCGTGCCGGGAAACCGGAGTGCTGGTTCAAATCCAGCCGCGGGCACCAAGCCGATTGGGCGGTCTCTGAGCCGCCAATTCACCTGAGGATAACTATATAACATATTGATATTATAGCTTTTATACACTGTCGACGCACGCCGATCCGGCTTCAGCCAGAGAGCTATGGAAATAGTGCGTCGGCTCAGCTACTTGTAGTGAAACGCAACCGAGCCGACGAGAGCATCGGGGGGACCATTCGGGCAGCCGGCAAAATGCCGAATTTTCCAGAATGTATAAGCATTTAGCCGGTTTCTCTGGCTCGACCCACAGGGCGGCACTAAGGATTTTGCGGGTTTCGCACCCGCGTCGGAGGGCATGAATGACCACACGCAGCAAAGCCGCGCCCAAGAAGAAACCGGCGGCAAAGAAGGCCGCGCCGCCGCCAAAGAAGGTTGCTGCGTTGAAAAAGCCGGCGACACCGTTGCCGTTGCCGCCACGCCCGGGTATGCCGATACGGCCGCTGCCCGGTCAGCTCGCCCGACCGATGGGTCCGGCGGCGTCCCTTGGGGCAAAACCTGCGAATGCCAAGCCGGCCGCCAAGCCAGCCGTCGCGCGTCCCGGCGAAAGCCCCGCGCGCCAAGCCCTGGCGCAGCAGGCGGAGGAGCGACGCAAGGCCGCGACCCGCAAGCTGTTCGCGCGGCTGCGTTCGCTGGAGGCGATCATCGGCGCCGATCTGCGCAAGCGCGGCAGCCTACTGCTGTCGCAGGCCGTCGATCAGTGGTACGCCGAGGCGATCAGCGCCACGGCCACCGACGTCAGCATCACCAACGCCGCCCGCGCGGTCATCTCGCACATCTGACGCGTCACGTGACGCGTCACGCCCAGATTGGCGCCGCCGCGCTTAGCGCGCGGCGGTATGCTCGTCGGTGTGGAACAGCGCTAGTCCACGCAGCAGATCGACCGCGCGCACGAATTGATAGTCACTGTCGGTGCCGATCAGATTGGGCTCGAGCGCCGCGTTGGCCGGAACCGGCAACGGCTTGGCGCCGGGCGGCAGGCTGGCGCCGGGCGCGGCGGCAGGCTTCGCCGGCGACTTGTTGTCGTTGGCGGGTTTTGCTGGCGCGGTCGCCGCCTCGGGTATGACGCTGCCGTCGGGATTCTTCAGCGCGCCTTTGAGGTCTTCCTCGCGGATCACCGGGCCGACCGCGATCTTCTCGATCTTGGCGGGCGGCACGGTGACGTCCGGCTCGATGCCGGTGCCCTGGATCGAGCGGCCCGATGGCGTGTAGTAGAGCGCCGTGGTGAGCCGAATGGCGCCACCGCTCTCTTTTACCGGCAGGATCGTCTGGACCGATCCCTTGCCGAACGAACGCGTACCCATGACCACTGCGCGATGCGTATCTTGCAGCGCGCCGGCGACGATCTCGGACGCCGACGCCGAGCCGCCGTTGACGAGCACGACCATCGGCACGCCGACCGGAATGAGATCCTTGCCCGCTTCGGCGTTGAAGCTGCGGGTGTCGGTGGCGACGCGCCCCTTGATCGAGACGATCTCGCCCTTGGGAATGAACGTGTTGGCGACGGCGACGGCTTCTTCGAGTAGGCCGCCCGGATTGTTGCGCAGGTCGAGCACGACGCCGGCAAGATGGTTCTTCGACTTGGCGTTCAGGTCCTTGATCGCCGTTGCAAGCGCGCTGCCCGCACGTTCGGAGAACGTGCTGATGCGGATATAGCCGATATTGTCGTCGACGAGGCGCGACTTCACCGGATCGACCTTGATGTCTGCACGTGTCAGCGTCAGCTCGAAAGGTTGCACGCCTTGGCGCCGCATGGTCAGCGTCACGTGGCTGCCGATCGGGCCGCGCAGCTTGTCGACCGCTTGCGACAGCGTCATATCGCTCACCAGTGCGCGGTCGATGGCGACGATCAAGTCGCCCGGCATGACGCCGGCCTTGGCGGCGGGCGTGTCGTCGATCGGCGACACGACCTTCACCGCGCCGTCTTCCATCGTCACCTGCATGCCGAGGCCGCCGAACTCGCCCCGGGTCTGCACCATCATGTCTTTGAATTCTTTGGCGTTCATGTAGCTCGAATGCGGGTCGAGCGCCGACAACATGCCCTGGATGCTGCCTTCGACCAGATTCTGGTCGGTCACCGGCTTGACGTAGTTCGCCTTCACCTCGTTGAAGACCTCGGTATAGAGCGCGAGCATCTTCGACGTGCCGCCTTGTTCGGGTGCGGCGATGGTCACGCCGGCCGCGAAAGCGGCAACCACGAGAACGGCGCAGCCGGCGCCGAGCAGGAAATAACGCAGCGATCGATTCATGATTGACCTACCAGATTGAAATCGGTTGCGCCGACGGTGAACGCCGTCATGCGCCGGTCGGGCGTGTCCGCCAACACCGCGATGGCTTCAAGGCTATAGGGCCGTTTCGACGACGGTGACGCGGTCATGCGCTCCTGGCCAGGGCGGCAGATTAGCCCGCCAAGCCGCCGCCGCAAAGTCATTCCGCCGCGTGCGCGGCCGGCGCCGGCGCGCGGAATGCCGCCAGCAGCGCCGCCTCGCGCGCCTTGGCGACGGCGATCGCGCGCTCCTTGACGTGCCCGAAGCCGCGGATGCGCTCGGGGATGCGCGCGATCTCGACGGCAAGATTATGGTTAGCAGGCGTCAGCGCCGCGCACAGTTCATCGATGACGGAAAGATACGCGTCGATAAGGCGCCGCTCCATCTGCCGGTCCGCCGTGCGGCCGAACGGATCGAACACGGTGCCGCGCAGGAATTTGAGTCGCGCCAGAACCTTGAACGCGGTGAACGCCCAAGCGCCGAATGCGCGCTTTTGCAATTCGCCGGTCACGGGATCGCGTCTGGCGAAGGTCGGCGGCGCCAAGTGGAATTCGAGCCGGTAGTTGCCGGCGAATTGGTGGCGCATCTCCTTCAGGAACGTGCCGTCGGTATAGAGCCGCGCGACTTCGTATTCGTCCTTGTAGGCCATCAGCTTGAAGAGATTTTCCGCGACCGCCTCTGCCAACGCCGTGCCGTGACCCAGCCGCGCGCGTTCGGCGCGCTCGACCGTGCCGACGAAGTCGCGGTAGCGCGCGGCGTAGGCGGCGTTCTGGTAGCGGGCGAGGAACGCGGCGCGCCGTTCGACCAGCGGGCCGAGGCCCTTCGGCGGCTTCAGCGCTTCCGCGGCGACCGGATGCACCAGCGCTGCGACGCGCGCATGGTCGTGCGCGGTCAGGCGGCCCCAGGCGAGCGCGTGCTTGTTCATCTCGACGGCGACGCCGTTCAACTCGATGGCGCGTTCGATCGCCGCCGCGCTCAACGGCACCAAACCGCGCTGCACGGCATAGCCGAGCATGAACAGATTGGCGGCGATGCTGTCGCCCAGCAGCGCGGTGGCGATGCCGGTGGCGTCGACGAAGTCGGCGCAGGATTCGCCGGCTGCATGCTTGATCGCCTTGGTCAGTGCGGCGGTCTCGAAATCGACATCCGGATTCATGACGAAAGCCGCCGTCGGCTGATAGTCGCTGTTGACGACGCAGCGCGTCACGCCATGCTCGATCCGCGCCAGCGAGGTCGGGCTCGCCGCAACCACCATGTCGCAGCCGAGCACCAGATTGGCGCCCCCGGCGGCGACGCGTACGGCGTGGAGATCGTCGGGTCGCGGCGCCAGCCGCACGTGGCTCAGCACCGCGCCGTTCTTCTGCGCGAGGCCGGTGAAATCGAGCACCGAGCAGCCCTTGCCTTCGATGTGCGCCGCCATGCCGAGCAGCGCACCAATGGTAATGACGCCGGTACCGCCGATACCGGCGATCAGGATGCTGTAGGGCTCGCCCAGTTCCTTCGGCGCGGGCGGCGGCAAGGCGGCCACATGCTCGGCGATCGAGCGCAGCTGCCGGTGCTTGGCTTCGAGCCGGCGCAGTTCGCCGCCATGCACGGTGACGAAGCTCGGGCAGAAGCCCTTGAGGCAGGAGAAATCCTTGTTGCAGCTGGATTGATCGATGACTCGCTTTCTTCCGAATTCGGTTTCGAGCGGTTTGACCGCGACGCAGTTGGATTTCTCCGAGCAATCGCCGCAGCCTTCGCACACCGCCTCGTTGATGAACACGCGCTGGGCCGGATCGGGATAGGTGCCGCGTTTGCGGCGGCGGCGCTTCTCGGCGGCGCAGGTCTGGTCGTAGATCAGGATGGTGAGACCCGCGATGTCGCGTAATTCGCGTTGAACCGCATCGAGCTCGTCGCGGTGGCGCACGGTGACGTCGTTGGCGAAGGTGCCGCTCGGGTACTTGTCGGGCTCGTCGGTGACGACGACGATCTGCTTGGCGCCTTCGGCGGCAACCTGGCGGGCGATCTGGTCGACGCTCAAATGGCCTTCGACTTGCTGGCCGCCGGTCATCGCCACGGCGTCGTTGTAGAGAATCTTGTATGTGATGTTGACGCCGGCGATGGCGGCAGCGCGGATCGCCAACAGACCGGAATGCGAATAGGTGCCGTCGCCGAGATTCTGGAAGACGTGCTTGTCCTCGGTGAACGGCGCTTGGCCGATCCAGGCGGCGCCTTCGCCGCCCATGTGGCTGTAGGTCGAGGTCGATCGCGGCATCCAGATCGCCATGAAGTGGCAACCGATACCGGCGAGCGCGCGGCTGCCTTCCGGCACGCGCGTCGAAATGTTGTGCGGACAGCCGGCACAGAAATAGGGCAGGCGCACCGATTTGTGGCCGGTCTCGGCGATGGTTTCGAACGACAGCAGGCGCTGGAGCCGCTGCTCGATTTCCGGCGTCGCCGCATTGAGTCGTTTCAGGCGTGTCACCAGCGCCCGCGCCACCATCGTCGGCGTAAGTTCGCCGGCGCTCGGCAACAGCGGCGCGCCGGCTTCGTCGGTTTTGCCGACGATGCGCGGCCGGTTCGTGGCGTCGACGTTGTAGAGCGCGCGCATCAACTGGTCTTCGATGAAACCGCGCTTTTCTTCGACGACAAACACCTCTTCGAGCCCGTCGGCGAAGCGTCGCGCGCCGTCAGCCTCGAGCGGCCAGACCATGCCGACCTTGTAGAGCCGCAGGCCGAGCTTGAGGCACTGCGCTTCCGTCAACCCGAGATCGTCGAGCGCCTGACGCAGATCGAGATAGGCCTTGCCGGCGGCGACCAGGCCAAGCCGCGCCCGCGACGGCGCGAACACCAGGCGATCGAGTGGATTGGCGCGCGCGAACGCGGCGACGGCGGCCATCTTGGGTCCATGTAGGCGGCGTTCCTGATCCAACGGCGTGTCGGGCCAGCGGATGTTGAGGCCGCCGGGCGGCACTTCGAAATCGGCCGGCGTCACCAGCGTCAGGCGTTGCGGATCGATGGTGATCGACGCCGAGCTTTCGACCGCTTCCGAGATCGCCTTGAAGCCGGTCCAGACGCCGGCGAAGCGCGACAGCGCGAAGCCGTAAAGGCCGTAATCGATATATTCCTGCACCGTCGCGGGGTTGAGCAGCGGCATCATCGCCGCGAGGAACATCTGCTCGCTTTGGTGCGCCGTGGTCGACGATTGACAACCGTGATCGTCACCGGCGATCGCCAGCACGCCGCCGTGCTTCGAGGTGCCGGCGAAATTGGCGTGCTTGAACGGGTCCATCGAACGGTCGACGCCCGGACCCTTGCCGTACCAGATGCCGAAGACACCATCGAATTTCGCGGTCGGATAGAGATTGACCTGCTGGCTGCCCCACAGGGCGGTGGCGGCGATGTCTTCATTGACGCCGGGCTGGAAATGAATGTCGTGCGCGGCGAGGTGGTCGCGCGCCTGGTGCAGTGCGGCGTCGTAAACCGCCAAGGGCGAGCCGCGATAGCCCGAGATGAAACCGGCGGTTTTGAGGCCGGCGGCGCGGTCGCGCTCCTGCTGGAGCATCGGCAGGCGGACCAGCGCCTGCACGCCGGATAGGAACACCCGCCCCGATGGCAGGGTGTATTTGTCGTCCAGCGTTACCTGCGCGAGCGTCATTGGCCCGATGCCCGCCTCCTGCTTGAGAGAGTAGGAAGTCCCGCTGGCCAAAACAACGCCTAGCCGGCGCAACTCAATCAATTGCGCGGCGCAGAGGGCGGTGGAGATAAAACTGCGTCCCACGCGCCTGCCAGGACAGTTCCGGTCGCGGCGGCCCATTGACGGCAAGCGCCGGGCCGTGGCCATGTTCCGCCGGGCAGGGGAGGAATGGCGGAGTCGGCGAAACTGTCGGCGCTCGTGGTAGCGCGCAACGAGGCGGCGCAGCTTGGCGCCTGTCTCGCGACGCTGCGTTTTGCCGACGAGATCGTCGTGCTGCTCGACCGTTCGAGCGACCGCTCCGCCGAGATCGCGCGTGGTGCCGGCGCCAAGCTGATCGAAGGCGCTTGGGATCTCGAAGGGCCGCGCCGCAACGCCGGCTACGACGCATGCGTCGGCCCCTGGATCATCGAGGTCGATGCTGACGAGCGCGTGACGCCCGAGCTGGCGGCGGAGATCACCGCCGCGCTGGCCGCGCCCACGACCGATTACTTCCTCGTGCCGATGGCCAACCACATCGGCAGCCGGCTGGTGCGTTACGGCTGGGGCGCTTATAACGGCGTGGCTGCCAAGCCCGTGCTATTCCGCAAAGGGACGAAGCGCGTGCTGGGCGGCCGCGTCCATCCCAAGATCGAGCTCCACGGCAAGCGCCGCACTCTCGAGAACCCGATGCTGCACTTCGTCGATCGCGATTTCTCCGATCTGTTCGCGCGGCTCAACCGCTATACCGACCTGGCGGCGCTCGACGCGCACGACACCGGCCGCAAGCCGAACGTGGCGCAGGCTTTCCGTCGCTTCTGGAGCCGCGGCTGGAAAAGCTACGTCGCGCGCCGCGGTTATCGCGAAGGCGCCTACGGCATGGCGCTGGCGCTGTTCTCG
Organism: Allostellaceae bacterium; assembly: GCA_035934235.1. Classification (GTDB taxonomy): domain Bacteria; phylum Pseudomonadota; class Alphaproteobacteria; order ATCC43930; family CGMCC-115725; genus REEB95. Next base: position 9,342 of record DASYYB010000021.1, on the reverse strand, counting down.
GCGCTCTATCCGCTGCTGATCGAACTCAAGCTGACGACGCTGGGAGACAAGGCATGAGCGAGCGCCGTCCGATGCCGTGGAGCGAACGGCTCTATCGCCGCTTCGTGCTCAAATATCACGGCCGCTATCTCATCACTGGCCTGCAGGCGCGGGCGCGCGAGCGCAGCCTCGACTACATCGAACAATATATGCGTGACGCGACGGTCTTCGCCGATCGCTGGGACCTGCTGTCGTTCGCGCTCGCTGCCGCGCCGAAGGACGGCCTGGCGCTCGAATTCGGCGTTGCCGACGGCGGCAGCTTGCGGCATCTGGGCGCAAGCGGCCGCGTGCTGCACGGCTTCGACAGCTTCGAGGGCTTGCCCGAGGCGTGGTCGGGTACCTTCGAGCGCGCGGGAAAATTCTCGCGCCAGGGCGCGTTGCCGCAAGTGCCGGCGAACGTGACGCTGCACAAGGGCTGGTTCGACAAGACGCTGCCCGAGTTCCTACGCGCACAGCCCGGACCGGTCGCTTTCCTGCACGTCGATTGCGACATCTATTCGTCGACCAAGATCGTGTTCGACCATTTAGGGCCAAGACTGGGACCGGGCGCGGTCATCGTCTTCGACGAGTATTTCAACTATCCCAACTGGGAGCGCCACGAGTTCAAGGCGTTCCAGGAATTCATCCGCGACAGCGGCTTCTCCTATCGCTATCTGGGCTTCGCGCAGAAGAACGGCCACGTCGCGGTCACGCTCGATACGAAAAGCGACGCAGCGAAAACACTGGCGGCGACGAAGCTGAAGACGATCGCCGGCGACTGACGCCGATAAGGCGCGCCTCAGACCGCCGTCGGCGTGGCTGCGGCGTTGAGCTGCGCGAGCACCGCGGCCGGGCTGGCCACGAATGCCGGCACGCCCTGTTTGCGGCATTCGAGCAGCAAAACGTCGGTGCGCGATTGCGGAATAGTGCGCAGAGCCTGCTCTTCGACGACTTCGAAGCCGAGTTCGTCGAGTTGTCGGAGGATTGCGGCGCGGTCGCCGTGCGCATCGAGCGGCTCCACGGCGCGGCCTTCGGCGTAATTCCACAGCGAGTCCGTGCCCGGCACGAGATCGAGTGTCAGCAGCAGGCGGCCGCCCGGCTTGAGCCATCGCGCCGCCGCGGCGAGCGTCGTCTCCCACACGCGGCGCGGCATGTGCTCCACGACGCTGACCGAGTAAACCACGTCGACCGGCGCGAGCGGCTGAAACGCGAGCGCGTCGATATGATGCGAGCGCAGACGGGGATGCAACGCGGCATAATCGAAAAAGCCCCACTCGTTCCACTGCGCGCGCGTCTCGGCGGTGCGAACGAGCGGATGGCTGTCGAGACAATGGACGAACGCACCCCGCTGCGCCAGGAACGGCGGCAACGGGCAGAGCCCGGCGCCGATGTCGACGATGGTCTGACCGGACAAATCGCCGTCGAGCTTCGCCGCAATCCAGGGATACTCGAGCGAGCGCGGAAAGTGCCGCGTGAAAAAGCCGAAACAGTACCGCGACAGATCGGCCAGATGGCGTAACAGGTTCGGGTGCGCGGTCAGCCGCGCCGCGTGGTTGAAATCCTCGGGCGCCATGTCATTGCCGTGGGTTTGCGGACCACGCACGAATTTGTCGGCGACGAAGACGGTCACATCGCGGTATTTGCCGACGGCGACGATTTCACGAAAGACGCCGCGCCGGCGCAGAGCCTCTCCCAGAGGCTCGTGAAAATTGACAATAGCCGACGTGAGACTCGGCCGCTCATCGTAGCCGCTGACGATGAGGCGTTCGCCCGTAAGTCGCACGAGCTCGTCGACGAGCCGATCAAAATCGGCGCGCGCGGTCTGGTGGATCAGGACATCGAGGCAGATGACCGCCGGCGGTGGCGCCGAGACCGTGACGTTGGCCGGGTGCCCGACCAAATAGCGCCATTCCGGCCGTTTCTTGCGCGCCAGCTCGATCGCGTCCTTCGCCACGTCGAGACCGATATAGTCCGTGAGCGGCAACGTGCGAGCGAGTTCGAGATCGCCGCAGCCGACATCGAGAACCGGCTTCCGCTCGTAACCCCGCAGCGCCAAGGCCACGAGCGCGCGCTTCTGCGCAAGAATGTCGCCGCGAGAACCGACACCGCTGCCGAGCGTCGGGTCGGCGCTGTAACGCAGATTCCAGAACAGGCTATTCGGCAGACGTGTCGCGAAGGCTTCGCGCAAGGTTGCGTTCACACGGGTGATGGCGGCGTCGACTTGGGGCAGGCCAATCGGCGGGATCTCGAAATGCGCGTTGAGGGTCTTGTGGTAATGCAGGACCTGCGGGGCGATATCGGACAGCAGATGTTTTTGTGTCCGTTTCGGGTCCCAATCGCCGTGCGTCGGAAAATTCCAACGCAGGTCGAGCGGCTCGACGTTTTTTCCGAGCGTGCGCATCGCCAGCGCAAAGCCCATTTGGTCGGCGTGAATGCGATAGGGGCCGAGAAGGTCGGCATGGTCGACACACCAGCGCGCCCACTGTCGCCACGCCGGCGCCAGTGCGGCGAGGAATCCGCGATCGATGACGTAGAAACCGCCGTTGCAGTTGTTGCGGTCGGTTCGTTCCGCGCCGGGACCGCTGGAAAAGCTCGCATTCACCCAGTCCGGCGCGCCGACACCGGCTGCGGCGAATACGGACGCCAGTATCGCCTCGTTCGGATTCGCGGTATCGACGATTTTGGCTGTGACCGTGCCGTACGGATCCGGTATCGCGTTGCCGACCCACGCCGTATCGCAATCCATCAGCACGACCGCGGCATGATCAGTCGCCAGGAAGGTATCGAGCTGATGAAGCTTGTTGCAGTACCTGTTGCGCGGATCGAAGACGTCACGGCGCACGACGTTGACGCCGGACTGTTCGAGCCAATCGAGATAGCCACGATCCGTGATGTCGACGACGTGGACATAAATGTCGCGTGCCGCCGCACCGTGTAGCTCCGTCAGGCACGTCAGCCAAATGAAGCTCTGCGCCATCATGACGCTGTTGTTGTCGACGACGCAGGAATAAGCGACGCGACGCTGCGCGGCCGGTACGCTCGGGGGCACGGCGCGGTCGTCGTCCTTAGGCGTCATTGCGACCACCACCGTCGGAGTGATCCACCGCCCAAGACACTCCGGCGACGATCGTTCAAACTTGCTTCCCAGTCAGGCACGTTGAGCACCGCGCCGCACAGATGCCGATCGAAAGAACGCGGCGGCAGAGCGCATGGGTCGTGGGCGACGGCGTACCAGGTTTGACGCGGGTGGAACCACGGCAATCGCCGGCAGACAAGCTCCGCTTCGGCGACGAGCCGCGCGAAGGTCGGCGCCGCGTGGGCGATACTGTCGGGATAGATCCAGCCCGAGCCGTGAAACTCGTCTGCGCCGTCTTGGCCCGGATGGAGCATTGTGACGAGCGCGAGGCCATGCGTTGCCAGCGACAGCCGGAAGCCGCGCAAGGTCGTGGCGATAAGATCGGCGCCGCAGTGGCTGAAGATCGACTGCGCCAGAATGAAGTCGAAATCGACGCCGCAGCGCTCGGCGCGGAAGTCGCCGAAGGCATGGAACTGCGGCCGCTTCAGGGCGATCAGATCGGCGCCCAATTGGCGTTCGATGGCATCCTCGACGAGCCAAACGTTGGGCTCGATGCCGTGATAATGCCCGTGCGCCAGATAGGGAATGAGGAGCCGCCCGGCGCGCAAGGAGCCGCAGCCGAAATCGAGCACGGTGTGGAATTCGCGCAGACCCAATGTCACGAGCAGCCGGAATTGCGTCGCGCCCATCAAATCGTATTGCGCGGGTGGTCCGACATAGGTGGTGTAGTGCGCCGACCCGGCCGGCAGCGACTTGGCCTCGAGATCGGTCAGTTGTCTCTGCGCAAGGTCGTTCACGGCGGGAATTCCATCGGTTGCGGCGGCCGCTCGCCTCGGTGCGGCAGTGGTGGCGCCTCGATCGGCCGTCCCGGTGCTATATCATCAGTCTTGAGAATTTTCCATATTTCCTATTTTTGGTAACTTTTGTGCAAATGACCGACCACCGGTGCCCGCGGTTGGGGACGGGATAAGGGGAGACTTCGTCGTCGCTCGAAGGGCGCGCTATGCCCGATACAGCGCCTCGGGGATTTCGGCCAGCGTCGATGGATGCAACTGGTCCGGCGTCAGGCCGTAGAATTTCTGGAAGCTCATGATCAGCGGCCGCCATTTGTCCGGATCGATGCGGTTCGGCTCGCCGTCCACCAAGATCGCTTCGTCGATATGGGCGCAGCGGATGCGCATTTCGAAGGCGATCTGGCGGCCGCGCCCCGCGGGGTCATTCTCGGCAAACCGATAAACCGCTTCGACCGTCGCTTCGAGCTGCACCGGACATTCGCAGACGCGCGGTGCGGCGACGATCTCGGATGGGTCGGGCGTCAGGCCGGCGAGGCCGAACTTGTCGCGGACGAAGCGATAGCCGCGGCGCAATTTGACGGCAGGGACCGTTTCGGTGCCGGTGGTCTTGGCCAAACGATTGACGGCGGCGACCTGGGCGACGCTCGGCAGATTGAGCACGCATTCACGCGTCCGCAGCATGTTTTGCGGCGTCTGCGACGCGGCGGCGAGACCGAGAAGGCAACGCCAACCCAGCCACCAGGCCGACGACATCGGCGCGAGGTTGTAGGAGCCGTCTTCATTGACCGTGCTGATGAGCACGACCGGCGTGCCGAAATAGAGGATCGCGGGTTCACACGTGCGGTGCATGGGTTCATCCTTCGCTGCGGCGGATGAACCTTGTCGTAGCGGCGCGACGAAATCACTCCGCCGCTTGCCGCCGAATTCGATGCCTACAAAATGCTTGTAACCAAGCGATCCACCCAGGTGCCTTCCCAATAAAGCCGGCGCACCACGCTGGCGGCGACAATTCCCGTGACGGCGCCGCCGAGCACGTCGGTGACGTAATGCGTTCCGACATAGATGCGTGACACGCAGACCACCAAGGCGCCGATCAACAATCCAAACCCCCGCTGCCGCCAACCGTGAAACAAGAACGCAGCGGCAATCGCGATGGTCGCGGTGGCGTGATCGGACGGAAACGACCAGTCGGCGCTTCGGGCGATGATCAGGTGCGTCAATCCGGCGTCATAGGGGCGCACCCGATGCACGAACAAGAGAACGACTTGATTGAACGCGAGCCCGATGAGGAAGGACAACCCGGCGGCCACGCAGGTATGCCGGACCCGAAGCCGGTCGTGTTTGCTCCACCATTGCAGCACCACGACCAGCACGAGGAGGGGAACGCCGTATTGGCTGGCCGCGACCATCAGGGGGTCGAGCAGGGGACTGCCGCCGGCAGGCGCATTGATCCATCGCGTGACGGCTTGATCCATTGGCCCCATTGCTACCCCGTATAACGACCGAGCCGCACCGCGGTCTGTCCGCGGCTGAGGCGCATCGACGGCATTACCAGCACGCAATCGTCGTAGGGCGTGACAACGGCGCGACCGCCGTCGTGCGCGATTTCGGTGCCGGCCTTGGGAATAACCTCGAGGCCGCGATAGGGCACGGTGAAACGGAAATCGTCACTCGTCACCGTCACCGCTTCGGTGACGTCGATGACACGCTGTGGCGGCGCGGCGAAATCGAGGACGGCCCGGCACCGGTCCGGAGTCAGCAAACCGCACGCCGCGAGAAACCGGTAGCTCGTCGCAATCGCGACCTCGGCGGTGCTTTTTTCCCAGTGCTGACCGCACTCGACCAGCAGCGCGGTCCTCGGCGAGGCCGGGTCGGCGAACGCGCTGTAGTCGCGCAGCCGCGGCCCGGCGGCGTGGCCGCGGTCGCACATGATGATCTCCGGCGATCGGATGCGCCGCGCCAGCGCGACGCCCTTGTCGGTCAGGCCGGCGAGGATCAGCGGCGCGCTGCTGTACTGCATCGAGTGGAGATCGAGCAGGATGTCGGCGGACTCGAACACCGGCCGCAACGTCCGCGCGCGGGCGAGATCGACGCTGCGGCGCTTGCCTGTCAGCGTGGCGTCGTCCCAGAGCCGGTTCATGTCTTCGTCGACATAACGCGACGCGGTGGGATCGGCCGGATCGAAACGGTGATAGGCGTCGACGTTGCAGAAGACGAAGGTGAGAGTGCCGCAAGCCGGCCTTACGGTTTCGGACAGCAGATGGTCGAGCGCGATGGCGCCGCAGATCTCGTTGCCGTGCATCAGGGCGTTGAGCACGACGTGCGGCCCCGCGGCTTCGGCACGGAAGCTCATGACGTACGGGATACCGCAATTGCCGGCGGCGTAAGGCGCGAGATCGGGCGGTTTCAGCTCGATCGAAACCGGTTCAACCATGATGCTCAGCGCGCGCAGCGTTCCAGCAGCCGTTGCATGAACGCCTCGCACTGCTTCACCTGGTCGAGCGCGATGAACTCGTCGGGCCGGTGCGCCTGCTCGATCGAGCCCGGTCCGCAGATCACCGTCGGAATGCCACCCCGCTGATAAAGGCCGCCTTCGGTGGTGTAGCTGACCTTGCCGGTGGCGTTGGCGCCCGACAGCGCCTGCGCGAGCTGGACGATCTCGGAATCGGACGCGGTCGACAGCGGCGGCGTGATGTTGAGTTCGTCGAATTCGATGGCGGTGTCGCCGCTCACCGCGCGCATCTCGGGCAGCAGGCCCTGGGCGAAGCGTTCGATCTCGACGCGCACGGCGCCGGCGTCGTCGCCCGGCAGATCGCGGATCTCGAATTCGAAACGGCAGTCGCGCGGCACGATGTTGAGCGCGGTGCCGCCATGGATGGTGCCGACGTGGATCGTGCTATAGGGCGGCATGAAGCCGTCGTCGAAGGGGCCGTCCTTGCGCCGTCGGCGCGCCATCGCCTTGAGGTGCGCGACGATCTCGGCCGCGGTCTCGACGGCATTGACGCCGACATGGGCAAGGGCCGAATGACTTTCGTGACCGCGCACGCGGCAGGCATAGCTATGCTTGCCCTTGTTCGCGATCACCGGCTGCATCAGCGTCGGCTCGCCGATGATGCACAGCCGCGGCTTCACCTGGCGTTTGGCCAGCGCGGCGATCAGCGGCCGCACGCCGAGGCAGCCGACCTCTTCGTCATAGGTGATGCCGAGATGGATCGGCGTCTTCAGCTTGGCGGCGATGAACTCCGGCACCAGCGCCAGCGCGACGGCGATGAAGCTTTTCATGTCCGAGCTGCCGCGGGCATAGAGCCGGTCGTCCTTCTCGGTCGCGGTGAACGGCTCGCTGTGCCAATCCTGTCCATCGACGGGCACGACGTCGCTGTGGCCGGACAGCAAAATGCCGGGCTTGTCCTCCGGGCCGATGGTGGCGAACAGATTGGCCTTGCGTTTCGAGGCGTCGAGCACCAGCTCGGATTTGATGCCGAAGCCGTCGAGCCAATCGCGCGCGAACTCGATCAGCGCCAGATTGCTTTCGCGGCTGGTGGTGTCGAAGCCGACGAGTTTGCGGATCATCGCGACCGGCGACAGCGTCTTCATAATGTCACTATGCCCCAGCGCCGACCGGCCGCGCTAGGCCGCGTTGGTTATCTTTACCGCGTGATTGAGGAAGGACGCGAGGCGGCCGCCGGCGAAAATCGCGCGTGCGCTCTTCGCCGGCGAACCGCGCTGCGTCCGAAATCAGTGGCTTGGGTAGGCGTCGGTCGGCGTGTTGCCGCCGTCGAAAGTCTGGCCGGTCGATTGCGTGCCGCTGGTCGCGTTGCCGAGCTGGCCCGCCGCCGACGAGGCCGGCGCCGGCCCCGAGTTCTGCGCATGCGCCGCGGCGCCCGCGGCGAGCAAGATCAATCCAGCCATCCACGAAACCACGGTTCGACGTTGACGCTGTGTCATCGTAGCCCCCTTTGCGTTGACGGATTGCAACCGATGCCTAGGGGACTGCGATTTCGTTCAACGGTCAAGCTCACCGTCAGGCCGTGAACTGCTCCTTCATCACCCGTTCGGCGAAATTGTGCTCGGGGTCGAACAGCAGGGTGAACGAGACGTCGAGGGTCTGGCGCACGTCGACCGACAGCACGTCGCGCACCTCGGTATAGTCGGCGGCGACCGTCACCGGCCGGCGCTCGGCCTCGAGCGTTTCGAAATGGAAGAGCGAACTCTGCGGCAGCAATGCGCCGCGCCAGCGCCGCGGCCGGAAGGTGCTGACCGGCGTCAGCGCCACCAGATTGGAGCCGAGCGGCACAATGGGTCCGTGCGCCGACAGATTGTAGGCGGTGCTGCCGATCGGCGTCGCGACCAATACCCCATCGGCCATGAGCTCGGGCAGCCGCACCTGATCATCGACGCTGATCTTGATCTTGGCGACCTGGCGCCCCTGGCGCGTCAGCGAGACCTCGTTGATGGCCAGCGCGCTGTGCGTCTGGCCGCGCGCGTCGTGCGCCGTCATCTCGAGCGGATTGATTGCGATCGGCTCGGCGCGCGCGATGCGTTCCTTGAGGCCGTCGGGATCGTAATTGTTCATCAGGAAGCCGACGCTGCCGCGATGCATGCCGTAGAACGGCACCTTGCGGTCGAGGTAGCGGTGCAACGTCTCGAGCATGAAGCCGTCGCCGCCGAGTGCGACGATGATGTCGGCCTTTTCGAGCGTAACGCCGCCATAGCGGCGCTTGAGCTCGGTCAGCGCCTTTTGCGCTTCGGGCGCCTCGCTGGCGGCGAAGCCTATGGAGCGGTCGGCGGTCACGGTCGTCGGATCAGCCGCCGGTGACGCTCATATGGCGCGGCACCGCGGGCGCCGGATGACGGCGATCCATGACGAAGTCATGGCCTTTGGGTTTGCGCGCGATCGCTTCGCGGATCGCGTCTTCCAACGGCGCGTCGCTTTCCGACGCGCGCAGCGGCGCACGCAGATCGGCGGCGTCCTCCTGGCCGAGGCACATATAAAGCGTGCCGGTGCAGGTCAGCCGCACGCGATTGCAGCTTTCGCAGAAATTATGCGTTAGCGGCGTGATGAAGCCGAGGCGCCGGCCGGTCTCGCGCACGACGGTGTACCGCGCCGGTCCGCCGGTGCGGTAATCGGTTTCGTCGAGCGTCCATTTGGTCCGCAGCTTCGCGCGCACGACCGAGCGGGGAAGATATTGATCAAGTCTGGCGCCGGCGCCGATCTCGCCCATCGGCATGACCTCGATCAGCGTCTGGTCGAATCCCTGTTCGCCGCACCAGGCGACGAGACGATCGAGCTCGTCCTCGTTGACGCCTTTGAGCGCCACGGTGTTGATCTTGATCGCCAGGCCCGCATCCTTGGCGGCGCGAAGCCCATCCAGGACCTGGTCCAATTTACCCCAGCGCGTGATGTCGGTGAACTTGGCCGGGTCGAGCGTATCGAGCGAAACATTGATCCGTTTC
>DASYYB010000033.1:0-30495 GCA_035934235.1 Allostellaceae bacterium | reverse complement strand
GGCATAGGCATCGACCACCAGACGCTTCTGGTCGGCGGCGATCACCTCTTCCTGCGGCGGCTCGAAATCGAGGATGCGGCGGTCGTAGAGCACGACGTCCTGCACCAGCGGTATCTTGACGTGCAGGCCCGGCGTCTCGATCACGCGGATCGGGTTGCCGAATTGCAGCACCAGCCCCTGCTCGATCTGGTTGACGGTAAAGAACGTGGTGTAGACCAGAACCAGCGCAATGACGACGAGCGCGGCGACAATGGCGGTCAGCCGGGTGCTCATGGCTGGCTCCCCGCCGGCTTGGCCGGCGCGGCGAAGTTCGGCAACGGCAGATAGGGCACGACGCCGGTACCGCTCGCCGACTTGTCGACCATCACCTTGTTTGTGTCCTTGAGGATGCCTTCGAGCGTCTCGATGTAGAGCCGCCGCGCGGTGACGTCCGGTGCCGCCTTGTAGGCGTTGTAGACCGAAAGGAAGCGTGCCGCGTCGCCTTGCGCCTGAAGCACAACCTGCGCCTTGTAGGCCTGCCCCTCCTGGACAAGGCGCGAAGCGTCGCCTTGCGCCACCGGCACGAGATTGTTGGCGTAGGTCTGCGCCTCGTTGATGTAGCGCTGCTGGTCGATCTTGGCGCTTTGCACGTCGCGGAAGGCGTCGATCACTGGCGCCGGCGGGTCGACCTTCTGGAGCTGCACCTGGGTGATCTCGATGCCGCTGTGATAGCTGTCGAGGATCTGCTGCAGGAGCGTTTTCGTATCCGTCTCGATCTTGCCGCGGCCCTCGGCGAACGCGCTGGCGATCAGCGTATGACCGATGACCTCGCGCATCGCGCTTTCGGCCGCGACCTTCACCGTGCCGTCGGGATCGCGGATGTTGAACAAGTAATCCTGGGCGTTCTTGATCAGCCAGAAGACCGTGAAGTTGATGTCGACGATGTTTTCGTCGCCGGTCAGCATCAGCGATTCCTCGGGCACCTGCTGCCGTGCCACGTCGCTGCGATAGCCGATCTCGATGCGGTTGACGCGCGTGACCTTGGGGATCAGCACGTTCTCGAACGGCGACGGCAGGTGATAGTTGAGGCCGGGCGCGGCGCGCCGGTTATAGGCGCCGAAGCGCAACACCACGCCAAGCTCGTCGGGATCGACGACGTAAATGCCGCTGGCGAGCCAGAGTACGATCACCGCCGCGATAACAACGAAGACGCCTTTGCCGCGACCGGTTTTGCCCGGCAGCAGGTTGTGGATGCGCTCGTGCAAGCGGCGCAGAAAAGCCTCGAAGTCGGGCGGCCGCATGCCACCGCCGCGTCCCCATGGCGAACCGCCGCCGCCCCACGGGCCGCCGCCGCCACCACCCGGAGGTTGCCAACTCATCGTGCGCTGTCCATATCCCCGCTGTATCGGTATAAGCGGGCCGAACGGCCGGTGTTGTCAAGAAATTGAGGGCGACGATTGTGACAGACGTTTTAGAAAAGGACGTGCTCGCGGCGCTGAAGGGCGTCAACGATCCGGACCGCGGCCAGGACATCGTGACTCTCGGCATGATCACCGGCCTGTCGATCCGTGAGGGTCATATCGGCTTCGCCATCGAAGTCGACCGCGCGCGCGGACCGAAGCTCGAGCCGCTGCGCCGCGCCGCCGAGAAAGCCGTCGAAGCGCTACCCGGCGTGCTGTCGGTGAGCGCGGTGCTGACCGCCGAAGCATTGCACGGCACGCCGCAGCCGGCGCGCGGCCACGGTCATGCGCACGGCACACCGCAAGCCGAGAAGCCGGCGGTGCCGGGCGTCAAATTCATCATCGCCGTCGCCTCGGGCAAAGGCGGCGTCGGCAAATCGACCACCGCGGTGAACCTGGCGCTGGCGCTGGCCGCGATCGGCCGCAAGGTCGGCGTACTCGACGCCGATATCTACGGCCCGTCGATGCCGCGCATGCTCGGCATATCCGGCAAACCGAGCTCGCGCGACGGGAAACGTCTCGAGCCGATGCACAATCATGGCGTCACGTGCATGTCGATGGGCTTCCTCGTCGCCGAAGACACACCGATGATCTGGCGTGGGCCCATGGTGCAGAGCGCGCTCAGTCAGATGCTGCGCGACGTCAATTGGGGCGAGCTCGACGTGATGGTGGTGGACATGCCGCCCGGCACCGGCGACGCGCAGCTCACCATGGCGCAGCAGGTTCCGCTGGCCGGCGCGGTGATCGTCTCGACACCGCAGGACATTGCGCTGATGGATGCGCGCAAGGGCCTCAACATGTTCCGCAAGGTGAACGTGCCGGTCCTCGGCTTCATCGAGAACATGAGCTACTTCCTCTGTCCGCATTGCGGCGAGCGCACTGAGATTTTCAGCCACGGCGGCGCGCGCAAGGAGGCCGAGAAACTCGGCACCGAATTCCTGGGCGAGCTGCCCTTGGACGTGGCGATCCGCGAGACCTCGGACGGCGGCCAGCCGATCGTGGTCAGCCAGCCCGACAGCCCGCACGCCAAGGTTTACAAACAGATCGCGACGCGGATTTGGGAGAAGCTCAGCGGCGCGACAGAGCGCAAAGCGCCGCGGATCGTGGTGCAATAGGTGTTATCGAGCGCTCTTCGCGGCGTGCGCCCGTCGGCGGACCTCCGCGGTGATCTCCGCCTTGTTGCCGCCGGGCTCGCCGTGAATGCCGGGCGACCAGAACCCCTCCGGCAGCCGCTCACAGTCCGCTAACGCAGCCGCTTCGTTACCGAGCCTTGCATGACAATCTGCGCGACGGAACGGACCCCAGCAGTCGACCCACTTTTCAGGTTCTAGGGATTCGGCGCGATTGAAATCTTCAAGTGCCTCCTGATTGCGACCCATACGAACTAGGATCGAACCGCGTGACAAACGAGACATTGCGGCGTCTCTCAACTCGATCGATTGGTCGAGGTCCTTAAGCGCCAGGTCAAGTCGACCGAGTTGCTCCCAACCGTGATGTCGGCTGAAATATTCCATCGAATCACTCGGATCTAACCGAATGAACTCGCTTATCATTTCGATGTACCGTTCCGGATCTTCCCGAAGAATCTTGTGCTCCGCGAGCAACTTTGCCGGTGTCATTTCACGCATGATCGCAGCCCTATCAACTAACGGGGTTGCCGCCGCATGCGGCGGAAACCATGCCACGAACGCATTGCTCGTAGGTACGCCCAAAACCGAGATGACCAAACGTTCCCAGCAGGTTGCGCGTTTTCAAGTCTTCACAAAATTTGTGTGCGCTTGCCCACTCTTCCGCACAGCGGTCTGACACAATTTGTGAAGTCGATCGGGTGCCATCGCCTAGCGAAGTTTCGGGACTGTCGCCGCCGACTGACGCGAACTCACCGCCTTGACCATCCGGCGAGCCCGCTGGCCAACGCGGGTGCTTGGCCGGGTCCCATGCCTCTTTCAGTAAGCCGCCACGGCGCAGAAGAGATACCAATTTCGCAGCGTTCTCGTTCATGGCGGAAAAACGCGGCAAATCCGGAAGCCGCATTTGCACGCTGGCGATCTTTGCCAGCGCGAGGTTGCCGCGATTCAATCCGTCGGCGATCGTCGATAGGCCGCCCAGTTTCCTGGCCATGTCGATGGGGGCGTCGTAGAGAATTCCCAACTCGCGGCTAAGGTCGTCGCTCGAACGCGGCGCCAGATGTTCCCTGCCCGCATGATCGGGCACGCGTTCCAAGAGCGGGATGCCACCGAGAAAAACGCCACGCTCATCACACGAGAGCCCAAGTGGGTCGCCGATCGGCGAAAGTCGGTACCAAACCTCGGCCCCCGTATTTTCCATGCCTCTTGTTGCCTGCTGACTTCCCGCTGCATGGAAAAAGAGAACATAACATGAACAAAAAGTCAAGCAAAATCAGCGACGGCGCCCCCACCGAGGCGAAGAAGCTCGGCACCGAGTTTCTCGATGAGCTACCACTGGACGTAGCGATCCGCGAGACATCGGACGGCGGCAAGCCCATCGTCGTGAGCGAACCCGACAGCCCGCACGCCCAGGTCTACAAGCAGATCGCGACGCGGATTTGGGAGAAGCTCAGCGGCGCGACGGAACGCAAGGCGCCGCGGATCGTGGTGCAATAAACCGATCTACGCGCGGCCCAACGCTTCCATCAGCTCGGTCCACTCACGCTTCGACAGGCCGCTCGATTCCTGAGTCACTTTCTCACCGGCGAGTAGCTTCTTCACCACAGCGAGTCCGTTGGCCGAGAGATGCGCACCGCCGAGCCGGTATTGCCGGAAGGCCTCGGCGGTGATCGGCACCCATTTTTCGAGCGTTTCGATCATCGCTTCGGCATAGACGCGGATTTCATATTGCGCGTGCGCGTCGGCGCGCAGACTCAGGAAATTGAGCAAATTGTGCAGGTCGGTCTTCCAATACCACTGCGTATAGAAATTCAGCGATAGATTCATGCGCGCGAGCTCGCGCGCGAGGCCGGTGCGTTTCTCGTCGATGGGCTTGCCGGCATCATCCTCGTTCAGCATCTCGACATAGCCGCGATAGGCCTCGGCGGCGTCGCGGCGCAAAAGATCGAGCACGCGCGCTGCCTGATCCGGCGGCAGCACGTCGCCCCTGCCCTGCCGATTGGTCGAGGATTGTGCCGCGAGTTGTTCCGGCGCCGGCATGTAGAATTCGTTGTCGAGGATCGAATAGCGCGCCGAATATTCGTTCACGTTGGCGGTGCGATGGCGGATCCACTGCCGCGCGACGAAGATCGGCAGCTTGACGTGGTATTTGATCTCACACATCTCGAACGGCGTCGTGTGCCGGTGGCGCAACAGGTAGTGGATGAGGCCGCGATCCTCGGTCACCTTCTTCGTCCCCTTGCCGTAGGAGACGCGTGCCGCCTGGACTACCGCGGCGTCGTCACCCATGTAGTCGATGACCCGGACGAAGCCGTGATCGAGCACCGGAATCGCCTGGTAAAGAATCGATTCGAGACCCTGCGAGACGGCGCGACGCGTCGGCTGCGTCTCGGCGCGCTGGCGGTCGATTTCGGCCTGTTGTTCGGGCGTGAGCGGCATGGGCGGCGACTCTAACCGCGCAGTTCCGGCCCGCAAAGGCCGACTCGTCGCCCCTTTTGAGGGGGTGCGAAAGCGCCTATATTGAAGGTGCTGGGCAACCAGCTATGGCGATAAACGGCGCATGGAATATGCGTTGCGGACCCGGGGGCAGTACCCGGCGCCTCCACCAGTTTCGCGGAGCCGATCGCTCCGCACCGTCATGGGGGCGAACTAGGATCGACGCGCGTAGTAAAGATGCAACTTTCGCCCGGCATGGTACCGCCGTTATCGGGCCAAAACCTAAGTGCGAACGATAACACTGTCGCACTCGCTGCTTAGTCTCTAAGTAAGCGCGGTCCGGGGGGCACCGGGCAACAGAAGCCCCCCACTGATTTCTGCGGGAGTGCGCGCGTGAAGGACCTTCTGCGTTACGACAAGATGGTCGAAGCCGCGCTCCGCGGCGTGGTGCGCGAGGCGCTGGCCCGCACCGTCGCCAACGGCCTGCCGGGCGCGCATCACTTCTACATCACCTTCAAGACCGGCTTCGACGGCGTCGAGATACCGGCGAGCCTGCGCGCGCAGCATCCCGACGATATGACCGTCGTGCTGGAGCATCAGTTCTGGGACCTCAACGTCGAGGAGGATCGCTTCGGCGTGACCTTGAGCTTCGCAGGAAAGCCGGAACGGCTGGTGATTCCGTTCGAGGCGATCCTGTCGTTCGCCGATCCAGCGGTAAAGTTCGGCCTTCAGTTCCAGCAGGTGACGGCGGCCAACGAGCAGCCGGAGGATCAGCCGCCCGCAGCCGAAGCGCCGACGCGGCTCGAAAAACCGCGCGCCGCCAAGACCGACAGGCGCGCCAAATCCAACGACAAGGCCGACGACAAGTCGCCGGAAAAAAGCGCCGAAGTCGTCACCCTCGATCAGTTCCGCAAGAAATAGCCTTCGCGCTCAGTGCGCGTTGTCGCGCGCGGCGAAGAACTGGCACCAGCCTTTCGGGCTGATGTCGCCTTGCACGAACGCACAGCGGTTCGGCGACTGGAAGTTGACGCAGATCTCGCAGCGCTGTTGGCCATTGGGGTGATCCTGGTACTTGGCCTGTTCCTTCGTCGCCTTGTCATCGGCGTGTGCCGAACGCGTCAGGCCCTGCGTTGCCGACACGGCGACGGTGATCGCCGTGCCAGCAAGCAGAGTCCGGCGCGAAAACGCGTTCTGACGTTTCATCGCGCCCGTGCCGTTCACTTCGCGACCAGGGATTCCTCGGCCTTGGTCACGTGCCACCGCACGATGTGGTAATGCGGCTCTTCGACGCCGGGATGGCCGGCATTGAAGTAGAGCGATACGTGATCGACGCGGCCGCCCGGCGCCGCCAGCGAGAACGCCTTCTGCGCTTCGAAGTCCTTGATCGGGATCATGTAGATCGTGCTCACCAGCCGGCCCTTGTGGTCGTAGGCGAGGAACGGTCCGGCGGGCAGCGTCTTCGGATCGACATAGAGCACGCCGATGCCGGGCAGGAAGTCCGGCAGCTTCACGAGCGTGCTGACTTTCTTATAGGTGCCGCCCGGCGGCTCCTTGGAAACGTTCTGGGCGAAAGCCGGCGTGGCCACGAAGGCCAAGAGGGCGAGAGCAACGAGCAGTCGACGCATGGTTCACTCCTTTTGTTTTAGGCTTGCAACGGACGGATCGGAAACGGCGGTCACGACACCGAGCCGGGCGAGCACGCGACCCAACAGTGCGTCGCAGCGCGCGCCGGCGAACGGAAACGTGTCATCGAGAATCGAGGCGAACTCGTCGCTCAGCGCCTGGCGCAGCTGGCGGTTGGCGCGATGGAAGCGGGTCTTCACGGTCTCAGCCGGAATGCCGAGGAGCGAAGCGGTTTCGTCGATGCTCATCTGCTCGACCGCGCGCAGCATGAAGACAGTGCGGAAATTCGCCGGCAGCGCGTCGACCGCGCGCTCGATGACGCGGCGGATTTCGCGCCGTGCCGCGACATTCTCCGGGTTGGTCGTGGCGCCGACGCCGGGCAGCGCGACGACGTTCTCGGCCTGGGTGAGATCGACGGTCGGGCGGCGGCGGCGCAGCCGGCCGAGCGCCTCGTTGGCGGCGATGCGCGCGAGCCAGGTCGTCAGGCTCGCCTCGCCGCGGAATTCGTCGAGATGGGCGAGCGCGCGGACGTAGGTTTCCTGCACCACGTCCTCGGCCTCGCTTTCGTCGCGCACGATGCTGCGTGCCAAACGATAGAGCCGGCGATTGTTCTGGCGCATCAACGCGGCGAACGCCGCCGGCTCGCCGCGCCGCATCAGCGCCAGCAATTCGGCATCCGCGCCAAGCTTCCCCGCGGTCTGCGCCACAGCCTGTCTCCTCATCACGATCCCATAGATGGCCGGCGACGAAAAAGGTTCCCGCCGGCTATCTAGCGCCCGCCCGAAGGCGGGAAAAACCGCAGCTTTTCCGGGGTCTTGCGGCCCAGGGGCTGCGCTTGACCAGGCCGGCGTAATACGCTCTTTCTCGGCCGTTTTCCCGGATTGCGAGCGCAGCATGGTTGCCGCCTTCCACGAGATGTTCCCGCTGGGCGAAGACGACGCGCCCTATCGCAAGCTTTCGTCCGAGCACGTCGACACCGCCGCCTTCGGCGGGGAGCGCGTCGTCACCGTGGGACTGCCGGCGCTGACCGAGCTGGCGCGGCAGGCGTTCGTCGATTGCCAGCATCTGCTGCGCCCCAGTCATCTGAAACAGCTCCGCACCATCCTCGACGATCCGGATGCATCGGCGAACGACAAGTTCGTCGCCTTCGATCTGTTGAAGAACGCCAACATAGCCGCCGGCAAGGTGCTGCCGATGTGCCAGGACACCGGCACAGCGATCGTCATGGGCAAGAAAGGCCAGCGGGTGTGGACCGGTGGCGGCGACGAAGCGGCGATCTCGGCCGGCGTGCGGCGCACCTTCACCGAAACCAACCTGCGCTACAGCCAAGTGGCGCCGCTCGGCATGTACGATGAGGTCAACACCGGCGACAATCTGCCGGCACAGATCGAGATCTACGCCGCCGACGGCGACGCCTATAAATTCCTGTTCATCGCCAAGGGCGGCGGCTCGGCCAACAAGTCGTTCCTCTATCAACAGACCAAGGCAACGCTCAATCCGAAGGCGTTGCTCAAGTTCCTCGATGAGAAAATCCGTACCCTCGGCACCGCCGCCTGCCCGCCTTATCACCTGGCGATCGTCATCGGCGGAACGTCGGCCGAGCTCAACCTGAAGACCGTCAAGCTGGCGAGCTGCCGCTATCTCGACACCCTGCCGACGCAAGGTAACAAATTCGGCCAGGCTTTCCGCGACACCGGATTCGAGCAAGAGGTGCTGGGCCTGACGCGCGCCATGGGAATCGGCGCGCAGTTCGGCGGCAAATATTTCTGCCACGACGTTCGCGTCATCCGTCTGCCGCGGCACGGGGCCAGCCTGCCAATCGGAATCGGCGTATCGTGCGCCGCCGATCGTCAGATCCTCGGCAAGATCACGGCCGACGGCGTCTTTCTCGAGCAGCTCGAGACCAATCCAGCGCAATATCTGCCCGAGATCGACGAGACAAAGCTCGGCGGCGCCGTGGTGCGCGTCGACCTCAAGCAACCGATGGCGCAAATCCGCCAGACACTGTCGCAGTATCCGATCAAGACGCGGCTGTCGCTGTCGGGACCGCTGATCGTCGCCCGCGACATCGCGCACGCCAAGCTGCAGGAGCGGCTCGACCATGGCGAAGGCCTGCCGCAATACGCCAAGGACCATCCGATCTACTACGCCGGACCGGCCAAGACGCCGCAGGGCTATGCGTCGGGTTCGTTCGGCCCGACGACCGCCGGACGCATGGACTCCTACGTCGATGCCTTCATGGCGGCGGGCGGCAGCTTCGTGACTCTGGCCAAAGGCAATCGCGGCGCCGAGGTGCGCGACGCGTGCAAGAAGCACGGCGGCTTTTACCTCGGATCGATCGGCGGACCGGCGGCACGGTTGGCGCAAGACTGCATCAAGAAGGTCGAGGCAGTGGAATATCCCGAGCTCGGCATGGAAGCGGTGTGGCGCATCGAGGTCGAGGATTTTCCGGCGTTCATCGTCATCGACGACAAGGGCAACGACTTCTTCGCCAAGCTGGCGTAAGCCGGATGCGGATTTAGGACCGACGCGTGGCTGAAACGATCGATCTCGCCGCACTGGTGCGCGGCAGCAAGGCGCAATGGGACGTCTTCGTCCGGCGTTACGCCGGACTGATCGTGTCGGCGGTGCGCAGCCAGGCGCGCGACGCCGGCGAAGTCGAGGATCTGGTGCAGGAGGTCTTCGTCCGGCTGTGCAAGGACGGCTACAGGCTGCTCAAGACCTACGATCCGTCGCGCGCGGGTCTGTCGACCTGGCTGACCATCGTGGCGCGTTCGACCGCGCGCGACATCCTGCGTCGCCGCCAGCCGCTGACTACGCCCTATGAAGCGGTGCCGGAATCGGCGCTGGCGGTGACCGCCGAGCCGACCGAGCGGATCAAGCTGCCAGACGGGCTGTTGTCGCCGCGGCAGAAGCTGATCCTGACCATGCTGTACGACCGGGACATGGAGGTGGCCGAAATCGCCACTGTGCTCAAGGTCGACCCGCAAACGATTCGCAGTACCCACCACAAGGCGATGCTGAAGCTGCGGGAGCATTTTGCCCCCGAAAACCCGGCAAAATCGGGCGCCGGACGGGGATGAATGGGTGCAATCATGCCTAAATTGAGCAGGAGATAACCATGAGCGAACCGAGGGGTATGGAATCGGCCGATTTGGCCGCCCTCTGGCGCCGTTTCCACGCGCTTGACCGCACCGAGCGGGACCAGGCCGTGGACGACGCGGACATCGCGCTCGACCTCGCGGCTTATGCCGATGGCCGGCTGAGCGAAGCCACGGCCGAAGCGGTCGAGACATGGCTGGCGGTACATCCCGAGGCGCTCGACGATCTCATCGCCGTACGCACCGCCGGCGACGCGACCGCACCGCACCGCATCGTCGATCGCGCCGCTTCATTGGTGGCCGGCGATTCATCCGACGGGCGCGTCGTGCCCTTCCGCCCGTCGCCGACGTTGCGTACCTGGCGCATGCAAATGGCGCGGGTCGCGGTGGCGGCGTGCCTGGTGTTGACGGGTGTTGCCGGATTCACGTTGGGCTCCGGCGCCTACGACAATCTGTTCTCGTCGTCTTCGGCGAGCAGCGATACGGTCAATCAACCGACGAGCTTCTTCTCGACCGAGGACGCGGCGATATGAGCACCACCGAGGTCGTTGACCGCGCCCCGAAACGGCGGCGTGGCGTCGTTATCGCGCTCGTCGTGTCGCTCGTGTTCAACGTGTTCTTCGTCGGCGGCCTGATCGGGCATCTCGTTTTCCATGTCCAATTCGGACACCCGCCGATGGGTCCGATCCAGCGCTTCGAGCGCGCCAGCCACGAAATGAACCTGGGCGGCGCGCAACTCGCCGCCTTCAACGGCATGATCGCCACCCTGCATCAGCATCGCCGGGAAACGTTCCAGAAAAACCGGCCGCTGTTCGACAAGATCTGGGATCAACTCGCCAAGCCGCAGCCGGACGAGAAGGTGATCGCCGATCTGATCGCACAGGCCGACGCCAACCACGTCGCATTCCAAAAAGACGCGACTGCGGCGATGGAATCCTTCCTGGCGACCCTGACGCCGCAACAGCGCGCGCAGTTTGCCGACCTCGCCAAGTGGCCGCAACCGGTTCCGCCGCATCCCTGATGCCGACGGGCGCGGCTTGACCGCTCCTGCCCGCCTGACTATCCCCTAGAGTCAGGCGAGGAGGCAGGCCATGGCGAAAGGCGCGACCCGCACCGAGCGCGACAGCATGGGCCCGGTCGCGGTGCCAGCGGCGCGGCTTTGGGGCGCCCAGACGCAACGCTCGCTCGAGAATTTCCGCATCGGCGGCGAGCGCATGCCGCTGGCGCTGATCCGCGCGTTCGGCATCCAGAAACAGGCCGCGGCCGAAGCCAACGTCGACATCGGCGCGCTCGACAAGAAGCGCGGACACGCCATCGCGGCGGCGGCGGCGGCGGTCGCGCGCGGAAAGTACGACGACGAATTTCCGCTCGTGGTCTGGCAGACCGGCTCCGGCACCCAGACCAACATGAACGCCAACGAGGTGATCGCCGCGCTCGCCAACGAAGCGCTTGGCCGCAAGCGCGGCGCCAAGGCGCCGATCCATCCCAACGACCACGTCAATATGAGTCAGTCGTCGAACGACAGCTTTCCGACGGCGATGCACATCGCGGCCGCGCTCGAAATCCGCGACCGGCTGATGCCCGGCCTCAAGCGGCTCGAACGCGCCCTGGCCGCCAAGGCGCGGGCCTTTGCGCGCGTCGTCAAGATCGGCCGCACCCATCTCCAGGATGCGACGCCGCTGACATTGGGCGCCGAATTCGGCGCTTATGCGCATCAAGTGACGACCGGCCTGGCGCGCGTCAACGCCTGCCTGCCGCGGCTTTATGCCGTGGCGCAGGGCGGCACCGCGGTCGGCACCGGCCTCAACGCGCCCAAGCCGTTCGCCGGCGCCTTCATCAAGCGGCTCAAGACAACGACCCGCCTGCCCTTCGTCTCGGCTGCGGACAAGTTCGAGGCGCTGGCGGCGCACGATACGCTGGTCGAACTGTCGGGCGCGCTCAACGTCATCGCCGTATCGCTGATGAAGATCGCCAACGACATCCGGCTGATGGGCTCCGGGCCGCGTTGCGGCCTGGGCGAGCTGCATCTGCCGGAGAACGAGCCCGGTTCGTCGATCATGCCAGGCAAGGTCAATCCGACCCAATGCGAGGCGGTGACCATGGTCGCCGCCCAGGTGATGGGCAACCATGTCGCCATCTCGGTCGCCGGCAGCCAGGGAAATTTCGAGCTCAACGTCTTCAAGCCGGTGATCATCTACAACCTGCTGCAATCGATCCGCTTGATCGGCGACGCCACGGCCAGCTTCGCGGCGAACTGCGTCGACGGCATCGAGGCCGACGTCGCGCGCATCGACGAACTGCTCAGCCGCTCGCTCATGCTGGTCACCGCCTTGAGCCCGCATATCGGCTACGACAAGGCGGCCGAGGTAGCGAAGAAAGCGCTCAAGGACGGCACGACGCTGCGCGAGGCGGCGATCGCCTTGGGTTATGTCAGCGGCCGTGACTTCGACCGCTGGATCGACGCCAAAGCGATGGCCGGACCGCGCTGATGGCCGGGCCGGTGCGCAAACGCTCGGTGACCATCGCCGGGCATTCGACCAGCTTGACGCTCGAGGAGCCGTTCTGGCGCGAGCTGCGCGCGCTTGCGGCGAAGCGCGGCCAATCGATCAACGCGCTGGTCGCCGAGGTCGACGCCACGCGCGACGGCAATCTTTCGAGCGCGCTGCGGCTTTTGGTGCTCGAAAGCTACCGCAGCGGCGAGCTGGGCCGTGGCTGAGCCGGTCAACCTCAATCGCTTCCGCAAGGCGAAGCGGCGCGCCGACGCGCAGAAACAGGCCGTGGAAAACCGCGTCGCTTTCGGCCGCACCAAGGCCGAACGCGAAGCCGAACGGCTGAAGGCGGAAAAAGCCGCGCGCGATCTGGCGAGCAAGAAACTCGACTAGAGTCCGAGCTCCTGGCGATAAAGCGCCAGCGTCTCGGCGTCGAAGCAGCAGAACACCACGCGCTCGACGGCGGCCGAACGGGCGGTGAGGGCGCGCGTTTCGGTCACGGCGATACGGCAGGCACGATCGCGCGGAAAGCGATAGACGCCGGTCGAAATCGCCGGAAACGCGATCGAGCGGATGCCGTGTTGCGCCGCGAGCGCGAAAGCGGCGCGATAGCATCCGGCCAACAGCACATCCTCGCCGTGCGCGCCGCCGCGCCACACCGGGCCCACCGCATGAATGACATGGCGTGCTTTCAACCGATGGCCGCCGGTGATGCGCGCTTCGCCGGTGGGGCAACCGCCGAGCTTTCGGCATTCCTCAAGCAGCCCAGACCCGGCCGCGCGGTGAATGGCGCCGTCGACGCCGCCACCACCGAGCAGGCTCTCGTTCGCGGCATTGACGATGGCGTCGAGCGCCAGTGCGGTGATGTCGCCCTGGGTGGCTTCGATGACCGTCGGCATGGGCCGATGCTACCCGCCGCCTTCGGCATCGGCTAGGCTCTGCGCATGAGCATCGATCCGAACTGCGTCTTTTGCAAGATCGTGGCCGGGCAGATTCCGAGCTTCAAACTGCTCGAAGATGCCGCGACGCTCGCCTTCATGGACATCAACCCGGCAAACGAAGGCCATTGCCTGGTGATCGCCAAGCCGCACCACCCGACGCTTTACGACATGCCGCCGGAGCTACTGGCTGCGGTGTCGGCGACGGCATGGAAAGTGGCGAAGGCGGTGAACGCGGCGCTCAAACCCGACGGACTCAATCTGGTGCAGTCGAACGGTCCGGGCGCGGCGCAATCGGTGCCGCATTTCCATGTCCACGTGCTGCCGCGGCGTCTGGGCGACAAGTTGCCGCTCAACTGGGAACTGAAACCCGGCGACCACGCGACGGTCGCCGCCGTCGCCGAACGCATCAAGGCGAAACTTTGAGCCTTGGCGGCTAGCCCGCCGCGCGCTTCTTGTCGCCGTCGTTCGTCATGCCGAGCGCAGCCAGGTACGTTTCGAGCAGCGCTTCCTGCTCGTCGCGTTCGTTCTGGTCGAGTTTCCGGATGCGCACGATCTGGCGCATGACCTTGACGTCGAAACCGGCGCCCTTGGCCTCGGAATAGACTTCGCGGATGTCCTCGCCGAGCGCGCGACGCTCGTCTTCGAGCCGTTCGATCCGCTCGATGAAGGAACGCAGCCGATCGCCCGCGATGCCGCCGACATTTGCCATGAAAAATCCCCCAGCGCCGAAATATCAGTGCTTATGTGTGGCGGCCATCTTGGCCTTTTGGTCTAGCGACGCTTCCTTCTGATACTTCGCCTTCCATTCGTCGTACGGCATGCCGTAGACGATCTGACGCGCGTCGGGATCGGGAATCGTCATGCCTTTGTCCGCCGCGGCCTCGCGATACCAGCGCGACAGGCAGTTGCGGCAGAAGCCGGCCAGGTTCATCAGGTCGATGTTCTGGACGTCGGTGCGTTCGCGTAGGTGCGCGATCAGCCGTCGGAAAGTGGCGGCCTCGAGTTCGGTGCGGGTCTTGTCGTCCATGCCTCTCTCCGTTCATGGATTTATCTTATAGTGGGGTGGCCGCGTCATTTTTGCCAGAGGCGATAGAGCGCACCGTCATCCAAGATCGGTCGAAGCACCGTTGCGAGGCGTTCCGCCCACGTCGCCGCGCCGGCATCGTCGGCGATCTCGTCCTGGCGGATCTCGATCGCGACGTGCGGCAGGCCGCGTTCGAGCGCGTGGTGACGCATGGTGTAGCCGGCCGGTTGCCGCGCCGAATACGGCTCGTTGTCGCCCACCACCAACGCCGCTTCGCCGCGCAACGCCCGCAGCAACGGCGACGCGATGCGGCCATCGCCATCCCACAGAATACCGACGTGCCACGGCCGCGCCTTGCCGCTAAGCGCCGGCGTGAAGCTGTGGATTGAAATCAGCGCAGGCACGACACCGCGTCCCAACGCCGTTTCGATCAAATCGGTCAACGCCGCGTGGTAGGGCGTAAAGATGGCGGCGCGGCGCGCCTGACGGGCGGCGGCGCTCAACGCGCGGTTGCCAGGAATGACGATATCGTCGCTGGTCGTGGGAATCGACGACGAATCGTCCGGATCACGGTTGCAGTCGATCACCAACCGCGAATAGCCGGCAAGCACCGCCGCAGCGCCGAGCGCTGGCGCCAAACGGCGCGTCACCGCCGCGGCGCCGATATCCCAGCCGATATGCCGCCCCAGAGCCTCGTCGCCCAGACCCAGCCGCGCCAGGTTTCGCGGCACCCGGTTGCTGGCGTGGTCGCAGCTCAGAATGATGCGCGCGCCGTCGGCGACATGGCGTTCGACCGGATCGGGGTCCTGCGCGGTGAGGAGGGTTGTGGTAACCATTTCACCGGAGCGGCGCTTCATCGCACCCGCAGGGGGTTGAGGCGGACTCACGTGCCATCCTATCTTGTCGCCCGAAAGGTTACAGATTTGCCCGCTCCGCGAAAGCCACGCGAGTTCCTGCGTTCCCTGCTCGATGCCGCCCTCGCCGCCTCCAACCCGGCGCGCGTGCTGCCGCCGCATCTGCCGAAGCCGCCCAAGGGCCGCACCATCGTCGTCGGTGCCGGCAAGGCAGCCGCGGCGATGGCCAAGGCGGTCGAGGACCATTGGCGCGGCGAACTCTCGGGCTTGGTCGTGACGCGCTACGGCTATGGCCTGCGTTGCAAACGAATCGAAGTGGTCGAAGCCAGCCACCCGGTGCCTGATGCCGCCGGCCAAGCGGCGGCCGGGCGCATCCTGAAGACCGTTCAGGGTTTGACGCGGGACGATCTCGTGCTCTGTCTGATTTCGGGCGGTGCCTCGGCGCTTTTAGCGCTGCCCGTGCCCGGCATCACGCTCGATGACAAGCGCGCTCTGACGCGCGAACTGCTGCGCTGCGGCGCGACGATTTCGGAGCTCAACGCCGTGCGCAAGCACCTGTCGGCGATCAAGGGTGGTCGATTGGCCGCCGCCGCAGCGCCGGCGCGAGTCGTCACGTTGGCGATCTCGGACGTGCCGGGCGACGATCCGGCGGTGATCGGGTCCGGACCGACCGTGGCCGACCCGTCGACCTTTGCCGACGCGCGCGCCATCCTGGCGAAATACGGCATCACGCCGCCGGCGCCGATCGCGCGCCACCTCGCCGCCGGACATGACGAGACGCCGAAGCCGGGCGACAAACGCTTGGCGGCCGCGCGTTACGTGATGATCGCCACGCCGCAAGCGGCATTGCAGGCGGCCGCCGATGCCGCCCGCAAGCGCGGCGTCACCCCCATCATCCTGGGCGACGCGCTCGAAGGCGAAGCGCGCGACGCGGCCATCGTCCATGCCGGCATCGCCCGCGCCGTGGCGCAGGGTCATTTCCGCGCCGGCAAGACGGCGGCGCGGCCGCCGCTGGTGCTGCTATCGGGTGGCGAGACCACGGTGACCGTCAAACACGACGGCCGGGGCGGCCGTAACAGCGTGTTCGTACTTGCGCTGGCGCTGGCGCTCGAAGGCACCGCCGGCGTCTATGGCCTGGCTTGCGATACCGACGGCACCGACGGCACCGAGGACAATGCCGGCGCCATCATCACGCCCGATACGCTGGCGCGCGCCGCCAAACGCGGGGTCGACCTCAAAGCATTGCTGGCCACCGATGATTCCTGGGCGGCCTTCGACGCGCTGGGTGACCTGATTGTCACCGGACCGACACAGACGAATGTCAACGACTTCCGCGCCATTCTGGTGCTAAAGGAAAGCTAAGATGCGACGCCGACGCGCAACAAAAATAGTCGCCACGCTGGGACCCGCGACCGCCACGCCGGAAAAGATCGCCGCGCTGTTCGAGGCCGGCGTCGACGTCTTTCGGCTGAACTTCAGCCACGGCGTACAGGCCGATCATAAAGCGCGCCTTGATACCGTGCGCGCGCTTGAAAAAACCACCGGCCGGCCGATCGGCATCATGGCCGACCTGCAAGGACCAAAGCTGCGCGTCGGCACGTTCGCGGGCGGCCGTGTGCGTTTGGCCGATGGCACGGCATTCCGGCTCGATCTCGACAAGACGCCGGGCGATGCGCAGCGCGCCAGCCTGCCGCATCCCGAGGTTTTCGCGGCGCTGACGCCCGAAACCGACCTGCTACTCGACGATGGCAACATCCGGCTGCGGGTTGAGAAGTGTGACAAGGATTTTGCGCAGACGCGCGTGATCAACGGCGGCAATCTCTCTGATCGCAAGGGCGTCAACGTGCCGAACGCGGTGTTGCCGCTGTCGCCTCTGACCGCCAAGGATCGCGCCGATCTGGCGTTCGCGCTGGACATGGGCGCTGATTGGATCGCGCTGTCCTTCGTGCAGCGGCCCGAGGACGTGGCTGAGGCGCGCAAGCTGATTGGCAACCGCGCCGGCGTGCTGGTGAAGCTCGAGAAGCCGGCAGCGATCACCAAGCTTACCGAGATCATCGAACTGAGCGACGCCGTGATGGTGGCGCGCGGCGATCTCGGCGTCGAAATGCCGCCGGAGGACGTGCCGCCGCTCCAGCGCCGGATCGTCAGCGCCTGTCGCGCAGCCGGCAAGCCGGTCGTCGTCGCGACGCAGATGCTCGAATCGATGATGCGCGTTCCGGTGCCGACGCGCGCCGAAGCCTCGGACGTCGCGACCGCGGTTTACGAAGGCGCCGACGCGGTGATGCTGTCGGCGGAAAGCGCGTCCGGCGAATACCCCGTCGAGGCGGTCAAGATGATGGACCGCATCATCCGTCGGGTGCAGGCCGATCCCGCCTATTTCCCGTCGCTGCACGCGTCGGCCGCGACCAGCGAGCACACGCCGTCGGACGCAATCAGCGCCGCCGCGGGCATGGTGGCGCACACCGTCGGCGCCGCCGCGATCATGTCCTATACGACGTCGGGCGCGACCGCGTTGCGCGCCGCACGCGAGCGTCCGGACGTGCCGGTGGTCGCACTCACGTCGAACCTGTCGACCGCGCGCCGGCTCGCGCTCACCTGGGGTTTGCACTGCGTCCACACAGCGGACGTCAGTAATTTCACCGACATGGTGCAGAAAGCGACCCAGACCGCGCGCGGCGAAGGCTTTGCCGAGAAAGGCGAGCGGGTCGTGATCACCGCCGGCGTGCCGTTCGGCACACCGGGCGCGACCAACGTGCTGCGGATCGCTTGGATCGACGCCTGATCAGGCGCGCAACAGCCCGTCGAACGGCTTGATCCCGACGGTACCCGGAAACACTTTCGTATCGAGCGCGCCGCGCGCGAGACCGAAATGGTCGCGCAGCATGGCTTTCATCACCGCGCGCGCATCGGTGGTCATGCGCAGATCGCGATTGTCCTGCAATTGCGCCAAGCCCGGCCAATCGCCGGCGACGCGCCCGCCCTTCACGGCGCCACCCATCACGAAAAGCACCGACGCCGTGCCGTGATCGGTGCCGTTGTTGCCGTTGACCGCGACCGTGCGGCCGAATTCGGTAACCGCGACGACCACCGTCTCGCGCCACGCCGGACCCATGGCTTTGGCCAATGCATCGAGACCGGCAGCGAAACCTTCCATGTTCTGGGCCAAGCGGCCCGTTTCAGCGCCCTGATTGACGTGCGTGTCCCAACCGCCCATGTCGAGCCCCGCAATGCGTGGACCGCGCGGCGCAGCGATCAGCTTGCCGGCGGCTTCGGCCAACGCGGCAAACGCCTTCGGGCCGAAACCCATACCGCCTTTGGCCATGGTGTCGTCGCCGAGCACCGAACTCGAGAACGCCTGCGCCTTGATGCCTTCGGCGAGCGCCGGACCCAATAGCGGATCACGCGCATAGATCTGCCCGAGCGCGGCCATCAGATCGTTGTCGATGGCGCCGACGCCTTGCGGCTCCCAGCTCGCCACCTGCGCCTTGCCGCGCAGGATCAGCGGCACGGCGCCACCGACGGCCAAACCGAGCCGCGCCTTGTCACCGCCTTGCAGGAGCACGATGGCGCGGTTGAGCCAGCCGTCGCCCTCCCCTTGTTTGACCGTCAGGCCGGTCTCCATCAGGTCCTGGGCGTCGAAATGCGAGCGCGTGTGATAGCCGTTGCCGGCGGCGTGGACGAAGAGCAGTTCGCCGCTTCGGTAATAAGGCTCGATCGCGCCGAGCGCC
Source organism: Allostellaceae bacterium (assembly GCA_035934235.1). GTDB lineage: Bacteria > Pseudomonadota > Alphaproteobacteria > ATCC43930 > CGMCC-115725 > REEB95. Next base: position 11,733 of record DASYYB010000033.1, on the reverse strand, counting down.
GGATGGAGTGCGAAGAACCGGTCGAGCGCGATGGTGCCGCCGGGTCCGCCGGGCGGCTTGAGCGCGATGGCGCCGCGCTTTTCCTGGTAGAGCGGATCGCCGACCGGCGCGACCGCCGCCATGCCGTCGAGCGCGCCGCGCAGCAGCACGACGACGAAGCGGTGATCGCCTGGCACGGCCGCAAAGACCGCCCCCGGCAGCGACGCAAGCGTGAACACGCCGGCGCCGCCGGCGACCAGACCGAGGAATTGACGACGCGACGAGCCGCAACAGGCCATGGATTTCATCGCCTCTGGAATTCCGGAGCCGCCAGCAGCAATGCGACGCCGGCACGGCGCGACGGCGCGCGTCGGATCGCCTGCAACGTATCGGCGGGCAGCGCCTCGCCGAGCATCGCGCCCGCCAGCACGATCGGATCGGGTGGGCCAGGAACGCGATTGGCAAAGGTCTCGCACCATTCGGCGCGATGCAGCACCGCCTCGGGCGAAACCCAGGATGCGGCGTCATCCGGCCAGCCCGCCGGCGACGGCGCGTAGAACGGCAGCTGGTTGAGGGTGCGCAGGCCGCCGGCCAGCATCGGCGCGGGCGGCGTGAAATTGGTGGCGCGGCAGGCGGCGGTCACCATGTCGCCGGGCGTCCGCATCTTGCCGAACGGCTTCGACCAGGCCGCTTTCAAGGCGACCACCGCCTTGCTCACCGCGGCGAGATTGCCGCCGGTATTGCGGAAGACCTTGGCGATCTGATCGACCGCGGCGCGTGGTGGCGCGTCGGCGATGAAATGCTGTGCCAGCTTGAAAGCGATGTGATGTGCGGTCGCAGGATGGTTTGCCAGGTCGCGGATGGCGGCGATGCCTTCCTGCTCGCCCGCCTCGGCATAGACCTTGCCGAGCAACTGCTTCGGACCAGGCTCGTGGATCTGCGGATAGAACTTGAACGTGCCCGGCTCGGCATCGTTGAGTCGCGCGACCGACCAGCCGGTCAGGATGCGCGCGAGCGCGATGACATCGGCCTGGGTATAGCCGCCATCGACGCCGAGCGTGTGCAGCTCGAGCATCTCGCGCCCGAAATTCTCGTTGATGCCCTTGTCGCGACGCTGACCCACGACCGAATCGGGTCCGATCGACAGCGCATTGTCGAGATAGAGCAGCATCGCCGGATGCCGTTCGGCCGCCAGCAGCATGTCGACGAACCGGCCGGTGACGTGCGGCCGGATCGCTTCGCGCTCGAAGGCAAAGGCGAAGCCGCGCATGAACGGACGGAATCCGGAAACGGTGAAATGATTGCTCCAAAAATGCACCAAGCGCTCGATCACCGGCGTCGGGCTCGACACGACGGCGTTGGTGCGGGCCGTGAGCTCCGCGAGGTAGACATCGCGGACCTGATTGTTGAAGGCTTTGCGATCGGTCTGCTGCTTGTTGCGCCGCATTTCGAGCAAAGCCGCCACCATGCGCTGCGACGGCGGCAAGTCGGCCGGAAATGCCGGCTGGGCCGGCTGTTCGATCTGGCGCGAGACCCAGCCGCGTGGATCAGTCGCGATCGCGCGCAGCTCGTCGCCGCGCGCCGCGTAGCCAAAGCGCGTGGCGGCGACGACGGCCTCGAGCGCTGCGGACGCAACCATGATGGGATGGTACGGCGCTGGCGCCTGAAACATCCCTGTTTCCGTGGCCCGACCGGTGCGACCTGTGCTACATCCCATCGCCCCCGGCGGTTAACCATCCATGGACCTTTCGATCGTCATCCCCGTCCGCAACGAGGCGGCGAATATCGGCTCGCTGGTGCGGGAGATTCGCGCCGCGCTCGAAGGCCGGCTCGACTACGAGGTGATCGTGGTCGACGACGGCAGCACCGACGACACCGTTGAAATTCTGCGCAGCGTCAAAGCCGAGTTCACGCGCCTACGCGTGCTGCGCCACGCCCGACGCTCGGGCCAGAGCGCCGCCATCCGCTCGGGCGTCAAGGCGGCACGAACGCGGTGGATCGCGACGCTCGACGGCGACGGCCAGAACGATCCGGCGGACATTCCGCGCCTGTGGGAGCTGGTGCGACCGACGCCGATCGCGCCGCTGATGATCGCCGGCATGCGCCAAAAGCGGCGCGACACGGCCGCAAAGCGGCTGGCGTCGCGCTTCGCCAACCGCATCCGCGCGCGGCTGCTCGAAGATGGCACGCCGGACACCGGCTGCGGCCTGAAGTTGTTTCCACGCGCGTTATATCTCGATCTGCCGTTCTTCGATCACAACCATCGCTTCCTGCCCGCGCTGGCGCTGCGCCAGGGCGGCAAGGTGCAGTCGGTTGCCGTCAACCACAGAGCCCGCGGCGGCGGCGTTTCGAATTACAAGGTGCTCGACCGGTTATGGGTCGGTATCGTCGATCTGATCGGCGTGCTTTGGCTGAAGCGACGCGCCGTCAATCCGGAAGTCACCGAAGAATGAGTCGCGCCGATCTTCCGGGTACGGCGCCACCGCTCCGACGTGTCCGGATGGTCGGCCGTCTGCTGTGGCTGCTGATGATCGCTGTCGGTCTGGTGGCGGCGTGGCACGAGCGCGCGGCGCTCGATCCGGTCGCGCTGCGCAATCAACTCGCCGGCTATCCGGCCACGCCGCTGGTGTTCCTGGCGTTGCAGGTGGTCGCCAGCCTGCTGTTCATTCCGCGCACCTTGCTCGCGATCGCGGCGGCGTTGCTGTTCGGCGCCTGGTGGGGAATCTTTTGGGCGGCGCTCGGCGCCACGCTCGGCTCGGTCGTCGGCTTCCTGGTCGCGCGTTACATCAACAGCGGTTGGCTCGATCTTGAAACCCTGCCGCGCATCGGCCCGTTGCTGCTCAAGGCCGAAAGCGGCGGCTGGCGCGCGGTGACTGCGCTCCGCCTGATCCCGGTCATTCCGCACAGCTTGTCGAATTATGCGCTCGGCCTGACGCGCATCGGTCTCGGCCCTTATACGGTCGGTTCGTTCCTTGGCCAGCTGCCGATGACCATCGCTTATGTCGACTTGGCGGCGGCCGGCGGCCGGCTTGCCGGCGGCCGCACGGACTGGGTCCTGCCAGTTGCGATCGGCGCCGCGGCGCTCTTGATCTCGGTCGTCGTACCGCGGCTCTGGAAGCGCTAGGCGATCGCCGGCGGCTTTGGTCCCCCGGTCGCCCAGTCGAGCAACTCGACCGTGTGAACGACCGGCACGTCGGTTCCAGACGCGATCTGGGCGATGCAGCCGATATTACCGGCGGCGACGATCTCCGGATGAGTGCTTTCGAGATTGGCGACCTTGCGCTGGCGCAAACGGTCGGCGATCGACGGCTGCATCAAGTTGTAGGTGCCGGCCGAGCCGCAGCACAAATGCGCTTCCGGCGGATCGAGGACGGTGAAACCTAATTTGGCCAGCAACGCCTTGGGCTGCGCGTGAATGCGCTGTCCGTGTTGCAGCGAGCACGCCGAGTGATAGACGACGCGGCGGCCGGCGGCGGCAGAATTCGGCGTCAGCGTCAGCACGGCTGCGACCTCGCTGACGTCCTTGGCGCGTGCGGCAATTATGGCGGCCTTGGCGGCGTAGGCCGGATCGGTGCGCAGCATGAAGCCGTAATCCTTGACCGTGGTGCCGCAGCCCGACGCGTTGACCACGATGGCGTCGAGCCCCGCGCCTTCGAGCTCGCGCGTCCAGGCATCGACATTGGCGCGCGCGTAATCGCCCGCGTCGCGACCCATATGGTGCGTCAGCGAGCCGCAGCAGCCTGCGCCGGCGGCGACCACGACCTCGCAGCCGTGACGCGTCAATAACCGCACGGTCGCATCGTTGATCGCCGGATCGAGCACTTGCTGGACGCAGCCAGCCAAAAGCGCGACGCGCATACGGCGCGGGCCGATCGCCGGAAAGACGCGCGCGCGTTCGGTCATGCCCGGCGCCGGCAATCGCGCCGGCAGCAGCTTGCCCATCGCGCCAAGACGGCCGGGCAACACGCTCAGGATCGGTTTGGCGAACCGGGCTAAACGCATCACCGAACGGAAACGGCCGACGTGCGGCATGGTCGCCGCGAGGAAGCCCCGCAGCACGCGCTCGACAAAGGGCCGACGATAGGTCTTCTCGACATGACGACGCCCCTCGTCGATCAGATGCATGTAGTGGACGCCGGACGGACAGGTCGTCATGCAGGCAAGACACGACAGGCAACGATCGAGGTGCGTCGCGACCTGGCGGGTCGCCGGCCGCTGATTTTCGAGCATGTCCTTGATGAGATAGATGCGGCCGCGCGGCCCATCGAGCTCGTCACCCAGCAGAACGTAGGTCGGACAAGTCGCGTTGCAGAATCCGCAATGAACGCAGGTGCGGAGGATCTTGTTCGCCTCGGCGATATCGGGATCGGCCAGCTGCTTGGGCGAGAAGTGGGTTTGCATCGATCGGCCTAGAGCTCGGAATAAAGCCGGCCGCGATTCAGGACGCGCTTCGGATCGAAGCCATCTTTGACCCGCGCGCTCAACGCCGCCAACGCCGGCGGCAGCGGCTCGAAAACCGGCACAGCAGCGCGCAGTGCGGCCGACGCGCGGATCAGCGTGGCGTGACCTTGGCCGCCGAGCGCGGCGCGGATCGGGCCGGCGCCAGCATCGTCGGCACCGCGCACCGCGAGCCAAACGAGTCCACCGCCCCAGTCGAGGAAATAATCGACATCGAGCGCAGCGCGGACAGCGCCGAGAAAAGCGAGCGACGCGGTCGGCGCCAGGGACACGCGCCAGATCGCCCGCTCGCCCGCCGCCAGCGGCGCCGCGTCGCGGACACCTCTCCAGAGCCTCTCGGATTCAGCGTCGCCGAGAATTTCAGCGGCACCGAACGGCCTGAGCTCGTCGCACAACGCTTGCGAACGCGCTTCCACCGATGGCACCGGCCCTTCGACGCGCGCGATGGTCCGCGCACGACCGTCGGTGCTCGGCAGATGCGCGGCACCGGACAGCTCATGCGGCGAGTTCAAGCCGTGGGTCATGGCGGCAACCGCGCGTGCATCGTCGAGGCCGGCCAGGGCGACGGTGCGCGTCGCTTCCGGCGCCGGCAGGACCTTGACGCTGATCTCGGTCATCACCGCGAGCGTGCCGTAGGAGCCGGCCAGGAGCTTGCACAGATCGTAGCCGGTGACGTTCTTGACGACGCGGCCGCCGGCCTTGAAGGCTTCGCCGCGGCCGCTCACCGCCGCCAAGCCCAGGACATGATCGCGCGCGGCGCCCTGGCAGATGCGGCGCGGTCCGGACAGATTGCAGGCGACGACACCGCCCAGGGTCGGGCTCATCGCGGCCGAGCCGAGCAGAACCCGCCAATCGGCCGGCTCGAACGCGAGCATCTGGCGTTTGGCCGCGAGGGCGCTTTCGATTTCGGATAAGGGCGTCGCGGCACCGGCGGTCAACACCAGCTCCTCCGGCTCGTATTGCCGGATGCCGGCGAAGGCAGCGACGTCGAGCGTGTGCGGAAGCTGCGGCGGACGGCCGAGGTTCCGCTTGCTACCGCCGGCGACGATTTCGACGGGTTCTTCGTTGGCAACGGCAGCGGCGACGACCTCGATCAGCTGCTTCTCGTCGGAGGGACGGTACCGGCTCACGCGCGGTCTCAGAATCGTGGCAGGTCGGGAAAGCGCACCTGACCGCGATGGACGTGCAGCCGGCCGAGCTCGGCGCAACGGTGGAGTTGCGGAAACACCTTGCCCGGATTGAGCAGGCCGTTCGGATCGAACGCGCATTTTAGGCGCTGTTGCTGCCGCAGGTCGGCTTCACTGAACATGGTGTCCATCAAATCGCGCTTCTCGACGCCGACGCCGTGTTCGCCGCTGAGGCAGCCGCCGATCTCGACGCTGTAGCGCATGATATCGGCGCCGAACTGTTCAGTGCGCTCGAGCTCGCCAGGCTGATTGGCGTCGTAAAGGATCAGCGGGTGAAGATTGCCGTCGCCAGCATGGAACACGTTGGCGACGCGCAGCCCGTATTTCCGCGACAGCTCCGCCATATATTTCAGGATGTCTGGCAGCTTGGCGCGTGGAATCGTCGGATCGACACAGTAGTAATCCGGCGAGATGCGGCCGACCGCCGGAAAGGCCGCCTTGCGCCCAGCCCAAAAGGACAGACGTTCCTCGTCGCTGTTCGAGACGCGCACCGACACCGAGCCGCAGCGTTTGGCGATGCTCTCAACGCGATCGATCAGGTGATCAACCTCGGCCGGCGGGCCATCGAGCTCGACGATCAGCAGTGCCTCGACGTCGAGGGGATAGCCCGCATGGACGAAATCCTCGACCGCGTGGATCGCCGGCTTGTCCATCATCTCCATGCCGCCCGGGATGACGCCGGCGCCGATGATCGCCGCGACGCAGGCGCCGGCACTTTCGTTCGACGGGAAGCCGATCAGCAATGCACGCGCCGTGGATGGTTTGCGCAGCAGGCGCACCGTGACCTCGGTCACGACACCCAAGAGACCTTCGGAACCGACCATCACGCCGAGCAGGTCGTAGCCGCCGCTGTCGAGATGCTTGCCGCCGAGACGCAGAACCGTACCGTCGATCAGCACCATTTCGACGCCGAGAACGTTGTTCGTGGTCAGGCCGTATTTGAGGCAATGCACGCCGCCCGAATTTTCGGCGACGTTGCCGCCGATCGAGCAGGCGATCTGGCTCGACGGATCGGGTGCGTAATAGAAGCCGGCGTGCTGCACCGCGGCGGTGATGCCGAGATTGGTGACGCCCGGCTGCACGACGGCACAGCGGTTGTCGTAATCGATCTCGAGAATGCGGTTGAACTTGGCGAGACCGAGAATGATGCCGTCTTCGAGCGGCAGCGAGCCGCCCGACAGCGACGTGCCGGCGCCGCGCGGCACGACCTTGATCCCGCTCTTGTGGCAATACGCCAGAACCCGCGATACCTCCTCGGTCGTCGACGGCAGCACCACCAACAGCGGCCGGGCACGGTACGCGGTGAGACCGTCGGTTTCGTAAGCGCGACGTTCGTCCTCCGACTCGATGACGGCATCGGATGCGGCGCACAACCGGCGCAGATCGCCGGCGATCGTACTGCGGCGCGCGATCACCGCGGCATCAGGTTGCGGCATCAACATGGCGGTCCATGTTGGGCGTGGGCAGGCGTGGTGCCAACAACAAAAAACCGCGCCGAAGCGCGGTTTTTTAAACGGCGGCACCAGCGGCTGTCAGCCCTGTCGGGCCTTGTATCGCGGATTGGTCTTGTTGATGACGTAGACGCGGCCCTTGCGGCGCACGATACGGCAATTCTTGTCGCGCGCCTTCAGCGATTTGAGCGAGTTCTTGATTTTCATGACGGGGCCAGACTGCGTTTCACTTTCGGAAGGCCGGGAAAATAGGAGAGAACCGATGACAGAGTCAACCGCCGGCCGGATACCCCAGGAAAATCAATCCCGGGCTGGCGCTGCCAGCACCTTCTCGCCCTTGGGCCGACCGCCGGCGGTGTTCTTTCCGGAGAGGAAATGCTTGATGTTGCGGGTGGCTTGGCGGAGTCGCTGCTCGTTTTCGACCAGCGCGATGCGGACATAACCTTCGCCGTATTCGCCGAATCCGACGCCGGGAGAGACCGCGACATTGGCCTTTTCCAGCAACAGCTTCGAGAATGCCAGCGTACCACCTTCGCGGAACTGCTCGGGAATCGGGGCCCAGGCAAACATCGACGCCGGCGGCACCGGAATCGGCCAGCCAGCCTGGTGCAGGCCCTCGACCAAAACGTCGCGGCGCTTCTTGTAGCGCGCGCGGATTTCCTCGATGCACTCTTGCGGCCCGTTGAGCGCCGCGGTCGCCGCCACCTGGATCGGCGTGAAGGCGCCGTAGTCGAGATAGGATTTGATGCGCGCGAGCGCGGCGATCAGGCGCGCGTTGCCGACCGCGAATCCGATGCGCCAGCCCGCCATGTTGTAAGTCTTGCTGAGCGACGTGAACTCGACCGCGATGTCGCGCGCACCGGGAATTTGCAGCACCGACGGCGGTGGATTGCCGTCGAAATAGATCTCGGCGTAGGCCAGGTCGGACAGCAGATAGATACTGCGCGAGCGGCAGAACTCAACGACCTCACCATAGAAATCCAGGTCAACGACCTGCGCCGTCGGATTGGCGGGGAAGTTCAGTACCAATGCAATGGGCGCCGGCGAACTCTGCTCGACCGCCTGTTTCAGCTCCTTGAGGAAATCGATGCCGGGACCGATCGGCACGCTGCGCACCGACGCGCCGGCCATGATGAATCCGAACGCATGAATCGGATAGCACGGGTTCGGCACCAGCACGATATCGCCGGGCGCGGTGATCGCCTGCGCCAGATTGGCGAGGCCCTCTTTCGAGCCGAGCGTGACGATGATCTCGCGGTCGGGATCGAGTTCGACGTTGAAGCGGCGCGCGTAATATTTTGCCTGAGCGCGGCGCAGCCCCATGATGCCGCGCGATACCGAATAGCCGTGGGCGCGCGGATTCTGCACCGTCTCGAGCAGCTTCTGGACGATGTGCGGCGGCGTCGGGCCGTCGGGATTGCCCATGCCAAGATCGATGACATCGCTTCCAAGAGATCTCGCCTTCGCCTTCAGGGCGTTGACCTCGGCGAAGACGTAAGGCGGTAATCTCTTGAGGCGGTAAAATTCTTCCATGTTACGGCTCGACGTGGCGCTTCCGGACGCGCGACCCGAACAATGCCATTCTCGGTAGGGAACGGAAATGCAGCGAGCGCGGCGTGATTTGCCGCCATCCTAGCGCCTCAATCCACCGCAATGCTACGGCTTTCACGGGCGCGGCGCGCGCATAAGTCTCTGTTAACGCTGGCCAAAGAACGCTTTGACGACGCGGTTGGGGATGGTGTGTTGCACCGCCGCATAGAACTTGCGAAATAGGCCCGAACCCCGTATTTCGTTCGGGCCACCGCGCGGGAGGGGTCCCATGCAGAGCAACTGGTCGAACGGCCGCGACCTGGCGATTTCATTCCTGGCCTTGTTGGCGCTGGCCATTCCGTTCATGCCGATTCCGGGCGATCACGAGACGCGCATGTACGTCCGCTTCCACACGCACGGAGCGGCGCCGCACGCGTTCAGCACCTATACGCTGCACAGCATCTGCTCGGTGATGGCGACCGCGCTCGCCTATAACGACCCGAAGACCGGCCAATACACCCGGATCAGCTGCGGCCACTAATCCGACTTACGCGCCAACGCTGAGCTGCTCGACGAACTGGCGCGCGCAATGCGTCCAGGTGAATTTCAGCGCGTGATCGCGGCATTTGACGCGCGGAATCTCGAGCGCCGCCAGCGCCGCGGCGCGCAGATCCCGGCTCAACACGCCGACGCCGCTGGTGCCGATGACGTCGAGCGGTCCCGGAACCGGAAATGCCGCGACCGGCAATCCCGAGGCCAGGGCTTCGAGCAGCACCAGACCGAACGTGTCGGTGCGGCTGGGAAAGACAAATACGTCGGCCGACGCATAAAGCCGGGCAAGCGCGCCGTTCTCGACGCGACCGAGAAAATGCGCCGTCGGATAGCGGCGCTTCAACCGTTCGAGCTGCGGCCCCTCGCCCACCACCAGCTTTGAGCCCGGCAGATCGAGATCGAGAAACGCCGGCAGATTCTTCTCCAAGGCAACGCGGCCGACTGAAAGAAAAATCGGCCGCGGGAAACCGATATCCTTCTGCCAGTAACTGGGATCGAATTTCGCCGGGTCGACGCCGCGGCTCCACGGCCGCAGGTTGTGGAAGCCCTTGGCCGAGAGCGCGACGCGCATCGACTCGGTCGCGACCATGATGCCGCGGGCCGGCGCATGGAACCGCCGCAACACGCCATAAGTGACGCGCGACGGGATGGCGCAACGCGCGGCCAGGTATTCGGGGAACCGGGTATGGTACGCGGTGGTGAAGGCAAAATTGCGATCGAGACACCAGCGCCGCACGGCGAAGCCGAGCGGTCCTTCGGTGACGATGTGGATCGCGTCCGGCCTCACCTGTTCGATCAGCGTGGCGGCGGGCCGCGCCGCGCCGAAGGCGAGCCGGATTTCGGGATAGAACGGGCACGGCACGGTGGCGAACATGTCGGGCGTCAGCGTCGTCACCGCGTGCCCCATCGCGTCGAGCTCGGGCAAAATGGATTTGAGCGTGCGGACGACGCCGTTGACCTGAGGCGACCAGGCGTCGCTGGCGATGAGGATCTTCACGCCGCGGGTTCGAACGCCTTCTCCGCCCGAGCGACCGGATGCAGCAGATCGAGGGCGTTGAGCTCGACCCAGCGGATGATTTCGAGACGGCCGTCGAAGTGCTCGACCAGCGCCGAACAGCTTTCGACCCAATCGCCGTCGTTGCAATAGAGGATGCCGCCGATAGTGCGGATTTCGGCCTGATGGATGTGGCCGCAGACGACGCCGTCGACGTGCCGCCGGCGAGCCTCGGCGACGATTGCGTCGGCATAATCGCTGACGAACTGGACGGCATTCTTGACCTTGCTCTTGAGATAGGCGGAGAGCGACCAATAGGAATAGCCGAAGCGGCGGCGCACGACGTTGTAGTAATGATTGAGCTTCAGCGACAGCTCGTAGGCACCGTCGCCCAGCAGAGCGAGCCATTTGGCGTAGCGCACGATGCCGTCGAAATCGTCGCCGTGAAGCACCAAGAGGCGCCGGCCGTCGGCGGTGACGTGCAGCGCATCATGCACTAAGTCGACGCCGCCGAGCTGGAGATCGACCCAGTTGCGCAGCCATTCGTCGTGATTGCCCGGAATGTAGAAGACCTTGGTGCCCTTGCGCGCCTTGCGCAGGATTTTCTGGATCACGTCGTTGTGGCTTTGCGCCCAATACCAGCTTTTGCGCAGGCGCCAGCCATCGACGATGTCGCCAACGAGGTAGAGGTAATCGGAATCGGTGTGCCGCAGGAAATCGAGAAGGAACTCGGCCTTGCAGCCGCGCGTGCCCAAATGAATGTCGGAAATCCAGATCGTCCGGTAACGGTGGATGCCGTCGATATGGTCCATCGCGCCGCTTATTCCCCCGACGCGATTACGAATCTGAACATGCCGCCTAGCTAACACGCGGCGATGACGAGATTGTTCCGGTTTCGAGTCGGTTTAGTGACGGCTCAGGCCGCCGAAGCTGCGATAATCCGTCGAATCGCGTCGAGGCCGTCGGTCAGCGCCGCCGGACCAGGCTGGAGGATGAGCGTCGACTTGATCTCGTGCAGGGCGCCGGCGCGGACCGCCGGTATCGTGTCGAAGCCGGGCCGCGCCGCGACTTTCTCCGGACGGAATTTCTTGCCGCACCAGGAGCCGATGATGATGTCGGGCGCGCGCGCGACCACGTCGGCGGGCATGACGATGCGATCCTTGGCCGCACGGCCGGTCGCGAGTTCCGGAAAGATATCGACGCCGCCGGCGGCTTCGATCAATTCCGCGACCCAGCCGATGCCCGAGATCAGCGGATCGTCCCATTCCTCGAAATACACTTTGGGCCGGCGCGACGGCCGGCTGGCGCGTGCTGCGGCGATCCGCTGTTCGAACGAGCGCGCCAGCGCGTCGGCACGCTCGCCGGCGCCGACCAAGGCGCCCAGCGTCCGGATCATGGCGAAGATTTCCGCCAGCGTGCGCTGATTGAACGCGTGCACGGTGATGCCGCGGCGGATCAGATCCGCGACGATGCCGGCTTGGATGTCGGAAAACGCCAGAACCAGGTCGGGTTTGAGCGTGACGATTTTCTCGATATTGGCCGAATTGAACGCCGAGACCCGCGGCTTCTCGCGGCGCGCTTG
>DASYYB010000030.1:0-65767 GCA_035934235.1 Allostellaceae bacterium | reverse complement strand
CGCCTGCGCCCATTCCTGCAAGGCGGTCTTGGGATCGCGTGGCGGATGCGTGGCGCCAAGGTGCCGCGCCCAATAGCGCTCGACGAAGCGCTGCGCCGACGCGATTCCGCCGTCGAGGTAGAGCGCCGCAATCAGCGCTTCGCAGACATCGGACAGTACGCTGGTATTTTCGCGCACGCCGGCGGCGCCCTCGCCGCTCGACACAATGACGAAATCGCCGAGCCCGATCTCCCGCGCCACCGCCGCCAACGTTTCACGCCTGACGAGTGCGACCTGGCGCCGGGTCAGGGCACCTTCGTCGTCGTCGGGGAAACGCTGCCACAATAGCTGTGCGACGATCAGATCGAGCACACGGTCGCCGAGGAATTCGAGCCGCTCGTAGCCGCGTCGGGCTGCGGCGCTGCGTTGCGGCGCGCTTGGATGGGTCAGCGCCTCGATCAGCAAGGTTGGCTTTTCAAAGCGATAATCGAGCGCCGCCTCGAGGCGCTCCACGCCGCCGGACGTTTCCGGTTTCATGGTGAAACGATGGCGGCGCGGTGCGTCGCGCTCAATGAATGGACGTGAACAGCCGGTCGTAGCGGACGGTAAAGGGCCAGTCCCAAATCTCCCACCAATGGGCGTAACCGTTGGTCGAGAAGAACAGGAATACCGCACGACCGACGATGTTCTCCGCCGGAACGTAACCGACGCCGCTGGACGGATCGCGACTGTCGGACGAGTTGTCGCGATTGTCGCCCATCATGAAATAATGATCCGGCGGAACCGTGAAGACCGGCGTGTTGTCGAGCGGATAGTCGGTGCCCGGCAGCTGGAGAATGGGATGCTGATAACCGTTCGGCAGTGTCTCCATATATTCGGTATAGGTCGCGCCGCTGGCCGGCTCCTGATAGACGCCGATCCGGTCGCGCTTCACTGGCTGGTCGTTGATATAAAGAATGCCGTCTTTCATCTGAATGTGATCGCCGGGCAAGCCGATGATCCGCTTGATGAAGTCGATTGACGGGTCCTTCGGCAGCTTGAACACGACCACGTCGCCGCGGTGCGGCGCGGTGAACATCACCCGGCCGGTGAATAGCGGCAGACCAAGCGGCAGCGAGTACCGGCTGTAGCCGTATGAGAATTTCGAAACGAACAGATAGTCGCCGACCAGCAATGTCGGAATCATCGATCCGGACGGGATGCTGAACGGCTCGTAGAAAAAGGTACGGATAATAAGCGCGATGACAATCGCGTAAACAATCGTCTTGGCGGTCTCGGCGAGCCCGCTTGAGCCCCGAGCCGATGTTCTGCTGCTCATCGAAGAAATCCACTAACACATTGACGGAACGCGCCCAGGGAAGGCGGCCGGTGACGCGGCCGCGACGATGAAGCCCCGCCGGGATTCGGAAGTCAAGGGCGGCGCTCCGCGGCGGCGGCCTCTGCCGTGATCACGACGAGGGCCTGCGCCAACGGCGGCTCGTCGGTGAGCGTGACGTCGATGCGCGGCGTCATCCCCTCCGGAGTCATCGCCTTGAGCCGCGCCAGTGCGCCGCCGGTCAAAACCAGGGTGGGCCGCCCGCCCGGAAGATTGACGACTCCGAGATCGCGCCAATAGACGCCCTTGCGCAAGCCGGTTCCGAGCGCCTTGGAGCACGCCTCCTTGGCCGCAAAACGCTTGGCATAGCTGGCAGCGCGATCGTCCCGCCGTTCCGAGCGTTGACGCTCGATCGGCGTGAAAACCCGGTCGAGAAACCGGTCGCCGAAACGCGCAATCGTCCGTTCAATGCGGCGAATGTCGATCAAATCGCTGCCGACGCCGAGAATCATCACGCGCTCTTTTCATCATGCGCGTTGCTGCGCGCCTGATCCATCGCGGCGCGCATGCGTTTGATGGCGCTGTCGAGCCCGCCGAAAATCGCTTCACCGATCAGGAAATGACCGATGTTGAGTTCGACAACGGTCGGAATCGCGGCAACCGCGCCGACGGTTTCGAAGGTGATTCCGTGTCCGGCGTGACATTCGAGACCCAACTCCTCCGCCAGCGCCGCCGCGCGGCGCAGCCGTTCGAGCTCGCGTGCTCGCGTCGCGCCTGTCGCGTCGCAATAGGCGCCGGTGTGCAGCTCGATAACCGGCGCGCCGATCGCCTGGGCGGCGCGAACCTGATTCTCATTGGGATCGATGAACAGCGAGGTTCGAATTTTCGCCTGCGCCAGCCGCGCGACAAACGGCGCAAGCCGATCGCGCGCGCCGGCGGCGTCGAGACCGCCCTCGGTGGTCAGTTCTTGGCGGCGCTCGGGCACCAGACACGCAGCATGCGGCCGGTGGTGAAGCGCGATCGCCAGCATGGTGTCAGTCGCCGCCATTTCCAGGTTGAGCGGCAAAGCAATCCCGCGCACGAGAGCGGCGATGTCGGCGTCGGAAATGTGGCGGCGATCCTCGCGCAGATGCGCCGTGATGCCGTCGGCCCCCGCCGCCGCGGCCAATTTCGCCGCGCGAACCGGATCGGGATGCACGCCGCCCCGCGCGTTACGGATGGTGGCGACATGATCAATATTCACGCCGAGGCGCAGCGGCCGTTTCTGCATCATGCGGATCAGCCGCGCGCGCGCTCAACCGAGTTGATCACCGGCGTCGCCCGCAAGGCCGCGATGATGTTGGTCAAGTGGCGCACGTTCTGCACTTCGATGTCGACGAGGATTTCGAAAAAATCCTGGGACCGGTTGGTGATCTTGAGATTGGTGATATTGCCACTGCTTTTGCCGATGACGGTCGTCAGGCTGCCGAGGCTGCCCGGTTCGTTGCCGATCGTGACACTGATCCGGCCGACATGAACGCGGCCGCCGTCGCCGTCGTCGCTCCAGGCGACGTCCAGCCAGCGCTCCGGCGTCTCGGCAAACGTATCGAGCGTTTCGCAATCGATGGTATGGATTGTCACGCCTTTGCCGGTCGTGACGATGCCGACGATGCGATCGCCCGGCAGCGGGTGGCAACAGCCCGCGAAATGGACCGCCATGCCGGGGATCATACCGCGGATCGGAACCGCGTTTTCCGACGGCTTCTTGGTCTTGCCGCGCGGCGTGAGGGTCACAACCTTGGCCGACCGCGCGTCCGTCTTCGGCGGAAAGATCGCATGCACGATTTCGCGCCCGGTGTGCAGCCCTTCGCCGACCACGACATAGAGATCGTCGCGGGTCTTGCATTCGAACCGTTGTAGCAATTCGTCGAGTGCCTTTTCGGCGAAGTCGTGACCCTCTTGCCGGAAGGCCTTCTGCAAGATGGCCTTGCCGAGATCGAGATATTGCTGACGCTGCTGCGTCCGGATGAAGCGCCGAATCCGCGCACGGGCCTTGCCGGTGACGACAAACCGCTCCCAGGTCGGTGACGGCGTCTGCGCCTTCGAGGTGACGATGTCGACCTGGTCGCCGTTGGCCAGCGTCGTGCGCAACGGCACCAGCCGGCCGTTAATCTTGGCACCGACGCAGGTATCGCCGATCTGCGAATGGACGGCATAGGCGAAATCGACGGCAGTGGCGCCGCGCGGCAGCTCGATCAGGTCGCCTTTGGGGGTAAAACAGAATACCTGATCCTGGAACATCTCGAGCTTGGTATGCTCAAGGAATTCCTGCGGATCGGGCGCGTGTTCGATGATGTCGAGCAGTTCGCGCAGCCAGCGATACTGGCGGCCTTCGGTTCGCGGCGCGCCCTGCTTATAGACCCAATGCGCGGCAACGCCGAGCTCGGCAACTTCGTGCATTTCGGGCGTCCGGATCTGGACTTCGATCCGTTGGCGATGCGGGCCGATCACGCCGGTGTGCAGCGAGCGATAGTTGTTCGGCTTCGGCGTCGAGATGTAGTCCTTGAACCGCCCCGGCACGACCGGATACTTGCTGTGCATGACGCCGAGCGCGTGATAGCACTGCTCGACGTTCTCGACGACGACGCGGAAGGCCATGATGTCGGATAGCTGCTCGAAGCCGACATTCTTCTTCTGCATCTTCTTCCAGACCGAATAGGATGTCTTTTCGCGGCCGGAGACCTGCGCCTCGACGCCGCCGTCCTTCAACGTCTGGTGCAGTTCGTCGATGATGCTGCTGACCAGATCGCCGCCTTTTTCGCGCAAGAAGTTGAGCCGCGTCTTGATGCTGTCGCGCGCCTCGGCATTGAGCTCGGCGAACGCCAAATCCTCGAGCTCGTCCTTCATCGCATTCATGCCAATCCGTTCGGCAAGCGGCGCGTAGATCTCCATCGTCTCGCGGGCGATGCGTTTGCGCTTGTCGGCGTCCTTGATGAAGTGAAGCGTGCGCATGTTGTGCAGCCGGTCCGCCAGCTTCACCAACAAAACGCGGATGTCCTCTGACATCGCCAGCACCAGCTTGCGGAAGTTCTCCGCCTGCTTGGTTTGATCCGATTGCAGCTCGATCCGCGACAGCTTGGTCACGCCATCAACCAAGCGCGCGATTTCCGGCCCGAAGACCTTTTCGATGTCGTCCAGCGTCGCCAGCGTGTCTTCGACCGTGTCATGCAGCAGACCGGTGATGATCGACGCCGCGTCGAGCTTCATCTTCGCCAGAATGCCAGCGACTTCGACGGTATGAGAAAAATACGGATCGCCGGACGCCCGTTTCTGGGCGCCGTGCGCCTTCATCGAATAGACATAGGCGCGGTTGATGGCGTCTTCGTCGGCCGACGGGTCGTACGCCTTGACCCGCTCGACGAGTTCGAATTGGCGCATCATGGAACGATGCTCAGCCGGTCACTTCCACCGGCGTATAGACAAACCGAGAGCGGCGCGACGGACGAGCCGCCGCCGCTCCCGCCGATCAAGGCTGGCCGTTTTCCGTGGGACCGCCACCCTCGCCCTCACCTTCGGCGATATCCGGCAATGCCTCGTCGTTCAGGCCGACCGCTTCGTCCTCGGCAGCCTCGAGCACGTCTTTTTCGAGGTCCTCGTCGACCGCCTCGTCGCCTTGCGCTTCGGCCAAAGCCGCGCCTTCGGTTCCCGGCACCTGGGCAATATCGGAGCCCAAGCCGAGCTGCGTCCCGAGCTCGATTTCCTGGTCTTCGACCGGCTCGTCGATTTCGACGTGCTTCTGGAGGCCTTTGACCAGATTTTCCTCGAGCGTCTTGATCGCGATCGTCTCGTCGGCAATTTCGCGCAACGCCACGACCGGATTCTTGTCGTTGTCGCGGTCGACGGTTAGCGGCGCGCCGCCTGCAACGTCGCGGGCACGCTGGGCCGAAAGCAGGACCAACTCGAATCGGTTGGGGATTTTAACGATGCAGTCTTCGACCGTAACCCGCGCCATGAACCTCGATCTCCGGAAAACGTGCTGATCTTACAATATAAGTGGGCAGCTGTTGCACCGCAACAGTGGCGTCCGGAAAACGCCGGTCATCCGGCCAAGGCTACCAGTTCGGGCGGCTCGATGGCGCCATTGGCGCCGATCGTGCGTATACAGATGTCCTCAAACGTCCGGGCGACCCGGCGGGTTGAATAGCGTTTCAGGATGAAATCATAGGCGTTTTCGGCCATTTCGGCGCCCTCGGCCGGCGCCGCGAGCAGTTGTAAGACCGCGGCGGCGAAAGCCGCCGCCGTGTCAGCCCGGCGATAGTGCTCGCCGGCTTCAATCGGCAGCCCCTCGACGCCGATCGACGTCGAGACGACCGGCCGCCGCATCGCCATGGCCTCGTAGATCTTGATCCGCGTCCCACCGCCGACGCGTAGCGGCACGACATAAACGTCGGCGTCGCGAATGAACGGACGGACGTCGTCGACGAAGCCGGTGAACTGCCACTTGAACCCGCGAACCCGCGCCTTGTCGACGAGCGCGGCCGGCGGATCGCGGCCGACGATGGTGAGTCGCACGTCGGGCCTGGCTGCGGCGATCATCGGCCAGATCTCGTTCATGCAATAATGCATGGCGTCGATATTGGCCGGCCAATCCATCGAACCGGTGAAGACGAGATGACCGCCACGCGCCTCGACCGTGGCCGGTGGCGGCGACGCCAAGGCGCCGAAATAATCAAAATCGACGCCCGTCGGAATCGTTTCTGCGCCGCGCACGCCGTATGTCTCAAGAAAGAAGTTGAGGTCGCGGTCCGAGACGGCGATGACCTTGGCGAAGGCCGGTAGATAGCGCGCTTCGAATTCCGCCATCTTGCGGCGCTGCGCGCTCCAAATGATTCGTGCGAGAGAATTTTCTGCCGTCTTTGCGTGACGGGCGAAGATTTCGGCCTCAACGTTGTGCGTGAACACGACCGAGCCCGTCGGCGGTATGTGACCGAACAGTACGGCGGCGTGAATGAAATCGGCGACAACAATTTCGGGCTGCGTCGCCAGCGCGTCGGCGATCAGCGCGGCGGCCGCGCGCGAACGATCGAGCGCGACCGAAGCCGGCAAGCGCGACGCCAGCGCGGCGAAACGCGTCAACGCGCCGACGAACTTGCCGCGTCGAACCGCGGGCCAGAACAAAAACCGATCGCAGACCTCACTCAGCTCACGGGCGAACCGCCGCGGCTGCTCGGCAGTCGCCGGCGAGATCAACGTGATCTCGAAATGTCCGCCTTTCATCCCGCGGAGGATGCCGCTGGTGCGGATCTTGCCGCCAGCGTCGGCCGGAAACAGGAATTGCGGCGAGACGAAGAGCAATCGTGGCCGCGCCATTGTCGACCTCAGCAGAGTGAGCGGTACCGCGCGCCGGGCATCTGCGCCAAGGCCGGCACGCCCTGAAGATCGAGTATCGGCCGACCGTTATGTTCGGCCTTGAGTACGGCGATGTCCTCGCGGCTTGCGTGTCCGATCACGATCATGCCCGCGCCGTCGAGCGCGCGGCGCAGGTCGGTGATCAGCAGCCGGTCGAAATGTGGGATTTCGTGTTCGATGAACTCGCGGTTCTTGCCGAGCAGTTTGCTGGCGTTGACGTTGCGGTCGAAGATCGCAAGGTCATAGCCTTTGCCGATCAACCGTTCGGCGAGATAGACGAACGGCGAATGACGCAGGTCGTCGGTGCCCGATTTGAAGGCGAGCCCCAGGAGCGCGACCTTGCGGCGGCCCTCGTCGAGAATGGCCTGGAGCGCGCGATCGATATGCGCGTCGTTCGCCGGCATCACGCTGGACAGGAACGGCAGCGTGATGTCGCCGGCTTTGGCGAGTGCGACCAGTGCCGAAACGTCCTTGGGCAGGCACGAACCGCCGAATGCGAATCCCGGCCGGAGATAAGCCGGCGAAATGTTGAGCTGCCGGTCGGCGCAGAACACCTTCATCGCCTCCTGCGCATCGACGCCGAGGCTCTTCAGCAGAACGCCGGCCTCGTTGGCAAAGGCGATCTTGACCGCGTGAAATGCATTGGACAGGCATTTGACCGATTCAGCAACGCCGGTCGTGGTGCGGATAAACGGCGCCTCGACGCCGCTATAGAGCGCCTCGACCGCTTCGTAGCCCGCCGCGCTCGGCGAGCCGGCAATGGTGAAAGGTGGATTGCGGAAATCGCGGACCGAGCACCCTTCGCGCAGGAATTCAGGATTGAAGGCGACGGCGATACCGTTGTCAGCATCCCGACCCGATTTCGCGGCCAGCATCGGCAGCATGCGGCCTTCCGTGGTTCCGGGCGGCACGGTCGAGCGCAGCACGACCGTATGTCCGCCGTTCTTGTGGCGCAGGGCCGAACCGATGCCATCGACGACAGTGTCGAGCGCGTCCAGCATCGGCGCACCGGTGCGGCCCATCGGCGTGCCGACGGAGATAAGCGAGATGTCGCTTTGCAGGACGGCCGTCGCGGTGTCGGCGATTGCACGCAAGCGGCCCGCTTTGACGCCGGCGGCGACGGCCTCGTCGAGGCCCTCCTCGACCACCGGCGAAAGGCCGCGATTGATCATATCGATCTTGGCGGGATTGACGTCGACGCCGATGACGTCGTGACCGAGCTCGGCAAAACACGCGGCCGAAACCGTCCCGACATAGCCCATACCGAATACGGAAATACGCATGCGAAATCGCCCCACTCACCGGCAAGAGGCCGGGTCAGCGGCATTGAACGGCGATTTCCTTAATTTCGCGTGAGGGCCGCAGACTTATGGTTAAGAAGGCGCTAAGCCGACGGTAGGTTCGACGCGCCACCGTGCGCCGCCGACCAACTCACGGGGTCGTTCAGGAACTTTTCCACCTCGCGCACCGTCGGCGCGTCGAACCGGCCTTCGGCCTTGGCCACCTTGAGCACATCCCACCAGTTGGCGAGCGAATGAAGCTTCACGCCGATTTCGTCCATCAGCTGCTCGCTCTGGGGGAAGATGCCGTAGTGAAAAATGACGAACGTATGCTCGACGATCGCACCGGCCTGGCGCAGCGCCTTGCAGAAATTGACCTTGCTGCGGCCGTCAGTTGTCAGATCCTCGACCAGCAGCGTGCGTGCGTTCTCACGGACGTCGCCTTCGATCTGCGCGTTGCGGCCGAAGCCCTTCGGCTTTTTGCGCACGTACTGCATCGGCAGCATCAGCCGGTCTGCGATCCATGCGGCAAACGGGATGCCGGCGGTTTCGCCGCCGGCGATCACGTCGATCGACTCGAAACCGACTTCGCGCAGAATGGTGGACGTGGCGAATTCGCACAACGTCTCACGGACGCGCGGATAGAAAATCAGGCGACGGCAATCGATATAGACCGGGCTCGCCCAGCCGGAGGTGAAGATAAACGGCGTCGACGAATTGAAGTTGACGGCGCCCACCTCGAGTAGGATCCGCGAAGTCACCTGCTGAATGAGCTCGCGATCGGGAAACGTGGCGCCGAAATTCATGGCCTGCGATCCGCCTGGCTAGTGGCGCGACTTTCTGCGGCGCGACGGCGCACGAGTCAAGCGCATTTCAGCCGCCCCGCCGTTGGCGGACCGAGCGATGACTTCGGCCAGCCGCGCCGCCGCCCGTGGGCCTTTGAGCGCACGGCCCCAAAGGTCCGCGGCAAGCTTTTCATAAAGCACGACCGCCTCGGGGGCGGCCGTCACCATCGCGACCCCATGCCGGACATTCGGCATCTCGCTGATGCGGAATGGGCTGACGGTCAGGACGGTCTCCTTCTTCGACTGAAAAAGCTGAAACGCCACGTTGGGCAGCGTTTCATCGACCAGCCCGAGTTCAATCCCCGGCCGCTGATCCGTCAGAAAGTGCACGATGTTCTCGATCTCGTGCCGCGCTGCCGTACGCCGGCGCGTCCATTCCTCGTGCGGCAGTCCGAAACGGCCAATGAGACCGAGTTGCAGAAACCGTTCGATCTCCGGAACCGACGTCAAGGCAACGATGCGCGGCTTATATGCCGATTTGCGCGTGCCGAGGATCGCCATGATGGTTTCGATCTCGGCAAGCGCCTCGGGCGGCAGCTCGCCCGACGGCAGGGATTCGATCAGCATTTGGCGCAGGTGCGTGCTGTAGTCCGCAGTCGTCAGCAGAAACGAAATCGGCATGAAACGCGCGATGATCTGATCGGCGGCCGCTTCCAGCTGCCGCATGCGCTCGAAATACGCACCGGCTTTCGGATAGTACTCGACCCCGATACCGAGCAACGACGCGAGCGACGTATTGAGCACGTGCGCGAGCGCATCAAGCGTCTCGATTTTGACGATTTCGCCCGCCTCCATACGATAGAGTGCAGAGCGAGAGATGTTGAGACGATGGGCAATTTCTTCGGCCTTTAAGCCGCTGCCCCTGCGATAGGCCTTGAGCCGCCGGCCGATATCCTTACGGCGTGTATCCACGCTCCCCTCGTCGTCCGCATCTTACGTGTGCGGATCGTCCACGCTATAGCCACACCATAACGAGATGATACCGGTTCGTCACGTCGCTTCGACGACGGCATGATAAAGCAGATCGGCGCCTTTGAGAAAATCGCCCAGCGCCATCGCCTCTTACGGATTATGCGAGCCGTGCTCGTTACGGATGGCGCCGAGCATGAAACCAAAAATGAGGAGATCGAACCCGTCCATCGCATAGCCGATGACCGAGCCGAAGAGCGCCTTCCTTGGCGTAAGCGCTTGGCACGTCGAAAGCGGCGCTCGCCGCGGCGGAACGGGGCGATGACATCGACATCAGCGCCTCACCTATTATTTTCGGCCGAATCGATTATTATCGCCTGTCCTAATTTTGAGACGGCTGTACCGCGAAGTCATTTGTCCGCGACCGGCCGACAATCGGTGCGAGCAGCCGGCGGCAGCGTCCGGATCAGCGCGGCAACCGACAGCTGGAGACGCGGATGAACCCAATCCGGTGCGATTTCGGCCAGCGGCAGCAGCACGAAGGCACGCTCGTGCATCCGCGGATGCGGCAAGATCGGCACGACGTCGCGGATCATATCGTCATAGGCGATCAGGTCGAGGTCGAGCGAGCGCGCGGCGTTCGGCTCGCCGCGTTGCCGCCCGAAACGCGCTTCGATGGCGCCGAGCCTTCCGAGCAATGTCGGCGGATCCAATTTGCATTTGATGGCAACGACGGCATTGAGGTAGTCGGGCTGATCCGACTTCGGCACCGGCGAACTCTGGTAAAAGTGCGACCGCGCCACAATCTCGCCGCCTTCCTGTGCGAGGGAACGCAGCGCGTGCTCAAGCGTCGTGCGCGGCGGTCCGACGTTGCTCGGCAGATTGGCGCCCAAGGCAATCAGGATCATTCGCGGCAAACTTTCGGCAAGCGCGGCCGCTTGACGCGCGTGATGCGACGGCGGTCAAATGCGCGGCATAACGTTGGCGTCATTGAGTGGAGTTACGCATGACATTTTATCCCGAAGAAAGAATTGCATTGTTCATCGATGGCGCCAACCTCCATGCCGCAGCCCGTGCCTTGGGTTTCGATATCGACTACAAGCGACTGTTGCAGCTGTTCGGGGAGAAGGGCCGCCTGATCCGCGCCTTCTATTACACGGCGTTGATCGAGGATCAGGAATATTCGCCTCTCCGCCCGTTGGTCGACTGGCTCGACTACAACGGCTACACCATGGTCACCAAGCCAACCAAGGAATACACCGACGCCATGGGCCGCCGAAAGGTCAAGGGCAACATGGATATCGAGCTCGCCATCGACGTGATGGAGATGGCGCAATATCTCGACCATATTGTGTTGTTCTCCGGTGACGGCGATTTTCGCCGGCTGGTCGATGCGATCCAACGAAAAGGTGTTCGTGTCACCGTGGTGTCGACCATCCGCTCAGCGCCGCCGATGGTCGCCGATGAGCTTCGACGCCAGGCGGACATGTTCATCGAACTTCAGGATCTGGCACCGCAAATCATGCGGCATCGCGACGAGGCGTCGCCGCGGCAAGCTCAGCCCTTCAACCAAATGAGCGACAGCGAGGCGTGAGCACGTCGTCGGACCCGGGTACGCCCGGGCGGGATTGCGCACTCTGCCCGCGCCTGATGGCGTTCCGCGTCGCACAGCGCGCCGCAGAACCGACTTGGCACAACGCGCCGGTGCCATCGTTCGGCAATCTCGACGCGCGGCTCCTGATCGTGGGACTAGCGCCGGGCCTCAAAGGTGCCAACCGCACCGGGCGTCCGTTCACCGGCGATTACGCCGGCATTTTGCTCTACGGCACGCTGATCAAGTTCGGCTTCGCACGCGGCACCTATGACGCGCGCGCCGACGACGGCCTGACGTTGGTCGGCTGTCGGATTACCAACGCCGTCCGCTGCGTACCGCCCGCCAACAAGCCCGAGACACCGGAGATTCGCAGTTGCGGCCAATTCCTTGCCGCCGAGATCGCGGCGATGCCGCGGTTGGCGGCGGTCCTCGCGCTCGGTCAGATCGCGCATCAAGCGGTGCTTGCGGCGCAGGGGCAAAAGCGCGCGCGCTATCGCTTCGCACACGGCGCGATCCACGCTCTGCCGGCGGGTCCGATTCTGGCCGACAGTTATCATTGCTCGCGCTACAACACCAACACAGGTCAGCTTACGCCGGCGATGTTCGAGGCGGTTTTCGCCGAGTTGAAACGACGGCTCACGTCGCCATAATTCCGACGCGCGTAAGCTAGCCACGCTCGCGTAAGAGCCGCCCGCGCGAACGCTGCCAATCGCGCTCTTTTTCGGCTTCGCGCTTGTCGGCCTTGCGTTTGCCTTTGGCAACGCCGAGCGCCAGCTTGGCGCGGCCGCGCTCGTTGAAATAGATCGATAGCGGCACCAGCGTGATGCCGTCGCGTTTTACAGCGCCCAGCAACTTTGCGATTTCCCGATTGCGCAGCAGCAGTTTGCGCGGCCGGCGCGGCTCGTGGTTGACGCGCGCCGCCGGATAGGCGGGAAAATGCGCATTCAGCAGATAGATCGCGCCGTCCTTCTCTGCCGCGTACGCCTCGGCGATGCTGGCAAGGCCGGCGCGCAGCACCTTGACCTCGGTACCGGCCAGCATCAAACCCGCCTCGATCGTCTCCTGGATCGCGTAATCGTGTCGGGCACGCCGATTTTGCGCGACGTATTTCTCGTCGCCCCGCAAGGCCATCGACGGATCAGTTCAACAGCCCGGCCGAGCGCATCGCGTCCTTGACGCGGGCCTGTGCGGCCGGCGACGCCGACACCAGCGGTAGCCGCACCTCGGGCGACGATTTGCCGAGCAACGAGGCCGCATACTTGACGGGCGCCGGGCTGGTTTCGACGAACAGCGCATCGTGCAAAGCGGCCAGCCGCATGTTGGTTTTCATCGCTCCGGCCGTGTCGCCCTTTTCCCACGCCTCATGCATCTCGGCGCATGCCTGCGGCGCGATGTTCGCGGTAACAGAGATGCAGCCGTCGCCGCCGTTGGCGCGATACGACAAGGCCGTCGCATCCTCGCCCGACAACATGCAAAACGCGTCGCCGCACGTCGCGCGCGTCTTGAGCGGTCGCGCCAAATCGTTCGTCGCGTCTTTGACGCCGACGACGTTCGGCAGCTTGGCGAGCCGCGCCATGGTGTCGACGCTCATGTCGACGACGCAACGGCCGGGAATGTTGTAGATCAGCAACGGCAGATCGACGGCGTCGTTGATCGCCTTGTAATGTTGATACAGGCCTTCCTGGGTCGGCTTGTTGTAATAGGGCGTCACCACCAACGCCGCGTCGACCCCCGCCCGCTTGGCGTGCTGGGTCAATTCGATCGCTTCGGCGGTCGAGTTCGAACCCGTACCGGCGATGACCGGCACGCGGCCACGCGCGGCTTCGACGCACAGCTCGACCACGCGCTTGTGTTCGGCATGCGACAGCGTCGGCGATTCGCCTGTCGTGCCGCACGGAACGACACCGTGGGTGCCTTGCGTGATCTGCCAATCGACGAACCCCTGGAACGCCTTTTCATCGACCGCCCCATCGCGGAACGGCGTGATCAGCGCAACCAGCGACCCCTTAAACATCCCAGCCTCCTGCGACGCGGCCCGTTGGAACCGCATCATGAGCCAAAATAGCGCCCGTACGCGCCCAAGAGCAATCGCGGCGCGGCATCGGCGCGTCCGGACCTGACAGCCGGCGCCCCGGCGGCTAATATCGGGCTGGGGAGACCCACTTGGATTTCGTTGCGAAGCAGCGGTTGGGCGTCTGTCTGACCGTTATCACGGCCAGCGTGTTGCTGGGCATGAGCGTTGCATATGCCCAGACCCTCTCGACCAACGACCGCCGCGCGTACCACGCCGCGTTTGCGGACGCACAAAAGAACAACTGGAAGGGCGCCGCGCGTGAGGCAGCGGTGGCGCACGATCCGTTGCCGCGCGAGGCGCTGCATTGGCTGGCGATCATTCGCGGCGCCAACGGCGCCAGCTTCGGCGAGATCACGCACTTCATCGCCACGCACGCGGATTGGCCCGGACAAACGGCGCTCGAAGACGCCGCCGAGGAGGCGATGAACGGCGTGCCCGATGGTACGCTCGACGCCTGGTTCACCACCCATCCGCCGGTCACCGTCGCCGGCAAATTGCGGCAGGCCGACATCTGGATTGCGGCGGGACGCGCCGACGAGGCGCAAGCGCGCATCCGGACCGTGTGGATCAACAGCGACGTCTCGGCCTTCGACGAGCGGTCGATGTACCAGCGGTACCATGATTACCTGCGCGCCGAAGATCACGAGCAGCGGCTTGATCGCCTGCTGTGGAGCGGTCAGGTTGCGGCAGCGCAGCACATGCTGCCGCTGGTGCCGTCAAATACGCGCGCCGTGGCCGAGACGCGCATCGCGCTGATGACGTTTGCGGGCAACGCCGACAGCCTGGTCGACACCGTGCCGCCGGAATACCGCGACGACACCGGCTTGTTGTACGACCGCATTCGCTGGCGCCGGACCAAGAACCTCGACGAAGGCGCGCTCGACCTTCTGATCGTCGCGCCGCCGGATCAGGCGCATGCGACGCAATGGGCGAACGAACGCCAGATCATGGCACGCCGCGCGCTCGCCATCGGACGGCCGGATCTTGCGTTTCGCGTCGCCGAACAGCAACAGGCGTCAAGCGGCCAGAATTTCGCCGACCTCGAATTCCTGTCCGGATGGATCGCGCTGCGCTTCCTTCACCAACCCGACGTCGCCTACGCCCATTTCGTCAAGCTCTACAACGCCGGAACGCTGCCGATCACCATCGCCCGCGGCGCCTATTGGGCGGGTCGCGCCGCCGATGCGATGAATTACCATCAGCTGGCGGCCGCGTGGTTCGACACCGCCGCCGAGCGGTTCACGACCTATTACGGCCAGCTGGCGGCGTCGGCGCCGGGCATCGCACCCGTCAAAGCCGGCCGCGAGCCGCAGCCATCCGTGGCAGAAACCAACGCGTTCAACCGGCAGGAGCTGGTAAGGCTTACGCGCGATCTCGGCGCGGCCGGCGCCGACGAGGTCGTGACGCCGTTTTTCCGCCACCTGCTTGGACGCGCGACGACCGCCAACCAATACATGCTGATGGCGCGCCTGGCGCATGAGATTGACCGTCCCGATCTCGAAGTCGAAGCGGCGAAGCGCGCGAGTTACGCCGGCGTCAACCTGATTGCCGAGGGCTATCCCATCCCGCCCCTGCCGAAGGGGGGCAACGTCGAGACGCCGCTGCTATTGGCCATGACCCGACAGGAGAGCGCGTTCGCGCACGAAGCGGTCAGCCGCGTCGGCGCCCGCGGCTTGATGCAGCTGATGCCGCATACCGCCAGCCTCATCGCTAAGGCGTTGCATCTGCGTTTCTCGCAAAAGCGACTGACGACGGACCGGGGCTACAACGTCACGCTCGGCCGCGCCTATCTCGATCAGTTGTTGTCGCAATTCTCGGGCTCGTACGTGTTGGCGATCGCCGCCTATAACGCCGGGCCGTCGCACGTGAAGGAGTGGATGAGCCTCTACGGCGATCCGCGAGCGGACGGGGTGAATGTGATCGACTGGATCGAATCCATCCCCTATTCCGAAACGCGCAATTACGTTCAGCGCGTCCTGGAGAACTTACAGATTTATCGCATGCGCCTCGGCCAAACCGGCACCACGTTCACGCTCGCCAGCGACCTGAAGCGCTGAGATGACCCACGCCGAACTCAACGCCATCGACGCCTGCGTCTTCGACGCCTACGGCACGCTGTTCGATGTCAGCTCGGCCGCCAAGCGCTGCGCCGACGTCCTCGGCGGCAAGGCCGACGCGCTCGCCGCGCAGTGGCGAACGTCGCAACTGCATTATACGTGGCTGCGCAGCCTGATGGGCCGACATGCGGATTTCTGGCAGGTCACGGGCGACGCGCTCGATTTCGCGATGGATGCGTTGGGGATCGCCGATGCCGCGCTCAAGAAACGTCTGATGGATCTATACCTCGAGCTGTCGGCCTATCCCGATGCGGCGGTCGCGCTCGCGGCTTTGCGCCGAGCAAAACGGCCGGCGGCGATCCTGTCCAACGGCACGCCCAAGATGTTGGCCGCCGCCGTCAAATCGGCCGGTCTCGGCGCGCTGGTCGATCCCGTTCTTTCGGTCGAAGAGGTCGGGGTCTACAAGCCGCATCCTCGCGTGTACCAGCTCGCGGTCGACCGGCTCGGCATCAAGCCGGACCATATCGGCTTCGTCTCATCGAATGGCTGGGACGTCGCCGGCGCGAGCGCCTTCGGTTTCAAGGCCATCTGGGTCAATCGCGCGGGCGCGAAGACCGAGCGGCTGCCGGCCAAGCCGGTCGCCCAGATCACTCGGCTCGACGAACTACCCGCGCTACTGGGGATTTAGCCGTGGCCGACGATGTGGCAATGCCGATGCCGGACCGCGCGGCAATCGAAGCCGCCGCGCAGCGCCTGCGCGGCCAAATCGTCGTAACACCCTTGCTTGCATCGCCGATGCTGGATGCGCGGGTTGGTCGGCGCGTTCTGGTCAAGGCCGAGAACTTGCAGCGCACTGGTTCGTTCAAGTTTCGCGGCGCGCTCAACACGCTGCTGTCACTCGACGCGGCCGCGCGTAACCACGGCGTCGTCGCCTTCTCGTCGGGCAACCACGCCCAAGGCGTGGCGGCGGCGGCTCAACAACTCGGGATTCCAGCAACCATCGTCATGCCGGCCGACGCGCCGGCGATCAAGACGGCGAACACGCGTGCCTACGGCGCGACCGTGGTGGCCTACGACCGCCACCGCGAAAGCCGCGAGGCGATCGCCGAGCGCATCGCCCGCGAACAGCAGGCGGCGCTGATTCCGCCATTCGACGATCCGCGCGTCATTGCCGGCCAGGCCACCGTCGGGCTCGAGATTGCGCGCCAGGCTGCGGAGCTCGGCTGCACGCCCGACGTCATCGTCGCGCCGTGTAGCGGCGGCGGCTTGGTCGGTGGGATCGCACTGGCCCTCGCCGGCGCGCGGCCGGCGATCCGCGTTTACGCCGCAGAGCCCGCCGGATTCGACGATATGCGGCGGTCGCTCGCTGCCGGACAACGGGTTGCCAACGGCTCGGCGGCACCGTCGATCTGCGACTGCCTGTTGGCACCGATGCCTGGCGTATTGCCGTTCGCGATCGCGCAGCGCCATCTCGCCGGCAGCCTGACGGTTAGCGACGACGACATCCGCCGTGCCATGGCCGTCGCATTCGCCGACCTCAAGCTGGTGCTGGAACCCGGCGGCGCCGCGGCGCTAGCCGCGGTTCTGGCCGACAAACTCGACGACGCCAAATGCATCGCAGTCGTCGCGTCGGGCGGCAACGTCGATCGGGAAATGTTCGAAAGCGCCCTCGACCACGGCGCCAACTAGCTAGTCGGCGTTGCCGGCCACTTCGGCGTGCGGCGCGCGCAGGCGCTCGATCTGCTGGCGCAGCGGCGGCGATAGCTGCATCTGCTCCGCGGCGAAGGTGTCGATAGCCTCGACGCGCCGGCTATAGCCTTCGTAAGAGGCGCCCGGCTCGACCCGCATCTGGACGTAGACGATGTCCGCGGTGACGGAGGCCGCGCGCCCGAGCACGATCCCGGTCGCAGATACGCGGCCCGACAGTGTGCCGTTGATGACGACGTTCTCGGCTTCGACGGTGCCGGTAACCGTGCCGCCTTCGCCGATAGTGACGCGGCGCGCGACGATATTGCCCGAATGATGGCCGAGAATGTGGACCTCGCCGTCGCTCACAATGTCGCCTTCGAGCTTGAGCCCGGCGCTGAGGATCGACGGCACCGAACGCCGATTCTCGCTCCCGACGAAAGCATGGCTGGCCGGACTAGTGTGCGCTCGCTTGAACCACATTTTTGCCAGCCTCCAGGAACTTCTCGGGATTGACCGGTCTGCCGTCGAGGCGGATTTCGTAATGGAGATGGGGGCCGGTGCTGCGGCCGGTACTGCCCAACTGGGCGATCTTCACGTGCGCCGGCACGCGCTCACCCATCGCCACCAGAATTCGATGAAGATGGGCATAGAGCGTTACAATACCGTGACCGTGGTCGATTTCGACCGTGCGGCCGTAACCTTCTTTCCAGCCGGTGAAGATGACGACGCCCGGCGCGGTGCTATAGACCAGCGTACGATAGGGCGCGTCGAGGTCGATGCCGGTGTGGAATTCCTCGCGTCCGTTGAACGGATCGCGCCGCGCACCGAACGGGCTGCCAATTCCGTAGTGCATGTCAAGCGGCGCACGTAACGGCAAAATCTTGGCAACCTTCAGCAGAGCGGCGACCCGCTGCTGTTCGGCCGCGCTGCTGCGCATGCTGTCGAGCGAAACGAACGGGCCGCCCATGGCGGCCTCGGGTTGCTGACTGATGTGACCGATAATCTTGTCGAGATCGACGCCGGTCGAGGCCAGAACCTGCTCGAGCCGGCTCGTCGCGTGAGGCGCAGCTCCCTGATTCTCGAGCTGCGCAACCGGTTGCGCCGGCGCACTCAGCGCGGCGCCTTCGCCGATTGTGTCCGGAGCGAGCGCGCTATGCTTGCCCGGTTCGGTTACCAGCGAATCGTTGTCGGGTTTCGGCGTCGACGCGCCCGTCGGCGGGACGGCACCGACCTGTTCGGCCGGCTTGGCAAGCTGCGCCCGCAGCCGTGCGAGCTGCTCGTCCTTGCTGTCGGCGATGGCCTTCAGGAGGTTGGTGCGCGCCGTCAGCGTCTGCATCGCGTCTTCGAGCTGCCGCGTGTGCGTCGCCTCGACGGTGCGGGCCTGCTCGGACCGTTTCAGTTCGGCGTGTAATTCATCGACCGATTTCTTCAGCTGCGCGACGCTACCGCTGTTGTCCGACAATTGCTGCTGCGCCGCGGCAAGCTTCTGTTGCAGATCCTGCTGCGTCGGGCTGGTCGCATTCGTCGCCTGGCTCGCGACGATCGCGTCATAGTGTTGCTTGAGTTCGGCATATTGCCCGTTGATGGCGGCGAGCTGCTGATTGAGCGCCGCAACCGCCTGCGCCTCGGAATTGGCCTGAGGCTGCACGGTCGTTGCCGCCGTCGCCGGCATATTGGACGCAGCGGCACCGGCGTGATCGGCCTCGCGATGTAGCGAAAAATAGCCGACCGTTAAATAGCTCGCGCCGCCAAGGGTGCCGATACAGGCGACCACGATCATCGCCTGCAACCAACCTGGCAACAGTACAGAACGGACGCGCTCCGTCGAGCGCACCAAAAGCTGGCGCTCGGGAAACAGGCGTCCCCCTAGATCACGCAAACCGCCGACCAATGGCCCCCCATTAGACCAACTGGATACACCCGACGGCGCCGCTCCTGTCTCGGAGCTTGCACCAATACGCGCTGGCGCCTTCGATCAGGCGCCAAACTCGGAGAATGGAGGCTTTCGGCGCTTGCCGTCCCTGTCCGCCGGTCTGCGCCGGCTTGACGCGACCGGATCGTGGTTCCAGACCCGTCGCCATTCACCGCAAAAACCGTACCGGATTTGCGGCCAAACAAGCAAGCCAATTCGGCCTGCTGGGCCGGTTTTTAGCCCTTGCTGTCAGCCCTTTTTACAACCGTAAAGTGCATTTCATACGCCAACCCTGGCGCCATGCTATCGGCTGGCTACCTGCCGGCTGAGGGTCTGCGGCGTCAACGGATTGGGCAGGTGCAACCACCACCCGGCTTCGTTGATCGAATAGTACGCCCGGTAATTCGGATTGGCCGCCGCCGAGACGACGTGCGGCGCCAGATTGTCCAGCATCAAGCTCTGCCCGGCGACCGTGACGACCAGCACGGCATGGTCGACCTGGCGGCGAACGTCGCGAAGAACGACGAGGCGCATCGTATCGTCAGGAACGCCGAGCGCGCGCAGCAGCAAAAATTTGGTGATCGCGTAGTCCTGGCACTGGCCATTGCGGCGCATGAATTCGAACGGCGTTTCCCAGCGCGCCGGATCGCCCCAATTGTCGAGCGCCGAGACATAAGGGTGCGCGTTGATCGCCGCGTTGACGCCTTCAAGTTGCGCACGCAGCGGTTGACCGCGAAACCGCGCAATCAGTTCGATCCATTCGCGCGGCGGACACGGCGGCGCGTTGTCGTGCGCCGAAAGACAGGACTCGGCGGCGGCGTCCTGTTCGTTCCGCCAGCGCGTCAGCAGCGTGGCCCAACGCGCGAACGGCGCCAATCCGGAATAATGGATTTGGTGCGTACCGAACATCGGGATTGCCGGCGCGGATTGCTGCGGCGCCGGCGGTGACAGCGACGCGACCTCTTGCCCCGGAACAGCAACCGGCAGCCCGATGCTCAGCAAGGCGCTGAGCACCAT
The DNA here is from genome assembly GCA_035934235.1 of Allostellaceae bacterium. GTDB lineage: Bacteria > Pseudomonadota > Alphaproteobacteria > ATCC43930 > CGMCC-115725 > REEB95. Next base: position 45,708 of record DASYYB010000030.1, on the reverse strand, counting down.
TCCGATTGCCGTCGCGCGTCCGCGCATGTCGCACCTTGGTTCGTGGATCCAAGGCCGACGCTAGAGACGACGGGCTTAACGCAATGCTAAGCCGCGCGCGTTGTCGTTCAGCAGACGATTAAAATTTGCGCCGCTATTTCGTAACCCAGACGACGCACAGCGGTCGTCCGCGCGTCACGATCACCGGCACGAGCCGTGCGTTTGCCGCCAGCACGCGACCCGGCGCGATGTGGATCATCCGCGCGCTTTCAGCCGTCGCCCAGCTGCCGCCCAGTTCCTTCCACAACGCCTCGGCAGTGCGGCCCGCCCGGCAATGGAACCGGAAGTGACGGAGCAGCGGCGTGCCCGTCAGCGGTTCGGTCGGCGTGCCCAGCCAAGTCGAAAACGGCGCGTTGACCGCGATGATTCGTCCGTTTGCGTCGACGGCAAGCGCCGGGATCGGCGCGCTTTCGATCAAGCCGAGGACGCTGGTGCGTTCGACCGCGAATTCGCGCGTCCGTGTCGCTTGGCGCGATTCTTCGAGGCAGAAAACCCGCAACCGCGCCGCCAGGTTTGCATCCTCGACAAGCGCCGCGATTTCGGCGACGAGCCGATTGAGCCGCTGGCGCCGGCGGCCCGCGATCGCCGTCAACGTCTCCCAATAACAGGTTTCAAGCCGCAACGAGTACCGCCGGCCAGCAACTTGCAGGATACGCTGCTGCAAGCGGCCGCCGGACGAACCCGTCGCAATCCCACCGTCCGCCATGGCAATCGCCGTCTCAAATCACATCAGACTGTATAGGATTGCCCGGAATTCCTTTTGTGCGGTTAATTTCGCCGTGCCAGGGTATCGGCGTTAACCATCACGGGCGGATCGCGGAGAATGGGCACCGGCATTCGCATTCCCGGCATCACGGTCGGCGACGAGCCGATCGCGCTCGGCGGTCTCGAGCAATCGTCCGCCGGCGCGGCTGGGCACTCAGCGCCCGCGGCAACTTTGTCGCTGTCGCTCAGTGATCTCATTCCCGATGCGCACAACGAGATCGTGATTCTCGACGGCAGCGGCAGCGATCTTGCGGTTGTCACCGACAACGCGGTTGCGTCGCACGGCATCAGCGGCGGCCACGTCACCGCGTCCGGGCTCGACGTCTCGGGTTTCGCTTATTGCACGTTCGACGGCGGCGTGACCGTCTTCTATCCGGCAACACACCGGCTGATCGTCACCAACGACACCTGAACCGCGTTCAGCTGAAGATTGGCAGCATCGGCGCCATCAGGACGCCGGCAACGGCGATCGGAATGCCGTAGGGGATCGGCAAATTCTTGTGTGCGAAAACCGGCAGGCGACGCAGCGTCGCCAGGATCGCCGTCTGCACGAACGGATGGCGTAGCATCACGCAGACCAGCGCGAACACGCCACCGACGAATGCGACGAGCACGAGAAACGGCAGCAGCTGCCCCAGCCCCACCCACAACGCCGTTGCCGCCAGCAGCTTGACGTCGCCGCCGCCCATCAGGCGGAAGGCGAACAGCACCGCAGCCACCACGAACACCGCGACGCCGGCGCCGACATGCGAGAGCCAGTCGACGGACTGCCCCGCAACCAGCGCGGCGATCGGAAACGCCAGCGCCAGGGCGCCGGTCAGCCAATTGGGGATGCGCAAGGTCCGGAAGTCGCTCACGCCTGCCATGACGAGCGCGGCAACATAGACGACGAGCGCCACCTCGCCGCCTAGTCCGAGATGGGTGAAAGCCCACGGATGATCCATGGCCGGATCATCGACAGGTTTGGTTAGCGAAGTATTAAAAAGCGCCGTTCAGCGCTCGGTCAGCGCCGTGCTTTTGGCATCGAGAATCGGCTTCAGCAGATAGCCGAGCACGGTGCGGTGACCGGCCAGGATTTCGACCTGCGCCGTCATGCCGGGCATGATCGGCAGCGGATGATCGGGCGTGCCGAGGTAATTCTTGTCGGTCCGCAGCATCACGCGGAAGAACGTCTGCGAGCGGTCGCCGTCGTGTTCGCTGATGCTGTCGGCGCTGATCCGTTCCACTTTCGCCTTGAGGCCGCCGTAGATCGCGAAGTCATAGGCGGTGATCTTGATCATGGCGTCCTGGTCCGGATGCAGGAACGCGACATCCGACGGGCGGATTTTTGCTTCGAGCAGCAGCGTATCGTCGAGCGGCACGATTTCGACCAGATCCTGGCCCGGCTGAATCGCGGCGCCAATCGTGTTCACCTTGATGTCCTTGATGACGCCGCGCACCGGCGAGCGGACTTCGGTGCGCTGCACGCGATCCTTCTCGGCAAACGCCTTTTGTGTCAGCGCCTGGAACTCGGCTTCATGCCGGTTGAGTTCGGCGCGCGCGTCGGATTGAAATCCGTCGATCTTTTCCTGGATGCGACGCTGGGCCTCGTCACGCGCCGCCTGTGCCTTGGGCAGCGTCGCCTCGGCCTCGGCCATCTGGCCCTCGAGGTCGTTCACCTTCTGATCGATTTTGACCAGGTCGAGCTGCGCGGCGGCGCCCTTCTCGACCAGCGGCGCGGTCATGTCGCGCTCCTTCTTGGCGAGCGCCAACGCACGCGAAATCGCGACCTGCCGTGTCTTCAATTCGGCGATGTCCTGCTGGCGTTGCGTCAGCTGATCGTTGAGCACGCCGATGCCAGTTTTGAACTGGGCGATCTGGGTGTTGTAGAGCGCGCGTTCGCTGTTGACGATCTGCGGCGCGTCCTTCGCGACATCGGCCGGAAAATCAGGCGCCTTGTCTTCGCTTTCGGCGGTCAGCCGCGCAATCATCGCCTTGAGCGTCATCGCCTGGATGCGGCTGTCGCGATAGGCCGACTCGGCGCTGGTGTTGGCGATACGCAGCAGCACGTCGCCCTTCTGCACGACCTGTCCGTCGTGCACCAACATCTCGGACAAGATGCCGCCCTCGAGGTTCTGAATGACCTGGATGTGCTGTGACGGGATCACGCGCGCGTCGCCGCGGGTCACCTCGTCGAGCGTGGCGAAACTCGCCCAAATCAAAAACAATCCGAAAAACGCGATGATGCTGACCGTCAGCAGACAGGCAAAACGGTTCACCTGGCCGCGGAAGGCGCGCTCGGTATCGGGCAGGAAATCGGCGTCGATCTTGTGCGTGAGGCTCACGGCGCGCCTCCGGCGGCAACGCGCAGCCCGCCCTCGCCCAGTTTCTGCAAGACCCGGTCCTTCGGGCCGTCGGCGACGATGCGGCCGCCATCGACGACGATCAGCCGATCCACCAGCGACAGCATCGACGTCCGATGCGTCACCAGCAGCAGCGTCTTGCGCGCGAGCACCGGCTGCAATCGCGCCCGCAGCTTGTTCTCCGCGGTGTTGTCCATCGCACCGGTCGGCTCGTCCATCGCCAGGATCGGCGGATCGAAGAGCAGCGCGCGTGCGATGGTGACCGCTTCGCGTTGGCCGCCGGACAGGTAACGGCCGTGCTCGCCGACCTGCATGTCGAAGCCTTCGGGATGGCGCTTGGCGAAATCGTCGACGCCGGCAATGGTCGCCGCTTCGAGGATCGCCCGGTGATCGGCGTGCGGCACGGCCAGCGCAATATTGTCCTTGATCGAGCCGAAGAATAGGAAGGCGTCCTGCGGCACGTAACCGAGATTGCGGCGCAGATCGGCCGGATCGATCTGGCGCAGATCGGTGCCGTCGAGCAGGATGGCGCCGGCGCTCGGCTGATAGAGACCGGCGAGCAACCGCGCCAGCGTGCTTTTGCCCGAACCGATGCGGCCGACGATGCCAACCTTCTCGCCGGGCTCGATGCGGAACGAAATGCCGTGCAGTGCCGCGTGGTTGTTGCCGGGATAGGCGAAGCTGACGCCGCGGAATTCGATCGCGCCTTCGAGACGCGGACGGTGCAGGAACGTCTTTCCGGCGGGCCGCTCGAGCGGCAGATTCATCACCTTGTTAAGCGCGCCCAGCGACAGCGCCGACTGATGGATCTTCACCAACAGCGCCGCGATTTGTGACAACGGCGACATGGCGCGCGACGTCAGCAGCGACGCGGCGACCAGCGCGCCAACCGTCAGCTCGCCACGCGCGATCTCGTAGACGCCGACCACCACGACCAGCACGCTCACGACGTTCTGGATCAGCACGGCGGCGTTGACGCCAATGGTCGACAGGAAGCGCGCCTTCATGGCGGTGCGCGCGGTCGTGCCGACGAAGCGCTCCCACAAGCGTTGCGCCCGACCTTCGGCGCCGGCGATCTTCACGGTGTCGAGGCCTTCGAGCGATTCCACCAGGATCGCGTGCTTCTGGAAGCCTTCGCGCATGGTGTCGTGAATCACGCCGCGCAACGAGGTCTGAAGTAGGAAGCCGATGCCGAGCAGAACCGGCACTGCCAACAGCGGCACGAGCGCTACCATCGGCCCGGCGATGAGCGCGACAATCAGGATGAACAGCGCGGCGAACGGCAGATCGGCGAGCGCCATCAAGGTCGACGACGTCACCAGCTCGCGCAAGGTTTCGAACTCGCGCAGGTTTGCGGCCAAGGCGCCGACGGACGCCGGCCGCGCGTCGTAGCGCATGCCAAGAACATGGGCGAAGATGCGGCTCGCCAGCACGACGTCGGCGTTCTTACCCGCGCTGTCGACGAAATAGCTGCGTGCCGTGCGCAGGACAAAGTCGAAGCCGAAAACGACCAGCACGCCGCTCGCCAGCACCCACAGCGTCGCGACCGCGTTGTTCGGCACGACGCGGTCGTAGACGTTCATCACGAACAGCGGACTAGCGATCGTCAGCAGGTTGATGACGATCGAGGCGACGGCCGCGTGGGCATAAACCTTCCAAAACTGCTTGAGTGTTCCCCAGAACCACGATTCGCGCTTTTGCGGCGCAACGTCCTCGGTGCGCGCGTCGAAGCGATACTCGCTGCGCGCGAACAGCACATAGCCGGCGTAAAGATCCTCGATTTCGTGCAGCGACAGATGGAGCCGTTCGCCCGCTGTGCCGGGCAGAATGATGGTCGCTTTGTCGCCAGCCAGCGCGGCAAGCACGCAACCGCCGCCGCCTTGCAGCATCAGCACGCACGGCAGGTTGGCGGGCGCGACTTCGCGCAGCGCGAGACGGCGCCAGGCCGCGGCAATGCCGACCCGCTGCGCCGCGCGCACGAGCATTTCCGGCGCCAGACGCTGATCGAGCACGGGCAATCCGGCGCGCAACGCCTCAGCCGAGATCGGACGTTCGAGCAAGCCGGCGAGGATCGACAGCGATTGCAGCAGCGGATCGTGCGGCGCCGCCGACGGCGTCACCGGATCGCGCGCCGCGCGCTGCGAAGAACCGACCTCGTCGACATTAATGGTCATTTGGTGAACGCCCTGTCATGCGCCGCTGCGGCCGGATGCTGCGCCTTTTCGTTCAAGTACCTTCGGGACGGATCGGACGCGGCGTCGGCGTGGACGGATCGGCCTGCAGCGGCGTCGGAACGTTGAGCGCCTGGAGCAGGTTTCCCTGGATGGCGAGGATCTTGTAGGCCTCGAACGTCGCCTGGCTCTTCGCGTTCTCGGCGTTGATCTCCGCCTGGAAAAAGTCGTTTTGCGAATCCAACAGGTCGAGCAGGCTGCGCTGGCTCAGCTGGTACTGCTCGCCGTAGGCGGTCCGCACCTCGCTGTTGTGCTGCGCCGCGCTGGTCAGCAGCGGAACGCGATGCTCCGCGGCCTCATAGGCGGCCCACGCCTGACGCAGATCCTGTTCGGATTTGCGCAACGCCTCGAGCCGCTCGGTGCGCGCTTGTTCGACCTGCGCGTAGGCGGCTTCACGATTGTGAATGTCCGAGCCGCCGGCGTAGAGGTTCCATTGCAGGACGACGAGCGCGCGTGCTTCGTTGTCGCGGCCCGGAACGCCGCCGACATTGTGATTGTGATCGCCGCCGACCTCGAGATTGATCTTTGGATCGAAGCGCGAGTCCGCGAGTTCGACTGCCGCCTTCGCGGTATCGATATCGGCCTCGCGCGCCTTCACCACCGGATTGGTGGTGCGCATGATGTGGATGCTGGCATCGACGTCAGTCGGCAGCAAGCCAGCCGGCACCGCCGGCGATTCCAGTGTTCCCGGCGCTTGGCCGACGATCGTCAAGTAGCGGGCTTCGGCGTCGGCGAGCTCGCCGCGGACCTGGTCGCGTTCAGCTTGTGCCGATTCATAGCGCGCCAGCGCCTGATTCAAGCTCGCTGCGGTGCCGGCGCCCCCGGCGCTGCGCGCCTGGACGCGTTGGACGACGTCGGCGTGCGCCTGAACGTTCCTGTCGGCCAGCGCGAGGATATTGCGCAGCCGGACAACGTCGAGATGCGCTTCGACGGCATCAAGGCCGACATACTGCGCATTCTCGGCGACGCGGTAAGCCGCGGACCGTGCGCGGCCAAGCTGATGGTCGACCTCGGCGGTGGTCGCGCCGCCGTCATAAAGCTTCTGGGTCAAGACCGCGGACAGTTCCTGACGGATATGCTGGCCGTTGCTGCCCTGCGGCGTGAAGATGTTCTCGGTGTATTCGGGACCGAGCGACGCCCGCATGTCGACTTGCGGCAAGTAGAGGCTGCGTGCCCGACGCAATTCCGAGTCAACTTCCGAGCGGTTGTGCTCCTGGGACAGGATTTTCGGGTTGGTCTGAACGGTCATACGCACGGAATCGCTCAGGCTCTGCGCCTGCGCCCCGCCGGCAACCAGAATTGCGACCAGCGCCACACTGGCGCTTAACGCCCAACGCCGCTTGCTCATCGCCGTCCCCAAAACCATCGTCCCTGACCGTCTTTCTCTCGTTCCTTGGCCCTGCCGCCGCGCGGCCGGATCGCCGTTAACCAATCTTGATCTTGGTGTCAAAATATTCGACAGGCATGTACAAAGTAATTACAAGTCATAGTTAACGAAAACTCGAATTACGGAAGGAATATATTCTATAAAAATTATGACGTCTACCCAATATATGCTTAATAAGTGCGTTTTTATTCTGTTAGAAGGCCGTTTTTATTAATGAAGATTAAGGCGGCCTGCCGAAAAGCGCGGAGATCCGCGACGGCCAAAAAAAATTGGACCGCGTTGCCGCGGCCCAAGTTTAGGGAGGAGACGCCAACGAGCGGCGTCCTCTACGTTATATATGCATGGGAACTCGTCAGAACAACGCCGCCCCGGTCGCGTCTGCGGCACACGGCGATTACACGACCATGGACCTAACGACCTTCCTCACCGCCGCGACGGGATCGTCGCTGCGCGTGCGGCCGGTTGCGACAATCGCCGGTGATATTGCCGCCGCCGGCGTGCGGAACGGCACGGCGCATTGGCTTGCCGGTTCGACGCGGGCCTTCGGCGCAGTCGAGCTGCTGTCACGCACTGCCAACGGCATCGTCACCACCGTCACGCCGGTGCCGGCGCTCCTGCGTGCGCTGAAAGGCGAGCCGGACTTGCACGCGACGATTGAAGCCGCGCTTCACCGCCTGACGGAGCCGCGGCCGAACTGGGCTGGATTCGCGCTCAACCGGCCGTTGATCATGGGCATCCTCAACGTCACGCCCGATAGCTTCTCCGACGGCGGACATTTCGCCGATCCAGCGTCTGCCGTCGCGCACGGCCGCGCGTTGGTCGCGGCCGGCGCCGACATCGTCGACGTCGGTGGCGAATCCACCCGGCCCGGTGCGGCGCCGCTTACGCCCGACGAGGAATTCGCCCGCATCGAACCGGTCATTCAGGCGCTCGCCGCAGCCGGTACGGTGATTTCGGTGGATACGCGGCACGCCAGCGTTATGACCCGCGCGCTCAAGGCCGGCGCGCGCATCATCAACGACATCGCCGCCCTGTCGCAGCCCGGCGCGATGGACGTTGCCGCAAAGACGCATGCGCCGGTCGTGCTCATGCACATGCAAGGTGACCCTTCGACGATGCAGCGCGCGCCGCGTTACGACCTCGCCTCGTTGGACATCGTCGAATTCCTCGAGGCGCGGATCGCGGCGTGCATCAACGCCGGCATTGCGCGTGACGCCATCGTCGTCGATCCCGGCATCGGCTTCGGCAAGACTCAGGCGCACAATCTCGAAATTCTCGCTCGCATCGGCCTATTGCACGATCTCGGCATGGGCATCCTGATCGGCGCCTCGCGCAAATCGTTTCTGGGCGGCACGGTGGACACGCGGCTCGCCGGATCGCTCGCGATTGCGATTCACGCGGTTCAACAGGGCGTACAGATCGTGCGCGTCCATGACGTGGCCGAGACGCGCGCCGCCATCGCGGCGACCGAGGCGTTGGCAGCCGCGCCGTGATCTATTCGGCGCGGCGCCGTTCGAGCGTCACGCCGACGCTTTCGGCGTTGGAATAGACGTCGAGCTTTTCGACGGTGACACACGCCCCGAACACGCGGGGATTTGCCAGGCATAGCTGCGCGACCGCGTCGGCGAAGGTCTCGACCAAGTTGATGTGCTGCGCCACCGCGAGGTCGCGGATGCCGGCAACCACGCGCTCATAGTCGAGCGCGTCGACCAATTCGTCGTGCCGCGGTGGAGCGCCCACCATCTCGAGCTCGACGCTGACGCGCAGACGGGGCGGCCGGACTTTTTCGTGCGGATGCACGCCGATCTTCGCCGCCAGCACCAGATTGCGGACGAAAAGCTTGTAGCGCGCCGTTTCGGCGACCGGCTTCGCCGCCGGCGGTTGCGCGGTCAACCTACTATCCATCGGCTTTCCTTCATATGCCGCATCTGTTCGGCCGGTACTCTAACGTCGGACCAGCGGCTTAGACAATCGCGGCGGCAACGGCGCGACGAGATATAACCGGCGACAGACGCATCAGTTCGGCGCCGTTTCGTCGAGGTAGACGCGTACCGCCTCGCGCAGCCCATCGACCGCCGAAAACGCCGGATCGCGCTCGCGCGGGTATTCGAAAACGTGACCGGCGAGGATGGTGTCGACGACGGCGCCGTCGTTCGATAACGGCAGGCTCACCCGCCGCGTCCGCATCGGCACGCTTTGCCCGTCGCGCGTGAAGAAGTTTTCGGAGTACATCGGTCGTCCGGCCTCGGTCATTTCGGTATAGATGGCGACGACATAGTCGAGATAGCCCGCGGCCGTTGGCAGGACCTCCTCGATGAAGCGTCCCGTCGGCTCGGCGCCGCCGGCACGCCAAAACACGCCGCCCGCCCGGCGGTAGCGGAACCTGGTCTTCGCGCCTTCGCGAACGACCTCCAGAATCATCACATGCGGCCAGATCGCTGCCGGGATCGCGACCGGGTCGATGTCGGCGCGGCGTGGCATGGCGCGTCCACCGCGACGCTCGAGCCAATAGCGGTAGAGCGTTTCGAGGCGCGCGTCGGCAATGACGTCGCCGCGCGCGACGCCAGTCGGCAGCCGACGTTCCGGTGTGCGGTCCACCGTGCCGGCGGACCCGCGATCCGCACCCATCGCAATCGACCTCTTTGGGGTTGACCGATTATCCGCCCAACCGGCCGACAACCGCAATTTCGGCACATGTCACGACATGCGACACGTTGACGGGCTCGCTTTAGGCCCGGCCGTATGCGTGCAATCAGGACAGTTAATTTCGGTTTACGCCGCGCCGGAACGTGCGCGCTCCGATCCTAGCCGCGCAACTCGCGGCGTATGATCGCCGCACCGGCCGCCAACGCCGCAAGCTTGGCGAAGGCGGTCTCGCGCGGAATGTACTTCAGGCCACAATCGGGCACGGCGACGATGCGCTCGGGCGGCACGACCGCGAAGGCACGCCGGATGCGCGGCGGCAACCGGCCACGCAGATTGTCGCGATCGATCAGCCAAACGGGCTATGGGTAACTTCCGACGACGGTCGTCGGCAGTAGGTCGCTTATCCCTCCCCACGCTTGTCGTTTGTTCGGCCGGTGGTCGCCCTTCTCGCCTTCGCGTCCGAGCCCAAAGCCGGAACGCAAAGGACTGTAATATGGCGGAGGGGATGGGATTCGAACCCACGATACGGCTTTAGACCGTATAACGGTTTAGCAAACCGCCGCCTTCAGCCACTCGGCCACCCCTCCGCAAGAGTGGAGTCGTTCACGGCGTATGCGCCCGCCGTTCTAAAGGCCGCGCCAAAGCGTGTCAAACGGCGCCGCGCCGCCATGGTTGACGCCAATTAACCTAAGTATTGCCTGCGATTTTCACAGAATTCGATTCACCGCATTTTAACGAATAAAGCCCGATCATCGACACGTGTTCTAGGAGGTCGGCGGTTCGACTTCCGGAAAAGTGGAGGGAGAAAATGGGCCTGTCGAAGCGTTCGATCGAAATGCTGCTCGATCTCGTCGAGATCAAGCTCAGCTACATGGATATTTCCGACCGCGAAGATGCACGCGACATGCAAGTGCTCGAACGCGCGAAGGAAGAGCTGTCGTGCCTCGACCGTGGCGTCGAGACCGTCGCGTCGTTCGCACGCGCGTTGCGCCGTCCGGGTCGTCCGCGCGCCGCGGTCGCCTGAGGCCTTCCCGCTTCGTCGCCCGTTCGCGGCCGTCTCTGCGGCGCCCGGCTAGCGCCGGTCCGGCGCCGTCTCCGATTGGTCACAAGGCGCGCGGCTTTTGACGCGCTTTCCGCTATGATGGCTTCGCTAGAATAGCGCCGCGCAGGATCAGCACATGCCGCCGACTCAAGCAACGCCGAACGGCGTGATCCATCCGGTAATCCTCTCAGGCGGCTCTGGCACCCGCCTCTGGCCGCTGTCGCGCGCGCTTTATCCCAAACAACTCCTCCCCCTCGTCTCCGACCATTCGTTGCTCCAGGAAGCCGCCATGCGCGTCGCCGACCGCAAACGGTTCGCGGCACCGCTGGTCGTTTCCAACGACGAGCATCGGTTCATCGTCGCCGAACAGCTGCGTGTCGCCGGCACGGAGCCGAGCGCGATCCTGCTCGAACCGATCGGTCGCAACACCGCGCCCGCGGTTGCCGTCGCCGCCTTGACGCTGACTGCCGACGCGCCCGACGCGCTGCTGCTGGTGATGCCGTCCGACCACGCCATCGCCGATCGCGAAGCGTTTCTGGCTGCGGTCGAACGCGCCGCATCGGCTGCGCGTTTCGGGCGACTGGTCACGTTCGGAATCAAAGCGACCACGCCGGAAACCGGTTACGGCTACATCAAGCGCGGCTCGACGCTCGACGGCATTGCCGGCGCGTTCGAGGTCGCTGGCTTCGTCGAAAAGCCCGATACCGCGCGCGCCAAATCATATGTCGCGTCCGGCGACCATTCCTGGAACAGCGGCATCTTCCTGCTGCCGGCGGCGCTTTACCTGCGCGAGCTCGAGCGCTTGAAGCCCGAGCTGCTGAACGCATGCCGCGCCGCCGTCGCCAAGGCGACGCGCGATCTCGATTTCATCCGACTCGACAAAACCGAGTTCGCCAAGGCCGAAAACGTCTCGATCGACTATGCGGTGATGGAGCACACGCCCCTCGCCGCGGTCGTGCCGACCGAGATGGGCTGGAGCGATGTCGGAACCTGGGACGCGCTTTGGCAGATCGGCCGCAAGGACAATGCCGGCAACCTCGCCACCGGCGACGTGGTCGTCGAGGATTCGCACAACAACCTGCTGCGTGCCGACAGCGGCATGCTCGCCGTGCTCGGCGTCGAGAACCTGGTCGTCGTCGTGACATCGGACGTTGTCATGGTCGCGAAACGCGACCGCGCGCAAGACATCAAGCAACTGGTCGCCAAGCTCGAGCACGCGGGCCGCGCCGAGCTCAAGACGCATCCGCTGGTGCATCGCCCGTGGGGCACCTACCGCTCGATCCACGCCGGCGACCGCGTCCAGGTGAAACACATCATGGTCAAGCCGGGCGCCAAGCTCAGCCTGCAAAAGCACCACCATCGCGCCGAGCATTGGGTCATCGTCAACGGCACTGCCAGGGTGACGCGGGACAACGACGAATCCATCCTTTACGAGGACCAGTCGACTTACATCCCGATGGGCACCGTCCACCGGCTCGAGAACCCGGGCAAGATTCCGTTGCACTTGATCGAAGTGCAGTCCGGCAGCTATCTCGGCGAGGACGACATCGTCCGCCTCGAGGACACCTACGGCCGCATCGAAAAGAAGTAGCGGCTAGCCGGCGAGTTTCTTTTTCAACAGCTCGTTGACGAGGGCCGGGTTCGCCTTGCCCTGGGTTGCCTTCATCACCTGGCCGACGAAATAAGCCAGCAGCTTTTCCTTGCCGGCGCGGTAGTCGGCAACCTTATCGGGCTCTTTCGCCAGCACGGCGTCGATCGCCGTCTCGATCGCGCCGGTGTCGGTCACCTGCTTGAGGCCCTTTTCCGACACGATGGCGCGCGCGGCCTTGCCGGTGGCGATCATCTCGGCAAAGACGTCTTTGGCGAGACGGCCCGACAGCGTTCCGTCAGCGATCAGATCGATCAGCGCGCCGAGGCCATCGGCGCTGACCGGCGATTCCGCGATCGTTTTGCCGAGCTTGTTGAGCACGCCGAACAGCTCGACGGTCACCCAGTTCGATGCCAGCTTGGGATCCCTGCCCTTCGCCACCGTCTCGAAGAACGCCGCGCTCTCGCGTTCGCCGACGAGCAGACCGGCGTCGTAAGCCGAGAGCTTGTAGTCGCGCATGAAGCGCGCCTTCTTGGTGTCGGGCAGCTCGGGCAGCTCGGCCCTGAGCTTCGCCAGCCAAGCCGGATCGAGCATCACCGGCAGCAGGTCGGGATCGGGAAAATAGCGGTAGTCGTGCGACTCCTCTTTGGAGCGCATCGAGCGCGTCACGCCTTTGCCGCCATCGAACAGTCGGGTCTCCTGCGCGACGGCGCCGCCGTCCTCGATGACGTCGATCTGACGGCGCGCCTCGTAGTCGATGGCCTGCATGACGAACCGGATCGAATTCACGTTCTTGATCTCGCATCGCGTGCCGAGCGCGCCGCCGGGCTTGCGCACCGAGACGTTGCAATCGCAACGCATGTTGCCTTCTTCCATGTTGGCGTCGCAGGTGCCGAGATAGCGCAGGATCGCCCGCAGCTTACGCAGATAGGCGCCGGCCTCCTCGGCGCTGCGCAGATCGGGCTCCGAGACGATTTCCATCAACGCGACGCCGGCGCGGTTGAGATCGACATAGGTCTTGGACGGATGCTGATCGTGCAGGCTCTTGCCGGCGTCCTGCTCGAGATGAAGACGCGTGATGCCGACCTCGCGCGCCGTGCCATCCGGCATGTCGAGCACGAGCTTGCCCTTGCCGACGATCGGCCGGGAGAATTGCGAGATCTGATAGCCGGCCGGCAGATCGGGATAGAAATAGTTCTTTCGGTCGAAGACCGATTGAAGATTGATCTGCGCGTCGAGGCCGAGGCCGGTCTTGACCGCCTGCTCGACGCAGAAGCGATTGAGTACCGGCAGCATGCCGGGAAATGCGGCATCGACGGTCGAGACCTGGGTGTTCGGCTCGGCGCCGAACTCGGTCGCCGCGCCCGAAAACAGTTTGGCCTGGGAGATGACCTGGGCGTGAACCTCGAGGCCGATCACGACCTCCCAATCGCCGCTATGGCCTTTCACGAGATTGCTCATGCCGCACCCGTTACGAACGCCGGCACGGCGTCGAACTTGGCGGCGTCCTCAAGCACCGCCGCGACGCGCAACACGGTTTCCTCGTCGAAGGCCTTGCCGATGACCTGCAATCCCAGCGGCAGTCCGTCGGCCGACAGCCCGGCAGGAACCGAGATGCCGGGCAAGCCAGCCAGATTGACCGGCACCGTGAAGACGTCGTTCAGATACATGGCGATCGGATCGTCCATCTTCTCGCCGATCGCGAAGGCCGCCGACGGTGCGGTCGGGGTCAGCATGGCGTCGCAACTCTTGAACGCGTCGTCGAAATCGCGCGCGATCAGCGCCCTGACCTTCTGCGCCTTGAGATAATAGGCGTCGTAATATCCCGCCGACAGCACGTAGGTGCCGATCAGCACGCGGCGGCGAACTTCGGCGCCGAAGCCCTGGCCGCGGGTGTTTTCGTACATCGCCTCGAGCGTCTCGCCGGGCACGCGCAAGCCGAACCGCACGCCGTCATAGCGCGCCAGGTTCGACGAGGCCTCGGCAGGCGCGATGATGTAATAGGTCGCGAGCGCGTATTGCGTCATTTTCAAGCTGATGTCGACGGTGGTCGCGCCCGCCGCCTTGACCCATTCGATGCCGCGCTGCCACAGCGCCTCGATCTCTTTCGGCATGCCATCGAGCCGGTATTCCCTGGGAATGCCGATGCGCATTCCCTTGATCGATTGGCCGACCGCGGCTTCGAAATTCGGCACTGGCACGGGCGCCGACGTTGCATCCTTCGGATCGTGGCCGGCCATCGCCTGGAGCATGATCGCGGCGTCGCGCACGTCGCGCGTCATCGGGCCAGCCTGATCGAGCGACGAGGCAAAGGCGACGATGCCCCACCGCGAACACCGACCGTAGGTCGGCTTCAAGCCGACGATGCCACAGAAGCTTGCGGGTTGGCGGATCGAGCCGCCGGTGTCGGTGCCGGTCGCCGCCAGCGCGGCGCGTGCCGCCACCGCCGACGCCGAACCGCCGGACGAACCGCCGGGCACCAGCGGCCGGTTGTCGCCACGCCGGCGCCATGGATTCTCGGTCGGGCCACGCGCACTGGTGATCGTCGCCGAGCCCATGGCGAATTCGTCGAGATTGACCTTGCCGAGCATCAGCGCGCCGTGACGCCAGAGGTTCGCGGTCACCGTCGATTCATAAGGCGGCACGAAACCGGCGAGGATTTTCGACGCCGCCGTGGTTTCGACGCCCTCGGTGCAGAACAGGTCCTTGACGGCGACGGGTATGCCATCGAGCGGCAAGCCGTCGCCCTTTTGCAGCCGTGCGTCGGATTGTCCGGCAGCAGCCAGCGCACGGTCCGGCGTCTCCACCAGATAGGCCTTGAGCGGCCGCGCCGCTTCCATCGACTTGATGTAGGCCGCGGCCAGCTCGCGCGCCGTGAACTCCTTGCGTCGCAACCGATCGCGCGCCTGGCCGATCGTCAAACCGATCAGGCTCACTCGACCACCTTGGGCACGACAAAAAAGCCGTTCGTGGTTTCCGGCGCATTCGCCAAGATCCGGTCGCGGATGCCGCCGTCGGTGATTTTGTCGTCGCGTAGCGGCGGCCGGGCGTGCGTCACGGCGGTCATCGCTTCGACGCCGGCAACATCGACGGCATCGAGCTGTTCGATCCAGGTGAGGATCTTCGACAGCTCGCCCGCAAGCGCGTCGAGCTCGGCATCGGGCACCTTGATACGCGCCAGCGCAGCGATCCGCGCGACGGTGGCCTTGTCCAGTGCCATGGAGTAAATCTCTCCTCGGCTTCGTGAAAGCCGGTACTACCACCCGACATGCCGATCTGCAACCCGACCGACCTCAAAGCACTGCTCAAGCCGGGCGCAAGGCTGCTCGGATTGGATGTCGGCACCAAGACCATCGGCTTGGCTCTGAGCGACACGCGGCGCGTCATCGCCTCGCCGCTCGACACCATCCGCCGCACGCGCTTTCGCGACGACGCCCAGCGCATCGTCCACGAAGTGGAAAAACACGGCATCGGCGGCGTCGTCATCGGCCTGCCGCTGGGTCTCGACGGCAAGCCAACGCCGCGGGTCCAGGGCGTCCGACAATTCGCTCAAAACCTGCTCGCGGTCGTCGACCTGCCGCTGGCGTTCTGGGACGAGCGGCTGTCCACCGCCGCGGTCGAGCGCGGCATGATCGAAGGCGATCTGTCGCGCCGCCGCCGCGCCGAAATCATCGACCGCGCCGCCGCTGCCTATATTCTTCAGGGCCTCCTTGATCGAATCGCGCACGATTGATCCCGCACGCAAGGGTGCCTGCGACCGATTGCTCCTTTTATGTGCAAAGCTGCCGATTGCGCATTGTGATGCCATCGATGATGCGCGAAAATTAAGCAGATAAATCCGGAGGGCTCTCCTCCGGCAATAACCGGGGGTTGAATTCATGCGTCACAGCGTTGTTGCGGCCCGTTGCCGCCTTGCCTTGCTGTTGCCTGCGGTCCCCGCAGCTGTACTGGCTGCGTCGGCGCCGGCCTGGGCCGCGGACGCCGCCGCCATCAACAGCGGCAACACCGCCTGGGTTCTGGTCGCATCGGCGCTGGTCCTGTTCATGACGCTGCCCGGCCTGGGCCTGTTCTACGGCGGCCTGGTGCGCGCACGAAATCTCCTGTCTGTGCTCATGCACTGCTTCGCGATTTGCAGCGTCGTTTCGGTGATCTGGCTGCTCTACGGCTACAGCCTGGCTTTCGGCGACGGCGGCGCGCTGCTGGGCGGCCTTGGCAAATGTTTTTTCAGCGGCGTCGCGCACGCGATTCATCGGCCGGGCATTCCCGAATATGTCTTCGCACTGTTCCAGATGACGTTTGCCGTGATCACGCCGGCCCTCATCGTCGGCGCGTTCCCCGAGCGCGTACGCTTTAGCTTCGTCATTGGATTCACCGTCCTGTGGGTGACGGTCGTCTATCTGCCGGTGGCGCATTGGGTCTGGGGCAACGGCTGGCTGGCG
Source organism: Allostellaceae bacterium (assembly GCA_035934235.1). Taxonomy (GTDB): domain Bacteria; phylum Pseudomonadota; class Alphaproteobacteria; order ATCC43930; family CGMCC-115725; genus REEB95. The sequence continues at coordinate 29,229 of DASYYB010000030.1, read as the reverse complement.
CAGCGCGGCGTGATCGATTTCGCCGGCGGCATCGTCGTCCATACCACGGCGGGGGTTTCGGCCCTGGTTGCCGCAATCATGGTCGGTGCGCGGCGTGGCTTTCCGCACAGTCTGATCCCGCCGCACAGTCCCGGTCTGACGATGGCTGGCGGCTGCATGCTGTGGTTCGGGTGGTTCGGATTTAACGGCGGCAGCGCGCTCGCCGCCGACGACTTGGCCGCGTCGGCGATCCTCGCGACGCAACTGGCGGCGGCCACCGCATCGTTGACCTGGATGGCCATCGAATGGCTGCGCGCGGGCAAACCAACCTCCATTGGGCTGGTCACCGGCGCGATTGCCGGCCTGGCGACGATCACGCCGGCGTCGGGTTACGTGGGGCCTGTCGGCGCGCTGATCATCGGCGTGGTTGCCGGATTTGTCTGCTTCCACGTTACCGGCTTTGTCAAACAGCGACTGCGCATCGACGATTCGCTCGACGTCTTTGCCGTACACGGCGTCGGCGGCATGGTCGGCTCACTCCTGGTCGCGATCTTCGTGGCGGCGACTTTGGGTGGCGCTGGCTACGCGCCGAACATGACCATGGGCGGCCAACTCGCGGCGCAAGCAACCGGTGTCGCGGTGACGGCGGCGTGGTCGGCGGTCGCGACTTTCGTCATCGTCAAGCTATTGGCAGCCACCACCGGATTGCGCGTCAGCGCCGAAGCAGAAAGCGACGGTCTCGATTTGGCGACGCACGGCGAGCGCGCCTACGATCACGGATAGAATGTCGGCCGCGCAAGGGGGGATGTATCCTGATGGCGGCGTCGGCAATCGCGCGACTTGCCGCGCCGCGTCACACCACCTATAGTCCCGGCTTTAATGGACTCCGGCGCGGCCAACGACCTTTTCCCTCATCGCCATCTTCTGGGAATCGAGGGACTTTCCCGCCGCGAAATCGTTTATCTCCTCGACCGTGCCGACTTGTACGCTGACCGGCCACGCGGCGCCGCGCCGCTGGCGGTGTTGCGCGGTCGCACGGTGATCAACCTTTTCTTCGAGAATTCGACGCGCACGCGCACCTCGTTCGAGCTTGCCGCCAAGCGGCTCGGCGCCGACGTGATCAACATGCAGGCGCAAACCAGCTCGATCAAGAAAGGCGAGACGCTCATCGACACCGCGATGACTTTGAACGCGATGCACCCCGATGCGCTGGTCGTCCGCCATCCGGAATCGGGCGCGGTGCAGCTGTTGTCCGAGAAAGTCGATTGCGCGGTGGTCAACGCCGGCGACGGCAGCCACGAGCATCCGACCCAAGCGCTGCTCGACGCGCTGACCATCCGCCGTCGCAAGGGCCGGCTCGAAGGCCTGATTGTTGCGATTTGCGGCGACATCACGCATAGCCGCGTCGCACGCTCCAACATCTACCTGCTCAACGCCATGGGTGCGCATGTGCGCGTGGTGGCGCCGCGGACGCTGATCCCGGCGGCCATGGATCGTTTCGGCGTCGAGGTGTTTCATGACATGAAGCGCGGCCTGACCAGCGTCGACATCGTCATGATGCTGCGCCTTCAGACCGAGCGCATGCACGGCAGCTTCGTGCCGTCGATCCGCGAATATTTCCATTTCTTCGGCCTCGATTACGCCAAACTCGCCGTCGCCAAAGACGACGCGCTGATCATGCATCCAGGCCCGATGAATCGCGGCGTTGAGATCGACACCGCGGTCGCCGACGACATCGATCGCAGCGTCATCCGCCAGCAGGTCGAGATGGGGGTCGCCGTCCGCATGGCCTGCCTCGAAGCCCTGAACCGCGAGGCGCACACGCCGGCGGCGCCATGACCGAACGCATCCTATTCACCAACGCCCGCCTGCTCGATCCGGCGAGCGGCGTCGACCGCACCGGCGATCTGCTGGCCGAGAACGGCATGATCGCGGCGCTCGGCCCGAACCTGGCGCGCGACGGATTGGGCGCGGATGTACACGTCGTCGACTGCGCCGGATGCTGTCTGGCGCCGGGCGTGATCGACATGCGCGTGCAACTGCGCGAACCCGGCGACGAGCATCAGGAAACGCTCGCGACCGGCGCCGAAGCCGCCATCGCCGGCGGCGTCACGACGATGGCGATGCTGCCGAACACGATGCCGGTCATCGACGACCACGCGCTGGTCGAATTCATCGGCCGCCGTTCGCGTGAGCTCGGCCGCGCGACGATCCGCACCTACGCCGCCGCGACCAAGGGCCTGCAAGGCCGCGAGCTGACCGAATACGGGCTGCTGGCCGAGGCCGGCGCCGTCGCTTTCACCGACGGCGTGCGCACCATCGTCGATGCGTCGGTGATGCGCCGCGCGCTCTCCTATGCGAGCACGTTCGACCTACTGATCGTCCAGCATCCCGAGGAGCCAAGCCTGAGCGCGGGCGGTGCCATGAACGCGGGTGAGATCGCGACGCGCCTCGGCCTCGCGGGCATCACGCCGGCAGCCGAGACCATCATGGTCGAGCGTGATCTCCGTCTGGTCGAGATCACCGGCGGGCGCTACCACGCGGCGCATCTCTCGACGGCCGGCGCGATCGACGCCATCCGCCGCGCAAAAGCGCGCGGCCTCGACGTGACCTGCGATACCGCGCCGCATTATTTCGCCCTTAACGAGACGGCGGTTGGCGACTATCGCACCTTCGCCAAGGTCTCGCCGCCCTTGCGGAGCGAAGAGGATCGCCGCGCCGTGATCGAAGGACTGAAGGACGGCACCATCGACGCCATTGCCAGCGATCACTCGCCGCAGGACCAGGAATCGAAGCGCCTGCCGTTCGCATCGGCCGAGCCCGGCATCGTCGGCCTCGAGACGCTGCTGCCGTTGTCGCTCGAGCTCTATCACAACGGCAGCCTCAGCCTGCTTCAGGTGATGCGCGCGCTGTCGCAGCGGCCGGCAGAAATCCTCCGGCTGCCGGGCGGCCACCTCAAGGCCGGCCAACCCGCCGATCTGACGATTTTCGATCTCGACCGACCGTGGCGCATTGAGGTCGCGGCGCTGCGCTCGAAATGTAAGAACGCGCCGTACGACCACCGGCCGGTGCAGGGCAAAGTGACCCGGACCGTGATCGGCGGCCGCACGGTTTTCGGGCTCGAACCCTGAGCCCGCGCGGAACGCCGGCATGCCGTCATCGTCCGCGACGCTCAGCCTGCCCTGGCCGCTTCTGCTCTGTGCGGCGCTTGCCTATCTCGTCGGCTCGATACCGTTCGGTTTAATCCTGACGCGCTTCGCCGGCTTGGGCGACGTGCGCCGGATCGGCTCCGGTAATATCGGCGCCACTAACGTGCTACGCACCGGCCGCAAAGGCCTGGCGGCGGCGACACTGCTGCTCGACGCCGGCAAAGGTGCGCTCGCGGTTGCCGTGGCGCGCGGCTTCGGCAGCGAGTTCGCGGCGGTTGCGGCGCTGGCCGCGGTGCTCGGCCATCTCTTTCCAGTGTGGCTGCGATTCAAAGGCGGCAAAGGCGTTGCCACGTCGGCCGGCGTTCTGCTCGCCTACAATCCGCCGGTTGCGCTCGCGACGATCGCAACCTGGCTGGTGATAGCGCTGCTCTTCCGCTACTCGTCGCTTGCCGCCCTGACCGCGGCCGTGTTGGCGCCGCTGTGGGCCTGGCTATTCGGGCCGCGTGCGACGCTGCCGATCACGGTCGTCGGCATCATCGCTTTGCTCGTCGTCATGCGCCACGCCGGCAATATCGGCCGGCTGATACGCGGCGACGAGAGCAAGATTCGCCTCGGACACGAGCGATGACCGGCCGGTCGACGCTGCCGCCGGCCGAACGGCTTGCGTGGCTGCGCCTGATCCGTAGCGAAAATGTCGGCCCGGTCACTTTCCACCAGCTCGTGGCGCGCTTCGGCAGCGCGACGGCGGCGCTCGAGGCGCTGCCTGAAATCGCCCGCCGCGGCGGACGGGCCAAACCGCTGACGATCATTCCGATTGCCGCGGCCGAGCGCGAGATCGAATCCGTCGCGCGCCTCGGCGCGCGCCTCGTGGCCCGCAGTGAGCCGGACTATCCGGCGGCGCTCGCCGCGATCGACGACGCGCCGCCGCTGTTGACCGTTCGCGGCAAAATCGAGCTGGCGACGCAACGGGCGATCGCCGTGGTCGGCGCGCGCAACGCGTCCGCCAACGGCCGGCGTTTCGCGCGCGACATATCGGCTCAGCTGGGCGCGGCTGGGCTGCTGGTGGTCTCGGGATTGGCGCGCGGCATCGACGCGGCCGCGCACGAAGGCGGGCTCGACAGCGGCACCCTCGCGGTGCTCGCAGGTGGCATCGACACGGTCTATCCGGAAGAGAACCGGCGCCTACACGAGACGATCGCCGAACGCGGCCTGCTCGTTGCCGAGATGCCTGTCGGCACCGTGCCGCAGGCGCGGCATTTCCCGCGTCGCAACCGCATCATCTCGGGCATTTCGCTGGGCGTTCTGGTGGTCGAGGCGGCGGAGCGCTCGGGCTCGCTGATCACCGCGCGCTTCGCGCTCGAGCAGGGCCGCGAGGTTTTCGCAGTGCCCGGCTCGCCGCTCGATCCACGCTGCAAGGGCACCAACCGCCTGATTCGCGACGGCGCAACGATGGTCGAGAGCGCCGACGACATTCTCCGCGAGCTTGGCCCACAGCTCGGCACGCCGCTCGCTGAGCGACATCGCGCCACGTTTGCAGCCGCGCCAGCCGCGGAAATCGGCGCAAAAGACCTGGCCGAGGCGCGCGAAATCGTGCTCGGTTTGCTGTCGCCGGCACCGTTGCCGGTTGACGAATTGCTCCGGCAGTGCCAAATGTCGCCCGCCGTGATCCTCACAATTGTGCTCGAACTTGAGCTTGCAGGCCGAGTCGCGCGCCAGCCGGGGAACGCATTAACCTTGCTTTAACCATAAATCACCCTATTTCACGGGCTTCGGACTCCATCGCACGGCGGAACCATGAACGTCGTCATCGTTGAATCGCCTGCAAAGGCGAAGACCATCAACAAGTACCTCGGCAAGGACTTCAAGGTCCTGGCGAGCTACGGACACGTACGCGACCTGCCGGCGAAAGATGGTTCGGTGCGCCCCGACGAAAATTTTGCCATGTCGTGGGAAGTCGATCACCGCGCCGACAAGCGGCTGAAGGAGATCGCCACCGCGGTCAAAGGCGCCGAACGGCTTTACCTCGCCACCGACCCGGATCGCGAGGGCGAAGCGATCTCGTGGCACGTGCAGGAAATCCTGCGGCAGCGCAAGGCGCTGCAAGGCGTCGACGTCAAGCGTGTGGTGTTCAACGAAGTCACCAAGTCCGCGGTGCAGGAAGCATTCAAGCACCCGCGTGAATTGGACCGCGAGCTGATCGACGCCTATATGGCGCGCCGCGCCCTTGACTATCTCGTCGGCTTTACGCTGTCGCCGGTGCTCTGGCGCAAGCTGCCGGGCAGCCGCTCGGCCGGCCGCGTGCAGTCGGTCGCTTTGCGCCTGATCTGCGAGCGCGAAGCCGAAATCGAGGCCTTCAAACCGCGCGAATACTGGTCGATCGAGATCGATTTCCAGACTCGCGGCGGCGACCGCTTCACCGCGCGCCTGACCCATCTCAACGGCCAGAAGCTCGACAAATTCGACCTCGCCAACGAGCAGCAGGCGCGCGCCGCCGCCGACGCGATCCTGAAGCACATCGACTACGCCGTTGCCGCGGTCGAAAAGAAGCAGATCCGCCGCAACCCGCCGCCGCCGTTCACGACGTCGACGTTGCAGCAGGAAGCGTCGCGCAAGCTCGGCCTCGGCGCGTCGCGCACCATGCGCACGGCGCAACGGCTCTACGAAGGCGTCGACATCGGCGGCGAAACCGTCGGCCTCATCACCTATATGCGAACCGACGGCGTCTCGCTGTCGAACGAAGCGATCGCCGCGGCGCGCGACATGATCGCCGAACAGTACGGTCCGCAATACCGGCCGGACGAGCCGCGCATTTACCGCAACGCCGCCAAGAACGCGCAGGAAGCGCACGAGGCGATCCGTCCGACCGACATGCACCGCCGGCCGGAAAATCTGCCGGGCCATCTCGATCCCGACGAACGCCGGCTTTACGAGCTGGTTTGGAAACGCGCGGTCGCGAGCCAGATGTCGTCGGCGACGATCGACCAGGTCGCGGTGGACATCGCGCCGGCCGACAACGCGGTCATGCTGCGGGCCACCGGCTCGACCGTGGCGTTCGACGGCTTCCTCACGCTTTACACCGAAGACGCCGACGATCCGGAAGGCGACGAGGAGAACCGCCGCCTGCCCGTGCTCAACGAACGCGACGCGCTGACCCGCGACAAGGTCGATCCGCAACAGCACTTCACCCAGCCGCCGCCGCGCTATACCGAAGCGAGCCTCGTGAAGAAGCTCGAAGAACTCGGCATCGGCCGGCCGTCGACCTACGCCTCGACGATGCAGGTGCTGCAAGACCGCAAATACATTCGGCTCGACAAGAAGCGGCTGATTCCCGAAGACCGCGGCCGGCTCGTCACTGCGTTCCTGATGGAATTCTTCGCGCGCTACGTCGAGTACGATTTCACCGCCGATCTCGAGAACAAGCTGGACGACATTTCCGGCGGCCGGATCGACTGGAAGAAGGTGCTGGCGGATTTCTGGACGGATTTCTCGACCGCCGTCGCCGGTACCAAGGACCTCAACATCACCCAGGTCATCGACGCGCTCGACGAGGAGCTCGGCCGGCATTTCTTTCCGGAACGGACCGACGGCAGCGACCCGCGGCTGTGTCCGGTATGCAGCCAGGGCCGGCTTGGCCTCAAGCTCGGGCGTTTCGGCGCCTTCATCGGCTGCTCGCGCTATCCGGAGTGCCGTTACACGCGCGCCTTGGGCTTCGAGAACGGCGAGAATGGCGCCGCCGCGGAGCCGCGCGAACTCGGTACCGATCCGAAGACCGGGCTGGTCGTTGCGCTCAAAAAGGGCCCTTACGGACCCTACGTGCAACTGGGCGAGACGCCGCCAAAGCCACCGCGCGAGAAGGGCAAGCGCGCCAAAAAATCCGATACGCCGCCGGCCGAAAAACCCAAACGCGCATCGCTGCCTAAAGGCGTCTCGCCGGCGGACATCGATCTCGAAAAGGCGCTCAAGCTGCTGGCGTTGCCGCGCGAGGTCGGGCCGCATCCGCAAGACGGCGAGATGATCGTCGCCGGCGTCGGACGCTTCGGCCCCTATATCCGGCACGGCAAGATCTACAAGTCGCTGACCGCGGACGACGACGTGCTGACGGTCGGCCTCAATCGTGCAGTCAGCCTGTTGGCCGAGCCGCGCAAGTTCCGACGCGGTGCGCCCGAGCCGATCAAGGTGCTCGGCGAGCATCCGTCGGCCGGCGGTCCGGTGAAGATCTTCAACGGCAAGTACGGCGCCTATGTCAGCCACGACGGCGTCAACGCGACGCTGCCGGGCGGGATGGCGCCCGAGGAACTGACCATGGACCGCGCCGTCGAGCTCCTGGCGGAGCGCGCCGCGCGTGCCGGCGGCCGCCGCAGCCGAGGGCGCAAAACGAAAGCTCCCCGTGAAGCGAAAACATCAGCGAAGAAAAAACAGGCCGCAACCGCGGCAGAATAACCGTCGTCCGCGCGGCGGCGGGCGCGGGCCGCACGGCGTATTGCCTGAAATCGGCATCGTCGAGATCACTGGCGTCGACATCGACGGCGAAATGCAGGGCCGCGCGATCGGCGTGGCCGGCGAAGCGCCCAACGTCGTCGTGGTTGCCGAACGCGGCGCGCCGGCCCTCGGTGTCGGCGAACGCGCGGTGGCCCGTTTCAACCGCACCGACGCCAATCTGTACGAAGCGCGGATTCTGCGCGCGGTCGGCGGTGCCCCCGATCGCGTCATCGGCATCTACCGCGTCGGCCGCGAAGGCGGCCGGATCGAGCCGACCGATCGCAAGGTTCGCACCGAGTTTCGCGTCGCCGCGAATGACGCGAAAGGTGCCACGGCCGGCGAAATCGTCGTCGCCGAACTGCTCGACCAGCCCGGAATGGGATTACCCACCGCGCGGATCGTCGAACGCATCGGCGACAGCACCAATCCGCGCGCGTTCAGCGTTATCGCCATCCACAGCCACGGTATTCCGGTCCCCTTCCCCAAGGCCGCGCTCGACATCGCCGACGCCGCCAAGCCGGTCGCGCTGGGAAACCGTGCCGACCTGCGCAGCGTGCCGTTGGTCACGATCGACGGCGCCGACGCCCGCGATTTCGACGACGCCGTCTGGGCCGCGCCCGACCCCGAGCACGACGGCGGCTGGCACGCGCTCGTCGCCATCGCCGACGTGGCGCATTACGTCCGCGCCGGCGATGCGCTCGACGCGGCGGCGCGCGACCGCGGCAATTCCGTCTATTTCCCGGACCGGGTGGTGCCAATGCTGCCCGAGGCGTTGTCGAACGAACTCTGCTCGCTCAAGCCCGGCGTCGACCGCGCCTGTATGGCGGTCGATTTGTGGATCGACGCCGACGGGCGCTTGACGCGGCATCAATTCCGCCGCGGGCTGATGCGCTCCGCCGCTCGATTGACCTACGAGGAAGCGCAGGCCGCGGTCGACGGCCGGCCGAACGAGAAGACCGCGCCGCTGCTCGACCACGTCTTGAAGCCGCTTTACGGCGTCTATCGCGCGCTCGAACGCGCGCGCGCGGCGCGCGGCACGCTCGACCTCGACATTCCCGAGCGCCGGATCTTGCTCGACCCGTCTGGCCGCATCGCGCGCATCGAGCCGCGCGAGCGGCTCGAAAGCCACAAGCTGATCGAAGAGCTCATGATCGCGGCCAATGTCGCCGCCGCCGAGACCTTGGAGCGGCTGAAACAACCGTGCATGTACCGCGTACACGATTCACCGGATCCGGAAAGGCTGGCGGCGCTCGCGCGTTTTCTCGACGGCATCGGTATCCATGGGCTCACCCTCGCCCGTGGCCAGGTGGCACGGCCGCAGCATTTCAACGCCATCCTGCGGCGCGCCAAAGGCACGCCCTACGAACGGCTGGTGAATGCGCTGGTGCTGCGCAGCCAGGCTCAGGCCGAATACAGTCCCGAGAATCTCGGCCATTTCGGCCTGTCATTGCAGCGTTACGCGCACTTCACGTCGCCGATCCGACGTTACGCCGATCTTCTCGTTCACCGCGCGCTGATTTCAGGCCATCACTTCGGCCATGACGGACTGCCGCAGCCGGCCGGCGACTTCAAGGCCGCCGGCACGCACATTTCGATGACCGAGCGGCGTGCCGCTGCCGCCGAGCGCAGCGCCGCCGATCGCTACACCGCGGCCTTTCTTGCAGAGCGCGTTGGCGCCGAATTCGCCGCGCGCATCAACGGCGTCACTCGTGCCGGGCTGTTCATCACCCTCGACGAAACCGGCGCGGATGGCCTGATCCCGATCCGTACCCTGCCGGGCGACTATTACATCCACGATGAAGCCCATCACAGTCTCAAGGGCCGCCGGTCGGGCCGGATTTACGTTCTGGGTGATCCGGTGCGAGTCCGATTGGCTGAAGCCGACACGGTCACCGGCAGCCTGATCTTCGCCGTGATCGAGGACTCGCCGCGTAGCCATCAGCGACTAAAACGGCCGGCGCGTTAATCACAATTCGCTAGCCATAAAGCACGCCAGCGGCGCAATTGGCGCCCACCGTTAACCCTCTATCTGCTTGCAACCGGAGTTCGGCGAAGGCAACAATGGCTGCGGTGGGGAAACATTAATTTCAGCCAACCATGATTGCCCGGGGGGAACTTCGCCGAAACATCGCTCGGGTGCCTGGAGTCCTCACCAAAACGGCGATTTTTTCGGTCCTTGCGCTGTGCGCCTGCGCCGCCCAACCGACGGGCAGCAGCGTCCAGCCCACGCCGCTGGCCAGCAGCGGCGAGGCCGAGCTGTTCAGCGAAACCTATCAAAGCGTCATCGAGTATCACGTCGACGCCACGCGCGCCGATACGCTGTCGCTGGCCACGCTCGGCGACCTGACGAACGTCGATCCTGACATCACGGTAGGCCGCGACGGCGACGATATCGCGCTGCGCCGCGGCAACCAGACCTGGCGCATGCACGCGCCGGCGCCGTTCGATACCGCCGCCTGGGGCACATTGACCGCGAGTCTCGTGCAAACGGCGCGCGACGCCTCGCCCAAGGTAGCCGAGGTCGCGTCCGATAAGCTCGAACAAGAGCTGATCGACCATATGCTGGCGACGCTCGACCGCTTTTCGCACTACGCGCGCCCCGCGATCGCCCGCGAATGGCGCGCCGCCCGCGACGGTTACGGCGGCATCGGCATCATACTCGCCGACGAGCCGGACACGCGCATCGCAGCCGTGATGGCCGATTCACCGGCGGCGCGCGCCGGCATCCACATCAACGATCGCATCGTCATGCTCGACGGTGTGCCATCCGACGCGCTCTCGCCGACGCAATTACGCAGCCGTCTTCGCGGACCCGCGTTGAGCACTGTCGTGTTGGGAATCCAACGGGCCGGCCTCGACAAGCATTTAATGCTGACCCTGCAACGGGCGCACCTCGTTCCGCCGAGCGTCAGCCTCGAGGAGCGCGGCGACATCGCGGTGATCGCGATCAAGAGCTTCAATCAGCAGACCGGCGACGGCGTGGTCGACGCGGTGGCCCGTGCGCACCGTGAAATGGGCGCGCATCTGAAGGGCTTCGTTCTCGACTTGCGCGGCAATCCGGGCGGCTTGCTCGACCAATCGGTGACTGTCGCGAGCCAGTTCCTCGACAGCGGCACGATCGCGACGACGATCGGCCGCAATCCCGAAAGCTTCCAATATTTTGCCGCGCCGGCGGACCACCATGCCGAGACGTTGCCGCTGATCGTGCTGGTCGACGGCGGTTCGGCGTCGGCCTCGGAAATCGTCGCCTCCGCATTGCAGGACGCGGGGCGCGCGGTAGTCGTCGGGACGTCGTCCTACGGCAAGGGCACCGTGCAGACCGTGCTGCGCACGTCGAACGATGGCGAACTGACCGTCACCTGGGCGCGTCTGATCTCGCCGAAGGGCTATTTCCTGCATCATCACGGCGTCGTGCCGACGGTCTGCACCGCCGGTCTGGCCGACAATACCGAAATCGGCGCCATCCTGGCGAAAAGCCCGGGCCCGACGTTGAGCGAAGCGCGCGACACGCTCGACGACGCCGGCTGGACCGCGTTGCGGGCCGCCTGCCCGCCTTCGCCCGAGCACGACCCGCTCGACCTTCGCGTCGCGCGTCAGCTGCTGGAAAACCCGGTGATCTATGCGCGGTTACTCGGTAACGATCCGGTGCGGCTGGCACACAACTTCCACACCACCGCCGCGCACTGATCGAACCGCGTCGGCGTCAGGCGCGGCCGGCGCTGCAGAAATGCCACGCGTGACCGTGGCGCGCGTAAAGCAGCAGATAATGATGACCCTCAGTGTCGGCGATCAGCACCACGAGGCGGTCGCCGACGCAGCTGCCGTCCGCATGAAGCGGCGGCGTCAATCTCTTGGCCTTGGCACAGGCCGCTACCAACGGCGGCAGCGCCGCACGCAGCGGCGCGAGCACCGCACCGTCGAGCGAGACATAATACCGCGTCACCGCGCCGCCCTTGACTGACGCGCGGACTTCGATCCGGCCCAGCCGCGATTTGTAATAGCCGGCTTCCTGTTGGCCGTCGTTGGTTCCCGGCGCAACCGGATGAAAAGCGATCGCCGCGCAATTCTGCGACGAGAGCAACTCAGCCGCCGGCGCCAGCCGCGCAAATCCGAGCACGGCACAAGCAGCCATCAGCACGAAGGCTAAACGCAGCATCGGCCCGATTATGTTGGCCTCGCCGCGCTGCTGCAAGCATTGCTCGCCAAAAGGAGGGGTTTGCTGTTTGCTGCCGTCCATGACGTTCGTGGTTTGGTTTGCGGCTTTCCTGTTTCTGGCAGCCTCGCCGGCCTGCGCCGCCGAGTCTGATCTTGCCCTCGTCATGGCGATCGACGTTTCGGGCAGTATCGATCCCGGCGAGTATCGACTCCAGCACGAGGGAATCGCGCGGGCATTCGAGACCCCGGCGGTGCTTTCCGCCATCGCCGGCGGACCGAATAGAGCCATCGACGTCACCGTGATCGAGTGGTCTGACCGCGACAAGCAGATCGTAATTGCGCCGTGGACGCGGGTATTCGACAAAGCATCCGGGGAAGCTTTTGCCGCGCAGGTACGCGCGGCGCATCGCACCTCAGGCGGTTTGACTTCCATCGGCGATGCGCTGTTGGCCGCGGCAGCGGCGTTCAAGACGCTCGACGATCACCCAGCGCGCCGGGTCATCGATTTGTCGGGCGACGGCATCGCCAATATCGGACCCAAACCCGCCGATGTCCGCGATGTGCTGGTGGTGCAAGGCATCACGATCAACGGCCTCGCCATTCTCCAGAACGAGTCATGGCTGTCGAGCTATTACGACCAGAACGTGGTCGGCGGCCGGGGTTCGTTCCTGCTCGACGTGCAGGGCTACAAATCCTTCGCCCAAGCGATGCAGGAGAAGCTGATCAATGAGATTGCCGGCAGAGCGCTGCCCCTGAAACGCTTCGGCCGGGCGCAAGGCCCGGCCGAGTCAGCACCCGCGAGAACGTTCGCTCAGATGCAATAGGTCTTCAGCGGCGCGAAGCCGTTGAATCCGACCGATGCGTAGGTCGAGGTATAGGCGCCCGTCGACAGGATCTCGACCTTGTCGCCGACCTTGAGATCGACCGGCAGCCGATAGACCGTGCGCTCGTACAGGATGTCTGCCGAGTCGCAGGTCGGACCGGCAATCACCGTCGGACCGCGCGGACCGCCATCGGCCGGCGTCTTGATCTTGTACTTGATCGCTTCGTCCATCGTCTCGGCCAAGCCGTTGAACTTGCCGACGTCGAGATAGACCCAGCGCTTCGGGTCTTTCGCCGACTTGCGCGAGATCAGCACGACTTCGCTTTGAATCACGCCGGCATCACCGACGATCGAGCGGCCGGGCTCGACGATCAACTCCGGCAGGTTGTTGCCGAAATGCTTGGTCATCGCCGCCATCACGGCGTTCGCATAGTTCACAACCGCCGGCACGTCGCCGCGGTAATGCGCCGGGAAGCCGCCGCCGATATTGACCATGCGCAAGTTGATATCGGTCTCGGCCAGCAGCGAGAACATGCGCGCCGCTCGTTCGATGGCACCGTCCCACTGGTTGAGATCAGTTTGCTGCGAGCCGACGTGGAACGAAATGCCGTACGGATCGAGCCCGAGGTCGCGCGCCCGCCGCAACAAGTCGACCGCCATCTCCGGCGCACAGCCGAACTTGCGCGACAACGGCCAATCGGCGCCGGTGCATTCGACGAGGATGCGGCAGAACACGCGCGCGCCGGGCGCGGTGCGGCTGAGCTTCTCGAGTTCGGGCTCGCTGTCGAAGGCAAAGAGGCGAACGCCCTTCTCGTAGGCATAGGCGATGTCGCGCTCTTTCTTGATGGTGTTGCCGAAAGAAATGTTGTCGGCGGCGATGCCGCGATCGAGGCACAAATCGGTTTCAGCGCGACTCGCAACGTCGAAGCTCGAGCCCAAATCCTTCAACATGCCGAGGACCTCGGGCGCCGGATTCGCCTTCACGGCATAGAACACCCGGGCCAGCGGCAGGTAACGCCGTAATACTTTATAGGCTTGGCCGACGACATCGAGGTCGATGACCAGGCACGGGGTTTCGGGTTGGGCCTCCGCCAGAAACTTGGCGATCTTCTTATTGGTTTCTCGCATCTCCGTATCCTACGAACGGGCGCAGCCGCATCGGTGCCGGCGATGCGCCATCAGATGAAGGGAACGCCGTCCGCTGGACAGCGCGGCTCCAAGCCAGAACGGTTTGCTCAATTCAGGGGGCTCGAGGAGACGCTGAGAGCGGCCCCGGCTGACCCGTTGAGGGCTTCAGAACGGAGCGCGTGCGCCCCGCGTTGGATAGCAACCATATCGTCTTCCCTCTCGGCACCGGTCCACGACGACCGGTTCTTCCAAAAAGGACGCGTTACGTCGTTGCATAACCACGATGGGCCATAGGCACGTGCGAGTGCGTCGCACACTTTAGATACGCTCATCACGCTACGATGCAAGACAAAATTCACGGAAAGGTAAATTTTCCCGCGCTCGTGACGGCGATCACACGCCGGTCGATCTGCCACGTTGAGCACCGACGCTTCAGACATCCGAACAAATAGTAAAAGTGCGGCGACGGCGCCGAAAAATCGCCAATGAATCCGCGTTACGGCGCTTGAGTGACCAAATCGATGGTCGCGACCTCGCTGCCGGTCGCGAGATCGAAAACGAGGACACGGACGCCGCCACCGGGCAGTTCGATACGCGCGACCAAGCGACCAGCGTCAACGTCGGTGGCGACCACCTTGGCGCCCGCTGGCAGGGCGATGCGCTGTGCGGCTACGGCCGGCGCCGGTTTGGCCGACAATGGATGGCCATGGTCGACGCGCCAGACCACCGCCGCCGCCAGGACCCCGACGCCCGCGAGCAGCAGCACGCCGAGGACGATCACCAGAAGCTTGAGAGCGCGCATTTTCGGAGCCAATTTAGCGACCATGGCCGTCGAAACAAGTAGCGATATCCGACACACCACGGTGGCGCCCGACGAGGCCGGAAACCGCCTTGATCGCGTGCTTGCCAGCCATTTTGGCGATCTGTCGCGGTCGCGCCTGAAGCGCCTCATCGAACAGGGTCAGGTCCAATTCGATGGCAAGCCGGTCAGCGATCCGGCCTTCAAAGTCAAATCCGGTCAGATCTTTGCCGTCGCCGTGCCACCGCCGACGTCGGGCGTGATCGAGCCGCAGGCGATGGATCTCACGATCCTGTTCGAGGACGCGCATCTCCTCGTCCTCGATAAGCCCGCCGGCCTGGTGGTGCATCCCGCTCCCGGCAATCCGGACCGCACCTTGGTCAACGCGCTGCTCGCCCATTGCGGCGACAGCCTGGCCGGCATCGGCGGCGTCAAGCGTCCGGGCATCGTCCATCGTCTCGATAAGGACACAAGCGGCGTTATGGTGATCGCCAAGACCGAAGCGGTCCATCGCGCCTTGTCCGCCGATTTTGCCGCCCGCCGAGTAACGCGCGCCTACTACGCCATCGTCTGGGGCGTGCCTGCACCTAAGAGCGGCGAGATCGTCGGCGCGATCGGCCGCAATCCGCGCGACCGCAAGACCATGGCGGTGGTCGCGACCGGCAAGGCGGCGACGACGCGCTATCAGGTAATGAAGAATTTCGGCACCGCCGCGGCGCTGATCGAATGCCGGCTGGGTAGCGGCCGGACCCACCAAATCCGGGTCCATTTGCTGGCCAAGGGGAACCCGGTATTAGGCGACCCGGTTTACAAAGGGCGGCACATTGCGGCCCGGCTGGCCAAGCTGCCGCCGGCGGCCAAGGCTGCGGCAAGCGGTCTTGGACGCCAGGCCCTGCATGCTTATCTCCTGGGCTTCCGCCACCCGGCGACCGGCGAATACCGGGAATTCAAAAGCGCCTTACCAAGCAAGATCACCTCTTTGTTACATACCTTAGAGGAAATCTAGACTAGACAATACCCGAGTGCACCACTAAGATTTCCATCCAGAAGGAAGGATTCCGCCCGCAATGGCTACTCACGCCCTGCCGTCTGTCGCGCGCGAGGGCAATCTTGCGCGTTATCTCGAGGAAATCCGCCGGTTTCCGATGCTGGCGCCGGAGGAGGAGTACATGCTCGCCAAACGCTGGCGCGAGCATGGCGACAAGGATGCGGCGCACAAGCTTGTCACCAGTCATTTGCGGCTGGTGGCCAAGATCGCCATGGGCTATCGCGGCTACGGCCTTCCCCTGTCGGAGCTCATCTCCGAGGGCAATGTCGGCATGATGCAGGCGGTCAAGCGCTTCGACCCCGACCGCGGCTTCCGGCTGGCCACCTATGCCATGTGGTGGATCCGCGCCGCGATCCAGGAATACGTGCTGCATTCCTGGTCGCTGGTGAAAATGGGCACCACGGCGGCACAGAAGAAGCTGTTTTTCAATCTGCGCAAGATCAAGGGCCACCTCCAAGCAATCGAGGACGGCGACCTGTCGCCGGAAAACGTCAAGCGCATCGCCAAGGAACTCGCGGTGCCGGAGTCCGACGTCGTCAACATGAACCGCCGGCTCAGCGCGCCCGACAATTCGCTGAACGCGCCGCTGCGCGCGGATGGCGACGGCGAGTGGCAGGACTGGCTGGTCGACGAAGGCCCAACGCAGGAAACCCGACTGGGCGACCGCCAGGAGCTCGGCCTGCGGCGCGACCTGCTGCGCGCCGCCATGACCCATCTGACCGCCCGCGAGCGCGACATCCTTGTCGAGCGCCGGCTCAAGGACGAGCCGGCGACCCTCGAGGATTTGTCGCAGCGCTACGGCATTTCGCGCGAGCGCGTACGCCAGATCGAGGTACGCGCGTTCGAGAAGTTGCAGAAAGCGATCAAGGCCAAGGCGCTGGATCGTCGCCCGGCGGCCGAGACGCCGGCCGCCTAGGGCCGCCGCGCCGCGCGGTGCAACCGGCCGCCAGTGGTTGGCGTTGCGACGCCCGTGGTTTGCGGCAAGCTCAACGGCAGACCTTTCACCGACCGGACGGCGAGATAGGCGAAAGCCTGCGCTTCGAGCGCGTCGCCGTCCCAACCCGCTTGCTCGACCGGCGCCACCGGCGCGTCGAGCTGTACCGCCAGCGACGCCATGAGCACGGGATTGCGGCGGCCACCGCCGGTCACCAGCCAGCGCTCGGCAGGCGCCGGAAAATGCCGGCGTGCGGCCGCGATTCCTGCGACTGTCATGGCCGTCAGCGTCGCGGCGCCGTCTGCCGACGACGATCCTTCAGGCACGAAGCGGACGAAATCGTCGCGATCGAGCGATTTCGGCGGTGGCGCGGTGAAGAATGGATGCGCGAGAAAACGCGCGACGTGCTGCGTATCGGGCTTGCCGACGCGCGCCAACGCGCCGCTCTCGTCGAGCGGCCGCCCGGTGTGGGTCATCGCCCAGTCGTCGATCAGCGCGTTGCCGGGGCCGGCGTCGAACGCCAGCACCTGGTCGTCGCCCGGCCCGAGCCAGGTGACGTTGGCGACGCCGCCAATATTCACTACCGCCAGCGGCCGTTCGAGGCCGGCAGCGAGCGCTTGATGAAACAGCGGAACAAGCGGCGCCCCCTGCCCGCCCGATGCCACATCGGCTGCGCGGAAGTCGTTGACCACATCGAGTCCGGTCAGCCGCGCCAACAGCGCGCCGTCGCCGATCTGCCAGGTGCGGCGCTCCCACGGCCGGTGCAACACCGTATGGCCATGAAAGCCGACCAGCGACGCGTCGCGCAGCCCGTGCTCGTGGACCAGAATTGCCACCGCACGCGCATGCGCCTCGGTCATTTCCGCCTCGATCGCCGCGATCTCGCCCTTGCCGCCGAGCGCCGAGCGGATCCGCGCGCGCAAGACGGGTTCATAGGGAACCGTCAGCGCGCCGCGCGGCACGACGGCGCGCAGCCCGTCGGTTTCGATCGCCGCCACGTCGATACCGTCGATCGACGTGCCGCTCATCAGGCCGATCGCCAAGGTCATGCCGCGACTCTCCAACGGCCGCACGCCGGCTGACGGCACGCCGCCGGTATGCTAGACGCAATCCCCATGACCAAGGTCCGCTCCGCCTTTCTTGCCGCCGCCGAGGAACGCGGCTTCATCCACCAGATCACCGACCGCCCCGGCCTCGATGGGCTGCTCGCCGCCGGGCCGGTCACATCCTATATCGGCTTCGATTGTACCGCCGACAGCCTGCATGTCGGCAGCCTGCTACAGATCATGCTATTGCGGCTCTGGCAGAAGACCGGCAACAAGCCGATCGTCCTCATGGGCGGCGGCACCACCAAGGTCGGCGATCCTTCGGGCAAGGACGAGGCGCGCCGCATCCTCAGCGAAGCCGAAATCGCCGCCAACATGGCCGGCATCCGCCGGGTCTTCGAACGCTTTCTCAAGTTCGGCGCGGGCAAGGCCGACGCGGTGATGGTCGACAACGCCGAATGGCTCGACCGGCTCGAATACATTCCGTTTTTGCGCGAGTACGGCCGGCATTTCTCGGTCAACCGCATGCTGAGCATGGACAGCGTCAAGCTCCGGCTCGAGCGCGAGCAGCCGCTGAGCTTTCTCGAATTCAATTACATGGTCTTGCAAGCCTACGACTTTATCGAGCTGGCGCGGCGCTACAAATGCGCGGTTCAAATGGGCGGCTCGGACCAATGGGGCAACATCGTCATGGGCGTCGAGCTCGGACGCCGGGCCGAAGAGCGCGCGCTTTATGGCGTCACCTCGCCGCTGGTCACCACCGCATCCGGCGTGAAGATGGGCAAGACCGCGCAAGGCGCCGTCTGGCTCAACGTCGACAAGCTCTCGTCCTACGATTACTGGCAATATTGGCGCAACACCGAGGACGCCGATGTCGGCCGGTTCTTGAAATTGTTCACCGACCTGCCGATGGACGAAATCCGGCGACTCGAGGCATTGCGCGACACGGAGATCAATCAGGCGAAGATCGTGCTCGCGACCGAGGCGACGGCGCTGGCGCACGGCCGCAAAGCGGCCGACGAGGCGGCCGCAACCGCGCATCGCGTGTTCGCCGAAGGCGGCATCGGCACCGACCTGCCGGTGACCGAAATCCCCAAGACCGAGCTAAAGGCCGGCCGTCCGGCGATCCAGTGCTTCCAGCGCGCCGGACTGGCGCCGAGCCTGAGCGAGGCGCGGCGACTCATCCGCGGCGGGGGCGCCCGCATCAACGACAAAGTCGTCACCGACGAAAACGCGACGCTGTCGCTGGACGATCTCAACGCCGACGGCGTCATCAAGCTGTCGGCCGGCAAGAAGCGCCACGCGCTGGTGAAACCGGTCTAAGGATTGCCGGCGGGTGTCGACGAGTCCGGTTTCGGCGGCGCGTTGGGCGCCGGGTTCCACGCCTTGAACAGGAACAGGTTCCGCAGGAATCCGGGCGCGATTGCGCTCAGCGGATTGACGGCGATTTGCGGATTGCTGATCGGGCCGGCGACACGGAAATTGGCGCCGAAGATGCCCTGCCCTTCGCCGCCGACCAGCAGGCTGCCGATTACCGGAATGTCGCCGATCACCGTGTTGAGAATATTGGCGGGAACCAGCGTGCCGGACGCGTCGAGCGTGCCGGCGTCGTAGTCGACGGTGCCGTTGGCGCTGATGCCAATCGCGCCGCCATAGGCGCGCATATTGTCGATCTTGATGCCGCCCGCGCTGTAGACCATGTCGCCTTGCAGCACCTTGAACGGTATACCGCTGCCGCCGGCGAGCAAATTGCTCACACCACTGAACGAGGTCAACGTCAGCAGCCGGGCGAACAGCGGTGCGTGCACCAGGCGATAGTCGGCGCCGTTGAACGTGCCTTTCAGCACACGTTTGCCGTTCTGGTCCACGGCGTCGCCCTTGACCGCGAAGGTACCGCCTTCGATGTCGCCGGTGACATCGAGTGCGCGCAGCAGCGCGCCGAAATCGTCGGCCGTCAGATCGAACTTGCTGGGTCCGTTGGCGCCGCCGAACCGCACCGTGAGCTTCTTGCCCTCAGCCAGGGCGCCGTCGATCGCCGCTTCCGTCCAATGCGGGCCGTTGCTTTGCAGCCGGGCGCTGAAATCGGTCAGCTGCCGGTTCGGGCCCAGCACCAGGCGGCCCACCTTGGCATGGATTGCGACCGGCGGCGGGTTCGCGGCCGCCGGCCGCGATACGTCACGCAAGAGGCCGCTCGCGTCATAGCTCGGGCCCGACAGGTCGGCCGTCCAGCTGTTGCCGGTTCGCGCCAGCGTGACCTGCGCATTGGTTTCGCCGGCGACCAGAAGCGGAATATCAACGCGCGACAGGCCGGTCTTATCGAAATCCGCGGACAGGCGCGCATTAATGCCACTGCCCACCAAAGTGGCGTTGCGCACCTGCGTGAGCTGATCGCCGGCGAGCTGAAGGGTGAATTTCGCCATCGCCGGCTGGCCTGCGGCCTTGCGCCAGCCGACCTTCGGAATTTCGGCGGTGGCGTCCTTGAGATCGGCGGTGACCGACGCCTCGGCCCGCCGGTCGGCGCGCAGGCCGTAGGTCAGCGCGACGTCGATCGGTCCATGCATCGTCGCATAGTCGGAGAAATCGAAGCCCAGCCGGGTCCGCGCCGCATCGTCGAGCCGCCCCTGGACGGTATAGCGTCGCCGCAATACCTGTTTGCCGAGATTCTCGAGCCAGGTCAGCTTTACCGGCGCGCCGTCGATCGCCGCCGTGCCATCTAGCGTCAACGCGGTACGGTCGAGCGTCATCTTGAACGCGCCGTCGCTCAAATCGCGGTTGAAGAACGCGTGCGGCACCGCGACCGCGGATAATTGCGCCTCCGTGCGGTATTCAACTTCGTCGAAATTGAGGTCGTGCTTCAACGGCAGCCGGAAGAAAATACGGGCGGTGAAATCGCCGCTGGCGTGCTCGGCGTCGAGGCCCAGCGCCTTGGCGTATTGCAACGGCTTGGTATCGAGCACCTTGAGCGCGTCGCGCAGCGGACCCGACAAGGTGACGTCGATGTCGCCCATCTCGTCGTTCGTGTCGAGGTTGTAGAGCTTGACGCTGGCGGCGACTTCGCGACCGCCAAACACGTGACCGCTGATCGGCGCGAAATCCATGTGCGTGCGGTCGAAGGCGACCGTGCCGTTGACGCCGCGCACCGGCTCCAACGGCGGGAAATATTCGATCGTCAGATTGCGATAGCTGCCGGTGCCATCGAACCGCGTGACGTTGACCGGCTTCGGCGCGTCGACGTCAACGTGAAGCGCCATCACGGCATTCATGCTGTCGATCACGCCGTCGTGCACCCGAGTCGTGATCCAGTGCCGCGTGTGCGGCCCGACTTTCTCCGGCCAAAGATGCGGCAGGGAGTCGATTGGGATTGCGGCCGCCGTCAACCGCGCCGAAACGTCGAACGCATTCGGCCAGCCGCCGGCCAACAGGCCGCTGCCAAGGTTGTCGACTTCGCCCTCGACGACGACCTTGGACCCGCCGAGATCGAGGCTGAGATTCTCGATGTCGACGCGTCCCGCCGTCGGATTATAGCTCGCCTTCAGGGCGCCACCGCTGACCGGGGCCGTGCCATCGGGCAGGTCGGCCTCGCGCAAGGTTCCCGCGCCGAACCGCACATCGCAGAACGCAACGTCGATCGCGAAACTCTTGGTGTCGAAACCAAGCGCCATCTCGCCCGAAACCGGCAGGTCCACGACGCCGAGCGGCTGCAATGCCGGCGCGGCCGACGCGAACAGCGCTGGGTCGACACCATCGAAGTCGATCCGCACCGACAGCTCGCCGGTGTTGCGGTATGCGAGACGGGCATTCAGCAGCGCCCGCTTGCCCCCGATGCCGACGGCCAGTTGCATGTTGCCGTCGACGCCGGTGGCGTTGCGTTCCATCACAACGTCGGCCTGGTCCGCTCGCCACGTCACGCCGAGCGATTTATCGTCGACAATCAATGTCGCGTTGCTCATCTCGAATTTCGACAGATACTGCAATGGCCCGCCGGTGCCCAACGGCGCTGCAATGTCGCGCGTCAGCCGCGTTCCCCAGAATTCGGCGGTGTCGCTCTCGGCGGTCTGCTCGCCGACGGCGATGCGAAACGATCCGTCGACCGCCCGGACGAGGCGTAGGACCGGGCGATCGAGCACGACGCGCGACGGCGCCAAGCGCCCCTGGAGCAGCGCCCACGGGCTCAGCACGATCTCCATGCCACGGAACGTCAGATGCGAACCGCTTACCGGCTGGTTCAGATGGACGCCTTGAGCAAAGAGGTGAATGCGTCGGTTCGACCAACTCAGGACCGTGTGATCGATAGTGACGAGCACGCCGTTCGGTCCGCTCGACAATGCCGACGCGAGATAAGGCGTCACGGGATCGAGCACGACCGGTCCGCGTGACAGCCGCCAAATCGCCACCCCGCCCATCGCGGCGATAATCGCGACCAGCACGACGACGACGACCGCGATCGCGCGCGCCAGCCGGACATGCGGCGGGCGGCGTCCTTGACCGTGCTGCGGCACGCGCGCAGGCTGCGGCGGCCGGTTATCGGCTGCACCGCTCATGTCATCGCCGCCATTCGACACTTACGATCAACTCCCGCTTGTTGCCGACGAAACGGCCGCGGCCGTCGGTCTCGCGCGCTGGCATGAAGCGGCCGACGACGTGCGTGACGCAAGCCTCGCCGGCTTCATGCGCGATCTTGCCACGGATTCGGCTGGCCGCCGGTTGCTGACGACGCTCTTTGGCAACAGCCCTTACCTAGCCCATTGCTGTTTCAGGGAACCGGCCCTGCTCGCCCAGCTCTGGCGGCAGGGCGTCGCGGCTACTTTCGCCGAACTCATTTCCCGGCTCAACCGCGATCTCGCGCCGACGGCGTCACAGGAAACGCTAGCGGCAGAGCTACGACGGCTCAAGCGCGGCGCGGCGCTGACGATCGCGGTCGCCGATGTCATCGGTCTGTGGCCGCTGACGCAGACGATGGACGCGTTAAGTCGCTTTGCCGAGGACGCTTTGGCCTTGGCGACCCGCCACCTCCTGCGCGCGGCTGCGGCGCGCGGCATGCTCGCACTCAGCCATACCGACGATCCGGCGCGCGACAGCGGATTCGTCGTCTTGGCGATGGGCAAGTTGGGCGCCGGCGAGCTCAACTATTCGAGCGACATCGACCTTGTCGTGCTGTTCGATCCCGAGAAGGCGCGGATCACCGGCGACACGGACGTTCAGACGCTGTTCAATCGGATGACGCAGGACCTCGTCCGCATAATGGCCGAACGAACCGACGAGGGCTATGTCTTCCGGACGGATTTGCGGTTGCGGCCCGATCCGGGCTCGACGCCGCCCGCCTTGTCGCTGCCTGCCGCGCTCGCCTATTACGAAAGCGCCGGCCAAAATTGGGAGCGCGCGGCGCTGATCCGCGCGCGGCCGGTGGCCGGCGATCGCGACGCCGGCCGCGAATTCCTCGCCGCGCTGACGCCGTTCCTGTGGCGCAAGCATCTCGACTTCGCCGCGATCCAGGACATCCATTCGATCAAGCGGCAGATTCATGCATATCGCGGCGGCACGGCGGTCGCCGTCGCCGGCCACAACATCAAGCTCGGACGCGGCGGCATCCGCGAAATCGAATTCTTTGCGCAGACGCAGCAATTGATTTGGGGCGGCCGAGAGCCCGAACTGCGCCAGCGTCAGACCATTCCGGCGCTCGAAGCGCTGGCGACCGCCGGCCACATTTCGCGCCAGGCCGCGGACGATCTCGCCGAGGCCTACGAATTCCTCCGCCGTGTCGAACATCGCCTACAGATGATCGACGACGCGCAAACCCATACCATTCCGGCGGATGCCAGCGGTATCCGCCATCTCGCGCTGTTCCTCGGCTACATGACGGCGGACAAATTCGCCGCCGAGCTGACGCGGCGGCTGACGATCGTCGAAAGCCATTACGCCAACCTATTCGAAGAGGCGCCGTCGCTCGCGGCCCCCGGAAATCTCGTCTTCACCGGCACGGACGACGATCCCGAAACCCTGCGCACGCTGACGGCATTGGGTTTCGCCGATCCTCACACCGTCGCTGCGATCGTGCGCGCCTGGCACCACGGCCGCTACCGCGCGACGCGCAGCCAGCGCGCCCGCGAGCTACTGACCGAACTCGCGCCGGCGCTGTTGCGGTCCTTTGGCGCCAGCGCCGCGCCCGACGCCGCCTTCATCCGCTTCGACAATTTCCTCGGCCGGCTGCCGGCCGGCGTGCAGTCGTTCTCGCTACTGCACCAGAACCCGGGTTTGCTCGATCTGGTCGCCGAGATCATGAGCGCGGCGCCGACATTGGCCGAAACCATGATGAACCGGCCGGGTGTGCTCGATGCCGTGCTGGCCGCCGGATTCTTCGAACCGTTGCCGCCGTGCGCGGCGCTGACAGCCGATATCGGACGGTTGCTCGATCGCGCGCGTCATGCGGAAGAGATGCTCGATATGGCGCGGCGCTGGGTCGCCGAACGCAAGTTTCAGGTCGGCGTTCAGGTCCTGCGCTGTCGTCTCGACGGCGAGGCCGCCGGCGGCACGTTCGCCGACATTGCCGAGGCGGCACTGGCGGCGTTGCTGCCGCGCGTCGCGGCCGAATTCGCGCGCGCCCACGGCACGATCGCCGGGGGCACCGTCGCCGTACTCGGCCTCGGTAAGCTTGGCAGCCGCGAGATGACCTATGCCTCCGATCTCGACCTGATCCTGATTTACGACGCACCGGACGATGCCGAGAGCACCGGTGGCGCGCAGGCGCTGGCTGCCCCCGCCTATTACGCGCGCCTGTCACAGCGCTTCATCAATGCGCTGACGGCGGCGACCGGCGAAGGCCACCTCTACGAGGTGGACATGCGGTTACGGCCGTCGGGCACCGCGGGTCCGGTCGCCACGAGCTTGCAAGCCTTCTGCCGCTATCACCGCGAACTCGCCTGGACCTGGGAACGAATGGCGCTAACGCGCGCGCGGCCGGTTGCCGGTGACAGCGCTCTCGTCGCCCGAATCATGGCCGAGATCCAGTCGGTTCTGATCCGCCCGCGGAGCGCCCCGGACCTGGCTCGCGACGTCGTCGCGATGCGCCGCCGCATTGCCGACACGCACCGCAATCCGTCGCCGTTCGACGTCAAGCACCGGCCGGGTGGCCTTGTCGACATCGAGTTCATCGCCCAATTTCTTCAACTGCGCGACGCGGCGCACGCGCCGCAAATCCTTCATGCCAACACGCGAGCGGCGTTGATTGCCCTGCCGGCGGCCGATGCGCTGACATCCGGCGATTCCGAAATCCTGATCCGCGCCTTGACGCTTTGGCGCAACGTTCAGGGCGTGCTGAAGTTGACCGTATCCGAACCCTTCGACGAAGCCGCGACGCCACCCGCGGTCAAGGACTTGATCGCGCGCGGCGCTGCTGCGATTGACTTCGATGCGCTCAAGCAGGATATGGATGCCGCCGCACGCGCCGCCCACGGCCTCTTTCACCGTCTGGTCGAGATCGCGGCGGCCAAGATGGCGGAGGAGCGCGCACCATGAGCCTCGAGATCGGCGACAAGGCCCCAGATTTTACCCTGCCTACCGACGGCGCCGGCACCGTGAGGCTGTCGGACCTCAAGGGACAGCATGTCGTGTTGTATTTCTATCCGAAGGATGACACCTCCGGCTGCACCGCCGAGGCGTGCCAGTTCCGCGACCTTTTCCCCAAATTCGGCCGGAGCGATGCCGCGGTCATCGGTATTTCACGCGACTCGATCGCATCTCACGACAAATTCAAGAAGAAATATAAACTGCCCTTTACCCTTGCGGCCGACGAACAGGGCAAAGTGACGGAGCGTTACGGCGTCTGGGTCCAAAAGAGCATGTACGGACGCAAATACATGGGCATCGAGCGCTCGACCTTTCTGGTCGATGGTAAAGGCGTGATCCGTGGCATTTGGCGCAAGGTCAAGGTTCCCGGCCACGCCGAAGAGGTCCTCAACGCGATCAAGACATCGTAGTGGGCAGGCCGCCTCTCCGGCCGCTATATGCGGGGTTACGGCCGCGTGCGGTCGCGTGGTAACATGTTCGCGATGGCGCTTCGGAAGATTTTCCGCGAGTCCGATTTCATCGCCGCCGCGTTGGCGCTTGCGGTATTTCTTGCCGCCGTCGTGCCACTCGCCAATGCCACTGCGCCCATCACCGTCAGCCAGCGCAACCGGCATTTCAATCCCGATACGTTGACCATCGCGGTCGGCGGCGTCGTCCACGTCGTCAACGACGATCGCGTGACCCATCACGTCTACATTGATTCGTCGGCCATGAAGTTTGACTCCGGCGAGCAGCCGGTCGGCACGACGGTGGATTTGGAATTCGACCACGCCGGCACGTATCACGTGCTGTGCGCGATCCATCCCACCATGCACCTGCAGGTGACGGTGAAATAAGCTCAGCGCGGCAGGACCGGGACTTCGACCGGTTTTGGATCGGACGTCAGCGTATCGAGGAACGCGATCAAATCGGCTTTTTCCTGCGCCGTCAGGTGCAGCGGTTTGATGAAATCGGCGCGGCTCGGACGGTCGATGCCGCCGCGATCGTATAGATCGACGACGTCGGCCAGTGTCGCTTCCGATCCATTGTGCATGTAGGGCGCGCGCCGCGCCACGTCGCGCAACGTCGGCACCTTGAACGCGTATTTGAGCTTGACCGTATTCGGGAACAGGCGCGCGCGGCCGATATCGGCGCCGGTCGCGGTCCCGACGTCATAGAACCCTTCGTCGGTGAACGCCCAGCCGATATGGCAGTTCGAACACCCGGCTTTGCCCGTAAACAGGGCGAAGCCGTGCTTAGCCTGCGCGTCGATGGCGCTTTCGTCGCCGGCAACCCAGCGATCGAACGGCGCGGGCTCCGAGACGACCGTGCGTTCAAACGTCGCCAGCGCGTCGGCGATATGCGCTTCGGTGATGGTATGATCGGAGAATGCCGCCGCAAACGCCGCGCGGTAGCCGGGGATTGCCGAGAGTGCACGGATCAAATCCGCCGGTTTGCGGTTCATGATCCCTGGATTGGTGATCGGGCCGGCGAACGCGACCGCTTCGAGCGACGGGAAATGGCCGTCCCAGCCGAGGATCGGCGCCCAAGCGATGTTGAGCATCGTCGGCGTGTGCGTCTTCATTTCCTGCGTGCCAACGCCGAGACGCAGGCCGTCGGTCCACGACAAGCCGGGGTTATGGCAGCTGGCGCAGGATTGCGTGCCGCTGCCCGACAGGATCGGATCCCAGAACAGCAATTCGCCGAGATGAGCCTTCGCCTTCGAGTAGGGATCGTCGGACGGGAACGGTGTCGTTGTCGGCCGCGCAAAATCCGCCTTGAGTTCGGCCAGCGGCGGCGTGGCTGTGTCGGCGACGGCGCCTGACAAGCCGATGCGGAGCAACGCCACTGCGACCGCGACGATTGGCGTCACCCAAAGTATCCGCCACGTCCAGCGACGCAATTTGCTTCGATCGATCTTCGGCATCAGTTAGGACGCCACCGTTGCAGCGTGCGATGCGCGCGCCGCTTCCGGCAGCAACACGGTGACCGTGGTCCCTTGTCCGGGCGCGCTCGTGATCTCGAGTCGACCGCCGTGCAGTTCGATGATGCTCTTGCACAACGGCAGACCCATGCCGGTGCCTTCGTAGCGGCGCGACAGGCTGCTGTCGACCTGGCTGAACGGCGACAAGGCCACCGGAATGTCCTCGGCGCGCATGCCGATGCCCGTGTCGGCGACCGTCAGCGCGATGAATCCGGCGCCATTGCGCCGCGCGGACAGCGTGATATGGCCGCCT
Source organism: Allostellaceae bacterium (assembly GCA_035934235.1). Classification (GTDB taxonomy): domain Bacteria; phylum Pseudomonadota; class Alphaproteobacteria; order ATCC43930; family CGMCC-115725; genus REEB95. Next base: position 1,910 of record DASYYB010000030.1, on the reverse strand, counting down.
GCGGGCGTGAACTTGACCGCATTCGAGACGAGCTGTTGCAGGATGCGGCTCAGGCGCGTCGGATCGACCATCAGCCGGAGACCCGCGGCCTCCGGCGCCACGGCCATCGCGAGTTGTCCGCGTTCGGCCTCGCGAACGAAGAAGGCCACCGCTTGCTCCATCGCCGACTGCGCGTCGACCGGCTCCGGTACGATTTCGAGACTGCCGCCCTCGCACTTGGCGTAATCGAGGATGTCGTTGATCATCTCGAGCAGATGGCGCCCGCTGCGCATGATGTCGTTCGCGAATTCCTTGTAGGACGGCTGCCCTACCGGACCGACCATCTCGCCAGCGATGATTTCGGAGAATCCGATCACCGCGTTGAGCGGCGTGCGCAGCTCGTGGCCCATGTTCGCGAGGAACTCGGTCTTAGCGCGATTGGCCATTTCCGCCTGTTCCTTGGCGGCGCTGAGCGCGAGCTCGCGCTCCTTGAGCGCGGAGATGTCGCTGATGATGACGACGAAACCACCGTCGGAAGTCGTGCTACGGCTCAGATGCAACCAGCGAATTCCATCGACGCACATCTCGCCGCGCGGCTGCGCCAAGGCGCCCTCGAGCATCTCGGGAAACGGTGCGCCGGGCGCGAGACTGCCGGCGAGCGTCGGAAAGAACGCGGTGACCTGGGAATTCGCGATCAGGATATGGCCGCTGGCATCGGCAAGAACGACGCCTTCGGCAGTGTTTTCGAGCGCGTTGACCAACCGGGTCTGCGCCGAACGCCGGGCGGCGATCTCGCGCTCCATCATGCCGCGAATGTTGTCGCGCATCACGGCCATCGATCCCAGCAACTGGCCGAGTTCGTCGTTTCCGACAGTTCCGATCTCGACGTCGAGTTCGCCTTCGGCGATGCGCCGCGCCGCCGACGACGCCGTCGCGATCGGATGCACCATGCGCCGCGCCAGCAGGAGAGCGATGACGCCGCCGAGCAGAACTGCGGCCAGCGTCGCCGCGATGCTGAAGGTGCGGTAATGCGCGATCGATGCCAATGCGCTTTCGCGGAACTTGAAGCCGTCTTCCGCCGTCAACTCGACCAGATTGTCGAAATCGTCGTCGATGCCTTTGGCGCGAGCGATCAGCGTTTCCCGATCGGCTTCGTCATCGGCCTGGTCGTCGGCGCTGTTGATCAGCGCGCGGCGCAGCTTGTTCCAGTCGGCGACGGCGGCGGCGGTGTCGTGCGCCGCCGTGGCGGCGCGCGGCGACAGCGAGCGTCCTTCGGTCACGGCCAGATCCTCGGCCACCGACGAGGCAAGGTCGTCCATGCGCGCGTCGAGCTCCTGTTGGTGAGCTGGATCGCGTGCCGCCACGCGGTCGGTCAAGGCGACTTCGATGGCGGTGAAATTCGACAACGCCAAACGCGCATAACTGATCGACATCAGCGGCTTGTCGTAAGTCTCGACGACCAGTCGGCCGGAATTGACGACGCTGTTGACGGCGTAGAAGCCGAGCGAACCGGTCAATGCCGCGAGCGCGAAGAACGCGAGCAAAATTTTGCCGCGGATCGTCACTCCCATGGTGCGGACAAGCCGCGCAACGGTTCGGGACCCGCTCGAAGCGTCTGCATGCGGTTGCTGAGACACGCGCTTTTTCCCTAGGCGGAACTTGGCCTAGAGTGCAGGCATTGCGGCTAAATTTGAGTTAAAGCGCGATATTTGCCGGTTACACGTTCCGGTTACAGGGTAACGCGAGCCGCCGAATCTGGCGGCAATTCCTTCGAAACGTTAACCATTCATGCTCACACGGGTCCGAAGAGTGTTGGGTCGGCGAACTCGTCGCCGCGGGCCTGTTCGAGTTCCTGGTTGTAGCGGCGGAGCGCATAGGCTTCGGTGACGAAGCCGATGACCTTGCGGTCGGTGGCGCTGGCGAGCACGGGG
>DASYYB010000027.1:0-117940 GCA_035934235.1 Allostellaceae bacterium | reverse complement strand
CGACCAGATCGAGGCCGGCTTCTTGGGCGCGGGTCAGGGCTTCGTGTCGGGTGACGACGCCCACCATGTTGCCACGTTCGTCGACGAGGCGCAGACGCGCCGCGGCGATCTCGTCGTTGACGCGAGGACCATCATGCGCGGTCCCTCGATGCGCAACGGCGGGGGGTAGTCTAGGCGGTATGAAACACCTCCAACACGCTCCTTGCTTGCTTAAGATATGGGCGCCGCAGATGGCACGGCTGCCTCGCCTTTCAATCTAGCGATGGCTTCGCCCAGCGCAAGGATTTCCTGCTCTTTTCCGCCCAGCCGACGCAGCGCAACGCTTTGGGTTTCGGCTTCGCGGGCACCCACGACCAGTAGCAGTGGCACTTTCGCGAGACTGTGCTCGCGCACCTTGAGGTTGATCTTTTCGTTGCGCAGGTCGGCCGTCGCCCGCAGGCCGGCCTTGGTTAAGGCCTCGAGCACCGCGCCGGCATAGGCATCCGCGTCCGAGGTGATGGTCGCGACCACCGCCTGCACCGGCGCCAGCCAGAGCGGAAACCGGCCGGCGTGCTGCTCGATCAGAATGGCGATGAAGCGCTCGAGCGAGCCCAGGATGGCGCGATGCAACATCACCGGCCGATGGCGCTGGCCGTCCTCGCCGATGTAATTGGCATCGAGCCGTTCGGGCAGGACGAAATCCACCTGCAGTGTGCCGCATTGCCAATCACGGCCGATCGCGTCGCGCAGCACGAATTCGAGCTTGGGCCCGTAGAACGCGCCTTCGCCGGGATTGAGCGTGTACGGCAGCTTCGCCGCCTCGACCGCGGTCTTGAGCGCGGCTTCGGCCCTGTCCCAGACCGCATCGTCGCCGGCGCGCTTCGCCGGCCGGTCGGAAAATTTGACCGACACGTCCTCGAAGCCGAAGTCGCGATAGACCGAACGCAGCAGATCACAGAAGGCGACGCTTTCGGACGTGATCTGATCCTCGGTGCAGAAGATGTGCGCGTCGTCCTGGGTGAAGGCGCGCACGCGCATGATGCCATGCAAGGCGCCCGACGGCTCGTTGCGGTGGCAGGCGCCGAATTCGGCCATGCGCAGCGGCAGCTCGCGGTAGGAATGCAGATGCTGGCGATAGATCTGCACGTGGCCAGGACAATTCATCGGCTTGATTGCGAGCACGCGCTTGACACCGGTGTCCTTGTCGGCGTTCTCGACGGTGAACATGTGCTCGCCGAATTTTTCCCAGTGGCCGGATTCCTCCCACAGCTTGCGATCGATGAGCTGCGGCGTGCGTACCTCGACATAACCGGCGCGACCGAGCCGCATGCGGATGTAATTCTCGATCGTGCGATAGAGCGTCCAGCCTTTCGGGTGCCAGAAAACGCTGCCGGCCGCCTCTTCTTGCTGGTGGAAGAGATCGAGCTCGCGGCCGAGACGGCGATGGTCGCGCTTCTCGGCCTCTTCGAGCTGGAACAGGTACTGCTTCAGGTCCTTCTCGTGCGCCCAGGCGGTGCCGTAGACGCGTTGGAGCTGGGCGTTGCGCGCATCGCCGCGCCAATAGGCGCCGGCGACCTTGGTGAGCTTGAAGGCGTGGCCGAGCTTGCCGGTCGACGGCAGATGCGGCCCGATGCAGAGATCGACGAAACGACCCTGGCGATAGAGGCTGATCGCCTCGCGCGCCGGGATTTCGTGGATCCACTCCGCCTTGTACTTCTCGCCCTGGTCGGCGAAGAACTGCACCGCCTTGTCGCGTTCCCACTCCTCGCGGGTGATGCCCTCGTCGCGATCGACGATCTCGTGCATGCGCTGCTCGATCTTCGCCAGATCCTCGGGCGTGAACGGCGTGTCGCGCGCGAAATCGTAGTAGAAGCCGGTGTCGGTCGCCGGACCGAACGTCACCTGGGTTTCGGGATAGAGCTCCTTTACCGCCTCGGCCATGACGTGCGCCGCGTCGTGACGGATGATCTCGAGCGCCGGCGGCGAATCGCGCGTCAGGATGGCGATCTTGGCGTCCTGCTTCACCGGCGCGGCCAAATCCCGGGGCGTGCCGTCGATCATGACAGCAAGGGCCGCCTTGGCGAGACCCGGACCGATCGCCTTGGCGATGTCGGCGCCGGTGACGCCGCGCGGAAAGTGGCGCGCGGCGCCATCGGGCAGCGTGACCGTGATCGAATCGGCGGCTTTGGGCTCGGGCATGGGCGCCGGTTTATCGCAAGGGAAGCGTCGCGGCAACCGCCTCTACCGGCAATTCGCCGAGGTCGTCGCGCCGGAGAATCGTGACGCGCGCGCCGCGCGGCGCCGTCAATGCGGGATCGGAGGCGGCGGAATAAAGCACAGTTGCTGGCGCGCCGCCGGCGACGATCAGATGCATCGGACCGGTGTCGTTGCCGACGGCGTAGACGCAGGCGCGGCCGAGCGTCACCAGATCGCCGAAGCCGGTGCGGCCGATCAGATTGTGGACCGTCGGGCAATCGCGCACGATCTCGCCGCCGGCGGCGACGTCGTCCGGCCCGCCGATCAGGACCGGCGTCAACCCGATATTGGTCAAGAATGTCGCCAGCCGCATGTAACGGCCCGCCGGCCAGCGCTTTTCCGGCCGATGCCGCGAGCCACCCGGCACCAGCAGGACGAACCGGTCCGGCAATTCGAAGCGCGCGATGTCGGTGGCCGCCCACGACAGGTCCGGCGACGGCACCGTCGTGATTCCGGCCATCGCCAGCTGATCGCGCTGGCGGTCGATCGTGTGCATGCGGTCGCGATCGGGATTGGCGTGCGGATGCGACGCGCCGACGGCGATCCCGGACCATTGCGGACGCCGCGGCCACAACAGATGGAAATACAGGCTGGAGCGATCCGACGTCTGCAAGTCGTAGACCCGATCGAACGAGGTCGTGCGCAGTCGGCGCGCCAGACACGCCAGCGCCCAGGGACGCACCCAGCCGGGCCGTTCATCGATCCACACGTCGTCGAAATAAGGCGCGCGCCGGCCGAGCTCGGCATAGGCGGGCGTCGTCAACAACGTGATCCGCGCCTGCGGATGATGTGCGCGGATCGCCGCGGCCGGCCCCATGGCCTGGACAAAATCGCCCAGCGCGCCGAGCTTGATGACGAGGATCCGTTCGGTCACCCGGCGGTGTCCGCTTAGGCGGCGACGGTTGCCGCGACGGACGCCGGCTTGGCGCCCAAAAGCTCCTGATAGACGGCGATCGTGCGCGCCACCATCACCGCCGTGGTGAAGTTGGCGCGGACATGGGCGATCGCTCGGGCGGCGAGTTGAGCTCGCCCTGGACCGTCGAGCGCCAAGGCGTCCGCGATCGCCCCGCTCAACGCGTCGGCATCGTTCGGCGCCACCAGCCATCCGGTCTGGCCGGGTACGACGGTCTCGACGGCGCCGCCGTGCGACGTTGCCACCACCGGCCGGCCCATCGCCTGTGCCTCGACGATGACGCGGCCGAAACCTTCCGGTTCGGTCGAGGCCGACACGACGACGTCTGCCAGCATGTATGCCGCCGGCATGTCACGGCATTCGTCGAGGACGCGGAACGTGACGTTCGACCCGGCGCGCGCGATCGCGCCGTCGAGCTGCGCGCGGTACTTGGGGCCGCCACCGGCGCCGACAATCAGCGTATGGATGTGCGGCCGATTGAGCCGCTTCATCGCCTCGATCAGGACGAAATGTCCTTTCCAGCGCGACAACCGGCCCGGCAGTATCACCACCGGCGCGCCGTCGGGCAGGCGCCATTCCTGCGCCAGCCGGGCCATGCGTTCGGCGCTGATTTTTTCCGGATCGAAACGTGCCACGTCGACGCCGCGGTGAATCACGCGCAGGCGCTCGCGCGGGATGCCATAGGTGGCGGCGGCGTGGTCGGCGACGAAATTGGAATTGGCGATGACCAGTTCGCCGCTGGCCATGACCGCGTTGTAGCGCCGTTTGAGCCAAGATTTGCTGCCGTAGGCGTTGTGGAACGTGGTGAGGAAATGAACGCCGGCGTTCTCGGCGGCGGCGCGCGCGCTCCACGCCGGCGCCCGCGAACGCGCATGAACGATGTCGACTTCGTGCGCGCGGATGAGCGCCGCGAGCCGGCCGACATTGGCGTACATGACAAACGGATTTTTCGACGCGAGCGGCAAGGTGAAATGCGTCGCCCCCGCGCGTTCGAGCTCGCGCGTCATCGGTCCGCCAGCGCTCGCCACCAGCGAACGCCAGCCGGCGGCCGCGAGCGCCGCCGCAACGTCGACCGTGCCGCGCTCGACGCCGCCGGCGACAAGCGCGGGCAGAATCTGGAGGACGGTCGGGCGTCGTTTCGCGTCCGCAGCCCGGATGCTAGGCTCGGCGTCCTTCATATAATGTTCACCGGATCGACGATGGCCGAATTGCAAAACCTTCCGCCATCCATCTTAACACGCGAGGACGGCGCGACAATCGCCTACCATCGCCGTCATGGCCGCGGTCCCGGCGTCGTGTTTCTCGGCGGATTCATGTCGGACATGACCGGCACCAAGGCACTCGCGCTCGATCGCTTCTGCGAATCGCGCGGCCAGGCTTTCGTCCGCTTCGATTATTTCGGCCATGGCCAATCGTCGGGTGTGTTCGCCGATGCGACGGTGAGTCGTTGGCGCGACGACGCGCTCGCGGTATTCGACAAGCTGACCGACGGCCCGCAGGTTCTGGTTGGATCGAGTCTCGGCGGCTGGATCATGCTGTTGCTCGCGGCCGCGCGGCCACAGCGGGTCAAGGCGCTGATCGGCATCGCCGCGGCGCCCGACGCGACCGAGGACCTGATGTGGGCTCAGTTCCCGCCCGCGGTGCGCGAGACCATCGAACGCGAGGGCGCGGCCCGGATTCCCTCGACCTATGGCGAGCAGGGCTACCTCATTACGCGCAAGCTGATCGAGGACGGCCGTCAGCACCTCATCATGGGAAAGGCGATCCCGTTCGGCGCACCAGTCCGTCTCCTGCATGGCATGCGCGACGATGACGTACCTTGGCAGCGCAGCCTGGCGCTGGCCGAGCGCCTGGCCGCCACCGACGTGCGGATTACGCTGGTCAAGGACGGCGATCACCGCCTGTCGCGCGACGACGATCTCGCGTTGCTGATGCGGACGCTGACCGCTCTGCTCGATTAGCGGCTCAGTTGCGTAGGCTAGGCCGCATTTCGAACCCGACGCCGAGACGATTGTAAGCGTTCATCGTCGCGATCACGAAGGTCAGATCGGCGAATTCCTTATCGGTAAAGGCGCGCCTTGTTTCCTCATGCAGCGCGGCGCTCGGATGCTCGATCGGCAGCCGAGTCAGCGCCTCGGCCCAGGCGAGCGCGGCGCGCTCGCGCGGCGAAAAGAACGGCGCCTCGTACCAGACCGTCATGTTGTAGAGCTTCTGCGGTTTCTCGCCGGCGGCAAGCAGATCGTGCGTATGAAGATCGACGCAATAGGCGCAGCCGTTGAGCTGCGACACGCGCAGATAAATCAGGTCGACCAGCGTCGCCTCGATCGACGAACCGCGCATCAGCTTGTGCACCGCGCCGAGCGCACGATAGGCGTCGGCGGCAAGCTCGCGATAATTCGGTTGTGCCATCGGAAACTCCTTGTAACGAGACGGCCCGACGCTAGGACCGCCAACCGCTGCGCGGCAACCCGCAATGCGGCAGCCCTGCCATGAAGTGCGGTTAACCGACGGCGTGGGTGTCGTCGCGCAAAATTGACCGGAACGAGGTCGCGATCACGGCGGAATCCCGAGGGATAGGCATTCGCGTTCTGGCATATGACTGAACGGGCCGGTATAGTGGGGAATCAATGTTAAACTATTGGCGCCAAGGGCGCTTTTCGGGCTTGCGCCGCATGGCAGTCATCGAAAAAGCGGGCAACCGCGGCCGCCTTGTCGTGTGGTTGGGCGCGACCGCCGCAATCGTGCTTGTCGCCGCCGTCAGCTATGCCGTCTTGGCGCCGCCGCGCGTTGCGACCGCGCCGGCGCAGCCGCCGGTTCCGGTCATGGTCGCCGCCGTGACACAACAGCCGATGCCGGTGCGGATCGACACCATCGGCACTGTTCAAGCGATCGCCAACGTCGTCGTCAAATCGCGCGTCGACGGCTACATCACCGATGTCCTCATCAAGGACGGCCAGTTCGTCAAGACGGGCGAGGTGATGTTCAAGCTCGACGATCGCGCGGCGCGCGCGCAGCTTGAGCAGATGAAGGCGCAACTTGAAAACGCCAAGCGCGACGTGGCGCGTTACAAGCCGCTGGTGTCGCAGGCGTTCGTCTCGCGGCAGGTTTACGACACGGCGACGGCGAACGAGCAGGCGCTACAGGCGCAGGTCGACGATCTCCAGGCACAACTGAGCTATTACACGATCGTCGCGCCGATCGACGGCCGCGCCGGCACCATCAACATCAAGGCCGGCAACAGCATCAAGGCCAATGACCTGCCGTTCGTCACCATCAACCAAATCTCGCCGATTTATGTCGGCTTCACCTTGCCGCAAGCGGAATTGCCCGGCCTGCGCGACGCCATGGCGAAAGGGCCGGTGGCGGTCCAAGTGAAGCCGAGCGGCGACGGCGGCGACGCGATCGCCGGCACGCTTGCCTTCTTCGACAACACCGTCGACGTCAATTCCGGCACAATCGCGGCGAAGGCGGTCTTCGACAATGCGCAGCAGCGGCTTTGGCCGGGACAATTCGTCAACGTCTCGGTGACCGAACGGGTCGATCCCAACGCGCTCACCGTGCCGGCGTCGGCCGTGCTCGTCGGCCAGAACGCCACCTATGTCTACGTGATCAAGGACGGCGGCGTCGCGCACATGCGGCCGGTGACGGTCGCGCGCACCATCGACGGCGTCAGCGTCATCAGCGCCGGACTCGCCGCCGGCGATCAAGTCGCCACCGACGGCCAGCTGCGCCTGACCAACGGCAGCAAGGTCGAGATCCGCCATCCCGGAGCGAAACCGGACTCGCAGTCATGACGTTGCCGGAGACCTGCATACGTCGTCCGGTTATGACGACGTTGCTGATGATGGCCTTCGTGATCTTCGGCTTGTTCGGTTACCGGTTGCTGCCGGTGGCGGCGATTCCACAGGTCGATTTTCCCACCATCGTGGTTGCGGCGCAGCTGCCGGGCGCCTCGCCTGAGACCATGGCGTCGTCGGTGGCAACGCCGCTCGAGCGCCAATTCTCGACCATCGCCGGCCTCGATTCGATGGTGTCAACCTCGGGCCAAGGCGTCACCAGCATCACCATGCAGTTCGATCTCGGCCGCAATATCGATGGCGCGGCGCTCGACGTGCAGGCGGCGATGACCACCGCGGCCAAGAAGCTGCCGGTCGAGATGACGACACCGCCGAGCTTCCAGAAGGTCAACCCGGCCGATCTGTCCGTCATCCTGCTGGCCCTGCATTCGGACACGTTGCCGCTGTCGATGCTCGACGAATACGCCGAGACGATGATGGCCGAGCGCATCTCGACCTTGCCCGGCGTCGCGCTGGTCAACGTCTTCGGCGCCGCGAAATACGCGCTCCGCGTCCAGGCCAATCCCGAGGCGCTGGCTGCCAAAGGCCTGACGTTGCAGGACGTCCAGGACGCCGTCGCGGCAGCCAACTCCAACACGCCGGTCGGCACGCTCATGGGGACCGACCAGAGCTTCACGCTGCAAATGAAGCAGCATCACCGCGCGGCCGACTTCAAGCCGATCATCATCGCCTATCGCGACGGCGCGCCGGTAAGACTCGAGGATGTCGCCACGGTCGCCGACAGCGTCGAAAACGACCAGGTCGCCGCCTGGTATAACGGTCACCGTTCGATCATCCTCGGCATCCAGAAACAGCCCGACGCCAACACCATCGAGGTCGTGAATTCGATCAAGCGGCTGCTGCCCGTGTTCGAGGCGCAGCTGCCGGCGGACGCCAAGCTCAACGTGATGGCCGACCGCTCGGTGTCGATCCGCAATTCGGTCAATGACGTCCAATTCACGCTGATGCTGACGGCGTTTCTGGTCGTGCTGGTGATCTATCTGTTCCTGCGCAACGCGACCGCGACGATCATTCCGGCGCTCGCGTTGCCGGTCTCGATCATCGGCACCTTCGCCGGCATGTACGTCATGGGCTACAGCATCGACAATTTGTCGCTGCTGGCGCTGACGCTATCCGTCGGCTTCGTCGTCGACGATGCCATCGTCATGCTCGAAAACATCGTGCGCCACATCGAGCGCGGCGAACGCGTGATAGACGCCGCCTTCCGCGGCTCGCGCGAGATCGGGTTCACTATCATATCGATCACCTTCTCGCTGGTGGCGGTGTTCATTCCGGTGTTGTTCATGGGCGGCGTGGTCGGCCGCGTCTTCCGCGAATTCGCCGTCACCATCAGCATGACCATCCTGATCTCGGGCTTGGTGTCGCTGACGCTGACGCCGATGTTGTGCTCGCGGTTGCTGAAGCCGCATCGCGAGGGCGAGAAGCAATTCATCGTGCTGCGCTGGTCCGAGGCGGGGTTCGAAAAACTGCGCGCCGGCTACGAGTGGATGCTGATACGCGTGATGCGGCGTCGGCGCACCGTGCTCGGCATCACCATCCTATCGATCATTCTGAGCGCGGCGCTGTTCACGGTCGTGCCCAAGGGGTTCTTCCCCACCGTCGACACCGGCTATCTGTTCGCCTTCACCGAAGGGCCGCAGGACGCGTCCTTCCAGTCGATGGTCGACCACCAACAGATCGTCGCCAAGATCATCAGCGACGACCCCAACGTCTCGGATGTCAGCTCGATCATCGGCGCGACGAATTTCAGCCCCGCGCTCAACAACGGCCGCCTCTTCATCCAGTTGAAGCCGCGCGACGAGCGCAATCTGACCGCGGATGAAGTCATCCAAGAGCTGCGGCCAAAGCTGGCGACGGTGCCCGGCATGCGAACGTTCCTGCAAAGCCTGCAGGACATCCGGCTCGGCGGCCGCCTGTCCAAGAGCACCTATCAATACACGTTGCAGGACGCCGATACCGACGAGCTCTACCGCTACGCCACCGATATGGAAGGCCGCATCGCGCATCTGCCAGGCTTCCAGGACGTGAACTCGGACCTCGAGCTGCGCAACCGTCAGGCGATCGTCCACGTCGACACCGACAAGGCCGCCTCGCTCGGCATCACGATGGACCAGATCCGCAACACCTTTTACAGCGCCTTCGGCGCGCGGCAGATCTCGACCATCTATGAGCCGTCGGACGATTACGAAGTCATCCTCGAGCTCGACAAGCGCTTCCAGCAATCGCCGTCGGATCTGTCAAAAATCTACCTGAAGAGCACCACGGGCCAGCCGGTGCCGCTCGGCGCGGTCGCGACGATCGCGTCCGGCGTCGGCCCGGTCACGGTCAACCACCAAGGCCAGCTGCCGTCGGTCACCATCTCGTTCAACCTTGCGCCAGGCGTGTCGCTCGGCGCCGCCGTCAACGCGATCAGCCGGCTCGAACGGCAGGTCAATCTGCCGGTCACGGTCAACACCGGCTTCCAAGGCAACGCCCAGGTCTTTCAGGCGGCGCTGCAGGGCCAGGGGCTGCTGCTGATGGCGGCCCTGCTGGTGATCTACATCGTGCTCGGCATCCTGTACGAGAGCTACATCCACCCGATCACGATCCTGTCCGGCCTGCCGGCCGCTGGGCTCGGCGCGCTCGGCACGCTGCTCGTGTTCCACGAGGACCTCAGCATCATCGCCATCATCGGCATCGTCATGCTGATCGGCATCGTCAAGAAGAACGCGATCATGATGATCGACTTCGCACTCGAACGGCAGCGCGCTGGCGACGTCACCGCCGACCAGGCGATGTTCGAGGCCTGCCTGCTGCGGTTCCGGCCGATCATGATGACCACCATGGCCGCGATCATGGGCGGCTTGCCGATCGCCATCGGCTTCGGCGCCGGCTCCGAATTGCGCCGGCCGCTGGGTCTCGCCGTCGTCGGCGGCCTGATCGTGTCGCAGGCGCTGACGCTGTTCATCACGCCGGTGATCTATCTCTACCTCGAAAAGGTGCGGCTGTGGTTTGCGCCTGCCCAAGCCGCGCCGACGTCCGCCCACGGCGACACCGTCGACCAGGATCATGCGGCACAGGCAGGCGAATAGGGCCGCGCTTTTATTCGTTTTGCCGTTGCTGATCGGTGCCGCGCCAGTGCCGGTCATTCCGGTCTTGCCGCCGTCGGAGCGCTATGATTCCTGCTTGGCGGACACCAGGCGCGATCCCGCGGCGGCGCTCAAGGCCGCCGAGGATTGGCGCGCGGTCGGCGGCGGATTTCCCGCCGAGCACTGTGCGGCGATCGCGCTGATCGGGCTCAAGCGCTATTCCGAAGCGGCGCAGCGCCTCGAGGCGCTTGCCGCTCAGATGATGTCCGAGCCGCCAGAGCTGCGCGGCGACGCGCTCGATCAAGCGGGCCAGGCGTGGCTCCTCGCCGATCAGCTCGACCGCGCCAAGGCGGCATTCGACGCGGCGCTCAGCTTCGTGCCGCATAACGCGGATTTCCTGGTGGACCGCTCCGAGGCGCTGGCCGACGGCGGCCATTACTGGGAGGCGATCGACGATCTCAACCGCGCGCTCGAAGCCGATCCCAAGAACGTCGACGCGCTGGTGTTCCGCGCCTCGGCCTATCGCCATGTCGGCGGCACCGACGCGCTCGAGCTCGCGCAGGCCGACGCCACGCGCGCGCTTGCGTTATCGCCCAATTCGGTGCCGGGTCTGCTCGAGCGCGGCAACATCCGGCGGCTGCGTGGCGACAGCGTCGGCGCCAAAGCCGATTGGCAGCGGGTGATCGCGCTTGCGCCCCAGTCGCAGGCGGCGCAGTACGCGTGGGACAATCTGGCACATATCGACGACAACCCGCTGCTGACTGACAATCCGCAGACGCCGCCGCACTGACCGTCGGCCGGTCAGAAATCCAGATCGGCGTAGTGCTTCGGCGGCGGCGCGCCCGGAATGTGATCCGCCAACAGCGGCCGGAAGGCCGGGCGCGACTTGACCCGGGCGTACCATTCCTTGGCCGGCTCGTGCGCATCCCACGGCACGTCGCCGAGATAATCGACGACCGAAAGATGCGCTGCCGCCGCGATGTCGCCGAGCGAGAAATGATCGCCGGCGAGCCATCGCCGCCGCTCGGCGAGATAAGTGATGTATTCGAGATGATAGGTGAGATTGGATTTTGCAGCCCGCAGCACGGTCGAGTCTGGCGTGCCGAAGCCGAGGAACCGTTTCATGATCTTTTCGGTCACCAGGCCGTCGGTCACTTCGCTGTTCATCTTGTGGTCGAACCAGGCGGCGACGCGGCGAACCTCGGCGCGATCGACCGCGTTCAGCCCGATCAGCAGCTTGTCGCGATAGACCTCGTCGAGATATTCGGCGATCGGCCACGCGCCGGCCAGAACGGTGCCGTCCGGCTCGATCAGCACCGGCACCTCGCCGGCGGGATTAAGCGCGAGGAATTCGGCGCGTCGCTCCCAGGTCTTTTCGACCTTCATGGCGAATTCGAGTCCCTTCTCCGCGAGCACCAGGCGAATGGCGCGTGAGAAAGGCGACAACCAGAGATGATAAAGGACGCGCATGCCCGCCTATGATAACGCGACCCGGCGCGCGCCGTCAGTTGCGGGCTGCGCCGGTCGATCCCGATGCGGCGTCAGAGCATCGCGGCGCCGGCGAAACCGCCGTGCGGCCGGAACCGACTGAGGTAGGTCGGCAATATCAGCTCGAGCGCCGTCGGTTCGATGCCGAGTGCGGCGAGGCCCGGCGCGCCCGACGCCGGCACCGAATCCCGTTGCAGCATGCGCACCTGGTCGCGGGTGAGCGGCGGCTGCGGCAGCAGCTCGTTGAACAGCGCGAGTACCGTCGCGACGCCGAAAGGCACCGGCAGCAGAAGCCGACGGCGATTGATCTCGCGCAAGATGAGCTCGAACAGCGCCCGCAGCGTTTCAATGCCCGGCCCGCCGAGTTCGTAGGTGCGGCCGGGCGCGTCTTCGCGATCGAGCGCGGCCGCCACCGCCGCCGCGACATCGCCCACGAACACCGGTGCGAAGCGCGTGTGGCCGCCGCCAATCAGCGGCAGCAGCGGCGACACGCGCGCCATCGCCGCAAACCGGTTGAAGAACGAATCTTCGGGTCCGAAGATCAGCGACGGCCGCAAAATCGTCGCGGCGGGAAACGCCGCGCGCACCGCCGCTTCACCGGCCGCCTTCGAGCGGCCATAAAGCGCCGGCGACGCCGGATCGGCACCAAGCGCCGAGATATGCACGAAACGCCGGACACCGGCGGCGGCGGCAAGCGCCGCGAGACCGGCCGGCCCGGTTTCGTGCAGCGTGCGAAAGCGTTGCGCGCCGCGTTGAAAGAGAATCCCCGCGGCGTTGACCACGCCGTCCGCTCCCGCGAGGAGCGGCGCCAACCGGTCGCGATCGGCGATGTTGGCGTCGATCAACGCGATCTGGCCGACATCGCCCATCGGCCGGAGATAGCCGGCGGAACTTGCCGCACGGCAGACCGCGGCAATCACCGCGCCTTCGGCCGCGAGATGCTTGACCACATAGCGCCCGACGAAGCCCGAGGCGCCGACAACGACAATACGCCGATACCGCATGATCTCTGCCCGCTATTTGCGGCGCTGTTTTACAACAGCCGGCGGCACCAAGCGAGCCCGGCCGGAAGCCCCGGAAATGCGGAGATTCATTGACAGAGCGGGACCGCATCTCTAAGTCACAGACCGATTGCCCAGGTGGCGGAATTGGTAGACGCGCTAGATTCAGGTTCTAGTGGCCGAAAGGTCGTGGAAGTTCGAGTCTTCTCCTGGGCACCATCGCATTCCCGCGCGACGCGGGCGGTTCCGACATGGCGAGGCCGATGACCATCCACCTGCATCGCGGCGATCTTCCGGCCGGTCTCGCTCTCGGCAAGGCGATTGCCGTCGACACCGAGACCATGGGCCTCGATCCGGCGCGCGACCGCCTGTGTCTCGTGCAGCTGTCGGCTGGCGACGGCCACAGCCACCTCGTACAACTCGCCGCCGGACAATACGACGCGCCGCGCTTGAAGGCGCTGCTCGCCGATCCCAAGGTTCTCAAGATTTTCCACTTCGCGCGTTTTGACTTGGCGATGATCGACCGCTATCTCGGCGTGCGCGCGGCGCCGGTCTACTGCACCAAGGTGGCATCGAAACTGGCGCGGACCTTCACCGACCGTCACGGACTCAAGGATCTCTGCCGCGAGATCCTCGGCGTCGAATTATCGAAGCAGCAGCAATCATCCGATTGGGGCGCCGCCGAATTGAGCGACGAGCAAAAACGTTACGCGTCTGCCGACGTCGAACATCTGCACGCGCTCAAAGCGCGGCTCGACGCGATGTTGGCCCGCGAGGGGCGCGCCGCACTGGCTCAGGCGTGCTTCGATTTCCTGCCGACGCGGGCGGCGCTCGATCTCGCGGGCTTTCCCGGCCCCGATCTTTTCGAGCATTGAAAGCAAGTTTTAACCCGACCAAGCAAATAATGTGCCGTTCGTGCCCCGTTCCGTTGATTTCGGGGGATCGCGGGAGCATAGTGCGCCTATGATGAGGGGGAATATCCGTTCCCGCGCCCCGGTCGTCACTGTCGGAGACGCTCGCAACGGGAGAGTGTCGTTGCGCCGCACCATCGCAAAACCGAAAGAGTCGCCGGATATCGCCGTCGCCCGCCGCGTGCTCGACACCGAGATCGTCGGGCTCGAAGCGTTGGCGGCCGAACTCGACGCGACTTTCGCCGAAGCCGTCGACAAGCTGGCGTCGATCACCGGCCGGGTCACCGTCACCGGCATGGGCAAGAGCGGCCATGTCGCGCGCAAGATCGCCTCGACCTTGGCGTCGACCGGCACGCCGGCGCAGTTCGTCCACCCCGCCGAGGCCAGCCACGGTGACCTCGGCATGCTCGCCGCCGGCGATGCCGTGTTGGCGTTGTCGAACTCGGGCGAGACCAACGAGCTGGCCGACATCCTCGCCCATGCGCGGCGCTTCACCTTGCCGCTGATCGCGATCACCGCACGCGAGAACAGCGCGCTGGCCGAAGCCGCGGACGTGACGCTGCGCCTACCGGCCGCGGCCGAAGCGTGCTCGATGGGCCTGGCGCCGACGACGTCGACGACGATGATGATGGCGTTGGGCGACGCGCTTGCCGTGGCCCTGCTCGAACGCAAAGGCTTTTCGGCCGACGATTTCCAGCAGCTGCATCCCGGTGGCCGGCTCGGCCGCCGTCTGCTCAAAGTCGCCGACATCATGCACGAAGGCGCCGCGGTGCCGCTGGTGCCGATCGAGACCGCGATGGCAGACGCGATCCTGGCGATGACCGCGAAAAGCTTCGGCTGCGTCGGCATCGTCGACGGCACCGGCCGCTTGGCGGGCGTCATCACGGACGGCGACCTGCGCCGTCATATGGGCGACGAATTGCTCCGCGCCAGCGTTGCCGTGGTGATGAGCCGCCGCCCGAAGATCATCCGGCCGCAGGCGCTCGCCGCCGAAGCGCTGGCCAAGATGAATCAGGACGCCATCACCAGCCTGTTCGTCGTCGACACGGCCAATAAGCCGCTCGGCATCCTGCACATTCACGACTGCCTGCGCGCGGGGATCGCGTGAAGACGCAGATCGATCTGGCGCAGACGCGCCCCTCGGGTCCCGAACGCAGTTCGGCTTCGCTGCGCCGCTATAGCCGTTTTGTCGGCGTCGCCAAGCGCATCCTGCCGGCAACCGCCCTGGCGCTGTTGCTGCTGGTCGCGGTCTGGCCGCGGATCCAGGGCGCGATCGACGGCATGCATTTCGCGCGGATGCCGAAGATCGACGTCAGCCAGGCGCGCCAAGTGCGCATGGTCGATCCGCACTATACCGGCGTCGATCGCGACAACCGGCCCTTCGTCGTCACCGCCGACGCCGCCAGCCAGATGCCCAGGGTCGACGACGCAATTTCGCTCGATGCGCCCAAGGCGGACCTGACGACCAACACCGGCAATTGGGATGAATTGACCGCCTATGTCGGCCTCTATCAGCCGCAGCAGCAGCGGCTCGACCTGTTCGGCAACGTCGAGCTCTATCAGGACAAAGGCAACGCGCTGCATTCCGACAGCGTAACCATTAACATGGCGCAAGGCACCGCGGTCAGCCACGATCCGGTCGAAGGCGACGGCACCTTCGGCCACGTCAAGGCGCAAGGGCTACGCATCCTCGACCGCGGCCAGACCATGATCTTCACCGGCCACGCGTCGCTCGACCTCAACTCGCGAGCCAAGGCGACGCCGTGAGTTTGCGGTTTGCGGTGGCTTTGCTGATCGCAGCGGTCACCGCCGGTGTGATGCCGCCGTGCGCCCTGGCGCAACTCGCCGGCGCGCAGGCCAGCGGCCGCCCGATCCATATCGAAGCCGACAACGGCATCGAATGGCAGCAAGCGCACAGTGTCTACGTCGCGCGCGGCAACGCTTCCGCCACCCGCGGCAACGCGACCGTGACTGCCGACATCCTCTACGCCTATTACCGTCCGGTCGGGCAAGGTGCCGACCATCCGGCGGGACCGGCCGCCAAGGATGCCCAACGCACGCAAAATCCACTGCAAGGCGGATCGTCGACCGAGATCTATCGGATCGAGGCCCAGGGCCACGTCCGTTTCATCAACGGCGATCAGCAGGCGTTCGGCGATCACGCGGTTTACGATGTCGACCAGGCCGTTATGGTGCTCACCGGCAACGGCCTACGCATCGTGACGCCGGGCGAGACCATCACCGCACGCGATTCGCTCGAATGGTATGACAAGAAACAGATCGCCGTGGCGCGCGGCGACGCGCTGGTGGTCCGCGGCGATCGCCGGATGCGCGCCGACATCGCCACGGCCGACGTCGAGAAACAAGGCGACCAACCGGCGCAAATCACCCGGATCAACGGCTATGGCAACGTGCTGATCTCCGCGCCGGGACAGATCGCCCACGGCGACAAGGGCGTGTACAACGTCGGACCGCAGGTCGCGACGCTGATCGGCCATGTCCGGCTGACCAAGGGCGACAACGAACTGCACGGCGAATACGGCGTCGTCGATCTGAAGAACAACGTGAGCGAGATTCTGGCCGCGCCGCCGAACCAGATCGCGACCGGACCGACACCACGCGTCGAAGGCTTGCTGGTGCCGAACCACAAGCCGACCGCAGGCGGCGGACAATAACGCCATGACCAAACCGACCGATCACCACCCAGCATCGGGCCACGCGGCGCACGGCGCGCACGCCCATCCGCAACAGGGGCATGCACCAGGCCGGCCGCAGCATGCAGCGCCGGCGTCGCGGCGTGACGCGGCGCCACGCCTCGTCGCCTCGAATGCGGGGCTGGTGGCGACCAATCTCGGCAAGAGCTTCAAGAAACGTCCCGTGCTGCGCGCAGTCAGCGTCGGGGTTCAGCGCGGCGAGGCAGTCGGCCTGCTCGGACCGAACGGCGCCGGCAAGACGACGTGTTTCTACATCATCACCGGCCTGGTGCGGCCCGACGTCGGCACGATCGCGCTCGACGGCGAGGACATCACCGAACTGCCGATGTATCGCCGCGCCCGACTCGGCATCGGCTACCTGCCGCAGGAGGCCTCGATCTTCCGCGGCTTGTCGGTCGAGCAAAACATCCGCGCGGTGCTCGAAGTCGCGGAGCCGGTACTCGAGACGCGCGAAACTATGCTCGACGCGCTGCTTGCCGAATTCTCGATCACGCATCTGCGCCGGGCGCCGGCGATGGCGTTGTCCGGCGGCGAACGCCGACGCGTCGAGATCGCGCGCGCGCTGGCGACGCGACCGAACTTCATCTTGCTCGACGAGCCGTTGGCGGGCATCGACCCGATCGCCGTCAACGACATCCGCGATCTTGTCTCCCATTTGAAGGATCGCGGCATCGGCGTCTTGATCACCGACCACAATGTCCGCGAGACGCTCGAGATCGTCGATCGCGCCTACATCCTCCACCAGGGCCAAGTGCTGATGGAGGGCGCACCCGACGAGATCGTGCGCGACGCGAACGTGCGGCGTGTTTACCTGGGCGAAAGGTTCAGCCTGTAGGTCTTCGCCATGGCCCTTACGCCGCGATTGGATCTCCGCCAGGGTCAAGCGCTCGTCATGACCCCGCAGCTGCAGCAGGCGATCAAACTGCTGCAGATGTCGAGCATCGAGCTCACGGTCTACGTCGACAACGAGCTTGAGCAGAATCCGCTGCTCGAGCGTGATGAGACGCAAGACGAAGGCGGCAGCGCAGAACCGGTTGCGGCCGAAGGCACCGCGGCCGAGGCGCCGGCCGACGGCGAAGCGCCGCCGGACGAACGCCGTGACGCCGTTGCCGGCGCCGATACCGCCGACGCCGCCGAAACCTGGCACGAAGAAGCGGGGCGTGATGGCGAAGGTAACCTCGATTACGCCGGCGACCCGGAAGCGTGGAAGACGCGCAGCGGCACGGCAGCGGCCGACGGCCTGCCCGGACTCGACCAGACGCTGACCCGGCCGATCAGCCTGCGCGAGCACCTGCTGGAACAACTCGCGGTCGAGATCCACGATCCCGCCGACCGGGTGATCGGCAGCCACCTCATCGACCTGGTCGACGAGGCCGGCTACGTCACCAGCGACTTCACGGCCATCGCCGAGCTGCTGTCGTGCGACGTGGCGCGGGTCGAGAAGACCCTGGCGCTGCTCCAGCGCTTCGACCCGGCCGGCATCTTCGCCCGCAATCTCGCCGAGTGCCTGGCACTGCAACTCAAGGAGCGCGACCGCTTCGATCCGGCGATGCAGGCGCTGGTCGAGAACTTGCCGCTGCTCGCCAACCGCGACGCGCAACAGTTGATGCGCGTCTGCCGCGTCGACGCCGCCGACCTCGCGCAGATGGTCGCCGAGATCAAGGCGCTCAATCCGAAGCCCGGCCTCGCCTTCGATAAGGCGGCGGCCGAGGTCGTGGTGCCCGACGTGTTGCTTCGTGCGCTGCCGGACGGCAGCTGGGCGGTGGAGCTCAACAGCGAGAGCCTGCCGCGCGTCCTGGTCAACAATCGCTATTACGCGGAAGTCAGCGGCGCCACCCGGGACAAGAAGGAGAAGGAATACCTCTCCGAGCGCTACCAATCGGCCAATTGGCTGGTCAAGGCGCTGCACCAGCGGGCGACCACGATCCTGAAAGTCTCGCGCGAGATCGTCCGCCAGCAGGATGGGTTCCTGCGCCACGGCGTGCAGCACCTGAAACCGCTGATCCTGCGCGACATCGCCTCCGCCATCGAGATGCACGAAAGCACCGTCAGCCGCGTCACCACCAACAAATACATCCTGACGCCGCGCGGGATTTACGAGCTCAAATATTTCTTCACCTCGGCCATCGCGGCGGCCTCCGGTGAAGCGCATTCAGCCGAAGCCGTACGGTTCCGCATCCGCTCGCTGATCGAGGCGGAATCCGGGGAGATCCTGTCCGACGATCGGATCGTAGAAATTTTAATGAAAGAAGGTATAGACATCGCCCGCCGGACGGTCGCCAAATACCGCGAGGCCATGAACATCCCCTCGTCGGTCCGACGCCGCCGCGAGAGGACCTTGCAACTGTGACCGGGCAACGAACAAGTAAGCCAGCAATGCAGATTTCTGACCTGCTGACGCCGACATCGGTGACAACCCGCCTCAAGGCGGCGAACAAGAAGCAAGCCTTGCAGGATTTGGCCAAGCGCGCGGCGCCCGTGGTCGGCGTCGGCGAACGGATCCTGTTCGAAACGCTGATGGAGCGCGAACGCCTGGGCTCGACCGGTATCGGCAACGGCGTCGCCGTGCCGCACGGCCGGCTGCCCGGCCTGTCGACGCCGCGCGGGTTCTTCGCCCGGCTTGAGAAAGCGGTCGATTTCGAAGCGGTCGACAACCGTCCGGTCGATCTGATCTTCCTGCTGGTGACGCCCGAGGGCGCCAGCGGCGACCATCTGAAGGCGCTGGCGCTGGTCTCGCGCCTGCTGCGCGACCGCAAGACCTGCGAGAAGCTGCGCGGCACCGACCGCGCCGACGCGCTTTACGCGCTGCTCGTCGACCACGCCGCCAGCGACGCCGCCTGAGGCGGCGCCACCGGCAATTTCACTATTGCTGTCGGACTGAACCGCTCAGTGAACGCTGAGCGGCTCGAGGTCGTTCTGGCGAACCGCTGCCATAGCGACCTCCGGCGTGTTCAGCACCGCAACCTGGGTGCCGTCGGCCGCGTGGACCGCATAGGTCGTGTGGCCCTCGACCGTCACCGGACGGATGTAGGCGATGTCCTGGATCCCCCACAGGGCGAATTCCTTCGCCGAGATGTTCTTGAGCCGTGCGAGTTCTGGGTTATTCATGATCATGTGCCTTTCCGTTGGTCGGACCGCCCGAACTGCGGATTTCCACCCGCTTCACCCGTTGCTCCGTGGCGCGGCGCGCGAGATCGACGTGCAGGAGTCCGTTCTCGAGCCAGGCGCCGGCGACTTCGATGCCGTCGGCGAGGACAAATGAGCGTTGAAACTGGCGTGCGGCGATGCCGCGGTGGAGATAGACCCGATCCTTGTCGTCGACCTGCTTGCCGCGGATGACCAGCTGGTTGTCCTCGATCTGCGCCACCAGGTCGTCCATGGTGAAGCCGGCGACGGCGAGCGTGATGCGCAGAGCGTTCTCGCCGCGCTGTTCGACATTGTAGGGCGGGTAGCCGTCGGCGGTTGCCTTGGTCACGCGGTCGAGCGCGCGCTCGAACTGGTCGAATCCCAACAACAACGGCGAATTGAAGACCGATAGACGCGCCATCCGGACCTCCTCGAGCGAGCTAAGTCCCCGTGCCGGGCCCCATTCCGGGCACCCGTTGAAACCGTCGAGCGCGCCGTTCGGCCGCACCCTCCATGCGACATATGGGTCGGTGCGCGGCCCCGATCAAGGCCGGATGGGCGGGGCTTCGGGCGATCCCGGAAGCGACGAAGGCCCGGCGCGGCGCGCCAGGCCTTCGATTGGTGGAGCCAAGGGGAATCGAACCCCTGACCTCTACAATGCCATTGTAGCGCTCTCCCAGCTGAGCTATGGCCCCGAAGCGAGCGTGTTCCGCGGCGGGAACGCGGGGAATTTAACGCGACGAGCGGCGGCGGGAAAGGCCCGCCGGATCAGCGATCGTCCTCCTCGTCGACATTCTCGATGACCTCGGCCATGTCGTCCTCGTCCTCGCCGAGTTCCGAAGTGTCCTCGAGGACCTCCTGGTCCTCCTCCTCGTCGTCGCCATCCTTTTTCTCGTCGTCGGCGCCTTTGCCGCGCCCTTTGCCCTTGCCGGCTTTCGCGGTCTCGGCCGTCTCCTCGGCCCCTTCCGCGCTCTCTTCGCCGGCCGGGATCTCGGTCACGACCTCGCCCGCCTCGTCGGGCTCGGCCGCAAGATCGGCTTCGAGCTCCTCCTCAAGCGGCGCCACCTCCTCGACCGCGGCCGACGCCACGGCCCGCGACTTCCGGGTCTTAACCAGGAACTCGGCGTCGAACGGCGCGCCGCATTTCGGACACATGATCGGATCGCGGCGCATGTCGTAATAGCGCGTACCACAATTCGGGCAGATCCGCTTCGTACCCCACTCAACCTTCGTCACGACGCCTCCGCTACGTATGCGAACGCCAAATCCATTGTTCCGGGCCCTTTGCCACGACCACGGGCCGCTGTCAAAAGCTAATTCGTGCCCGCCGCCGGACCACGGCCGGTGCGTCGGGTGCGGTCCGGTCGCACCCGCGACCGTGCTGTGCTAAAGACACCGCACCATCGAGGACACCGCATCCGTGACCGCGCTTTCATCCGGCTCGTCGCGTCCGCTTCGCGGCCGTTGCCGCGTGCCTGGCGACAAATCGATCTCGCATCGCGCGCTGATCCTCGGCGCGCTCGCTGTCGGCCGCACGCGCATCCGCAATCTGCTCGAGGGCGACGACGTGCTGCGCACCGCGGCGGCGCTGCGAGCGCTCGGCGCGCAAATCGAGCGAGCCCGCGACGGTACATGGACCGTCCACGGCGTTGGCGTCGGCGGCTTGGCCGAACCGGATGAGATTCTCGATCTCGGCAATTCGGGCACCGGCGTGCGGCTGCTGATGGGCGCCGTGGCGACACATGCCTTCACCAGTTTCTTCGCGGGTGACGAATCCTTGCGGCGGCGGCCGATGGCGCGCATCGTCGAGCCGCTGACCCGGATCGGCGCGCGTTTCATCGCCCGCGACGGCAACTGTTTACCTTTGGCAGTGGTGGGCGCCCCGTCGCCGATGCCGATCGCGTATACGCTGCCGGTGCCGTCGGCGCAGGTGAAGTCGGCGGTGCTGCTGGCCGGCCTCAACGCGCCGGGCGAAACCACGGTGATCGAGCCGGTGGCGACGCGCGACCATACCGAAAACATGCTGCGGCATTTCGGTGCGACAATCACGGTGACCGCGACCGAGACCGGCGGCAAACGAATCGTCCTGACCGGACAGCCGGAACTGAAACCGGCCGACCTGGCCGTTCCGGGCGATCCGTCGTCGTCGGCGTTCCCGATCGTCGCCGCGCTGATCCGTCCCGGCTCGGCAATCACCGTTGAAGGCGTCGGCACCAATCCGTTGCGCACCGGCCTCTATCAGACGCTTGCCGAGATGGGCGCGCGCCTGACATTTGCCAAGGAGCGGATCGCCGGCGGCGAGCGCGTCGCCGATATCAGGATCAAGGCCGGCGACTTGCGTGGCGTCGATGTTCCCGCCGCGCGCGCGCCGAGCATGATCGACGAGTATCCGGTGCTGGCGGTCGCGGCGGCCTTTGCGAAGGGCCGCACGGTGATGCGCGGCCTTGCTGAGTTGCGCGTCAAGGAGAGTGACCGGCTAGCGGCGATCGCCAACGGCCTCCGGAAATGCGGCGTCGACGCGACGATCGATGGCGATACGCTGACGGTCGACGGCAACGGCACGCCTCCCAAGGGCGGCGCGCTGGTCGCGGCCCAGCTCGATCACCGTATCGCGATGGCGTTCCTGGTCCTCGGCGGCGCCGCACGCAAGCCGGTGCGCATCGACGACGGCGAAACCATCGCCACCAGCTTCCCCGGCTTCGTCAA
The DNA here is from genome assembly GCA_035934235.1 of Allostellaceae bacterium. Classification (GTDB taxonomy): domain Bacteria; phylum Pseudomonadota; class Alphaproteobacteria; order ATCC43930; family CGMCC-115725; genus REEB95. Next base: position 95,921 of record DASYYB010000027.1, on the reverse strand, counting down.
GCTGATGAACCGGCTCGGCACGCGCATCGCCGAGGTCCGGCGGTGATCATCGCTGTCGACGGCCCGGCCGCTTCGGGCAAGGGCACGCTGGCGCGCCGCCTCGCCCAGCATTTCGGCCTCAATCATCTCGATACCGGCGCGCTTTACCGCGCCGTCGCCTTCCGCGCGCTGGCCGCCGGCGCCGATCCAGACGCGGCCGTGGCCGCCGCCCGGCAGATCGAACCCGGCGACCTGGCTGACCCACGATTGCGCGAAGACAAGGTGGCCCAGACGGCGTCGGTCGTCGCCGCCATCCCCGGCGTCCGGACGGCGCTGCTGGCCTTCCAGCGCGATTTTGCCCGGCGGGCACCGGGCGCCGTGCTGGACGGCCGCGATATCGGCACCGTGGTCTGCCCGGACGCCGACGCCAAGATCTTCCTGACGGCCACGGTCGAGGCCAGAGCATCGAGGCGATTCAAAGAGTTGCAGGCCGCGGGCGGCCCCGCTATATACGAGCGCGTCCTGCAGGACATGATGCTTCGTGACGCGCGCGACCGGGAACGCCGAACCGCCCCGTTGCAGCGCGCCGCCGACGCGTTCGAGCTCGATACCACCGCGCTCGATGCCGACGCCGCTTTTGCGGCCGCTCTCCGGTATGTCGGGGGGCTCAAGCCGCGGCGTTAGGCTTGTCCTGCCAAGACGACGGGTTTACGCCACCGCACCCGATCCTGCGGCGGCCGGCTGCGGTCCTCTCCCCGTGGGACAGCAGTCTTGGTCACGGGGAAGTTCCGGAGTTCGTATGGCCGCTCGTCAATCCGCCGTTTCACAAGACAAAGGCAAGGAGAGCTTCGCAGCGCTCCTCGACGAAAGTCTCGGCGCCGCCTCCGGCCTCGAAGGCACGGTGGTCAAGGGCCAGGTCGTCGCCATCGAAAACGACATGGTGCTGATCGACGTCGGCCTCAAATCCGAAGGCCGCGTGCCGCTGAAGGAATTCGGCGCGGCCGGCCGCGCCTCCGAGATCAAGGCGGGCGACACGGTCGAAGTCTTCCTCGAGCGCATGGAAGGCAAGAACGGCGAGGCGCAGCTGTCGCGCGAGAAAGCGCGGCGCGAGGAAGCGTGGTCGCTGCTCGAGAAGAGCTTCCAGGCGAACGAACGGGTTCAGGGCGTGATCTTCGGCCGCGTCAAAGGCGGCTTCACCGTCGATCTTTCAGGCGCCGTCGCCTTCCTGCCGGGCAGCCAGGTCGACATCCGGCCGGTACGCGACATCACCCCGCTCCTGGGCTCGCCGCAGCAATTCCAGATCCTCAAGATGGACCGCGCGCGCGGCAACATCGTCGTCTCGCGCCGCGCCGTGCTCGAGGAAAGCCGCGCCGAGGCGCGCTCCGAACTCGTTGCCTCGCTCAAGGAAGGCCAGGTCCTCACTGGCGTGGTCAAGAACATCACCGACTACGGCGCGTTCGTCGATCTCGGCGGCGTCGACGGCCTGCTGCACGTCACCGACATCGCCTGGCGGCGCATCAACCATCCGTCCGAAGCGTTGCATATCGGCCAGACCGTGAAGGTCCAGGTCATCCGCTTCAATCCCGAGACTCAGCGCATTTCGCTCGGCATGAAGCAGCTCGAGGCCGATCCGTGGGAAGGCGTCGAGCTCAAATATCCGGCCAGCGCCAAGTTCAAGGGCCGGGTCACCAACATCACCGACTACGGCGCCTTCGTCGAGCTCGAGCCTGGCGTCGAAGGCCTGGTCCACGTTTCGGAGATGAGCTGGACCAAGAAGAACGTGCACCCCGGCAAGATCGTCTCGACCAGCCAGGAGGTCGAGGTCATGGTGCTCGACGTCGATCCGCAAAAGCGCCGGATCTCGCTTGGCCTCAAGCAATGCCTCGCCAATCCGTGGGAGAGCTTCAAGGAGAAGTACCCGGTCGCCACCGATCTCGAAGGCGAGATCAAGAACATCACCGAGTTCGGCGTCTTCGTCGGCCTGCCCGGCGACATCGACGGCATGGTGCACCTCTCCGATCTCGACTGGCAGAAAGCAGGCGAAGAGGCGATCAAGGACTACAAGAAGGGCGACATGGCCCGGGTGCGCGTGCTCGACGTCGACGTCGAGAAGGAGCGCATCTCGCTCGGCATCAAGCAGCTTCAGGCTGAGCCGGCTTCGGCGGCCGAAGCCGCCGGCATCAAGAAGGGCGAGGTCGTGACCTGCACCGTTTCGGCGGTGACCGACAGCGGCATTGAAGTAACGCTGGCCGGCGGCATGCAAGGCTTCATCCGCAAGGCGGAACTGTCGCGCGACCGCGCCGAACAGCGCCCCGACCGCTTTGCCGTCGGCGAAAAGGTCGACGCCAAGCTCACCGGCCTCGACCGCAGCGGGCGCAAGGCCACGCTGTCGATCAAGGCGCGCGAGATCGACGAAGATAAACAGGCGATGGCGGAATACGGCTCGTCCGATTCCGGCGCCAGCCTCGGCGATATCCTCGGCGCGGCGCTGAGCCGGAAGAACGAAAAGGACGAGAAGTCCGACGGCTGAAACCCGGCCGCCGGCCCGCGCCGCGTTTCTTGACGGCGCGAGTTGGATTTGGCAGGGTTTCCAATGCTTTAACGCGGCGGGGGGCCTGGGCTGCGCAATGACCAAATCCGAACTGATTCAGCGGCTGGCCGAGCGCAACCCGCACCTCTACCAGCGCGACGTCGAGCGCATCGTTTCCACCGTTTTTGACGAGATCGCGGCGGCCTTGTCGCGCGGCGACCGGGTCGAATTGCGCGGTTTCGGGGCGTTTTCGGTCAAGCGGCGCGGCGCGCGAACGGGCCGCAACCCGCGCACCGGCGAGAGCGTCCAGGTCGGCGAAAAGCACATTCCGTTTTTCAAGACCGGCAAGGAGCTGCGCGAGCGGCTCAACGACCGGCCTTGAGCGGCCACGCAACCCGGTTGCGCGGGGTTGGCGGAGCGGCCGCGCACGCGGCCGAGTAACAGATGAAACTGTTTCATTGGTTGGTGACGGCGCCGGTGGCGCTGGTGCTGGTCGTATTCGCGATCTCGAACCGGGCACGCGTCAGCGTCACGTTATGGCCGTTTCCGTTCGAGATCGAGACACAGCTCTTCCTTGTCATCCTGCTGTCGCTGTTCGCCGGCTTGCTGATCGGCATGCTGCTCGCCTGGCTGAGCGGCAGCGCCGCACGGCGGGAATCGCGCGCCCGCGCCAAGCGCATCGCCGCGCTCGAACGCGAAATTGACGGCCTGCGCGCGAACCGGCCGGCCGGTCCGCCGCCGCGGTCGCTGCCGGGCGCGGACGATTAGCGTGCGTGTCTTCGGCTGGAGCGAGGCCGTCGATGCACTTGAATTCTCGTCGCTGATCGAGGCTCTGCGGCATGCTTTCCGCTCCGCGGACACAATCGCCCCGCCGCCGCATCGCCATACGATTCCGGCGCCACCGGACGCATCTGGCACGTTGCAGCTGAGTCCGGCGTGGCGGGTTGGCGATCGGTTTGGCGTCAAGATTTCGGCGGCGTTTGAGGCGGCAAACGGCGAGCCCAGCGGCGAAGGCGCTTATGTCCTGATGGACGCGCGCACCGGCAAGCCGTTGGCGGTCTTCGACGCCGCCGCTCTGACCGCGCGCTGCACCGCCGCCGCCTCGGCCTTGGCGGCAAGCTACCTGGCGCGGCCCGATTGCGAGCGGCTGCTGCTGATCGGCAGCGGCCTGCTCGCGTCCCATCTGCTCGCTGCGCATGCCAGCGTGCGGCCAATCCGCAATGTCCTGGTCTGGGATCGTGATACCGAAAAAGCCGACCGCCTCGCACACCGATTGACGCGGCGGACGCTCAAGGTGGCCGCCACGGACGATCTTCAGCGCGCGGTCAACGGCGCGCATATTGTCTGTTGCATCGCCGCCGAAGCCGAGCCGATTCTCAAGGGCCATTGGCTGCCGCTCGGCATCCATCTCGACCTGGTCGGCGGCGTCACGCCGGCGCTGCGCCAAGCCGACGACGAAACCCTGCATCGCGCCCGCGTCTTCGTTGACACGCGCGAGGCGGCGCTGGCCGAGGCCGGCGACCTGGCGCAGCCGATCCGTGCGGGCGCCTTCAACCCGGACGACGTCGCCGGCGATCTCTTCGATCTGACCCGCGGCACCCGCGCCGGCCGGCGCTTTCACGACCAGATCACGCTTTTCAAGTCGGTCGGCCATGCGTTGGAAGACCTGGCGGCGGCGAAGCAGGGATTGGAAAATGCACTCGCGCCGTGAGGCGTGAATCCCGTATATCCAGCCTGCCATGAGCGACAAGCCCGCCAATCCGATCCTCTGTGCCATCGACCTGGCCGATCCGGCCAAGGCCAAGACCCTCGTGTGCGAGCTCAAAGGCGCGGTCGGCGGGATCAAGCTCGGCCTCGAATTCTTCACTGCCAACGGGCCGCGCGCGGTGCGCGACGTGGCGCAAGGCTTGCCGTTGTTTCTCGACCTCAAGCTGCACGACATCCCCAACACCGTGTCGGGCGCGGTGAAGGCGGCGGCGGCGCTCGAGCCGATGTTCCTGACCGTCCATTGCGGCGGCGGTCGCGCCATGATGCAGGCGGCGGCCGAGGCAGCGAAGCAGGCGGCGCGCAAGACGCGCATGAGACTCTTGGGTGTCACGGTCCTGACGAGCCTCGACGAACGCGATCTCGAAGCGGTCGGCCAAAAGGGCTCGACCGGCGAGCAGGTGAAGCGCCTGGCGCTCCTCGCCAAGGACAGCGGTCTTGACGGCATCGTCTGCTCGCCGCACGAGGTCGCCGAGCTGCGCCAGCTCGTTGGCCCCGATTTCCTGCTGGTGGTGCCGGGCATCCGCGTCGGCTCGCTCGGCCACGGCGATCAAAAGCGCGTCATGGGTCCGCGCGACGCTGTGCAGGCCGGCGCCGATTATCTCGTCATCGGCCGGCCGATCACCGGCTCGCCGAGTCCGCCAGCGGCGGCGCGCGCCATGCTGGCGGAAATCCGCAAGCCGTGAGCGTCGCCGCCAAGATCTGCGGCCTGTCGACGCCTGAGACGGTTGCCGCCGCGATCACTGGCGGCGCGCGCTTCGTCGGCTTCGTGTTCTTTCCGCCGAGTCCGCGCAATCTGTCGCCGGCGCAGGCGGGACCGTTGATCCGCGCCGTGCCCGTCGGTGTGACGCGCGTCGGCGTCTTCGTCGATCCCGACGACGATCTGCTGAAGCGCGTCCTGGCGGCGGCGCCGCTCGACCTCATCCAGCTGCACGGCGAGGAAACGCCGGAACGCGTCGCCCAGATCAAGCAGCGTTTCGGCAAGCCGGCGATGAAGGCAATCAAGATCGCCGGCGACAGCGATCTCGCCGCCGCGCCGCGCTATTACGGCGTCGCCGACTGGTTGATGTTCGACGCGCGGCCGCCCAAGACCGCAACCCGGCCGGGCGGCAACGCGCTCGCCTTCGATTGGGAATTGCTCAGCGCGCGTCGGTGGCCGCTGCCGTGGATGCTGTCGGGCGGCTTGACGCCGGCGAACGTCGCCGAGGCGGCGCGCGTTTCACACGCAGCCGCGGTCGACGTGTCGTCGGGCGTCGAAAGCGCGCCGGGCGTCAAGGACGTCGCTAAGATTCGCACCTTCCTGGGGGCGGTCGCGGCCCTCTGAAGCGCGAAATGAGCCTTTGAGACTCAAGGGTTTAAGGGTAAAACTCGGGCTCTCCAGGCGACCCCAGGCGACTTTTTCGAGATGGCTGGTCCCAACACCTTTCGCGGCGGACCCGACGACCGCGGCTTGTTCGGCATTCACGGCGGACGCTTCGTCGCCGAGACGCTGATGCCGCTCGTCCTCGAGGTCGAGCGCGCCTACGAAACGGCGAAGCGCGATCCGAGCTTCGCCGCCGAGCTACGCTATTACCTCGAGCATTATGTCGGCCGGCCGTCGCCGCTCTATTTCGCCGAGCGGCTGACGCGCCATTGCAAAGGCGCGAAGATTTATTTGAAGCGCGAGGATCTGAACCACACCGGCGCACACAAGGTGAACAACACGCTCGGCCAGATTCTGCTGGCGCGCCGCATGGGCAAGCGCCGCATCATCGCCGAGACCGGCGCCGGCCAGCACGGCGTCGCCACCGCCACGGTCTGCGCGCTGTTCGACCTGCCGTGCGTCGTCTACATGGGCGCCACCGACATCGAACGCCAGAAGCCCAACGTCTTCCGCATGAAGCTCTTGGGCGCCGAAGTCCGACCGGTGACCTCGGGCACCGCGACGCTCAAGGACGCGATGAACGAGGCGCTGCGCGACTGGGTCGCCAACGTCGACGACACGTACTACCTCATCGGCACGGTCGCCGGACCGCACCCCTACCCGGCGATGGTGCGCGACTTCCAGACCGTGATCGGCGACGAAGTCCGCGTCCAGATGGCGCGAGCGGAAGACCGGCTGCCGGACACGCTGGTCGCTTGCGTCGGCGGCGGCTCGAACGCCATGGGCCTGTTCCATCCGTTCCTCGACGAACCGCGCGTTGCGATGATCGGCGTCGAGGCCGCTGGCGAAGGCCTAGCCACCGGCCGGCACGCCGCATCGCTGAACGGCGGCGCGCCCGGCGTGCTGCACGGCAACCGCAGCTATTACCTCCAGGATGAGGACGGCCAAATCCTCGACACTCACTCGATCTCGGCCGGCCTCGATTATCCCGGCGTCGGGCCGGAGCACGCCTGGCTGTTCGAACAGAAGCGCGTCGAATACATGACCGTGACCGATCGCGAGGCGCTGACCGCCTTCCAGCTGCTGACGCGCCTCGAAGGCATCATTCCGGCACTCGAATCGGCGCATGCGGTGGCGGCGGCGACCAAACGCGCGCCCGACCTGCCGCGCGACCATCTGCTAGTGATCAATCTGTCGGGCCGCGGCGACAAGGACGTCAACACCGTAGCGGCGACGCTCGGAGCCAAGCTGTGAGCCGCATCGCCGCACGCTTTGCACGGCTGCACGCGGAAGGCCGAGCCGGCCTCGTCACTTATCTCACCTGCGGCGACCCCGACCGCGCCACCTTCGAGAAGCTTTTGGCGAAGCTCCCCAAGGCCGGCGCCGACCTGATCGAGATCGGCATGCCGTTTTCCGATCCGATGGCCGACGGGCCGTCGATCCAGGCGGCAAGCCTACGCGCGCTCGCGGCCGGCATGAGCCTCGCCAAGACGCTCGACGTGCTGCGCCGCTTCCGCAAGACCGACGGCGAAACGCCGGCGATCCTGATGGGCTATTACAACCCGATCTATCACTACGGCGTGCCGCGGTTCCTCAAGGACGCCAAGGCGGCGGGCTGCGATGGCTTGATCGTCGTCGATCTGCCGCCCGAGCACGACGACGAACTGTGTCTCGGGGCACGCGCCGCCGGCATCGATTTCATCCGCTTGGCGACGCCGACCAGCGACGACAGGCGCCTGCCGGCGATCCTCAACAATGCCGGCGGCTTCCTCTATTACGTCGCGATTGCCGGCATCACCGGCACCAAGTCGGCACGCGCCGATATCGTTGCCGCCGCGGTGGCGCGGCTGCGGCGCCACACCGGCTTGCCGATCGCCGTCGGCTTCGGCATTCGCACACCGTCCCAGGCGGCCGAGGTTGCGCGCGTCGCCGATGCGACGGTCGTCGGCTCGGCACTGGTCGACCGGCTGGCGAAGAATCTCGACAAGCGCGGCAAGGCCAAGACGAGCCTGGTTCCGGCCGTGCTCAAGGATGTCAGCGCGCTCGCGGCGGGCGTGCGCAAGGCGCGGCCGCGTCATCCGGCCCGGGCGGCACAATGAACTGGCTCACCAATTTCGTCCTCCCCAAGATCCGGGCCGTCGTCGCCAAGAAGGAGGTGCCGGACAATCTCTGGCACAAATGCCCGGGCTGCGGACAGATGCTGTTCCACCGCGAGCTCGAGGCCAATCTCCACGTCTGCGCCGCTTGCGGCCATCATCTGCGCCTGACGCCGGACAAGCGGCTGGCGATGCTGTTCGACGACGGCAAATACACGCTCATCGAGCTGCCCAAGACGCTCGCCGACCCGCTCAAGTTCCGCGACCGCAAGCGTTATTCCGACCGGCTCAAGGAGGCGCAAGGCACCAAGGGCGCGACCCGCGACGCCGCCTTGGTCGCGCACGGCACGATCGGCGGCGCCGCTTCGGTGATCTGCGTCTTCGATTTCGGCTTCATGGGCGGCTCGATGGGCATTGCCGTCGGCGAAGCGTTGCTGTCGGCGGCGCGCCTTGCGGTGTTGCAGGAGGCGGCGTTGATCGTCATTCCGTCGTCCGGTGGCGCGCGCATGCAGGAAGGCATCCTGTCGCTGATGCAGATGCCGCGCACGACACTCGCGGTCGAGATGGTCAAGGAAAGCGGCCGGCCTTACATCGTCCTGCTGGCCGATCCGACCACCGGCGGCGTTTCGGCGTCGTTCGCCATGCTTGGCGACGTCACCTTGGCCGAGCCGGGCGCGGTGATCGGCTTTGCCGGCGCGCGGGTGATCGAGGAAACGATTCGCGAAAAGCTGCCGGATGGTTTCCAGCGCTCGGAATATCTGCTCGAGCACGGCATGGTCGACATCGTCGTCCACCGCCGCAACCTCAAGGCGACGCTCGACCGCCTGCTCGGCCTGCTTTTCCGCAAGGGGCCGCCGGCGATCGCGGCGCCACCGGAGCGCGGATGGGATCGCGCCTGACCAGGCGCCGGGCGCCAAGCGACCGTATTCTCGAGCGTCTGCTGACGCTCCACCCCAAGCTGATCGATCTGTCGCTCGACCGCGTCCTGCGGCTGCTGAAGACTCTGGGCGATCCGCAGGACGAGCTGCCGCCGGTGATCCACGTCGCCGGCACCAACGGCAAGGGTTCGACCATCGCCTTCCTGCGTGCCTTTCTTGAAGCAGCTGGCAAGCGCGTCCACGTCTACACGTCGCCACATCTGGTCCGCTTTCACGAGCGTATTCGGCTCGCCGGCAAGCTTATTCCAGAAAAGATGCTGGGCGCGTTGCTGGCGGAATGCGAACGCGCCAACGCCGGTCAACCGATCACCTTCTTCGAGATCACCACCGCCGCGGCCTTCCTGGCGTTCGCCCGCGAGAACGCCGACATCGCGCTGATCGAGGTCGGCCTCGGCGGCCGCTTCGACGCCACCAACGTCATGGTCAAGCCGGCCGTGGCGGTGCTGACGCCCGTATCGCTCGATCACCAGCATTTTCTCGGCGAGACCATCGCCGCCATTGCCTTCGAGAAGGCCGGCATCCTCAAGCCGGGCGTGCCTGTTGCCGTTGGACCGCAAACGCCCGCGGCGGCCGCGGTGATCGCCGGCCGCGCGGCCGATCTGCGTGCGCCGCTCTTTCGTCATGGGCGCGAATGGTCGGTCGGCCAGGCGGAAGGCGGCGGCCTGATCTATCGTGGCCGCACGACGCTCAACCTGCCACCGCCGGGACTCGCCGGCGCACATCAATACGACAATGCCGGCGCCGCGCTAGCCGCGCTCGAATGTTTGCCGGGGTTTACACTCGACGCGGCAGCATTGGGACGTGGCATGGCCAAGGTGGAATGGCCGGCGCGGCTGCAAAAGCTGCGGCGCGGCCCGTTGGTCAAGGCGTTGCCGAAGGATGCCGAGCTCTGGCTCGACGGCGCGCACAACGCCGCCGGCGGCGAGGCCTTGGCGCGGTTCGTCGCCGGCTGGCGCCGGCCGACAGGCCTGGTCTTCGGCATGTTGAAGACGCACGATGCCACGGCCTTCCTCAAGCCGCTGGCACCGTATGTGAAGCGATTGAGTGCCGTGGCGATTCCGGCTGAAGCCAACACACTGAGCGCCGAGGAGAGCGCAGCGGCGGCGCGGCAGGTCGGCATCGACGCCAAGCCCGCGAAAACGCTGCGCGAGGCGGTCGCCACGGCCAGCGCGCCGGGCGCTCGCACCCTGATTTGCGGTTCGCTTTATCTGGCGGGAAAGATCTTGGCCGCCAACGGCTAGTGGCCTAGAGGACCGACTGCACCCACTCGACCAGCTTGGACTTGGGCAGCGCGCCGATCTTGGTCGCCGCCACTTGGCCGTTCTTGAACAGCATCAGCGTCGGAATGCCGTGCACGCCGTATTTGCTCGGCGTTTGCGGATTCTCGTCGATGTTGAGCTTGGCGACCGTCACCTTGCCGCCCATCTCGGCGGCGATGTCGTCGAGAAACGGCGCGATCATCTTGCACGGACCGCACCATTCGGCCCAGAAATCGACCAGCACTGGGCCCGGCGCCTTGAGCACATCGGCGTCGAACGACGAGTCGGTCACCTTGTTCGGTTTCATGCTTCGGTTGCTCCACGATCCATCGGAGGGCGCAGCTTAGGCGAGCGCCGGAAACAGGGTCAAGCGAGGCTCCCGCGCAATGGCCGCATGGCTCGGCCCTTGAAATCCGGGCTCAAGCCCCACGCCCGTCCAGCGCAGCGGCCGAAATCCACATCAGCTTCGGCCCTTCGGTCCACAGCAGCGCGCAACGCACCGTCTTGCCGGGATAGACGCGCGCCAGCGCTGCGCGGTAGGCGGCAAGCTGATCGAGATAAGACTCGGGCACGTCGACCTCGGTCGGGGGCACCGGCCGCATCGTCTTGTAATCGACGATGGCGACTTCGGCATCGGTCACCAGCAGGCGATCGATGCGACCCGACACCGCACGGTCGCCGACCAGTCCGACAACCGGCACTTCGGCTTCGGAGCCGGGTCCGAACAGGTTGGCCCATTCGGGCGCGGCCAGAACGGCCAGCGTTTCGGCGGCGATGCTTGCCTGCTCGGCCGGCGCAAGGTCGAGAACCGGCCGCGCCAAGAACCGCTTGGCCGCCGCGGCGCGCTGGTCCACCGCGACGCGCGGCAGGCTTTGCAGCAGGCGATGAACGACCAGGCCCTTGCGGAAGACGTGGCCGTCGTCGGCGCCCAAGGGCGAACGGGTCGGCGGATCGGCGCGCGACGGCCGCGACGGTTGCAGCGGCTTAGGCGGCGCCGGCTCGGGCGGCGGCGGCGCCGTCGCCCAAGACGGCAAGGCGTTCACCGCCGGCGCGGCGGCACGGCGTGCGGCCGGCGATTCGCGCTTGCCGCGCTGCTGCGTGACCAGCCGCAGCCCCTCGCCGCGCCAGCCGTCTGTACCGATTAGATCCATCGCGTTGAAGTCGAACGCTTCGCCGCCGGCGGCCTTGAGGCCAGCCTTCACGAACGGATACCACGCATCGTCGGGCGGTTGGCGCTGGCCGATCCAACCGCAGACATAGAGCCGGTCCGCCGCCCGCGTCAGCGCGACGTAGAGCAGCCGGCGGTATTCCTCGTCGCGACGCCGGTCGGCCAGCGCGACGGCCTCGCGCGCCGCCGGCGCATCGCCTTCGGCAAGCCACAGCGGCAAACCTTCGTCGGTCCAGACGATGCCGGGCGACCGGTTTGGCACCGCCAACGTGTCGGGCAGGAAAACGATCGGCGCTTGCAAGCCCTTGGCGCCGTGCACCGTGATGACGCGCAGCTCGTCGCGCCCGGCTTCGTTGTTGAGGTCGCGCTTGATTTCGAGTTCGCCGAGCACCAGCCAATGCAGGAAGCCTTGCAATGACGGGCCATGATCGCGCTCGAAGGCAAGCGCCGCCGCAAGCAATTCGTCGAGCGGATCGTTCGCTTCCGCGCCGAGCCGCGCCAGAATCTTGCGTCGGCCGCCGCGCGCGCCCAGCACCTCGGCGAACAATTCGAACGGTGGAATGAAGTCGGCGCGTGCCAGCAACGCCGCCAGCTCATCGGCAGCGAAGCGGAACGTCGGATTCTCGCCGGCGCGCTGCCGCAGTTCGTCCCACAGGCTGCCGGACCGTGGCCGGGCGAGGTCGAACAGTTGTTGTTCATCGAAGCCGTAAAGCGGGCTTTTGAGCACCGTCGCAAGCGTCAGATCGTCCGCCGGCAGCAACAGGAATTGCGCCAACGCCACCAGATCCTGTACCGCCAGCTGATCGGCCAGCACCATGCGATCGACGCCCGCCACCGGCACGTCACGCTCCTTCAGCGCGCGGACCAGCGCACCGACAAATGGATTGCGCCGCCGTACTAGCACCAGAATGTCGCCGGCGTGAATCGGTCGGCCACTCGACTCGATGCGCTCGCCGGTGTCGATCCAGCGCTTGACCGTGGCGGCGATCGCCTCGGCCAGTCTTGCGCGCGGCAGCTTGAGCCGCGCCTGGCTCAACGGCGCGTCCCACGGCGTCGGCGGCTCGCCAGGCTCGGGCCCGACCGGCGGCCAGAGCTCGACCACGCCGGCGGCGCCGAGGCGATGCGCTTCGTGCCGGATGGGGTCGCCAGCAATCGCTACGCCGGCGGCGGCTCGCGGATCGGCGAAGACGGCATCGACCGTCCGCAGAACGGCGGCGACCGAGCGGAACGACAGTTCGAGCGTCAGCAGCCGCCAATCCTGCCGCGCCGCTTCGACGCGCATGCGGAAATGTTCCTGCAACGCGACGAACTTGGCGGGATCGGCGCGCTGGAAGCTGAAGATCGACTGCTTCGGATCGCCGACCGCGAACACCGTGCGCAGGCGATCGCGCGCGCCTTCGCCGGCGAAGAATTCCTCGGCGAGCGCCGCCACCACTTCCCACTGGTCGGGGTTGGTGTCCTGCGCTTCGTCGATCAGGATATGGTCGATGCCGCCGTCGAGCTTGAACAACACCCACGGCGCGACGCCAGGCCGCCGCAGCAGGTCTTTCGCCTTCAGCACCAGGTCGTCGAAATCGAGCAGGGCGCGGGCGGCCTTGTCGGCGGCATAGGCGTCGAGCACTGTGCCGGCGAGCCGCAGCAATGCGGCGGTCGAGCTGACGAGCCGCGCCGCATCGCGCCTCGTCCGGACCGTTTCGAGGCGTTCAGCCTCGGCCTCGAGCGCTGCGGCGATGGACGGATCGAGGGCGTGCGCCGCCTTGGTCGCGAGACGCGTGCGGCGGTCACCTTTCTGGGTAAAAAAGACGTCGCAATACGCGTCGAAACCATAAACCCGACCGCCCACGCGGCCGAGCCAGCGGCCCACGGCACGGCTCGTCTTGGTATCCGTCGACGAGCCGCTTTGGCCCAAGATGCGTGCGGCATGCCTGAGCGCATCGCCGGCGAACGCGTCGTCCTTGCACGCCTGCCGGACGATCGAGTTCGCTGTCTCGCCTGGTCGTAATCCCAAGCGCGCACGCAGCCGCGCATCGAATTGCGCATCACCCGCTGCGCGCGCAGCGGCGACGCGCTCGCGTTCGGCGGCGAGCATGCCGATGAGCTCGACGAAACCGCTTTCGCCGACAAGCTGCGTCACGGTGTCGAGCGCGGCGCCGAGGATCTTCGGCTTGCCGTCGCGCGCCCGATCGAGCACATGGGCGACGGCGCGTTCCATCGCTTCCGCGGCGCTGCGTTCCTCCATCACCTGGAAATGCGGCGGAATGCCGGCTTCGAGCGGAAAGCGCCGGAGCAGCGATTGGCAGAAGGCGTGGATAGTTTCGATCCGCATGCCGCCGGGCGCGTCGAGCACGCGCGCGAACAGCTGCCGCGCGCGCTCGAGCTGGTCCACATCGACATCGCCGTCGACCAGGCCCTTGAGTTCGTCGCGCAAGTCTGCATCGGACATCGTCGCCCAGGCGCTGAGCCGCGTCCCGACGCGGATCGCCATTTCGGCCGCCGCCGCCTTGGTGAAAGTGAGGCAAAGGATGCGGGCCGGCTCGTTGCCGGCGAGCAGCAACGCCAGCACGCGGTCGGTCAGTACCTTGGTCTTGCCGGTGCCGGCCGAAGCCGCGACCCAGATCGAGGCGGCGGGATCGGCGGCGCGCCGTTGCAGGACGGCCGGATCGGTTTTCGGCCGCGCGCTCATTCGTCGGCGCCGCCGCCGGGCAGCCATTCCTGCACCCGGGCGAGATGCGTGTAGTCGGAATAACGCGGCCTCTTGTCCGGCTGCGGCCAGGCGCGATAGGGCGTCGCCGGATCGTCGAAGCGAGCGATCAGCCGTTCGAGGCCCTGACGGGCGGCATCAACCAGTGCACAGACGGCGTCGACGCCGTCGGCATCGGTGCGCGCCCGGCCCGGCGGGTCGCCGCCAGTCAATTGCCAATGGATCAACGCCGCGACCGCGGCCGCCGGCACGCCGCGAAAGCCGCCGGCGGCGGCGATCATCGCTTCGAGCGCGAGCTGCGGCGCATAGCCAGTCTTGACCTCGCCGACTTGCGGCAAGCCGCCGGTCTTGTAATCCAGAATCGCCAGACCACCCGCCGCCAAGCGATCGACGCGGTCGGCCTTGCCCGACAACGTGAACGGGCCGTGCGTCGCCGGCAGCGCGAGCGTGCCGCTGACCTCGCCGAAGCTTTGCGTAATCAGCGTACGGCGTTCGCGTTCGGCCTCGACCACCCAGCCGGCGACGCGCTCGAAGCGCGGCCACCAGAAGGCGCGCACGTTGGGATGTTGCAACGCCTCGCCGAAACAGTCGCGGCCGATCGCCAGCAGCTTACCCTCGGCATCGTCGGGCAATTCATTGGGGAAGGTTTGCAGGAACCGATGCAGCGCCGCATGGATGAAAATGCCGCGTTCGGCCGCGCCGGGATCGGCGTCGATCGGGTCGAGCGCCCGCAGGCGCAGAACGTGCTTGGCATAGATCGCATAGGGATCGCGCAGCCAGGTCTCGATTTCGGTCACCCAAAGATGGCGCGGCCGGGCTTCGACCGGCGGGCGCGGCTCCGGCGGATCGATGCGCCGCGCGAGGCCCGGATCGTCGAGCCGGGCCTGCCATGCAAGCGGCGCGTTGTCATAGAGTTTCGCCTCGAGACCGGCGGCGCGCAGCGCGGTTTCGAGCCGCAGCAACCAGCGCGACGGCACCGTCGGATTGCCTTCGACGCGCGCGGCGCGCGTCAGCACGACGGTGCGCGCGCCGAGACATTGGACGAAATCGTGCGCCGCGCGCCCGACGCGCAACTCCGGCGGGGGCAGGCCGAAATCGCGCCGCATCGGCCGTGACAGCCAAGGATCGCTGTCGGCCCGCGCCGGCCAGACGCCTTCGTTGAGGCCGCCCAGGATCACCAAATCGGCCTGCTGCAACCGCGCTTCGAGCAGACCCCAGATAAACAGCCGCGGATGCCGGCCATAGGCGGGCCGCACCACCGGCGCGGCGATCAGCGCTTCGAACAGCGCCGGATAATCGGCACCAGCGAGCTTGGGAAAGCCGCGCGTGGCGCCGAGCAATTCGCTGAGCCAGACTGCCGCCGCTTCGCCGGCCTCCTCGCGCCACAGGCGACGGTCGCCGCTTTCCGCGTCGCTCGCGGCGAGCGCCTCGGCCGCGCGGATATGCGCCTGCACCAATGTTGCCAAGTCGATTTCGTCGGCGGCCAGCGCCTCGACCAGCGGCGCCAACGCGCGGCCGATGCGGCGCACCGGATCGGCCAGCGCGCACTCGCCGATCGCCGCGCATAGCCCGTCGATGCCCGGACCGGGACGCGGCCCACGCAGGGCCGCGACTTCGAGCCGACGCGCCAGGTCGCGGAACGCAGCCGGTGTCATCCCGCACGCCGCCAACGGATGCTTGAGCAGTGCCAAAAGCGGCAGCGGCGCGAATTCTTCGGCGATGCAGGTCAGCAACAGGCGCAGGAACACGCCAGGCGGCGTCTTCGCCAGCGGCGCGCCGGCGGAATCGTCGACTGCGATGTCCCAACGCCGCAATTCAGCGGCGACGCGGCGCGCGAGATCGCGGTCCGGCGTCACCAGCGCCGCGGTCGCGCCCGGCTCATCGAGCTGACGTCGCATCAGCAATGCGACCGTCGTCGCTTCTTCCTGCGGTCCGGGACAATCAACGCGCGTCATGCCCGCGACCGCCGCCGACGGCAGACTGCCGATGGTCGCCCAACGATGGCTGCGCGACGCCGGCGCCAGCGCGGCACGCACCAATGCGGCGCGCGCCGCATTCGCGCCGGCAACCGCCGGCGACGGCCAGGCGGCGACTTGCGCCGGCAGCATTTCGAGACGCGCCAGCAGCCGCGCCAGCAAATATTGCGGATGCGCCGGATCGGCGGCGATCGCCTCCCATTCCGCGGTTTCGGCAGTGCGGTCGAGGCCCGGCAGCACGACGATGCCGGTCGGCAGGCGCGCGACCGCGGCGACGAGCGCCGCGACCGCCGGCACGCCGCCGGTGATGCCGGCGGCGATCACCGGATCGGCGGGCGGTTGCCGGCGCCAAGCTTCGGTTTGGCGCTCGAGCACGCGATTGCGCCGGTCGGCGGCATCGAGACAGCCGATCTCCGCCAGCGCCTTCGGCCAATGGTCGGAGACGATTTGCAGGAACGTGACGACTTGCTGCCAGTGCGCGGCGTGCTGCGCCGGCACCAGACGGTCGAGATTGGCGAGCGTGCAGCCTTCGGCCGCGACTTCGTCGACAAAGCGGGCCAGCTCGGCCGCCAGCGGCGCCGCTTGCGCGGCGCTGGCCGGACCAGCACCGGCCGGCGTTTGCCCCCAACCGAGGACGAGCTGTGTCAGCATCAGCCGGCGGGTGAGATCGGGCACTGCCGGCGGCAGGTCGATCGCCTCGCCGCCGGCGCTTTCGTCGGCCAGAATCGCGAGCTCGTCGGCGTCGACGTCGCCGACCGGCACGAGACGCGGCAACAGCAGCGGCCGGCCGTTACCCTGGCGCAGGAAGGCCTCGGCCAGTGACCGCGCGGCGCGGCGCGTCGGCAGCAGCACGGTCATGCGGGCGAGCGCCAACGGTTCGCCGCCAGTGCGCGCCAGCAGTCCCGCCGCCAGCGCATCCAGGAACGGCACGCCGACGTCGATCGAGAACACCGCGCCCATGCGGCTAGCGTTCGTGCCCGTTCAGGTGAACGCGCGCATCGGCCAAGGCCAGGCCCTGCGGCGTGCCGACGTGATACCACTCGCCGTCGTGGACCAGGCCGCGCAAACGGCCGTTGTCGATCGCCCGATCCCACAGCCGGTTGATCGAAAAGGCGCCGGCGGGCGCGGCGTCGAACAGGCGGCGGTGCGCGATTTCGATGCCGGCGAAGACGAACGGCACGACCTCGGTCTCGCGGCGCCGGCGCACGATTCCGGCGGGATCGACCATGAAATCGCCGCGCCCGTCGTATCCGGCAGCGCGCGCCGTCGGCTGCATCAGCAACAGCGCGTCGTCGCGTGCGAGGTCGAATCCGGCTGCCAATTGGCGCAGCGCCATCGTCGCGCCATCGACCCAGAAAACGTCGGCGTTGAGGATGTAGAAAATTTCGTCCAGCAGCGGCAACGCCTTCACCACGCCGCCGCCGGTTTCGAGCGCTTCGGCCTCGCGCGAGAATTCGATAGCGATGTCGTGCCGATGCGCCAGATGCGCGGCGATGGCGTCGCCCATGTAATGGAGGTTGACGACGACGCGCTTGACGCCGGCGGCGGCGAGCCGATCGAGCACATGATCGATCAGCGCGCGGCCCTCGACCCGGATCAGCGGCTTGGGCGTTTGGTCAGTGAGCGTACCCATGCGCTTGCCGCGCCCGGCGGCCAACACAATCGCGCTGTCGGGAACGTTCACGCGGCGGGACGGCATGGGGGAATTTTGCGTTCGGCCTCGGGAATGTGACGCGCCATCCAGGCCGCCATCGGCGCCAGCGCCGGATGTTGCAGGCCTCGCTGAAGGATGCGCCAGACGCGCGGAATGTGCGCGAGATATTGCGGCTTGCCGTCGCGTACGCAAAGCCGCGTGAAGATGCCGACGATCTTGGCGCTGCGCTGCGCGCCGAGGATCGCATACGACGCGTCGAACGCGGCGTGATCGAGTTCGGTAAACGCGCCGAGATAACGCTGCTTCATGCGCGCGGCAAGATCGGCGGTCACGTCGCGCCGCGCATCCTCGAGCAATGAGACCAGATCGTAGCTCGGCGAGCCGATCACCGCGTCCTGGAAATCGATGACGCCGCATTCGAGCAGGCCGTCGCGATTGCGCACGCGCATCAGATTGTCGACATGAAAGTCGCGCAGCACCAGTGTCGCCGGCAACTTGTGCGCCGCCGGCAGTGCCGCTTGCCAGAGCGCCAGATATTCCGCGCGCAACGCTGGATCGACGGCCCCCCCGGCGATGGCCGGCCAATACCAATCGACCAGCAGCGCCACCTCGTCGAGGAGCCGCTGGTCGTCGTAGGGCGCAAGGAACTTCGCTTCTTTCATTTCCTTAGCGGTGAACCGCCGCCGCAGTGCGATCAGCACGTCGACCGCAAGCGCATAGAGCGATTCCTCGGACTCGCCGTTCGCCAGCAGCCGCGTATAGGTGTCGTCGCCCAGATCCTCGATCAGCAGCAGGCCGTTCTCGGCGTCCTGGCCATAGATCGCCGGCGCGCCGAGACCCAGGCGACGCAGCAGCCGCGCCACCGCCAGGTAGGGCCGGACGTTTTCCTGCGGCGGCGGCGCATCCATCAGCATCGCCGTGCGCTTGTCGGAACCATGCAGTCGGACATAGCGCCGGAACGAGGCATCGCCCGGCAACGGCGCATACTTGGCGTCGCCCCAGCCCGCCTGGTCGAGAAACCGTTCGATCAACACCGCGCGTTCAACCATCGGACAGCTCCCCGATTCGGTCGTGCCAGGACGCCGACGGCTGCACCGTCAGGCTGCGCGATTCGGGCGTCGGACCGGCGGCGAAGGTGAGCGCCAGCCGTTCGGCCGGCAGCAGCGGCCCCAGGCGCTCGGGCCATTCGATCAGGCTGATATCGTCGGCCAGTGCCTCTTCGAAACCGAGCTCGCGCGCCTCGTCCGCGCCGTTCAGGCGAAACAGGTCGAAATGCCAGATTGCCGGCGCCGAGCCACCGCCACCATAGATCTCGACCAGTGTGAAAGTCGGACTCGGCACTTCGAGCGACTCGCCGAGGCGCGCGCGGATGAAGGCGCGGGCGAAGGTCGTCTTGCCGCTGCCCAGTTCGCCGTGGAGCGCGATCACGTCGCCCCGCCGCGCCAGGCGCGCGAGACGCGCGGCGAACCGGCCGGTCGCGGCCTCGTTGGCCAAGGCAAGAACAAGCGCGGCACCTCCACCCACGGCGTTGTTTTAGGCTGCGGCTTTCCGCGCCGCAACCGCGGGGTTGCGCCGTTCGCGGCGCGCCTGCATGGTACGCACGATGACGGAAACCGCAACGGATGTCGCAATCGTCGGCGCGGGGCCGGTCGGGCTTTTCGCGGTGTTCGAGTGCGGCATGCTGAAAATGCGCTGCTGCGTCATCGACGCCCTTGAAGCGCCCGGCGGCCAGTGCGCGGCGCTTTATCCCGAGAAGCCGATTTACGACATTCCCGGCTATCCGCGCATCGCAGCGCAGGAACTCGTGCACAAGCTGGTCGAGCAGGCAGCGCCGTTCGTGCCCGAATACCGCCTGGGCCATCCGGTAGCCGCGCTGACGCCACACAAGGACGGCTTCGCCCTGCGGACCGCAGACGGTACGAGTGTCGCGGCGCGGGCGGTGATCATCGCCGCCGGCGCCGGCGCCTTCGGCCCCAACCGGCCGCCACTCGCCGGCATCGAGCGCTATGAAGGCAAAAGCGTGTTCTACCTGGTGAGCCGGCGCGAGAATTTCCGCGGCAAGCGCGTGGTCATCGCCGGCGGCGGCGATTCGGCGGTCGATTGGGCGCTGTCGCTCGCCGAGATCGCCGCAAAGGTGATGGTGGTGCATCGCCGCGCCAAGTTCCGCGCCGCGCCCGAAAGCGTCGCGCGGCTCGAAGCGCTGGCCGAGGCGGGAACGATCGAGCTGGTGACGCCGTGCCAGCTTCAGGCGCTCGACGGCGCCGATGGCCAATTACGCGCCGTGATCGTCACCAATCTCGACGGCAAGGAGCGAACTCTACCGGCCGACGTGCTACTGCCGTTTTTCGGTCTCGCGACCGACCTCGGACCGATCGCGCAATGGGGCCTAGCACTCGAACGCCACCACCTCACGGTCGCGCCGTCAACCTGCGCCACCTCGCAGCCGGGCATCTTCGCGGTCGGCGACGTGGCGCATTATCCCGGCAAGCTCAAGCTGATCCTGTCGGGTTTCGCCGAAGCGGCGCTGGCGGCGCGCGCGATCTTTCCGCTCGTCCATCCCGGCGAGGCGCTGCACTTCGAATATTCGACCATGACCGGCGTGCCGGCGCGTTAGCGCCGCGTCCGGCCAATTTCAGGCGAGCTCGTTGAAATCGTCGAGCAGGCTGGCGATACGGGCGTCGTCGAGCTGATCCATGATCGCACGCGCGCGCTGAGTCGCCGCCGTCAGGTCCATGGCGCGAATGCGCTGCTTGACGCGCGGCACGTTGGCGGGCGCCATCGACAGATCCCGGATGCCGAGCCCGAGGAGCAGCGCGGTGTAGCGCGGATCGCCAGCCATCTCGCCGCACAGGCTGATCGGGATCTGGGCGCGCAGCGCCGCCTCGACGGCGAACTGGATCAGCCGCAACACCGCCGGATGCAGCGGATTGTGCAAATAGGCGACGCGCTCGTCGCCGCGATCGACCGCCAGCGCATATTGGATCAGGTCATTAGTGCCGATGGCGAAGAAATCGGCGGCGGCCGCCATGGCGTCGGCGGCCAGCGCCGCGCCGGGAATTTCGATCATCACGCCCAACGGCGGCAACTCGTCGGGCACACGCACGCCGCGCCGCTTGAGGCGCCGCGCGACCTGCGCGAGATACTCGCGTGCGGCACGGACCTCGCCGACGCTCGAAATCATCGGCAGCAGGATGCGCACCGGGCCGTGCGCGGCGGCGCGCACCATGGCGGCGAACTGGGCGTCGAGCAGGCTGCGCTCCTTGAGCGACAGCCGGATGGCGCGCAACCCGAGCGCGGGATTGTTGCCTTCGCCCTCCATCAGCTCGGCAAGCGGCGCCGCCAGCTTGTCGCCGCCGATGTCGAGCGTTCGAAGCGTCACGGGCTTGCCGTCCATGCCGCGAACCAGTTCGAGATAGGAGGCGTACTGCTCGTCTTCGTCTGGCAGGTCGTCGCGATTCATGTAAAGGAATTCGGTTCGCACCAGGCCGAGACCCTGGGCGCCAACGGAGAGTGCCTGGCCGATCTCGCGCGGCAGCTCGAGATTAGCCTGGAGCACGATTTCGGCGCCGTCGCGGGTTTCGGCAGGCAGGCGCTTGAGCCGCGCCAGGCCGCGGCCGGCGCGTTCGATCGCCACGCGGCGTTTCTCGAACCGCGTGTGGGTCGCGGCGCTCGGCCGCAGCACGACCTCGCCGGTGCTGCCATCGAGCGCCACGACGTCGCCCGGCGCCGCATCCTTGAGCAGGTCGGTGATGCCGAGCACCGCCGGGATGCCGAGCGCCCGCGCCATGATTGCGGTGTGGCCCTCGGCACCGCCGAGCACGCTGGCGAAGCCTTTGACCTGCTTTGGATCCATCAAGGCGATATCGGCCGGGCTCAGCTCCTCGGCCAACACAATGGTGCCTTCGGCGAGCGACTTGAACGTGGCGTACGGCGTCTTGGTCAGGTTACGGAGCAACCGCTGCCCGACCACGCGAACATCCTCGATCCGCGCCGCAAGATAGGCATCGCCCATCGCCGCGAAGCTTTCGCCCATGCCCTCGATTTCGAGCGCCACCGCGCGCTCGGCATTGACCCGGTCCTCGACGATGCGGCGCTCGACGCCGCGGACGAAACGCGAGCGCGTCAGCATCGCGAGATGCGCGTCGAGGAGATAGCCCATCTCCTCCGCGGCCGTGCCGGGCAGCGCCACCGCCTTGGTCTTGAGCTTCTTGAGCTGCTTGATCGCGATTTCGACGGCCTGGGCGAAACGCTTCTGCTCGCCTTCGACCTCCGCCGGCTCGATGCGGCGTTCCGGAACCGCGATCGCGCCACTGTCGCTGATGAAGGCGCGGCCGATGGCGATCCCGGGCGCGATCCCGAGACCTTGCAGCCGCCGTTCGCCGTGTCCGCCGTCAGTCCTCATTGAAGCCGCCAGTGATCAGCGCCACGAGCGCGTCGATCGCGCGCGCGGCATCGGGCCCGGTGGCGCTCAAGTCGACGACGCTGCCGGGGCCCGCGGCGAGCATCATCAGGCCCATGATAGACCGGCCGGAGACCGATGCGCCGGCTTTCGTGACGGTGATCTCGGCGTCGTATTCGAAAGCGAGTTTGACGAAGCGGGCGGCGGCGCGCGCGTGCAGCCCGCGTTGATTGCAGATGGTGACGGAGCGGTTGACTTGGGCGGGCGCGGCGGCGCCGGCGGCCGACTCCGCCATCAGCGGACGTCGGCCAGAAGCTGCGAGGCAACGTTGATGTATTTGCGGCCGGCTTCCTGCGCGCCGCGCACCGCGTCGGCCAGCGATTCGGTCTGACGCAGGCTCGCGAGCTTGATCAGCATCGGCAAATTGACGCCGGCAATGACCTCGACCTTGGCCTTGTCCATGATCGAAATCGCCAGATTCGAGGGCGTGCCGCCGAACATGTCGGTCAGCAGCACGACGCCGTCGCCGCTGCCGACTTCCTCGACCGACCGGAGGATGTCCTGACGCCGCTTCTCCATGTCGTCTTCCGGGCCGATACAGATAGCGGCGATGTTGCGCTGCGGACCGACGACGTGCTCGAGCGCGGCGATGAACTCCGCCGCCAAACGGCCATGCGTCACGAGAACCATACCGATCATGCAATATCCTTCACGGGAGGCGCCGGCAGCTCGGCGGGATGCGGGCCGGCTTCGCCCGGCCGGTTGAGATCGCGATGCATCAGGGCGATGCGCCGCCCATCGGCCGCAAGCCGCGCCGCCAACCGCTCGGCGACGTAGACCGAGCGATGACGGCCGCCGGTACAGCCGATGGCGATGGTGAGATAGCTTTTGCCCTCGGCTTCGTAGCGCGGCAGCAGGTGGTCGAGCCACCCGGCCATTTCCTCGAAGCGGGGTGCAAAATCGGGATCGGCCTCGATGAAGGCGGCGACGGCGCGATCGCGGCCCGATAGCGGCTGCAACGCCGGCACGTAATGCGGATTGCGCAGGAAGCGCATGTCGAAGACCAGGTCGGCGTCGCGCGGCAGACCATGACGATACGAAAACGACGTCACCGCGACGGTGACGCCGGGCTGTGACGTCAAAGCGAAATGGCCTTGCAGCAAGCGCTTGAGATCGCCCGGCGCCAGGGCGCTGGTATCGATCACGAGGTCGGCGCGGTCGCGCAGCGGCCAGACGCGCTGACGCTCGAGCCGGATGCCGTCGGCGACCGGCCGTTCCAGCGCCAGCGGATGCCGCCGCCGGGTCTCGGTGAAGCGCCGCTCGAGATGATCGTCATCGCAATCGAGGAACAGCAGCTTGAGATCGATTGCCCGGCCGGCGGTCAGCTCGTCCAGCGCCTTGACCAGCGACGGGACCGCAAAGTCGCGCGTGCGCACATCGACGCCGATCGCCAGCGGCGCCATCGCGGCACGCGGGCCGATCAGGCTGGGCAGCAGCGACAGCGGCAAATTGTCGACCGCCTCGTACCCCATGTCCTCGAGCGCCTTGAGCGCGGTCGAACGTCCCGCGCCCGACAAGCCGGTCACCACCAGAAGACGCGTACGGACGGAATTGGGCGTCACGGCTGGACCGACAGCGGCTCGGTGGCAATGGCTTCGCCGGTCACCGCCCGCAACGCGAAGCGAAGCTTGGCCGGCGCCGAAGCGTCGAAGGCGCACAGCGCCAGTCGCGGCACCGT
This sequence comes from Allostellaceae bacterium, assembly GCA_035934235.1. Taxonomy (GTDB): domain Bacteria; phylum Pseudomonadota; class Alphaproteobacteria; order ATCC43930; family CGMCC-115725; genus REEB95. Next base: position 72,356 of record DASYYB010000027.1, on the reverse strand, counting down.
CACGCCGAGCAACGTGCAGTCGCCACGCTCCGGCAGACGTTCAACCTGGTCGCGCGGCACCAGATCGCACACCAGGCGCAAGGCGGCGCGTGGCGCCCGCGGCAGGCGAAGGATGCCGACGCCGCGCGCCTCGATCATGCCGGCGATGGCCGGCGGCGCACTCAGCCAGACCTCCGCGTTGTCGAGCGCCAGCGCGACCTGATCGTCGGCAATCAGGGACGCGCCCGCTTCGATCAAGCGAAGCGCCAAATCGGATTTACCGCTGCCGGACGGGCCGCGCAGAAGTACGCCTGCCTGCCCCAACCGCACCGCCGTGCCATGGACCAATTGCATTGGGCGCTTTAGGTGCGCCGGGGCGCTTTCAATGTCAATGGTGTGGCAGTGCACCAAACCGTTGACAGTTCCCTAGGCGTTGAAAAGAAACAGATATTTCTAGATTCCGACGGTCAAAACCACCCGCCGAAGCCCACCATGTTGCAGGGCAATATCAGCCGCGGCCTAGGCCGCCGGCAGCCGGACGGTGAAGCGCGCGCCCAGCACCTGATTGCGATCGTCCGTGCGGTTTTCGGCCCGAATCTGGCCGCGATGATTTTCGACGACCTGCTTCGAGATCGACAGGCCGAGACCGGAATGGGTGCCGAATTTTTCGCCGGCCGGCCGCTCGGAATAGAAGCGCTCGAAGATCGCGGCGAATTTGCCTTCGGGAATGCCGGGCCCTTGATCGTCGATCGTCACCACGACGTCCCGGCCGTCGCGTCGCGCCGCGATCCGGATTGCGCTGCCGGGTGGGCTGAACGAGATCGCGTTGGCGATGAGATTGCGGAACACTTGGACGAGCCGGCCTTCGATGCCGGGTACCGGCAGATCGCCGGCCGGCGTTCCGGGCTCGCCCGGTAACGACAGCAACAGCCGCGGCGAATCGTCTTTGGCCGCGGCCTCGTGCACTTGAACCAAGGTCGCCAGCAGCTTGCCGAGCGGCACGGGTGCGAACTCGTCGCGCGCCAGATCGGCATCGAGCCGTGAGGCGTCGGAAATGTCGGTAATCAGGCGATCGAGACGCATCACGTCCTCGAGCACGAGCGCAAGCAGCTTGCGTTCCTTCTCGCGATCGTTGAGCCGGCTGGCGGTTTCGATCGCGCTTTTGAGCGACGTCAGCGGATTCTTGATCTCGTGCGCGACATCGGCGGCGAAACGCTCGATCGCACCGACGCGCTGCCACAGCGCGGCCGTCATTTCCCGGAGCGCGCCCGAGAGATCGCCGATCTCGTCGTGCCGGCCGGTGAGATCGGGGATCGCGGCCTCGCGCACCGGACGGCGCCGGACGGATTCGGCGGCCGCCGCGAGGCGTCGGATCGGCCGCGCGATCGTGCCAGCAAGGTAGATCGACAGGAGAACCGTGATGCCGAGCGCGGCGAGGAAGACCTTGATGAACTCGATCCGGACCGAGCGGATCGCCTTTTCGATATCGCGGCTGCCGATCGACAGCTGCACCGCGCCCAGAACCTTGCGGTAATGCTGCACCGGCACCGCGACCGTGAGGATCAAGCCGTTGTTGCCGCGCGCCCGTACGCTTTGCGCGACGTCGCCGGCGAGCGCGTGCACGGCGTCAGGATACGAATCGGCGTTGTCGGTGGTCGGCTCGACATAGCGCGGAAAGTCCTGCTGCCAGGGGAAGACGCTGACGACCGCACCATAGACCGCATCGGTGATCCGGTCGGTGAGGCTCGCGTCCGGCGCCGCCAGCTGGCTGACCTGCACGGTGCCGCCGGGGCCTTCGAGGATATTGGTGTCGGCGACGAGCTTGCCGCGCTCGTCGAACAGGCGCGCCCGCGTCTTGGTCGGCTCGACCAGCCGCCGCATCATTTCGCGCGCGAGCTGCGGATCGAGCTTGAACGAGGCGCGTTGCTGATCGACGGCGCCCTCGCCGAGCGCCGCGGCGAAAATCTCGGCCTGGGTCTTGAGCGATTCGATGTTCGCGGTGACGAGGCTGTCCTGATACTCGCCGAGATAAAGGACGCCGACGCCGAGCAGCGCGAGCGTCAGGACGTTGACCGTCAAGATGCGGCGCGTGAGCGGCGACAGACGCCAACGCGCGCGGAAGCGGAGCCGCAGCCGCCGCATCGCGGGCGCCCGGGTCTTCGCGCGCTGTCCGGCGGCGCCCGCGGCGTCGCGCCGGTTAGTGGTCGCGGTAGCGGTATCCAACGCCATAAAGGGTTTCGATCTGGGCAAACTCGGCATCGACGGACTTGAACTTCTTGCGCAGCCGCTTGACGTGGCTGTCGATCGTCCGATCGTCGACATAGATGTGCTCGCCGTAAGCGCTGTCCATCAGCTGATCGCGGCTTTTGACGTGGCCCGGCCGGACGGCAAGCGATTTCAGGATCAGGAACTCCGTGACCGTCAAGTCGACGTCCTGGGTCTTCCAGGTGCATTGGTGGCGTCCCGGATCGAGCGTCAGGTCGCCGCGCTGAATGACCGGCTCGGCCTGGGCGTCGGTGCCGCCGCGCGCGATCTCGCCACGCCGCAACAGCGCGCGGATGCGCTCGACCAGGAGGCGCTGCGAAAACGGCTTCTTGATGTAGTCGTCGGCGCCCATGCGCAAGCCGAGCACCTCGTCGACCTCGTCGTCTTTCGAGGTCAGGAAAATGACCGGCATGGCGCTCTGCTTGCGCAGCGTGGCGAGCAGCTCCATGCCGTCCATACGCGGCATCTTGATGTCGAGGATCGCGAGATCGACCGGCTGCGCAGTCATCGCCTTGAGCGCCTCGGCGCCGTCGTTATAGGTGCGCACGGCGAAGCCTTCGGCTTCGAGCGCCACCGACAGCGATTGCAGAATGTTCTTGTCGTCATCAACCAACGCAATGGAATTGGCCACGGAAAACCCCTCTTATCGACAAAAGAATACGGCGTGCCCTAGGTAGCCGCCCAAGTATGGCGAGTTTAGGGCGGCCAATTTTACCGCGAACTTTCGCCAAAGTACCGCGTCGGCGACGTCCCGAGAGCGCGGCGGAACATGCAGGTGAACGCGCTCGGACTCTGATAGCCGAGATCGAGCGCGACCGCGGTCACCGGTTCGCCGGCCGCGAGCCGGTCGAGCGCCGCCATCAGCCGGGCCTGTTGGCGCCAGGCACCGAAACTCATGCCCGTCTCATAACTGAACAGTCGCGCCAGGGTTCGCGGCGCAGCGCCGGCCAGGCGCGCCCACCCTGCCAGCGTGTGCGTCTGGGCCGGATCGCGCTCGATCGCGTCGCAGACACGGCGCAACCGTGGATCGGTTGGCCGCGGCAAATGCAGCGGCAGCACCGGCAGCGCACGCAGCTCGTCCAGGATCACGGCCATGATACGGCCGTCGGGCCCGTTCTCGTCGTAATCGAGCGCCAGCGACGCGGCGCGCAACAGCAACTCGCGCAACAGCGGCGAAACCGCAATCACGCAGCAGCGTTGCGGCAGGCCGGAAATGCCGGAGGCGACGAAAGCGGCGCGTAGCGCGGCAGCGGTCGAGGTACGAATCCAATGCTCGGTTTCCGCCGGCACCCAGACAGCGCGATGCGGCGGCACGACCCAAGTCCCCGCCGGCGTCGTCACCGCGACCACGCCGGTCGCGGCGTAGATTAACTGGCCGCGGCGATGGCGATGCGGCGTATTGGCGGCGCCGCGCGGATAATCCTTCGCCATCACCGCGATCGGGCGGTCGAGATACTGATAGTCGGCAGCGTCCGTGCTGCGGAGGGCGGAGCGGGCCATGGCTGTTTCGCGATAGATTATGGCTTACTTGCGCAAGCGTGCAAGGTTTTGGCACGGTAGCGTTAGACCCTGATTCCACCGCCACGCGCGACGCGCCATGAGCCAGACCCGCATAACCGCCGCGTTCCTCAACATCGGCCACGCGGTCGATCACTTGATGATGCTGATCTTTCCGACGGTCGTGCTGGCGATGACCGCGTCGTTCGGGTCCGACTATCGCGCCATGCTGCCATTGTCGCTCGGCGGCTTCCTCGCCTTCGGCGCCGGGTCGTTGCCCGCCGGCTGGCTCGGCGACCACTGGGGCCGGCGCCCGATGATGATCGTCTTCTTCGTCGGCGTCGGCACCGCCGGCATCCTGACGTCGCTGGCGCAAACGCCGTGGCAGATTGCCGGCGGCCTCACCCTCGTCGGCTTATTCGCCGCGATCTATCACCCGGTCGGCATCGCCATGCTGGTCAAGGACCAGAAACGGATGGGCCGCGCACTTGGCTGGAACGGGCTATGCGGCAATCTCGGCGTCGCCTTTGCGGCCTTGTCGGCGGGCGCGCTGGCCGATCTGGCCGGCTGGCGTGCCGCCTTTGCCGTGCCCGGCGCGATTGCGATCATGATCGGCATCGTCTTCGCCTGGCTGGTGCCGGCCGCGCCGGCGCCGGCGGCGACGACCGCCGGCGGCACGCGGCGCGTGCGGCATGACGACGAAGCCCGCCGCGTCTTCGCGCTGCTCACGGTCGCGACGGTCTGCGGCGCGATCGTCTTCAACGCCACAACGATCGTCATGCCCAAGCTGTTCGACGTGCGGCTCGCCGCGCTGGTGCATACGACGTTCGGCGTCGGCATGCTGGTGTGCATCGTCTATGTCATCGCCGCCTTCGCGCAGCTTCTGGTCGGACAGCTGATCGATGGCCGGCCGTTGCGCGACGTGTTTCTGCCGTTTGCCGCTCTGCTCGGACCGCTGCTGCTGTTGGCTGGCGCGTTGAGCGATTGGCCGATGCTGGTGGTCTCGGTCGCGATGATGTTCGTGGTCTTCGGTTTCATTCCGATCACCGACGCGATGGTGGCGCGCTACGCCCACGACGCTTGGCGCTCGCGTATCTATGCGGCGCGATACCTGATCTCGCTCGTCGCGGCGAGCGTCGCCGTGCCGCTCGTTTCCTTCCTGCCACCGGAGCGCGCGGGTTTCGTCTGGTTGTTCGCCGTGCTGCTGGTATTCGCGGCGGGCATCCTTGCATGCGCGTGGCTTTTCCCGCGCGGCGCACGGGTCGGCGCGCCCGCGGTCGAAGCGGCCGACTAGCCGCGCCGATGCGACCGTTGCGCGGCGGCAGTGCGCGGCCGAGGATGGCCGCATGAGCGATCCTGCCGCCGTTGCGACCGTCGCACGCACGCTTTTGGCGGCGGCGGTGCGAGCCAGTCTCGCGACGTTGACGACGACCGGCGCACCTTACGTGTCGCTGGTGCTGACCGCCGACGACGGCGCGGGTGCGCCGTTGCTGCTGCTATCTGGTTTGGCGGAGCACACCAAGAATTTGACGCGCGATCCGCGCGCGTCGCTGTTGGTCGAAAGTGGCGTGCAGACCGGCGATCCGCTGGCGGCGCCGCGCGCGACGTTTCTCGGCGAAGTTGCGCGCGTCGACGACGCGGTGGCCAAAGCATCCTTTGTCGCGCGGCACCCATCGGCCGCCGCCTATGCCGGCTTCAAGGACTTCGCGCTCTACCGCCTCGCAATCGCGCGCATTCACCTGGTCGCCGGCTTCGGCCGTATCGACTGGATATCCGGCGACCAATATCGCACCGCAGCATCGGTCAAGACGAAGGGCTGACATACGTCGTCCGCGGCGCACCGCGCTGCGGCAGAATTCGATCACGGCGCGTGGGCCAACCCCATGTTGCAATGGTCATATTCCGCGCGATATTTTTAAGGCTAAGCCGGCACCGCGACGCGAAGGGGGAATGTGCGTCGCCCATAAGCCGGCACCGGAGTCACCTCGGCCAGGAGGACACCGTGCCTAAAGACGCACCCGAGACAGCGCTCGCGCTTGCCTCGAGCTTCGGGCTCAAGCAGCAGGGCTTTCGTAATCTGAGCGGTGAGTTCTGGAACCTGTCGGTTCCAGTGCTCTACGAGCACGCGATCCGCAACGGCGAGGGCTTCCTCGGCGCCGGCGGCGCATTCGTCGCCTATACCGGCGCGTTCACCGGGCGCACGCCGAAGGACAAATATACCGTCGACGAACCGTCGACGAGCAAGGACATCGACTGGAACGAGATCAACCAGAAGCTGCCCGAGGCGACCTTCGACCAGCTGCACCACCGCGCGCTCGCGTGGTACCAGGGCCACAAGCTCTATGTGAACGATTTGTGCGCCGGCGCCGATCCGGCGTTCGGACTCAAGGTGCGCGTGGTGACGCCAAGCGCCTGGCACGCGCTGTTCGCGCGCAACATGTTCATCCGTCCGAAGCGCGAAGAGCTGGGCGATTTCGTGCCGGATTTCACCATCCTGCATGCGCCGAAACTGTTCGCGATGCATGAAATCGACGGCATCCGTTCGGACACCATCGTCGCGGTCAATTTCGCGCGCAAGCTGGTGCTGATTCTCGGCACCGAATACGCCGGCGAGATCAAGAAGTCGGTGTTCGGTTACCTCAATTACGTGCTGCCGGGACGCGACGTGCTGCCGATGCACTGCTCGGCCAATGTCGGCCCACGCGGCGACGCCGCCATCTTCTTCGGCCTGTCCGGTACCGGCAAGACGACGCTGTCGGCCGACAGCTCGCGCACGCTCATTGGTGATGATGAACATGGGTGGAGCCAGAAGGGGTTGTTCAATTTCGAGGGCGGTTGCTACGCCAAGTGCATCAACCTGTCGAAACAGGCCGAACCGGAGATCTACGACACCGTCTTCCGTTTCGGCACGGTGCTGGAAAACGTCGTCATCGACCCAGCGACGCGCATGCCGGATCTCGACGACAGCAGCCTGACCGAAAACACGCGTGCCTGTTATCCGGTCGATTTCATTCCCAATATGAGCGAGACCGGCCTCGCGCCGCATCCCGAGAACGTCATCATGCTGACGGCCGACGCCTTCGGCGTCCTGCCGCCGATCGCCAAGTTGACGCCGGAACAGGCGATGTACCATTTCCTGTCGGGCTACACCGCGCGCGTCGCCGGCACCGAAAAGGGCCTCGGCAAAGAACCGCAGGCGACGTTCTCGACCTGCTTCGGTGCCGTTTTCATGCCGCGCCATCCGACCGTCTACGCCAAGATGCTGGGCGAGCGCATCGCCAAGCACAAGGCGACCTGCTGGCTGGTGAACACCGGCTGGTCCGGGGGCGCCTATGGCGTCGGATCGCGCATGAAGATCGCCCACACGCGCGCGCTGGTGCGTGCGGTGCTGGCCGGCACGCTGAAGGCCGTGCCGACGCGGAAGGAACCGTTCTTCGGCTTGCAGGTGCCCGAATCCTGCGGCGAGGTGCCGGCCGAGGTCCTCAATCCACGCAACACCTGGGCCGACAAGGGTTCCTACGACCAGACCGCGCGCGGCCTGACCAAGCGGTTCGAAACCAACTTCAAGCAGTATGAGCCGTATGTCGGCAACGACGTGAAGGCGGCCGGCATCCACGCCGCCGCCTGAACGACGCCACGCGGCGCAAAGTAAGGAGGAACCATGGCTCGCGGCCTCGGTGCAGTCGGTGTGCGATTGGCGCTCGCCTTGGCGCTCGTCGCGTCGTGCGCTGCTGCGCCGCCCGCGGCGGCGCAGCAGCGCATCGGCATCGTGCTCCTGCACGGCAAGCTCGGCGTCGCCATGGGCATGGCCAACGGCCGCGGCGATGCCTATGGCGGCCGCCTGATCGCGGCGCTGCGCAATGCCGGCTACCTCGTGGCGGCGCCCGAAATGTGCTGGTCGCGGTATCGGGGCTTCGACAAGACCTATCCCGATTGCGTTGCCGAGGTGGACACCGCCATCGCCCAGCTCAAGGCGCAAGGCGCGAAGGCGATCGTCGTCGGCGGCCTGAGCCTCGGCGGCAACGGCGCCATCGCCTATGGCGCGACGCATACGGGGATCATCGGGATCATCGCATTCGGACCGGCGGACGATCCGACGCGCAAGAGCCAGCGGCCGGAAGTCGCCGCCAGCCTCGCCCGCGCCCGACAGTTGATCGCCCAAGGCCAGGGCGACACCAAAACCACCTTCGACGATGCCAACACGAACACCGGCGGCTCCTTCGCCATGACGGTGACGACGACGCCGCGGATCTTCGTCAGTTTCAACGACACCGACGCACTGACGCATCTCGGTCCAAACTTGTCCCGGCTGACAGTGCCGATCCTGTGGGTCGCCGGCGACGGCGACCCGACGCAGGCGATGGCGTCGACCCTCTTCCAAATGGCGCCGGCCAACCCGCTCAACCGCTTCGTCACCGTGCATTCGAATCACATCGGCACGCCCGACGCCGGCACCGCGGATGCGCTCGCTTGGCTTGCGCAACTGAACAAATCCTGAGCCGCGGTCCGGCCGCGGGCGAAACCGCGCGTGAAACAGTTGCCGAACCCTTCGCGGGTTCCCTAGTTTAATCCGGCGCACAACCGCGCGCATGTCAGGTTGGGGGGATATCACGACCGACGCGCCCAAGATCGTGCCGATTCCCGGGAGCGCCGGACCGTGAGCGACGTTCCCGTTCTCGTCGCCGGCGGCGGCCCGATCGGATTGGCCATGGCGGGCGAGCTGTGCCGCCGCGGCGTCGCCTTCCGCGCGGTCGAACGCGCGGCGCGGCGCACCGATCTTTCGAAGGCGTTGGTCGTCTGGCCGCGTACGCTCGAGTTGCTGCGGCTGGCCGGCTGCGCCGACGATTTCACCGCCGTCGGCCGGCCGACCCGCGAGGCACAGCTGCACGCCAACGGCCGTCTCATCGCCGAGATCAGCTTTGTCGGCATCGCTACGCCCTATCCCTATGCGCTGTTCATCCCGCAGAGCGAGATCGAACGCCTGCTCGAGGAGCATCTCGAACGGCTCGGCGGCCGGCTCGAGCGCACGGTGGAACTGACGTCCTTCGAGGCGGGATCGGACAGCGTCGCCTGCACGCTGCGCCACGCCGACGGGCGGACGGAGCGGGTCACGTGCGATTATCTCGTCGCCTGCGACGGCGCGCACAGCGTCGTGCGCCACGGCCTCAAGCTCGATTTCGCCGGCGAGACCGAGCCCGTCGCCTTCATGCTCGGCGACGTCAAGCTCGACGGCGCCGTCGAGGACAAGCTTCAGCTTTATTGGCATCGCGAAGGCGTGCTCGGAATCTTTCCGATGCAGCGCGGCCGGTTCCGCGTCATTGCCGACCTCGGACCGGCGACAACGGCGCCACAGGAAGCGACGCTCGACCTCATACAATCGGCCCTCGACCGGCGCGGCCCGAGCGGCGTGCGCGCCTACGATCCGGTGTGGCTCAGCCTGTTCCGCATCAACGACCGCAAGGTCGCGGATTATCGGCACGGCCGCGTTTTTTTGACGGGCGACGCCGCGCACATTCATAGCCCGGCCGGCGGCCAGGGCATGAACACCGGCATCCATGACGCGTTCAATCTGGCGTGGAAACTGGCGCTGGCGATCAAAGGCAAGGCCGGCGACCGCCTGCTGGCGACCTATTCACCGGAACGCAGCGCCGTCGGCGACATGGTGCTGCGCAATGCCGCCCGCCTGACGCAACTAGCGACGTTGCACCAGCTCGCGGCGCAGCTGCTGCGCAACCAAGTGGTCGCGTTCTTGATGCGGTTCGCGGCGGTGCGCCGAATCTTTGCGCGCAGCATGACCGAGCTCGACATCCGCTATCCAAAGAGCGCGCTCAGCCAGGGCCGGCCCAGCAAACGGCTGCGACCCGGCGACCGGGCACCCGACGCCGCGGCGACCGTCGACGGTCAGCGCCGGCAGCTCTTCGACGTGTTCAACCGCGACGGCTTTACGCTGCTTGCCGTCGGCGCGACCGAGGCGCCGGGCGCGGTCGAACTCGCGGCGCGCTTCATGCCGTGGGTCAAAGTGCTGACTGCATCGGCCGAAGGCGAAATCAACGCGCGTTACGGCGCCGGCCTCTACGTCATCCGGCCCGACTGGTATGTCGGCTTCATCGGCCGCGCCGGCGAATACGGCAAGGCGGAACGCTATCTCGCCACCTGGTTGCGCGCCTAGTCATCCGGACCGGCGCTGCGGCCCTTACTTCGCCCGCTTGCGCGGCGTGGCTTTCGCTTCCAGGCAGCGTGCGATCATGTCCAGTTTGTCGGCAGCCGCCTTAAGGGCGCGCCGGACGTCGCCGCGCGGCAGGTTGCGGATCCGGCTCCGCATGCGGCGCACCTCGCGCAAGACCCGCGCCGCGTCTTTGGATTTCACCTTTCCCCCGCGCGCCGGTCGACCCGATCCGGCGGATAACGGTGCACGAAGCGGGCGCGGTCCCATACCTCGAAGCCGGCGAATTTGTCTTTGCGTTGCTCGAAGAGCGCTTGGGCCTGCGCAATCGCTGCGGCGTCGGATGCGTCGGTCAGCATCTCGACCGCGCCGATATGGCCATCCCGCATGAAATAACAGCGCATTCGCGCCTCCCACCAAATCAGCAGGCGGGAGCGCGGGGCGTTCTACCCGGTTGTTGCGCGTCTCTCGGCCGCCGGCGCCTGGATATCGCACTGCCGACGGTTGTTCGAATTATTGCACAAGCGCCGGCCCGAGTCCTCACCGCCCGATCCTGACTTCTGCCGGCGGCGGGCTCGACGGAACCGTCCGGACCCGGCAAAGTCGCGCCGCACCACCGCGCAGCATGGGGGCGGCGCCCGGCCGGGCGCTCGAACAGCGAGACATGGGATCAGGAGATTACGGGCTGGTGCTGGCGGCGAAGCTGGCAATCACCGCCGCCTTCGTCGTCGGCGCGGCGCGCACCGCCGAGCGGGCCGGCCCATTGATCGGCGCCATGGTGGCGACGCTGCCGATTGCCGCCGGCCCTGCTTATGTCTTTCTCGCGCTCGACCACGATTCCAGATTCATCGCTGCCAGCGCGCTGGCGAGCCTTGCCGCCAATGCCGCCAACATGGTGTTCTGCACCGTGCACGCCGTCGTCGCCCAGTCGCGCGGCGTGGCGGTTAGTCTCGCCGCCGCGCTCGGCGCCTGGATCGTGCTGTCGGTCGCGGCCCGCAGCGTGGATTGGACGTTGCTCGAGGCGGTTTTGCTCAATGTCGTCGTCTTCGCTGCGTGCCTGGCCATCAGCCGAAGGTTTCGCGCGGCGCCGATGCCGCCGACGATACGCCGCCGCTACGACGTGCCGTTGCGCGCCGGCATGGTGTCGACACTGGTCGCCGCCGTGGTGGTCTTGAGCACGCGCGTCGGACCGACGGTGACCGGACTCTTGGCGCTGTTCCCGATCGTCCTGATCAGCCTGATTCTCATCTTCCAACCGCGAATCGGCGGCCGTGCGACCGCAGCGCTGACGGCCAACGCGGTGATCGGCCTGGGCGGATTCGCCGCCGCCCTCATCGCGCTCCACGTCGCCGCGATGCCGTTCGGCGCGCCGGTGGCGCTGATGCTGGCGCTGCTGGTTTCGATCGCCTGCAATCTTGCGGTTGCCCTCGCGCGGCGTTAACCCGCCGGGCGACTTATTGCACCGCAGCACGCCCGGTCACGGAAACGTCACCACTCTCGCGGACTCACGCGGCATAGGCTCGCCGCGGGTCAACCGGAGTTGGGTATGGCCGACAGACCCTCGGCAGTCACCACTTATCGCGCGCAAGCGGCCCGCTTGCGTGCGCTGGCGCGCGACACGAGAAGCGCGACGCTGCGGTTCGAATTGCTGGAAGTCGCCGCCCAGTTCGAGCGGCTGGCCGAACTCGCCGAGCGCAATGCGGCGCGCTCTAAAGTGCCGCAGTGCTAGGCCGCCGGCCTACGCGACAAGCGCGCTGTAGCCATCCTCGAAGGTGAAATCGCCGGCCGACGCGGCCCAACGGCCGGCCCATTCATACGCATTGCCGTGATATTCGAAACGCAGTGCGGCGACGAATTGGCTCACCGTCTGCGTATCCTCGGACAACGGCATCACGAGGCGGTGACAGATCAACGGCACCTGGTGCGACGAAAGATAGCGATGCCGCAGCAGCAACGGCTGCTTGTGTTCGCAGATCAGTCGATATTGCGTGATGATCGAGGCGCGGCGCTCCGGTGGACAAATCTCGTCGCAATGCTTGCCGGTCAGTTCGCCGCCATAGGCCGCGACGACCGCGGTGCCGGCCAGTCGATGGCGCAGCCGCGCACCGCCATCGACCAGCTCGCTGATCAGCAGATGCGGCAACAGGCGGGGAATCTCGATCGGATCGACGTCACGACGGCACGGCAAGCCGCCGTTGTGGCACTTGCTGCGCCAATAATCGTAAGCCGGACCCAGAATCGGGTCGTCGTGAAACTCACTCTGCACAGCCGCCTTCGCCCTCGACGTTTTTGCTCGGTCACACCTTAGCCACAACGGTTTAACGGTGGTTAAAACCGCCACGCGGCGGCGTGTGTCATCCACAAGATTCTCCGGCACATGCGGCCGCGTGAGTGACGCGGAACCTCGGCCCACGGCACGCCGACACCGATGGCTCAATGGGCTGCGTCCCAATGACGCGCCATGCCGGTATCGACGACCAGCGGCACCGACAGCTCGACGGCGGGGCGATGGGCGTTTTCCATCACCTCTTTAACCAACGCGGCGGTCTTCTTGGCTTCGGCTTCAGGCGCCTCGAACACGAGCTCGTCGTGCACCTGGAGCAGCATCTTGGCCTTGAGGCCGGCTTGCGCCAGCGCCGATGGAATCCGCCGCATGGCGCGTTTAATGATGTCGGCGGCAGCGCCCTGGAGCGGCGCGTTGATCGCCGCGCGCTCGGAAAAGCCGCGCCGCGCCGGGATCGGGTCCTTGATCCCGGGCACATAGCAACGGCGGCCGAACAGCGTTTCGACATAGCCATTCTCGCGCGCGAATTCCTTGGTGCGGTCCATGTAGTTGCGGATGCCCGGAAAGCGGTCGAAATAGGCCTTGATGAATTTACCGGCCTCGGCTTGCGGCACGTCGATCTGGCGGCCGAGGCCGAAAGCGCTGATGCCATAGAGGATGCCGAAATTGATCGCCTTGGCGCGCCGCCGCAGCATCGGATCCATCCCTTCGATGGGCACGCCGAAGACCTGGCTCGCGGTCATCGCGTGGATGTCGAGCCCGTCGCGGAACGCTTCCTTCAGCGGACCGATGTCGCCGACATGCGCGGCGAGACGCAGCTCGATCTGGCTGTAATCCGCCGAGATCAGTAGACAGCCGGGCGCGGCGATGAAGGCATGGCGAATCTTGCGGCCTTCCTCGGTGCGAATCGGAATGTTCTGGAGATTGGGATCGCTCGATGCCAGCCGGCCGGTCGCCGCGCCGGTGAGCGAGTAGCTCGTATGGACGCGGCCCGTAACGGGATTGATTTCCTGCACCAGCGCGTCGGCATAGGTCGATTTGAGCTTCGCGAGCTCGCGCCATTCCAGCACCTTGGCCGGCAGCGGATGCGCCTCGGCCAGCTCTTCGAGCACGGCCGCATCGGTCGAATTGGCGCCCGACTTGGTCTTGCGGCCGAAGCGCTCGAGGTTCAACTCCTCGAACAAGACCTTGCCGAGCTGCTGCGGCGAGCCGACGTTGAACGGATGGCCGGCAAGCTTGTGGATTTCGGTCTCGGCCTCGGCGATGCGCCGGGCGAAATCGTCGCTCAAGCGTTTGAGTTCGGCGCGGTCGACGGTGATACCGGCGCGCTCCATCGCGCCGACGACGACAGGCAGCGGCCGCTCGACGGTTTCGTAGAACGCGATGCGATGCTCGGCGACGAGCCGCGGCTTCAGCAGCCGATGCAGCCGCAGCGTGTAATCGGCGTCCTCGGCGGAATAGTCGCAGGCGCGGTCGAGCGGCACGGCCGCGAAGCCGATATGGCTTTTGCCGCTGCCGGCGACGTCCTTGTACTTGATCATGTCGTGGCCGAAGTGGAGCTTGGCTAGTTCGTCGAGGCCGTGGCCATGCAGCCCGGCATCGAGGACGAACGACAACAGCATGGTGCAATCGATCGGTCCGACCGCGACGCCGTAACGGCCGAGCACCTGCATGTCGTATTTGATGTTCTGGCCGATCTTGAGGACGCCCGGATCCTCGAGCAGCGGCTTGAGCCGTTCGATGACGGTGTCGCGCGCAATCTGCTTCGGCGCCGCACCGGCGCCCGCGAGGTCGAGTGCGCCGGGCGCGCCGCTGGTGTGGCCGACGGGGATATAACAGGCGACGCCCGGCTCGAGCGCCAGCGACACGCCGACCAGATCGGCAGCGACGGCATCGAGCGAGCTGGTTTCGGTGTCGACGGCGACCGCGCCCTTGGCGAAGGCGGACGCGATCCAGCGATCGAGGACGGCCACATCCTGCACCAGCTCGTAATTCTGCTTGGCGGCGGCGAGATCCGCCGCGACCACCGTTGCGGCCGGCGCCGGCGCTTTAATATCGGCGGCGGGCCGTGGACTCGCGGCTCCGTCTTCGGCCGGCGCGGCGTGGCCACCCGAACCGAGTTTGGCCTGAACGCGGCCCAGCAGCGCGCGGAAGCCCTGCGCCTGGAGAAACGCCGCCAATTTCGCCGGATCGAGCGGCCGTACGGCCAGGTCCGATAACGGGCACGGCAGCGGCACCGCATGGTCGAGCGTCACCAGCTTCTTCGACAGCCGAGCATCGGCGACGTGCTCGGTCAGCGCCTCGCGCCGCTTCGGTTGCTTGATCTCGTCGGCGCGTTTCAGCAGGGTTTCGAGATCGCCGTACTGGTTGATGAGCTCGGCCGCGGTCTTGGCCCCGATGCCGGGTACACCCGGCACGTTGTCGCTGCTGTCGCCCCACAAGGCCAACACGTCGATCACCTTGTCGGGGCCGACGCCGAACTTCTCCACCACCTCGGGCGCGCGGATCGGCCGGTCGCGCATCGCGTCGTAAAGCTCGATCTTGTCCGAGACCAGCTGCATCAGATCCTTGTCGGACGAGACGATCGTGACGCGGGCGCCTTCGCGCACCGCCGCGTCGGCATAGGTCGCGATCAGGTCGTCAGCCTCGTAATCGGGCTGCTCGATGCGGCAGACGTTGAAGGCGTCCACCGCCTCGCGCACCAGCGCGAATTGCGGCACCAGATCGTCCGGCGGTTCGGGCCGGTGCGCCTTGTAATCCTTGTAGAGGCGATTGCGGAACGTAATGCGCGCAACGTCGAAGACCACGGCGACATGATCGGCGTCGGTCTCGCCGACCAGCTTCAGGATCATGTTGCAGAAGCCGAGCACCGCACCGACCGGCGTCTTGTCCGGCCGCGTCAGCTTGGGCATCGCGTGATAGGCGCGGAAGATGAAGCCCGAGCCGTCGATCAGATAGACGTGCTTGGGTTTGGTCGCGCCGCCGGCGTCGCCGCTCTTTTTATGGTTCGCCTTGGGCGCCGGCTTGGCACGTGAGTCGGGCATGGCGTGAATTCTTCACCACAATGCCGCCCAGTGCACGGACAAAGCGCGCGGCCACGCCGCGCGTCTAGGCCGTCTTGCTAGTCTGGTTGGGCGGATATTCCGCCGGCGCGCCGCGCTTGAGGAACAGGCGCGAGCAATACGGGCACTCGACCCGGCCACCGGGCCCGAGATTGAGATAGACCTTGGGATGGCCGCCGACCAGGCCGCCACCTTCGCCGGCGCATGCGACCTTGTCGGTATCGACCGTAACCGTCTCGAAAGGCTTGATCCCTGGCATGCTGCCCGCTCGATTGACCCGTTTGCGGCGCGGATGATACGCATTACGCCGGTACAATCAATGACCAGCCGCAACGCGCTCACGAGCGCGCCGCCCGCCCAGGCGGTCGAGATCAAAGGCCTGACCAAATTCTACGGCGGCAACGGCCGGAGCAAGCCGGCGCTGGACGGCATCGACCTGGCGATCCCGCGTGGCGCTATTTTCGGCCTGCTCGGCCCCAACGGCGCCGGCAAATCGACGCTGATCAACATCCTCGCCGGCTTGGTGATCAAATCATCCGGCAGCGCCAAGATCTGGGGGATCGACATCGACGAGGACCCGCGCAACGCGCGCGCCGCCATCGGCGTCGTGCCGCAGGAATTGAATCTCGATTCGTTTTTCGCGGCGCGCGAGCTGTTGGACGTCCAGGCCGGGCTCTACGGCGTGCCCAAGGCCGAACGCCGCACGGCCGAACTCCTCGCGCTCGTCGGCCTGACCGAAAAAGCCGATGCGCCGGCGCGCACGCTGTCGGGCGGCATGCGGCGCCGGCTGATGATGGCCAAGGCGATGGTGCATTCGCCGCCGGTGCTGGTGCTCGACGAGCCGACGGCGGGCGTCGACGTCGAGCTTCGTCTCCAGCTGTGGACGACCGTGCGCGAACTCGCCGCTGCCGGCACCACCGTGCTGCTGACGACGCATTACCTCGAAGAGGCCGAGGAACTCTGCCGCATCATCGCGATTATCGACGAAGGGCGTCTTGTCGCTTGTGATGAAACCCAGGCGCTGGTGCGCAAAGTCGACGAGAAGAAGCTGAGCTTGACGCTGATGGCACCGGTGAACGCGCTGCCGCCGGCGCTGCAGGCGATGGGCCTGGCGCTCGAGGCGCCCGATCGCGTGGTCTTCCATTACAAGCCGAGCCGCGCCCATGTCGGCGAGGTGCTGGCGGCGGTCGCCGCCGCCGGACTTGCCATTCGCGACGTTTCGAGCGAGGAAACCGATCTTGAGGACATCTTCCTGCGCCTGACCCGGCCGGGAACGTCCGCGTGAATTTGCGCCTCGCCCGCGTCGCGGCGTTGGCGCTTCCGATGATCCTGGTTGGTTGCGCCGGAGTACCTGACGTGCCGCCTCATGCTCCCGACACTGTAAGGCCTGCGCTCGACGGCGACTTCCTGCACGCCGACGACGGTGTGAAGTTGCCGTTTTATTCGTGGTTGCCGACAGGGCGACCGCGCGCGGTGGTGCTCTACGTCCACGGCTTCAACGATTATTCGCATGGCGTCGCCGAACCGGCGAAGGCCATGGCCGCCGACGGCATCGCCACCTTCGCCTATGATCAGCGCGGCTTCGGCCGTGCGCCTGATCGCGGCCGGTGGGCGAGTGCCAAGCGCATGACGCAGGACATGGCCGAAGCGACGCACCTGTTGCGCGCGCGCTATCCCGGCGTGCCGTTGTTCGTGTTCGGCGAGAGCATGGGCGGCGCCGTCGCCATCGTCGCCGCGACCGGCGCGGCGGGCGCCGAAAAGCCGATTGCCGACGGCTATATCCTGCTGGCGCCGGCAGTCTGGGGCCGCGGCGAGATGAATATCTTCGAGCGCAGCGCGCTTTGGCTCGCCGATACGTTCATGCCGAGCATTACCTTCACCGGCTCGAGCCTGCACATCATGGCGTCCGACAATATCGAGATGCTGCGCGAGTTGGCGCACGACCCGCTGTTCATCAAAGCGACCCGCGCCGACGCCATCGAGGGCCTGGTCAACCTTATGACGCTGGCGCAGAACGCGGCGCCCGAATTCAATGAGCGCGCCTTGATCCTTTACGGCGCGCACGACGAGTTGATTCCGGCGCGCGCGATGAAGCGCTTCATCGCGCGGCTGCCGAAGGTGCCGCCGGGCCGGCGCCGTATCGCCTATTATCGCGACGGCTATCACATGCTGGCGCGCGACCTCGAAGCGGCCGTCGTCATCCGCGACATGGAAAGCTGGATGGCCGCACCGGCGGCGCCGCTGCCGTCAGGCGCCGACCAGAACCGGCCGCCCGGCTTCGACGACCGCACCTGGGACTGACCGCCGCCGGCGGCCGCCGGCTTAAGGATGCCGGTTCGGCGCGCCGCCCTGGCCACCGCCGTTGCCGCCGCCTTGCGGCGGCGCGGGATGAGCGGCCGGGGCCGGATGCGGCTGCGGCGGCGGCTGTTCCGGCCGGGCAGCGGCCGGTTTCACGGGCGCGCGCTGCCAGCCTTGCGGCGTCGGCGTGATGCGGGTGTTCTGCACCGGCCGTTGGACCGTCACCGGCGGCAGCGGATGCGCCGCTGGACGCGGTGTCGCCGTGAACGGATGCGGGATTGGCGGCGGCGTGACGTGCGGGGTCACGGCAGCCTGGCGTGTTGGCGGCGGCGACGCCGGCCGCGCCTCTGGAGTCGGTGTCGGCGGATGCGGCGCCGGCGCTGCGGACCTAGCCTCTGGCGTCGGCGTCGGCGGATGCGGCGCCGGCGCGGCGGACCTGGCCTCCGGTGCCGGCGTCGGCGAATGGGGCGCCGGTGTTACGGACCTGGTCTCCGGTGTCGGTGTGGGCGGATGTGGCGCCGGTGTCGCGACGTGCGTTTCAGGCGTCGGCGGCGTTGCCGGCCGGCCCTCGGGCGTCGGTGCCGGCGGATGCGGCGCCGGCGTGGCGGCATGCGTCTCAGGCGCCGGTGGCGTCACGTGCGTCGCTTCGGGCGCCGCCGGGCCACGCGGCGCGGTTTCGCGGTTGTCGGTGGCCGGCGGCGCTGGGGCGCGCTTCTCGGGACGTGCGACAGCCGTGGCGCTCGCCGCTTCGGGGTGGGCGATGGCGCCACGCGCCTCGACGGTCGGCTGCACGTGCGTCAGGGTCGCGACGGTCCGCGCCTGGTTCAGGTGCTGCGGATCGACGTGCACCACGGCGTGCTGCACCGGTGCCGCGGCAGTGAAGGCACGCGCGGGAACCACGGTCGCGGCCCGTGCATTGCGGAACTGCGCGGTCTGGGCGTTGCCGTAATTGTTGTTGATCACGATGTTGTTGGTGACGTGCGTGTCATAGCGCACATAGTTCACACGCTGCACGTAAGTGGAGCCGGTGTGATACCAGGGGTGGAACCGTTCGCCCGGCGCCAGCGGCACCCAGCCGACCGGCCCACCGGCGGCGATGGTGACGCCGAAACCGCCGCCACCGATAAAGGCCACCAGCGCCGGCGCATAGACCGGCCGCACGTGGTAGTCGCCCGGGCACCAGGCCCAGCGATCGCCGATGAACGCCCAGCGACCGTAGTGGAATGGCGCGAAGCCCCACGGCGCGTCGTCGACCCAGGTCCAGCCCCAGGGCGGGACCCAAACCCAGTGACCGTAGCGATAGGGCGCCCAGCCTGTCGGCAGCGACGCCGGATACCAGACCGTGCCGTAGGCCGGATCGGATGTCCACTGGCCGTACTGGTCGAGATCCTGATAGCCGGTCATCGTCGGCGGCACGTACCAGGCGGTGGCGACCGGTTGCGCCTCGCGGCGCTCGCGCGCCAGCGCCCAATCATCGAACGGCGTGGCGTTGGCCTGGACGAGCTGGAAGCTCAGCGGATTGCCCCCGGCAATTGCGCTTTCACCAGCGTCGACGGTCAGCGACGAACGCTGACCGGCGACGCGCGCGCGGCCTTGTAGGACGCTGACGATCATCTGGTTGGGCGGCGCATTGTCGGCACCGGGTTGGCCGGCTTCGACGTGGTAGCTGCCGGTCGTCAGCAGATCGACCTGACCGAGCGGCGTCAGAACGGCGACGCCGCCCGCCGGCATGGCAATGACGTGAACCTCGATGGCGCCCTGGTCGACGCGCAGCACGGTCGCCGCGTCGTCGAGCCGGACGATGTCGGCTTCGGTCGACTGATCGAGGCGCATTTCGACCGTGCCCACCTGGATCTCGGCGCGCGACTGCGGCTCGGTCCAGAAGCCGTCGCCGGTGGTGACCGGATAATTGACCACCGCCGCCGACCATTGATCCTGGTCGGGCGCGTGCAGCGAAACCGTGCCGTCGATATAGCTCAGCCGGCCGACACGGCCCGGCGGATCGGCGAGACTCTGCGCCGCCAGTGGCGGCGCCAGCAACAGAACGGCGCCGAGTGCGGCAGCGATGGCGGTGGTCTTCATGGCGTCCTCGTCTTCCCCTTTAGGTCTTAGGCTCCGGTATCCCATGCCGTGCCCATCATCAACAACGGAAGAACTATGGCGGCGGCGTGGCGGCAGGAAGCCAAAACGGCGGCAGCCGCCCAAAGGGGCGGCTGCCGTGAACGCGCGGGCCCGAAAGAGCCGGCTATTCCATATGGTTCTCGATCTTCCAGGGATCCTTGACCATCGGATAGGTCTCGATCGGCACGTTGGCGAGATGGCCGTTCACCTTCTCGACGCGGCAGATATAGACGTTCTGGACGATATCGCGCGTCGCCGGGTCGATCATGACCGGCCCGCGCGGGCTTTCGTACTTCCAGCCCTTGATCGCCGCCATCGCCTTGTCGCCGTCGACCTTGCCGTGGAGCTTGTCGACGACGTGATAGATCAGCGCCATGCCGTCATAGGCGCCGACCGCGAACAGGTCGGGTTCCTTGTCGGCGCCGTACGCCTTCTGCCAGGCGGCGACGAATTCTTCATTGGCCTTCGACTTGCGCGCCGCCGTGTAGTTGGTCGAGATCGTGATGCCGACGGCGAAATCCGGCAGCTTCTGGAGATCGTTCTCGTCGCCGACTTCGGCGCTCGGCAACAGCCGGATCTTGGCCTTGTCGAGGCCGAGATCGTGGAACGTCTTGACGAACGTCACCGGCTGGCTGCCGCCGGGGATGAAGGCGTAGAGGCCTTGCGGCCTTTTATCGAGCACGCGTTGCAGAAACGGCGCGAAATCCGGATTCATCAGCGGAAAGCGGACGCTGTCGACGATGGTGCCGCCGTTGGCGGTGAAGGCGCGCTTGAACGCGGCTTCGGCATCGAGGCCCGGCGCGTAATCCGACACCGCGCTATAGACCCGCTTCATGCCGCCTTTGGTCGCCGCCCACTTGCCGAAGATTTCGGTGGTCTGCGGCAACGTCAGCGACGTGCGCGTGATGTACGGCGACTTCGTCGTGATCACCGCCGTCGCTGCGTTCATAATCACCATCGGCACCTTGGCCTGCGTCACGTCGGGCGCGGCGGCCAGCGCCTCCGGCGTCAGGATGAAGCCGGCGAGAAATTGGACGTGATCGCGCGTCAGCAACTCTTGCGCCATGCGCTTCGAGGTGTCGACGCTGCCTTGCGCGTCGCGCTTGACGAGCTCGATCTTGGCGCCGCCGACGGTGTCGCCGTGCTGCTTCATGTAAAGATCGATCGCCTTCTGCATGGTGTCGCCGAGCCGCGCGAACGGACCGGTGTAATGCAGGATGACGCCGACCT
Organism: Allostellaceae bacterium; assembly: GCA_035934235.1. GTDB lineage: Bacteria > Pseudomonadota > Alphaproteobacteria > ATCC43930 > CGMCC-115725 > REEB95. The sequence goes on along the minus strand of DASYYB010000027.1, from coordinate 51,457 downwards.
TCACGACATCCTCGGCGTGCGCCGGCGCGGCGGAAACCAGTACGAATGCCGCGAACGCGGCAGCCACGAATTTCAGACTGCGCATGTGTCCTCCCCTGGGCGGGTGCTGACGGCCCGTTGCGCGATCATTGCGCGAAAGCACGACGGCGACAACGGCGCCCCCTGTGCGACGGCGCCAGCCGTGGGCGCCCGCCCAAAGCGGCGCCGTCAAAAGCCGCGGCCGGCCTTGAGGAATTCGAGCTCGTCCGGGGTCGAAGGCCGGCCCAGGACGGCGTTGCGATGGGGAAAGCGGCCGAAACGGTCGACGATCTTCCGGTGTCGCCGCGCGTAGGCGAGCACCTCGCCGTCGCCGAGCGCTTCGCACAATTCGACCGAACGCGCCTGCATCGCACGGTCTTCGGCATGCATGAACGGCAGGTAGAAGAAATGCCGCCGCGTCGAATCGAACGTCCGATCGAAGCCGAGCGCGACCGCGCGTGCCGCCGCCGCCTGGGCCACCCCATCGGCGGCAAAGGCTTCGGGTCGGCCGCGATACAGATTGCGCGGAAACTGATCGAGCGCGATCACCGCGGCCAACGCCGATTCCGGCGCCACCAGCGCATCGGGCGGCAATCCGCGACGCAACTCTTCGTGCAGGGTAAGGAACCGCATACGGACCAGCGCGTCGGTGCTGGCGTCGCCGCTGAACCATGCGTGTGGCGGCAACTCGACGAACCAGAACCGAAGAACGTCGGCGATCCAGCTTTCGGCCATGCGCCGGGGAGAATGGCGAGCCGGTCCTCGCCGCGCAAGACTGCGCACGCCGGACGCGGCTTGTCGGCCATCGCCGCTTGTCCTATCGTCGCCGCCAGCGGACCCGTAGCTCAGCTGGATAGAGCGCTGCCCTCCGAAGGCAGAGGTCGTGAGTTCGAATCTCGCCGGGTCCGCCAACCGAACTCAATCATGCCGCTTCTCGTCGGCCGCGCCGGCCCACTGCGCGCCGCGCGCCGTCTAGCGCATTGCAGTTTCTGGCTTTTTTTTGACCCGATTACCGGTCCGTTTGTAACGTTGCCGTGAAGCGCGGCGATGTCGCTATGTTGCCGCAGGCCGGTCGCATAGACTTGCGCCGATCCGCGGACCGACACCGCGCGATACCAACTCGACCGAAGGAGGGTGGCATGATGCGTGTAGTTTCTCGGCGGATTGTCCTTGCACTCGCAGCGCTCGCCTGCGTCGCCTGGGCGGGAACGGCGACCGCCGCACCGGTGAAATTCAAGGTGCAGTTGACCGGCGCGGAACAAACTCCGCCGGTCATGACGAAAGGCACGGGCACCGCGGATCTGACGTGGGACGCCAGCACGCGCGTCATGACCTGGCATATCAATTATAGCGACCTGTCGAGTCCGACGACGATGTCGCATTTCCACAACGGCGCGAATGGTGCCAAGTGCGGCGGCCCAGTCGTAATCTGGCTCACCAAGAAGGGGAGCCCCGTCAAGAGCCCGATCACCGGCAAGGCGACGCTGACGCCGGAGCAGGCGCAGCAGCTCGACGCCGGTAACTGGTACATCAACGTGCACAGCACCGATCATCCGGCCGGCGAGATTTGCGGTCAGGTGATCGTGCCGAAGAGCTGAGGCGCGTTTAGAGGAAATTGATCAGCACGGTGATCGCAAGAAGGCTGCCGCCTAAGACCAAGAGAGCGCGGAGCGGCCCGGCCAGTGCCGGCGCCCGCATCTCCGGCGGCAGCGTCTTGCGGCCCATCACCATCGGCAGCACGAGATTCTGGCCTTTGGCCAGCCGATAGACGGCGACCGCGATGACGTGCAGCGTCACCGCGGCGAGCAAAATCCACCATAAATAAGTGTGCAGCGCGTCGATCAGATTGCTGACCGGCGCGGGAACGATTTGGGTCAGTGGGCCGTCTTCGGCGACGTCGTTGTTGATATAAAGGCCGCTCAGGCTTTCGCCGAACAACAGTGCAAGCAACACCAGCACCATCCAGCCGCCGGCCGGATTATGGCCGATCTCGCGATCGGGCTCGCGGCGGAAGATGTGCGCCAGATGCGCGAACGCGGTACGCGGCGAAGCGAGAAAGCCGGCGAAGCGCGCGGTCTCGCTGCCGAAAAATCCCCAAAGCAGGCGGAAGATGACGAGCGCGAGCAGCGCGTAGCCGATCCAGACGTGCCAGTCCATCCGGTCGAACCGCCACGTTGCGTAGGCGGCGGCGACCAAGACGGCGGTAAGCCAATGGAAGAGGCGCGTCGGCGCGTCCCAGATCACGACCTTGCGCATCGAGCCGCCCCGTTTCCCGCGGCGATCTTAGCGCCCGCCGCGACGGCGGCGTCAATCACGAGTCCGCAAGCGGCGACGGACTACCAGAGGCGGACTGGCAAACAGCCGGGCACCGGCGGCCCGTGATAGTCGGTGCCCCCCGGCAGGGTCGGATGCAGCACGTCGCCGCAGCGGACATGCCGCGCGGGAGCGGCTTGACCAGGCGCCGTGTTGGCCGCGGTGCGCTGGTCGGCCGCCAACGAACGCTTGGCGTAATAATCGACCTTGTGCAGTTCGGCGGTGCATTGCTGATCGGAGGTCGCGTGCTGCGCCGCGTCGAGATGCTGCTTCGCAGCGTCAGTGTTGGGACCCGGCTTCAGCTTGGTGTTCACGAATTCGGCCGCCTTGGGCAGCTGCGCGCAGCTAATCTGCGACTGTGCCTGGGCCTGCGACTGTGCCTGGGCCTGCGATTGTGGCTTGGGCTGCGTCTTGGCCGCCGCGCGCCGATCCGCGGCCATCGAGCGTTTGGCGTAATAATCGACCTTGCGCAGCTCGGCGACGCATTGCTGATCCGACGTCGCATGCTGCGCGGCTTCGAGATGCCGCTTGGCGGCGTCGGTATTCGGCCCCGGCTGGAGCTTGGTGTTGACGAATTCGGCCGCCTTGGGCAGCTGCGCGCAGGTGATCTGCGACTGTGACTGCGCGTGCGCCAAAACCGGTGCAAGCACCAAGCCGGCGGCAAGCGCCGCGAAAATCATCCGCATGGAAACCCTCCCTCGCGCGCGAACCGGCGCGAACGTGGATGCGATAGCGCCCAATCGCGGCGTAATTGCGGCAGGGCGCGAGGGGTCATTCGGCCGCCTGGAGCACGGTGCGTTTTTCGATATCGGCGAGCGTCGCGGTGAAGCGGACGCCGTCGGGATCGCGGAACGTATCGAGGCCCGATTCCTGCGAAATACCGGCGCCGGTGAGAACGACGATCCGCCGCCGCGTCACCCCTTCAGGCTGTCGAGCCACGTCTCGAGCACGGCGCGGCCTTGCGGCAGCAACTCGGCCGCGAACTTGCCGGCGTCGGTCCGCAACCGCGGCACGGTGACCCGCGGCGTGGCGCCGATCTCGACCGCATGGCCGACCAGCCAGCGTTCCAAGCCGGTCGCGCTGACCTCGAGATGGAACTGGAGCGCGAGACCGTGACGGCCGACGGCGAAGGCCTGGTTGGGCGTGCGCGGCGTCGACGCGAGATGCGTCGCGCCCGACGGCAGATCGAACGTATCGCCGTGCCAATGCAGCACGCGCGTTCCCGGCGCGAGCTTGGCCAGCGGCGAGGCGCGGCCGGCGGCGCTCAAGCCGATACCGGCCCAGCCGATCTCCTTGAAGCCGGCGGCGTAGACCTTGGCGCCGAGCGCGCGCGCCATGAGCTGCGCGCCGAGACAGATGCCGAGCACCGGCTTGCCCGCCTTGAGGCGCTTTTCGATCAACGCGATTTCCGGCTTGAGGAACGGATAGCGATCCTCCTCGTAGACGCCGATCGGGCCGCCGAGCACGATGAGCAGGTCGCAATCGGCAAGCTCGCTGGCGCCGAGATCGTCGACCGGCGCGTCGCGATAGCTTGCCTTATATCCGCGCGCCGCCAGCGCCGGACCGAAGGCGTCGAGATCCTCGAACGCGACGTGGCGGATGGCGATGACCGTCGGCATCAACGCCGCCCCGGCGTCAACTCGGGCTTGAACGGCCGTGCCAGCAAGCTTTCGATCTCGCGGTCGATCGCGGCGCCGTGATGCAGGATCGCGTCGACCGCCTGGACGATCGGCATCTCGATGCCGAGCTTGCGCGCGAGCGCGACGCAGGCGGCTGACGACGTGACGCCTTCCGCGACCGACCGGCGGGCGCCGAGGATCGCAGCCAGCGTCTGGCCTTCGCCAAGCGCGACGCCGAGCGACAGGTTGCGCGATTGCAGGCCAGTACAGGTGAGCGTGAGATCGCCGAGGCCGGACAGGCCCATCAGCGTCTCGGCCTTGCCGCCCTTGGCGACCGCAAGGCGCACCATCTCGGCAAGGCCTCGGGTGATCAGCGCGGCGCGCGCGTTATCGCCGAACTTCTTGCCCATGACGATGCCGCAGGCGATCGCCAGCACGTTCTTGACCGCGCCGCCGACCTGCGCACCGATCGGATCGGCGGAAAGATAAGGTCGGAAACTGCGCCCGCCCAACGCCGTGACCAGCGTGGCGCCGAGCGCCGCGTCGCTTGCGGCCAGCGTCACCGCCGTCGGCAGGCCGGCCGCGACTTCGTGCGCGAAGGTCGGGCCCGACAGCACGGCGAGCGGCGCACCGGGTACGGCATCCGCCGCCACCTCGCTCATCAGCGCGCCGGTTTTTTCCTCGATGCCCTTGGTGCACAGCACCAACGGCACGTCCTTGGGCAAATGCGGCGCAAGGTACGCCGCGATCGCGCGCATATGTTGCGCCGGCGTCGCCAGCAAAACGGCATCGGCTTGCGCCGCCACCGCAAGCTCGCCGGTCGCGCGGATGCCACGCTCGAGCTGAATGCCCGGCAGGAAGATCGGGTTCTCGGCGGCGACGGAAACGGCGGCGACGACTTCGGCCTCGCGCGCCCACAAGACGACGTCGCGGCCGGCGCGGCGCAGGACTTGCGCCAACGCGGTACCCCAGGCGCCGCCGCCGATGATGCCGAAAGTTTGCATGAAAATTAACGCCTCCCGCGCGTCATCGGGAGCGATGAAGCACGGGAGGCGTTGTTCGATCAAGCTATGCGGTTATTTCTTCAGCTTGGCCATGACGGCCGGGTTGATCGAATAAACGCCGAGCAGCTCGCCCTGCGCCAACACCTTGCCTTGCATCGCCGCGACCGCCGCCTCACCGCTGAAATCGCCGCTGAGGCCAAGTGACGGCACGCTCAACGCATAGACGGTGAAGTGGTAGTGATGGGCGTTCTCGTCGTTCCACGGCGAGCACGGCCCATCATAGCCGTAATAGGTACCCTTCATCGCGTCGTTGGCGGCAAAAGCCTGGGTAAAGCTGTTGGCGCCGGACACGCCGATCTTGGACGACGCCGGCTTTCCGTGCGCGACGCGTCCTTCGCTCTCCGCGCCTTCGGGCAAAGCGGTCACCTTGGTCGGAATGTCGACCACGACCAGGTGGAAGAAAATCTTGCGCGCGACCGCAGCCGTCAGTGTCGCGCCTTCCTTGTTCATCAACTCGCGGTGTTCGGCGGGCGAGTCCGTATCGTAGATGACGACGGCGTAGGACTTGGTGCCGGCCGGACCCTTGGACCAGGCGACGCTCGGGCTCTTGTCGTCAGACAGCGCCACGTGGTTTTGCGCCGCCGCTTTGCAGAACGCGTACTCGCTCGGAATCATGTGGCCGCTCTTGATCGAATCGACACGCACCCGGAGCTTGTGCGAACCGGCGGGCGCGAGCATCGATATCGATTTCAACGGTGCCGGTGCCTGCGCTTGCGCCGAGCCGGCCAGCAATACCGCACCCGCGAGCGTGACCATCAAAGCACGGAAATGCATGATCTTTTCCCTCCCGGAGTTCTCTTGGCCAGCCATTGAGGCAGCCGGCGTCGGCGATCCTAGGGCGGCGCCCGGCCGGGTTCAACGTAGGCGCGTGGACGCCGCCGCCGGGTCGAGCGGCCAGCGTGGCCGCGGCGCGAAGTCGAGCGCATCGGCGAGCCCGAGCTTGAGGCGTTCGATGCCGGCCCACGCGATCATCGCCGCATTGTCGGTGCACAGCGCCGGCGGCGGCACGACGAAGCGCAGATTCCATTCGGCGGCAAGTTGCGTCAGGCGTGGCCGCAACACAGCATTGGCGGCGACACCGCCGGCCGCCACCAGCGCATGCCCGCCGCCGTGGCGCGCCGTGAAGCCCGCCGCTGCCTGCGCCGCGCGGTCGAGCAGACAATCGACGATCGCCGCCTGCAACGCCGCTGCCAGATCGGCGCGCGCGCGGTCGTCGAGCGGCCCCGCGCGCCGCACCGTCTCGGCCAGCGCGGTCTTCAAGCCCGAGAACGAGAAGTTGCATCCCGGCCTGCCGATCATCGGCCGCGGCAACGGAAAGCGTGCCGCATCGCCGCCACGCGCCGCCTGCTCGATCGCCGGACCGCCTGGATACCCAAGACTGAGCAGCTTGGCCCCTTTGTCGAAACATTCGCCGGCCGCGTCGTCGATCGTCGTGCCGAGGCGGCGATAGCTGCCGACGCCTTCGACCGCCAGCAACTGGCAATGGCCGCCCGAAACCAGCAGCAGGAGATAAGGAAAAGCCACGTCGTCGGTCAGCCGCGCGGACAACGCATGACCTTCGAGATGATTGACGGCGACGAACGGCAGCGCGCGCGCATAGGCGATCGCCTTCGCTTCCATCACACCGACCATGACGCCGCCGATCAGTCCGGGCCCGCCGGTGGCGGCGACGCCGCCGAGATCGCCCAAGCCGACGCCCGCGGCAGCGAGTGCACCCGATATCAAGCCGTCGAGATGGTCCAAATGTGCGCGCGCGGCGATCTCGGGCACGACGCCGCCATAGGGGCGGTGTTCGGCGAGCTGCGACAGCACGAGGCTCGACCGAATGCGCTTGTCGAGGGCGCCGGAATTCTCGACCACCGCGGCCGCGGTTTCGTCGCAACTGGTTTCGATGCCCAGGACCAGCATGGCGCGGACCATAGCACCTTCCCTTGCCGCCGCCTTCCGCCTAAGAACAAGGCATGGCCTCACCTCTTCTGCGTATCGGCACGCGCGGCAGCCCCTTGGCGCTGGCGCAGGCGGACGAGCTCAAGCGCCGCCTAGCCGCGGCGCATGCGCCGCTGGCCTCACCCGGCGCGATCGACATCGTCGCCATCCGCACCAGCGGCGACCGCGCCGGCGAACGGCCGCTGGCCGAGGAAGGCGGCAAGGACCTGTTCACCAAGGAGATCGAGGACGCACTGCTCGGCCGGCGCATCGACGTCGCCATCCATTCGATGAAGGACATGCTGGCGACGCTGCCGAACGGCCTTGCGATCGCCGCTTGTCTGCCGCGCGAGGATCCACGCGACGCGTTGCTGTCGCCACGCGCCGGTTCGCTGACGGCGCTGGCCAAGGGCGCCCGGCTCGGCACCTCGTCACTGCGGCGCAAGGCGCTGGCGTTGCACGCGCGACCCGACCTCACGATCGTGCCGCTGCGCGGCAACGTCGGCACGCGGCTCGCCAAGCTGGCCAGCGGCGACGCCGATGCCACGATCCTCGCCGTCGCCGGCCTGAAGCGGCTGGGCCTTGCCGACAAGATCACGGCGACGCTGACGCCGAACGAGATGCTGTCGGCGCCGGCGCAAGGCATCCTGGCGGTCGAGATCCGAAACGACGATGCGCGCGCACGCGACCTGCTGGCGCCGCTCGATCATGCCGAGACGGCGACCTGCGCCGACGCCGAACGCGCGTTCCTGGCGGCGCTCGACGGCTCGTGCCGCACGCCGATTGCCGCGCTCGCGACCATCGCGAACGGCCGGCTGACCCTCGACGCCGCCATCGTCAGTCCAGATGGAAGCAAGCTCCACCGCACGCGGCGCGACGGTGCCGCCGCTGACGCAGCCGCGCTCGGTCGCGACGCCGGCGCCGAGCTCAAGGCCCGTGGCGGTCCCGATTTCTTCACATGAAAGTGCTGGTGACCCGGCCGCGCGAGGACGCCGCCGGCCTGACGGTGGCGCTACGCGCGCGCGGCCTCGAGCCGCTGCTTGAACCGCTGCTGTCGATCGAACTGGCGCGCGATGCGCCGGCCACGCTGACCGCGGCACTGCCGGGTGCGCAGGCAGCGCTCTTCACCAGCGCCAACGGCGTCCGCGCTTTTGCCAAAATCTCGCCGCGGCGCGATTTGCCGGCATTTACCGTCGGCGACGCCACCGCCCGGGCGGCTCAGGTGGCGGGCTTTGCCCGGATCGAGAGCGCCGGCGGCGACGTCCACGCGCTGGCGGCGCTGGCGGCACAGCGCCTCGATCCCGCGTCGGGCGCGCTGATCCATGCGGCGGCGAGTGCGGTCGCCGGCGACCTTGCCGGCGAACTGGCGCGCGCCGGATTCACGGTGCGCCGGTTGCGGCTTTACGAAGCCGTTGCCGCCGCGCACCTCACCGCCGAGTCGCGTGACGCGATCGCCGCCGGCGCGGTCGGTACCGCGATCTTTTTCTCTCCCCGCACCGCCGAAACCTTTGTTACGCTCGCGCGCGCGGCCAGGATTGACGGCCGTGCCGCGATGATCGCGGCGGTTGTGCTGAGTCCGGCGGTGGCGGCGGCGCTTGGTCCGCTAACGTGGCGCTGTATCGAAGTGGCCGCCGCGCCGAACGAACCGGCGCTGCTTGCGGCGCTCGACCGGGCGTTGCCGGCGGCGCGTACGGGAGATAAGGAACAACGGACATGAGGCTGTCACCGTGAGCGAATTGCCGGTGATCGATGCTGCCGACGCCAACGTGCGGCGCCGCCGGCGCCGGCGTGTCGCGGTGATCGCCGGACTTGTCCTGGCGTTGGCGCTGGTGCTCGGCCTGACCGGCACGTCGCCTTATTGGGCGCCGCCGCTGGCCCGGGTGCTGCCATGGGCCAAACCGGCCGACGACACCGCGCACCAGATTTTCGTCAACCAGTTGGCCAGCGTCGAATCCGAGGTGCAGGCGCTGCGCGACGCGCAAAGCGCCAACGCGCAGATTTTCGTGCGGCTCGATGCGCTCGAAAAACAGGTGAAGCAGGCGTCGCCCGACACGGGCCAATTCGCCGACACGATCAAGCGCCTCGACGCCGCGACGCAACAGCTGCAATCGGCGGTCAACGGCAATGCCGAGCGCATCGCCGCGCTGCAAGACCGCCTGGCGCATACCAGCGATAATCCCGAGCGCATGCTGTTCCTGGCGCTGAGCCAGCTTTCGGCAGCGGTGGCGACCTCGCGGCCGTTCCCCGATGAACTTAAAGCGGCCGAAACGCTGGCACCGCACGACATCGGCGCAAAGCTGCTGACGCTCGAGCCACAGGCCGCGACCGGCATTCCGAGCACGGCGGCGTTGGCGGCGCGATTCAATGCCGCCACCGCGCCGGCCATGCTGCTGGCGACGCCGGCGGCGCCGGCGAACGAGGGCTGGACCAAGCGCTTCTGGGCGAAGCTCGCGAGCCTGGTGGTCGTGCGCCGCGTCGGCGACAGCACGACACCGCCGGATCCGACCATCGCCGCGATCGACGCCGCGCGTAACGAGCTTGCCCAGGGCGACCTTGCCGGCGCCGTCGGCGCGATCGAATCGGCGCCGACGCCCACGCGCGACGCAGCGCAAACTTGGCTGGCGGCCGCACATCGCCGGCTCGATGCCGAAGCGGTCGTCACCGCGGCGCTGCAGCAGGTCGTGCCGGCGCTGGCCGCATCGGCCAACACGCCGGCCAAGCCGGTACCGCAGACGCCGTGAGGCGCGTTCTCGTCGCGCTGGTCGCGATCACCGCTGTCGTCAGCGCCGCGGTCTATCTGGCCGACCGGCCGGGTGCCGTCACCGTCGTCTGGCACGGCTGGCGCATCGACACGTCGGTGGCGGCGCTGGTTTTGGCCGCTGCGCTCGCCGTCTTCGCCTTCGGCTGGAGCCTCGCGCTGTTGCGTCGGCTCGTGGCAGCGCCGCGCAACTTCGTCCGTGCCCGGCGCGAACGCCGGCGGCGCGAAGGCTACCGTGCGCTGACCTATGGCATGGCGGCGGTGGCCGCCGGCGACCCGGACGAAGCCGAACGCTGTGCGCGCCGCGCCAACGCGCTACTCGACGAGCCGCCGCTGACGCGCCTGCTGGCGGCGCAGGCGGCGCAACTCAAAGGCGATACTGCGGCGGCACGCGACTATTTCACTGCTATGTTGGCCGAACCTGAAACCGAATTTCTCGGTTTGCGCGGCCTGATCGTGCAGGCCTTGGCGCGCGGCGAGGATGGCGTCGCGCTCAAGCTGGCCGAGCGCGCCCGCGCGCTTCGGCCGCGCACCGGATGGGTGCAACGGGCGCTCGTCGAGCTCGAAGCGCGTGCCGGACGCTGGGAGGCGGCCGAAGGACGGCTGGTCGAGGCGCTGCGACGCGGCGCGATTGCGCCTAGCGACGGCCGCCACCATCGCGCCGCCATTCTCTACGAGCGCGGACTGGCAGCGCAGGCGGCCGGCCGCGGCGGCGAAGCGCTGAAGCTGGCGGGCCAGGCGCATCACGCCGATCCCGGCTTCGCGCCAGCGACCGCGTGGTACGCGAACCTGCTGGCCGCCGACGGCAGTGCGCGGCGCGCGCGCAAGGCGATCGAAGCCGGCTGGCAGGTGGCGCCGCATCCGATGCTGACCGCGGCCTATGACGCGCTCTATGCGGACGAAGCGCCGTTAGCACGCATCAGACGGTTCGAACGGCTGCACGATTTGAAGCCTGATCACATCGAAGGACGCGTCGCGCTCATCGAGGCGGCGATCAAGGCACGTCTGTGGGGCGAAGCGCGACGCCATCTGACCGAGGCCGGCATCGACCAAGCCGACGCGCCGCCGCGACTCTACCGGCTGATGGCATCGCTCGAGGAGGCGGAGCACGCGGACGGCAGCCGCACGCGGCCATGGCTGGAGCGCGCCACACGGGCCTCGTCGCCCGACCCGGCCTATGCGTGCAATGCCTGCGGCTTCGAGACCGCGACCTGGACGCCGCTGTGCTCGCGCTGCCGCAGCTTCGATCAGCTGGTTTGGCGGCTGCGGCCGGGCCACGGCGACGTCGCGGCGACGGTGCTGCCGCCGCTCATGACCGGAGCGCCGATTGACGCCCCGCGCCGCGCGGTTGTAGGTTCGGCCGCCTTGCCGCCCTTGGATGCCGACGTAGCTCAGCGGTAGAGCAACTGATTCGTAATCAGTAGGTCCGCGGTTCGAACCCGCGCGTCGGCACCATTATTTGGTCCTCTGCGCGAAAGCGTTTGGTCCCCGCGTTCACGCTGCGTCCACCGCTTGGTCGTCGGCAGCCGCTTTTTTGTTCGCGCGGTTCGCTCACCGGGCCTTCATCGCAGTGAGCGCCTTTTTGTAGCTTCTCAGCGAGTAGATGTTGAGCATTTGGTGGTCCTGGTGGCCGCTCACTGAGACGAGCTCGTCGTCGCTGGCGCCGGTCTCGCCGAATTTGGTGATACAGGTCCGGCGTAGGTCCATAAGTCAGAGGTATGACGGCAGCGTTGCGGCGTCGCGGATTACGTCCGCTGTTACCGATTAGTGCTGTGCTCTCTTGATGAGCCACAACTGTGCCAGGTCTTCGGTTCCATCGGCACCTCTCACGCGGCTCAGGATTTCTTTAGCCTGAACTGTTCGATCCGCGGCGAGATAAGCGACGCCAAGATGAAGCTTGGCATCTTCAGGATTCTTGAGTTCGCGTTCTTTTAAACTGCTAGTGAGAGCCTGTGCCGCTAGATCGTATTGGCGGTAACTCGCATATGCTTCGCCGAGCTTCTCAATCGCCTGCCCATTGTTCGAGGCATTTGCCTCTTGGGCCTGGGCAGAAAGACTTTGCAGATCCTCCGCCGACTGCCGCTCCGCGAGGTCGACAAGCCGCTTCTCCCGGGCTGCGTCCTTTCCCTTGCCGAGAACCCCTGCGGCATAGCCCCGCTGGAGGAACGACTTGGCATCTCCCGGAAACCCGAGAGTAAGAGCAAGTTCGGCTGCGGTGACAAATTGTTCTGCGGTGTCCATTGCGCCGACCGAGGCGCGCAGTCGGTCGAGGTCCAGCCGGAGGCGCGGGGCAAAGCCCGGCTGTTGCTCCACAGCTTGGCAAACGTCGACCCAATATTCGTGCTTGGGATGACTAACAACAAGCCGCTCAAGCGCACCGATGTAGCCGTGCCAGTCCTTCATCTTGTAATCGCTTCCGGCGAGCGACAGGAGCAGCGCTTCGTCAGGCGGCTGTCCTGAGTGCGCCTCGGCATCGAGCACCGCTCCGATCACCTTGGCTGCGTCTGAATAGTCGTTCTCAAGGTAGTAGGACTGCGCCATTAGGCGGCGTGCATCCACGCCTGTGCCGCCATGTTGATAATAGCTTTCCGCGGCTGCGACCGTGCCGGGGTAATCCTTCATTTGATATTCGAGCTGCACGATTGAGAGACGGCGCTTCAGCGTTTCGTCGTCGGGCAGGACGTTGGTGGCGATAACGGTTTTCAGCGCCTGGACCGCGCCGCCATAATCACCGGCGTCAATTTTCGCGACCGCCGTAATCTCCTCGATGGCATAGGTTTCGTAAGGCGACTTTCCGCTGACCGCATCCGCTGCCTTGAGGAGATCGAGCGCTTTTCGATACTGTTTCTCCCGCAGGAGTTGTTCGGCCTGCTGCAATGGCTTGCCGATCTGTTCGCGGACCGTATGGTCAGATGGTGCGGCGAACGCCACACATGCCCCGATTCCACATATGACGGCGACCGCCGCCGCAGTCGCGCCCCGGATCCACGTATTCATTCGGCGAACTGCTCATTGCCGACAAGACCTATCTTCATGACGCCAAGGCGCTGAGCTGCCGCCAGCACCATCGCAACATACGAGTATTTGACGAGCTTGTTCGGTGCGAGGTGAATCTCCGGTTGCGGATCCTGCTGCGCCGCACTGCGTAGATCTTCCTCGAGAGCGGACCGGTTTGATACGAGCATTCCATTCCAGGTCATCGTGCCGTCAAAGTCGATGACGAGATCGACGACTTGAGGCTTCACGATCGGCGGTGGCGAATTGACTTGCGGCATATCGAGCTTCACCGCGTGCGTCTGCATCGGGATCGTAATGATCAGCATGATGAGCAGGACCAGCATCACGTCGATCAGCGGCGTGGTGTTGATGTCGACCATCACCTCGTCGTCGCCGCCGGCACTGCCGAGATTCATTGCCATTGCGCGCTACTCCGCCGTATTCGGGCTGCCGCCCTGTGGCTCAGTGATGAAGGCCACGCGTTCGATCCCCGCACGCTGGCAGTCGACAACGACGCGCCCGACGAACTCGTAGAGCACGTTGCGGTCGGCTCGGATATGCACCTCTGGCTGCGGATTCGCGGTGGCCTGCGCCTTGAGCTTCGCCAGCAGAGCGGCGTTATCGGCAATTTTGCTATCGTTCCAGTAAATATTCCCGTCCTTGTCGACGGCGATGATGACGTCGTCGGGTTTTGTCGTCGTCGGCCGGTTGACTTCGTGCGGCAATGCCACCGGTATGGTGTGGGTAACGACTGGAATGGTGATCAAGAAAATTATCAACAGCACCAGCATGACGTCGACGAGCGGCGTCGTGTTAATCGATGCGGTCAGCGATTCCTCTTGGTCATCGGCCCGCAACCCACCGTTCGTTGCCACACTCAAGCTCTCAGAGCGACCGGTTTAGGAGTCGAGCGGCCGCCGCCAATGAGCAGCGCGAGCAGATCACCGGCGAAGTTTCGCACACGATCCATCGCGACTTTATTCCGGCGAACCATCCAGTTGTAGCCAAGGACCGCCGGCACGGCGACGGCAAGGCCGATCGCCGTCATGATGAGGGCTTCGCCAACTGGCCCCGCTACCTTGTCGATGCTCGCCTGACCGGCAATGCCGATGGCCGTCAGTGCGTGGTAGATACCCCAGACCGTGCCGAACAGGCCGACAAAAGGGGCCGTCGAGCCCACAGTCGCGAGCACCGAAAGGCCGGCCTGCAACCCGTTATTGATAGAGTCGACTGGGCGCTGCAACTGCAGCGTGATCCAATTAGGGCGGTCGATCTGGTCCGCCAGGTTACCTTCATAATGTTCCGCAGCATTCAATCCGCTTTCGGCGACCATGCGGAAGGCGCTGCGCTTACCGAGGTGCTCCGCCAAATCACGCAAGCTGCCAGCTTTGGAGAACGACCGGCTGGCTTCCTGCGCCTGACGCAGCAATTGCGCCTGTTCCACAAACTTAGTGATCATCACATACCAGCTACCCATCGACATGATCGCCAGGATGATGATCGTGCTACGGGCGATGAAATCGCCGCTCGCCCACAATGCCGTTAGGCTATATGGATTTTCGACGGTTTGCTCCGCTGCTTGCGTCATCGCCGAGGATGACGGTGCTGTTCCAGGGTCTGCCAGTGTCGGCGACGCGGTCGCGGTGAGATCCGTCGACGATGCCGCCGCCGGCGCTATCGCCTGCCCTTGAGGCGATGCAGGCGCCTGCGCGACCGCACCCGATACAGCCGTCGCGCAGGACATGGCCGTCACGAGAAAAACGATGAACAGCTTGCAAAAGTGGCCACGCATGTTTCTGCCTATTGTTCTATTGTTGAAGTTTCCACACGAACCTGAAGGTCAACCACATCGGTTGGGGCTTGCCGTCAATCGCACCCGGAACGAAGCGGTAATCTTTTTTGACGCCTTCGATAGCGGCCTGATCGAGCCGCGGGAACCCGCTCGACTGCACAACTTTGGCATCGACTGCCCGACCGCTCGGATCGACCAGAACTTGCAGCAGCACGCTGCCCTCCTCGCCAAGGCGGCGCGAATCTGCCGGATAGTCGGGCGTGTCGCTCGAGGCCAGATCGACGTGCGGAAGCGTCCTAACCACCTGGGGCGCGGGCGTGGGTGTCGGCGGGCGTACCGCGGTCACGTTCGTAATCGCGGTGCTCGTCGGTGCCGGCGGCGGTTTCGCGATCTGCACCTCAGGAGGCGGAACGAACGGGGTCGGCGGCGGTTTGAATGACGCAGGTGGCGGCGGAGGCGTGGTCTGTGGCGGCGATTCTTGCGTGATGATTTTTGCCACGATGGGCACCGGCAAAACCCGAACGACGCGGTACGCCAAGCCGGTCATCAGCGCATAGACAAGAGCGGCATGCAGTAGCACGACAAGACCGAAGCCGACGACGCGCGCCGTCGACGGTTGCCGTACTGTTTCGGCCGCCACCATCGTCCCGATACCGCTCCTCATACGAGGCTCGACCATGCCAAAGTTCGATGACTCTTTCGTGTAAGTTTGGTTTCGTACTGTGCGCGGTAACCGGAACCCGTGCTCTCACGATGTTTTCCCGATCGCGCATCGATCAGCTGCGCGACAGTATCGGCTGAGGGTGTAATCGATTCGCTTCGATCACCGCATGCGACGGCAAAGCCAAGCTCGGTGACGCCGGGTGGGGCGGAGTGGAACAACGGCCGCTGGTCAAGAGCCGCTCGAAACCCCTCGCCTCGCGCGAGCGCAACACCGACAAACACCACCCGCTGGCCTTGCCCGCTTATCCCCGTTGCGGCTCAACGTTCATGCCACTCGCCGTGCGCTGCCTCCCGATCCTGTGATCTCGCTCCTCGCTGAAGCGGGACAGAGGTCAGTAGTTGAAGCGAAATCCAGCCAGGAAGGTTTGCCCATAAAACTCACGCTGGATCGGGCGGTGCGGATTGCCCTCGTAGAACATGTGTGGCGTGTCCAGAAGGTTCTTGGCATCGAAATAAGCCGTCCAGTGGTCCATGAAGCTATAACTGGCGCCGACATCCATGGACAGGCGAGCGGCGTTGTAGATATCGCTGGTCGCGTCGGTGCCGAAAGTGAAGATATCTGCCGATACATAATAGACCGCCGCATCAAGGTGCAGACCGTGTCTGTCATAGAACAGCGACGCGTTGGCCGTATGCGGGGAGGACTCTGGAAGCAAGGTGTGGTTGTGGGGACGGCTTTCGACGCTCGAATACACGTAGGTGTAGTTGGCGCCGGCGCCCAAGCCATTGAGGATTCCCGGCAGACCAGGGAAGTGCCCCCATAGATTGACTTCGAAACCGCGCGCATACGAAGACGATGCATTCTTGAACGTGTTAACCGGTATGTTCGCTCCGCCGACGCAACCTGCGCAGCTGCCATTGAAGGTTAGAGTCTGACCGGTCGCGATCGGAATGATATAGTTTGAAATCTCCTTATCGAATCCGTCCACCGACATGATTCCGCCGCCCGGAAGGTAGCGTTCGACGCCCACGTCGAAGTTGTTGGCGGTTGCGGGCTTCAGATCGGGATTGCCAACCGTTGCCGAGGGAGCACCAAGGTCGACAGCCAGCGAAGGACTCATCTGATTGAAGCCGGGCCGGGCAATCGTCGTCGAATAGGCGGCGCGCAGCAGTAGTTTCGGTTCGAGCTCATACCGCGCCTGCAAACTGGGAAAGACGTTGGCATAGGTATGACGGGCTGTGACCCCGAAAGCGAAAAAGTTGCCGGACGTATCCTTGCCGGCCTGGTACGCGTCCGAATGGTCATACGTCTTTTCGACGCGAAATCCGGTGAGGATTCCCAGCCGGCCGAACGTTGCTTCGTATTGGAGATACGAAGCGTAGATGTTCTCGTGGGCGTTGAACCATTGCTGCTGACCGCTGTTGATGTCGCCAGCTGTCGGAGTCGTCGTATACCCGAGAACGTTTTGTACGTATCCCGGTATGATGTCGACGCCGTTCTGGTACTGGCCGCCGTAATAGGTTTCGTTACCGCCGGCCGAGGCTGATGCGAGCGAAAGCGCGGGCAGGTTGCCGTAAGTATACGGCTGCGCCGCGAGCACTTTGTGCCGGAAGGTCGCTTGGCTGCCGAATTTGACACTTTCGTCCTCGGCATTCAGGTTCGCATACTTCTGCCATGCGTCCCAATGCAGCGGATATTTCAGGTTGGCGGCAAGCGTCGTCATGTTGTCGTAGTTGTGCGCCTTGCTGTTGTTGAAGGCGTCGAGTGTGTAGTTGTGCGGATCGAGATAACCCGGGGCGCCCGTGATCGAGTAGAGCGGCGTATGGCCAGCGCCGTTCAGGCCGTAGGTGATATTCGCGGTATTCGTGCCTGTATTTGGATTTGTGTAGGCGAATTCCGAATTGTAATCGTAAGGTTTGATCCAATCGCCCGACACATAGGCGGCGTGATAGTCGAACGTTGCGTCGGTTAGCACCGTGTGCTTCCCGCCGGCCATGACCAGGCGTTCGGTCGAGGTTTCCCGTTCGTCGCGGAGCGATTTGAACAAAGACGTCGTGTCCTGGAACTGGCCGTTCGCCAGCACCGTGGGAGTGCCAGTCGGCTTGAATTCCATAAACTGTCGCTGGTACCACTCGGTGTAGCCCGCGTCGAAGCCGCGCAGATACCAACGATTGTCCTTATCCGGCTGAAAGCCGATATCGACGGATTCACCGTGGCGAGCGCGGTGCAATTCGTAGTCGCGTTGCTGGATATCGTTGATGGCGTAATACGGCGATCCGGCGGCATTGGTATACGCCGGCTCTACGTCGTCGATGCCGCGCCAGTTCTCGTGACCGCTGACGGTGACAACCACCGAAAGGGGGCCCTTGGTGCCGCCGCCGGTGACCGAGAAATCGCCGACCGGCGTGTTGCGCGACGGCTCCCACCCGCTGCCGAAATCGCCGAAGATGAAGGGTTTGCCGTTTTGTGGCGCCGTTCGCGAAGTGATGTCGATCGTGCCGCAAAGCGCTTCCGCGTCCATTTCCGGCGTGTTCGACTTGGTCACCTTGACCGAGCCGATAAAGCCGATCGGCAGCGAGTCGAGCGCCATCGCGCGGTAGGCGGCGGTTGGCGACGCATTGTTGGTCGGCAGCAGTTGAACGCCGTCGTAGGTGGTGTTGTTCAGCTCCGCGTCGCAGCCGCGGATGTTGATGTAACGGTTTTCGCCCTCGTCGGTCTCCGCCGAAACGCCGGGAATTCGACGCACTGCTTCGGCGAGACTGATATCCGGCAGTTTTTGGATCTCTTCCAGGGGCTGAATGTTGATCAGGTTCGGCGCTTGCTCTTGCGCCTGCCGGGCGACATCGATCTGAGCGCGCTGCCCGAGCACGACGACCTCTTCGGCAGCCGACAGCGCCGCGACACTAATGTCTGCGGTGGCTGGTTTGCCGGCTTCGATTGCGATGTCGCGCTCGACCTGCTGGCCGCCGGCCTTCACCGTCAACTTGTAAGCACCCGAGGGAAGATCCGGGAACTTGAAGGAGCCGTCGCTGCCGGTGCTAACAACGGCACTTTTCGGACCCGAAATCTCCACCGACGCGCCTGGTACCGGCAGGCGGTCTGCCTGATTGCGAACAGTCCCCGTCAGAACGCCTTTGCTGGTTGTTGCGACCGGACTCTGGGGCGCCGCGTTCGTCGGTTGTGCGATAGCGCTTGTGGCTGCAATCGCGAGAGCCAGGCAAGAGCAACTGGCAAGCAACAGGAGCCGCAATTTCCGTCGCTTCGCGCAGCTGAACGGTGTTGCCGGAGGTGCCATAAATACACCGCGGCGGCTTTCCCAGATTGCAAGATTCTTCGCCGCCGGTTGATGTGCCGACGGAGCATTCGCGCAGTTCGTGACCATTTTTGTCCCCCGGTCTTTTTTTCGCCTGCGCGAGGGAGACACGACTCAATAGTCGGCCCCCACGGGTCCCGACCATTTCAGGCCCGTTTCAACTCACGCAAACGTGAGGCGGGACGCTAACCAGCATCCATGACGGTGCCGTTGCAGCCACGTTACGAGCTTAATGTTTTTTGAATGAGCTGTTCGATGTCGGGCGTGGTGTGGCATTTCGACAACTTCACCGCCACGTCGTTTCCTTCCGCAGTTCATGCGATGGCAACTTGGCGGAGGATGCTGTGAATAGACTGATCGTCGGCGGCCAAGCGTCAGGTGATATCGATCGTGTCATGTGAACTAAGAAGAATGTCGTTATCCATCTCCGCATTGTGATTCGAAATCCTCAGCGGCCGCGGCTAAGGTGGGCGTGTTACCGCGCTGTCCGCCGTCGTTCACTTGAACCGAGGCGATGTGAACGCCGACAAGACCAGTTGTGACAGTTGCGGATGACCGAGGGGGTGAGAAGTGAGAGGAACCGATGGTGCGTGCCATCCGATCTGCCTCCATGCTCACCGGGCATCGAGCTGAGATCAGGAACTCTAAGTTAGAAAACCCGCCGAGCGTTACGCACGCGCTAATGGCCGCGCTCGTTGTTGTTATCGCGACAGGACTTGCCGGATGCGCCACGCCAGAACAGATTCGTCTCGCCGACGAACAGGCCTGCGCCGGTTACGGCTTCCAGCGCGGAACTAATGAATTCGCGAACTGCTTGCAGCGCGAGGACCTCGCGAGGCGCTATGACTATGGCCCTCGCTGGTATGGACCCTATTACGGGCCAGGACCGACGCCCTGGTGGATGTACTAGGAAGTTTATAATGAGGTCCTTGTCGGAGCACTTCGCCGAGGCCAGCCGCAAGTTCCGTACCGCAGCGGCGGTCGAGAAACATGGACTCGGATGCGACCACACATCCTCGCAACGTGGAAAAGGCTCCCCGCGCCTTTCCGGTAGCCCGGACAGACAACGGACCGCAACGCAGCGTGCGAGAGCCGTGGGGTTTTTCCTCTGCGCTCGCCCACCTCGTTCACGTTCGACCACGTTGGAGTCTTAAGCTCCACGCCAACACGTATAACCGGTGATACGCTGCACGCGCACCTCCTAGCTATACAAACCGCCGTTGAGTGTTTGGTCCCCGCGTCTGGACAACCGCAGACAACCGTGGATGACCGCGGAAAGCCCGGAACCAAATGGGTGAGGATCGCCGCGGTGCTCTCACCATCCCAAATGTTTCGTAATAGTAGGTCCGCGGTTCGAACCCGCGCGTCGGCACCACGTCTACCACGGCCGTGGCCGGCTGCGTTTGTCGCGCGCCTTGTGGCCGACGTAACAGCGAAACAGATCAAACTCCGTCCAACAACCGACGTTGTGGAATCCGCTGTCGCGCATGGCGCGTATGACGATTTCGGGCGGCCCTTCCGCACCGGACGGTATCCTTCCGGCGTCAGCGCAATCTACTTTTGAGGCCTATACGCCAGCGGTGAAATCGGCGATTACAGAGTCGTCCCAACACTCCGGTTATCCAACTTCATACCCGCGGCGACACGATCGTCGCGGGTTTTTTCTACGGCATCGATCGATGTTTCGCGAGCATGCAGCGGCGCGCGTGATCGTAAGCGTCAGATATTTCTCGACCGGCGCCGGGGTTGATCAACGTGTCAGGCACGGCGCACCCCCGATAACGATCGCCCGCCGAAAAATTGCTGCCGGCACGCGGGGGGCATGCCGGCAGCGGGGATGGTCCGCTCATGGGAGCAGTCGCGAGGGAGGCGCTGCCCGCGGACGGCCATCACAGCTCTCCGCCGCATCAAAGCAATCCCCCGGCGGCGGCGGTGTTAGCGATCGTCACGCATGACTACGATCCACGCTAGGCGATGCCGAGCGTAGGCCGGGCGTGCGATCGATCGCGATGTCGTGCTTCTGAATGAGCCGATAGAGCGTCATGCGCGAGATGTGCAGGTCTTTTGCCGATCGCTTGATGTTGAACCGATTGCGTTCCAGCGTCTGCCTGACCAGCTGCACTTCCGTTTCCGCCCGCGCCTTTAATAGATCCTGATTGTCGCCGTCCGACACCTTTGGCGTGTGGATCAGCCCAAGATCCGCCACCTCGATGACGGACCCGTCGGCCATGACGGCGGCGCGCCGAACGCACGCGATAAGCTCACGCACATTGCCCGGCCACGCGTAGCTGGCGATGCAGGCCTCCGCAGCCGGCGACAGCACAAGGTCCGGCCGGCCCAGCTCATCGGCGAAGCGCTGAAGGAAAAATTTCGTCAGCAACCGAACATCGTCACCGCGTTCGCGCAACGGCGGTAGGGCGAGAGTCAACACATTCAGCCGGTAATACAGATCCTCGCGGAACCGCCGCTCGGCGACGGCTTGGTGCAGGTTGATGTTCGTCGCGGCGATGACGCGGGTGTTGATCGTGATCGGCTTGCAGCTGCCGACGCGCTCAATCGTCTTTTCCTGAAGAAACCGAAGCAGATGGACCTGCGTTTCCAGCGGCAGATCGCCGATTTCATCGAGGAAGACCGTGCCGTTTTCTGCCGATTCAATGCGTCCGATCCTGCGCGTGGCCGCGCCGGTGAATGCACCTTTCTCATAGCCGAAGAGCTCGGAGCTAATCAGCGTGGTCGGAATCGCGCCGCAGTTGATCGCGACAAAGGGTCCGTTCTTCCAGGCCGACCGCTCGTGCATCGCGCGCGCGACCAACTCCTTGCCCGTGCCGCTCTCGCCGGTGATCAGCACCGGCGCGTTCGACGCGGCGAACCGCCGGATCGAATCGAAAGTCCGCATCATTGCCGGGCTAGCGCCGACCATATAGCCCGAGAATTCCTCGCCGTCCTTGCCGCCCGATCCCGTGCGAGCGGCCGGTTGGACGTGCGCGCCGGTTGAAATCAAGTCGTGCACCCGCTTCCGCAGCGCGGGATCGTACGCGCACAATTCGAAAAGAAACTTGGAAAGTCCGGCCGCACCGATGCGGCCGATTTCGTCAACATTGGGAGCATCGCCGGCGTTTGGTTGAATCGCCGCCACTTGATTAGACAGCATGCGCGGGAAGCCCCCTTGGTTTTTGGCGGTGCTTCGTGTCGAGGCACCGGTTTGGTCACCAGATTGCCCACGCATGCACGAAATTGCGACGGTGCATCGGATTCGAGACAAAGGCAGAGGAATAACCCGAGAGGCCAATGCGCGCAGTATTCAAGGCACAGCCGGTACCCACGCGGGTAGCACGAATATCTGGTGCGACAGTCCCGTGGGATAAATCGTTGTCTCACTTAACTATTGTTCACGAAAAATACACTATGCGCGGCCACATAGCGGCGTATGCGCCGCAGGTAACACGGCAAGCACGAGCCGATCGATTTCGCGATGCCGACGGGCTGACGCGTGTCGACATCGTCGGATGCGACCGCGATGAAGAGTTACCGATCTGTGACGTTACTGAATTTCTGCTCGATCCGCGTCAGTGGCCGCCGGCGCGGACCGCAGAGATCGCCTTTTGCCGCTTCATAACTGGACATGCGACCACGCGGCGGCGCGCGAGACAACACGCAGCGGTATTACCCGAACGTGCGAGCGGTCCGTCATTTGCCGGCCGCCTCAAGCCTGGCGGCCCAGTGGCTAGAACAGGTCGAACTTGACCGGAATGCGCAGGATGACCGCTGCGTCCGGCGCCGCTTTGGTCGCGCCGATCTGGATGCCCAGGTTGACCGACGTCCGCTGGCTGAGCTGATACGAGAATCCGAGATCGAAATCGCCGATGTCAGAGGTCGAACCCGGAATATTCACGCCGTTCTGGGTCGTTGCAAACAGATAGGTTTCTTCATAGGCCAGACTGAACGACGCCTTGTCGTTGATGCCGAAACCCATGCCAAACGCGGCGCCGATGCCGTCGCCGGGCTTGAGGTTGACCCGCTGGGCCGCGCCGGTCCCGCCGACACTGGGACTCACGGCCTGCAGCGTGACTGTATCGCCGACGTTGTAGATGTATTTGAGATTGCCGAAGAACACGACCGGATCGGACGGATAGATCGCTGTCAAACTCGGCTGAATCGCCCAGAATCCGGTGCCGGTCGGCAGTTGCGTCGGAATACCGGTGTTGAAGTCCACCGGCACATCGAATGGGCTCTTGCCGGTCGTCGATTTGGCCAGGATGTTGGCGACGAAATAGGGCCAGCCGCCACTGCCATCATTGATCTGGTAGTGAGCGCCGAACTGGATGTCGCCAAGATCGTGGCCGTAGGCCGACGTCTGCACGACGGTGCCGTTCGCGGTCAGCGGCTGGAGCGTGGTGTCGTCGGCGCGATAGACGTAGGGCACCTCGACTTCGGCTTCCAGACGGTCGGTGATGCCGTAGCGACCGCCGAGCGTCGCGGTCCACATGCGGTCAACCAATTGCCGGACGCTCTGTGAGCCGATGGTGATGCCGGGAACGATCGTCAAGCCCTCGATCAGGATCTGGTTGTTCGAGGAGTATTGGTATTGAAGGCTCGGCTCGAACGAGAACACGCCTTTCGGCGTCAGAACGCCGCCCTGCGAGGCAATACTGGCGTTGGTGATTTCAGGCCTGGTCTCCGGTTCGGTCCGGGTGACGGGCGCCGACGTCCCCGGCGTTTGCGTCTGGTCGCCCTGCGCCGTCTGGGACATCGACGGCACCGTGAGGGCGCGGCCTTCCGGCATGAAGACCGAGCGCGGCAATTGGAAAAAAGCATTGCTCACCGCCGGCGTGCCAGCGGCCGCCGTGGCCGGCGGCGCCTGCAGAACCGCCGTCTTCAGAGCATTGATCTGCTGTTGCTGCTGGCGCAATTGGTCTTCTTGCGCCTTGAGTTGCTTCAGCTGGTCGTCGAGCTTGTGCTGGGCGTCGTCGAGACGTTGCTGCTGCTGTTGAAGTTGCTGCTCGAGCTGATCGAGGCTTCCCGTTGGGGATGGAGCGACGTCACCGGCGATCGCGGCGCTGGCCCCCGCCAGCAACATCGCACATGCCGCGGAAACGCATGCTGATACCCGCATTACCCCCTCCGTCCGGCCAAAAACAGCCCGCAGTCCGCAGGATCCTGACGGCCCTGTGTCACTAGATCACACGCCGAAAAAGCGCAGCAAGCTGAATCCACCTCGGTGGCGCGGACTATCGGTCAGTGTTGCAATCCGGACGAACGCCGGCTGTCTTCGGAAAACCCCGCATTTTGGCCTTTGCCATCGCGTGGTATGCCACGCGCAACATCATGTCCGTATTACTGACGTAATACGAGCGCGTGTTCCCACCTGCGGCGCCGGGGCGGGCGCAACCGAACCTAGCGAAACTGGATATTGATCTGATTGACGGATTGGCCGCCCGGCGCGGAAACCGACGGGTTCTGCGGCGGCTTCATCTCGTCCCAAAGGACGATGCCGGATTGTGACTGCGCCGCCGGCAACAAGGGCAGAGCGAATTCGGCGCCGGATCCACGCTGCATCGCCAGGACGTTTTGCGACACGGGCTCGATCGCCGGCATGCCTTCCGGCAGGGCAGCCCCGTTGTGTGCCGGCGCAACCGCCGGCAAATCGAATGCGAGCTCGATCGTCCCGTTGGCGTCGCCGGCGTGCGCGGGCCGGACCCCAGCGACGACGAGCGTCAGCAACAGCAACAGGATCGCAACGCCGTAATCCAACGCCGTATAGCGCTCGATCCGGATTTTTATGCGTTGCCTTCCATCCATCATCTGTTCTCGTTCAGTGGTGCGTCCAGTTGTTCATGTGAATGGTGTTCATGATCTGGAAATTGGTCGTAACGTTCTGCAACGCCTTCTGGAAGCCCTGCGTGGCGACGTTGATCGTCGTGACGGTCTGAATGCTGTGGTCACTCGCTGAGTTCTGCACCAGCGTCTGGATCGCGCCGTTGGTTATGTTCGTCACCAGCTTGGTTTGGCCGCCGTTGCCGGTAGTCGTGACGCTGAAGCCGTTCGCCGGCAGCTGGGAAATGTTTTCCGTCGTCGTCCCGCTTGGCGTGGTCTGCGTCACGGTGAAGTTGTTCTGGATCCCGCTGACGCTCAGCGCGTTTTGGAGCGTGTTGTCGATGAACTGCTGAACTTCGACGCCGAAATTGACCATCGCGCCGTTCGGAAGAAAGAAGCCGCCGCGCTGCTTGTCGAGTTCGGTCGCGGACAGGACGGGCTCGTCGGCGAACGCAACCAACATCTCGCGCGACTCCTTGGCAAACGCAATGGATGGCGCAATCACGATGGGCGCGCCTACCCCCACTAAGACGACACCCAAGACAACCGCGCTCACTTCCATCCGGCCTGTACGCTTGGACCTGAGGTAGCTGCGACGCGCGGTCTGTTCCATATCTGGGATCCCCTAGTCTCTGAACGTTGGCCTAAAAGGTGTTACGTCCTGGCAGCGAGAGCATGAATGTCGCCAAGTTCGTCATGCCACGGGCCGCGTCCATCGGCGCCCGCGGCTGGACGTCCCAATCCGAATCACGATTGAACGTCGCGCGGGCTTCCTGGATGTGGTCGAGAACGACGAAGAAGATTCCGTTCCAGTGTTTCTGGAAATCCTCAGTCGACATCGCGCGGGTGCCGGACGCGGGATCCGCCAACAGCACGCGACCGTCGCGGATACCTTCGACGATGACGAAGTGCAGGTAGCCTTCGCGGTTCACCAGCACAAGCGCGGGCACATTCGCCTTGACGAGACGATCGAGCGACGAGCGGAAGCCGTTCGACGGAATGTTGCGGCGCGCGAGGTATTGCTGCATGTCAAGCATGGAGAAGCCCTCACGCTTGATCTTCGCCTTGTCGCCATGCTCCCACATGTCGGCGAAGACGGCCGTTTCCTTCGTCGGCATGTTGTAGTGATAGGACAACAACGTGGCGAGCGCGGCCGAGCCGCAGCTGAAATCGTATTGCTGACGGATGACGGAGCGGAACTTGAGCTCCTGAAGCGTCGTCAGATGGACGTGATAGGTGCCACCGGTATCGCTATAGCTCAGCTCGCCAGCCCAAGCCGGCCGCGGCCCGCCACCGACGCCAATGAGGACGGCGAGCCCCGCCGCGCCGAGCGCGTGGGTGAATCCAAACCGCCTGCCGCCCATCATCGTCTCCGCGCGTTTATCTCCAGCACCGTTTTCAGTGCAGGCTGATGTTGACTACGATCTCAGTCTGAACTGCCACGTTGTTGCCGGTGTTCTGCACCGCCGTCGCGATACCCGTGGCATTGCCGAAGCCGCCGAAACTGTTCGAGCTCATGTTGGCGCCGATGTTGACGCCGTTCACCGTGGCAAGCTGGCTGGCGTCGATCGCTTGATCGCCGGCCGTGCCGCCGCGTTGCGCCGCGAGATCGTTGGCGCCGACGCTCTGGCCGTTGCCGAGAATTGAACCGAGTTCCTCGGCCCGCACCGGGACCGTCGTGAAGCTTGCCGCCACCAGAACCGCCGCCAGCACGAAAGAAGAAACCGCTTGGACCGTCTTCATGGGTCTTCTCTCCTTATTCGAACTTTCTTGAACGTGGTCCCCAGGGTCGGGGAACCCTGGGGACGCACCATTCAAGTCAAGCCGTTACTTGCCGCTGTGGATGACCGCCGCGACCGTGTTGGACGACTGCAACAGCGAGTTGTTGCCGTTGTTCTGGCTGACGTTGATCAGACCAGTGCCGGAAACGCCGGCGATGAAGTTGGTCGAACCAACCGGAGCCGAGGCCTCGCTCCAGGTCTTCTCGTGCGAGAACTCACCCTCGAACGAGAACTCCTCGGAGTGGCCGCCGCCGCTACCATACTCGTCATGATGGCCGCCGCCCTTCTCGGAGCCTGAGGCTTCGACGCTAGCCGTGTCCTTCTCGCTGCCCGACTTCACCTTCGCCTCTGCACCGATCGACTTGTTGTCTTCAACCGAGCCGACCTGCACGCTCACCGCGAGCGCGGTGTTGGCAGTGATGTCAGCAGTGTTGGTGGAGCAGCCGCAGCTATCCAGGACCGCGCCGAGCGTGTTGGCGTCCTGAAGCTGGCTGTTCGCGCCATTGTTCTGCTGCACGTTGATGAGGCCCGTGCCGCCGATGGTGCCGGTGTCATTGCTGCCAACGGTGCCTTTGGCGAAATTGTCTTCGACTTCACCCGCCTGGACCGTCGCCGCAACCGCGGTGCTGGCATTCAGGAACGAGTTGTCGCCGCCGTCGCCTTCGCCATCATGTGCGTATGCGTAACTACCGAAGCTCAGACCCACGAGAAGGGCCGAAGCCGCAACCAGAAGATGCTTCTTCATTACTGATCTCCTTGCGTTAGGGTTTCGGTCTAGCGACCGACCAAAAAAGCCGTCGAATCTCGCGTGGTGTCGCGCCCCGGGAGTCCTTCCGGCACGATCTCAATCGCAAGACGCGTGCCACGCCCGATGACGGCAAGAAGCGATGGATTTCTGCGGCGTTCGGCACACGCCGCGCCGCGGCGAGACGCGAAACGTGTTCCAGCGTTGAGACGCGTGTGACATGCGGTGTGACACCGTGACACCAGACCGCCGATGCAATTCGGCGCACCGATTGCGCGCGCAATCGGTCACCGGGTCAGACAGGAATTTTCGACGGATGGTTGCGCCAGAATGCGGCGCAAAAATTCAGACGACGTCGGTGATCGGCTTCACGCCGTGCTTCAATGCCCAGATCGCGGCCTGGGTGCGGTTACTGGCGTGAATCCTTTGGAAGACGAACTTCATCCGCGCCTTGATGGTCGACTCTGTCACCCGCAACTGCGCCGCGATTGTCCGGTTGGAGTGTCCGGCCAAAAGGTGACGCAGGATCTGCTCGTCGAGCTGTGACAGCGTGACAGCGCGGCGCTCGGTCACCGTCGACATGGTCTTCGCCGCGGTCGATTCCTGGAACATCTCGAAGGGAAATATGCGCTCGCCGGCGAGAATCAGATCGAGCTGCCGCTTAAACACTTGAGGCCGGCTGATCTTCGAGAGATAGCCGTCGAGATCCATTTGCGAGCAGATCAGCCACCAATCGGGCGTCAACCGACTCGATAGCAGGACGATCCGCGCGCGCGCAAACCGTTGCCGCAACGTGCCGAGTTGTCCGCGCCATTGGTCGGGATTGCTGTCGGCTGGCACGTCGATCACGAAGAGCTCGGGCATGGCGTCGTCCGAAAGCACCGGCGCAATGGCCGCAAGATCGGCCGCTTCGATCGTGACGACGAAGCCTGCATCGGCGAGCACGAGCTTCAAGCCCTCGCGCTCGAGTGGCGCCGGCGAGATCACCGCCACCCGCGTCGGACGCGGAGATGCGATGGGCACTGGACTAATCGTCGATCGCCGTAGCGACATTTGCTCACTCCCGCGTACCGCAAGCATTTTCGCATCACCTCGCGTCAGTGAATCGTGGTGTTCGAAACCCGCGTATTGCTCGAGACCGAGTTCGTGACCGAACTCGTGTAAAACGAAAGCGCCGTTCCGCCGCACGGCAGCGGAATCGGCGAACCGCCCGGTGGCGGCGACGACGGCGGAACCGGGCCGAGCTTGGCGAATACGAGGGTCGGCACCGTGTCTCGCGGCAAGATGTCGGCGGCCCCGTTCTCGCAGTTGGCGTTGACGTGGTTGCTCCAGGCGTTATCGCTCCGATAAAGCCGGTCCGGACACAGATAACGGAGTGACGTGTTGGCGCCTTCCGCGGCGTCGCTTGCCAGAATCCGATCGCCGACGATCTCACCGCCCACCGGATTGATCCTTGCGCCTGGCCCGGCGGTTGGCAGCACCTTGGTCAACGCCTCGATGAGGTTGATCAGGCCGGAGCCTGCTGGCGCGGCCATTTCGTCGTGACTGACGCTCGGACCAA
The DNA here is from genome assembly GCA_035934235.1 of Allostellaceae bacterium. Taxonomy (GTDB): domain Bacteria; phylum Pseudomonadota; class Alphaproteobacteria; order ATCC43930; family CGMCC-115725; genus REEB95. The sequence continues at coordinate 23,092 of DASYYB010000027.1, read as the reverse complement.
GGCCGTATGCGGCCGCGATTTGAATTGGCGCGCCGACAACAACGCCCGATACACCGCCCGTATCCGTGCGCGGCGCAGCGGCGGCAACCGCCACCATTCCCAGCGCGCCGGCCAGCCCGGCAACGAGCGACATCGCCGCCAGGCTGGCACGGCGTGACCAAGCGTGAGCCGGGGGCCAACGCCGGGTTGGGGCCGATGCGATCTGGCAACCGAGAGAAGCCATAACCTTACCGTTGATGTCGTTTAGGCCTACGCCCGCGTGCGCAAGGGCCCTCGCAGTCGACTACGCACATCGCGTGCCAATTTCCGTCGACGGCGCGACTGTGGAAAATTCGTGGCCGCGAATCAGGATTCTTTTTCGCCGAAAGCACTGCGACGGCTCAGCCAAACAGATCATCCGGAGTGAGCCTGTCTCGAATCTGGAACATCGATGTCACGCGACGGTGACAGTTTCCACCTTCGCACGAGAGGCGTCCGTACGCTTCGTCGATCGAAATTCGGATGCGCGCGCGAAAAGTCTTTCGACCGGTCAGGCGGGATTCATCGCGTTCCTTCGATCATCGCCGACAGGCTGCGCGCATTTGTCGTCATGTACGGCGACCGCACGCGCACTACACCGAGCGTCGGATCGCCCGTGTCAGATTGTTGCGCGCTTTTGGCCTGCTTTTTGCTCCGTGTCATGTGTCAGCGACCAAGCCAGGCAGGGGAGGCTGAGCCATGCGCGTCCAATCCCGATTTGCGGCCGACCAGAACGGTCGATCGGGGGCTGTGGCCGATCCGATCAACGGCTCGCGCCTCGTGGCTTCCACCCTATTTCGCACGCTGATCGCCAACGTCAACCGCCGGCGAATGGCGACGGACCGAGATTATTTCGCGCTGGTGAGCGTCTTCGCCGAGCTGCTGTGCGATGACGAGGTTGCCGCCTTGGCGCTTTACCTGGCACCGCAACTCGCCGTCGGCGCATGCTTCCGCGCCGAGTTGCCGGCAGCGCCAATGTTGCAAAGGCGGAGCTTGAACCGCCATGCCTAGAGACCTCACTCTGCCAGCGAACGGCCTGACAGCGGCGGACATCGAGCTGGTTCGCGAAATCGCGGTCGTGATGACCTATGTCGGACACTGGCAGTCGATCTGCCGCGCAAGCGACCTCTTCTGCGATTACTTCGAGGCGCGGCTCTCGGACGAGAAACATTCCAGGCTTATGCTCGGTGTCCTTCACGGCCGCCACTATTTCTGCATGGACGGCCGCAGCAGCGCGGTTCACGTCGGCGACACGCTCGAACAGGTGGCACGGCGCGCGGGCTTACGGCTGCCGCCGCAGTTCGACACGTTGTGCGGCGCCAGATCAAGCTATGCAGAAAACGACGGACCCGGAGTGACCCGCAGCCAATAGCGCCGGGGATATCCCTCGGTATCGATGTCGCCCCGCAGGCCGATGATATGCGGCCATCCGGCGCGGCAACCCCACGCGTAGATCGAGGGAGGTCCGCTCATGCTTGGCAACGGTTGGTCGACCTCGGGGAACGCTCGACAAAAATCCAGGATGTCCTTCGTCGGCACGTGGCTCGTGTCGTCGGCTTTTGCGTCACACGGCATGCCGAGCCCGAAGCTGCAAGCCGCAACCGATCCATCAACGCAACGCCAAGCGACCGGCAAGGCCATTTTGGCCGTGACCGCAGGACCCAGGTGCAAAGCTCGCGTTACCGCATCGGCTATCCATTCGGGGGAGGCCGGTCCGTCGTACCGCCCATCCGGATGGTCAATCGACCCAACCGCGGCGCAGTACGGGACGGGATCCTGATATGCGACCGGTGTCGACGCCGATGTACAACCCGAACCGGCGACGCCAACCGCAACCAATGCGACAACGGCCGTCCATTTCGACAGCATGCATTACCGTCATAAAGTGCGCCGGCGGTTCGTGTAAAGCCGCACACGGTCGGCCAGCGTGGACAGCGACCCAGGGTGCCGTCGTTGCGCCGATTGACAAAGCAGTCCGGGAGTCACGATGGACGATCCGATAACGCGCCGTGCGGCGATGACGATCGGCGCGGCCGCCGTGGTCGCCGCCGGATCCGGCTCGGTCCGCGCGGCACACCTTACCGGGACGGTGCCATCACTGACCGGTTATATCGGCGATTATTACCCGTTTGACCGGCCGCAAATCCTGCCGCCCATCGTGATCGAGGATGTCACCGGCAAGCGGCGCAATCTCTCCGACATGGCTGGACGGATCGTGCTTTTGAATTTCTGGGCGACGTGGTGCGCGCCTTGCCTTGCCGAAATGCCCGACCTCGATCGCCTGCAAACGCATTTTTCGGATTCCAGCTTCGCCGTGCTTGCCGTCTGCACCGATGCCCGCAGGGTTCAGGCGGTGAGCGATTTTCTCGCCTCGCACGGGCTGCGGAATCTTGGCGTTTATCTCGATCCGACGGGGCAGGATTTGCACAATTGTGCAATCAGCGCGGTTCCAACGTCGTTCATCATCGACCGTGCCGGACACGCACGCGGCATTCTGGCGGGCGCGGCGCCCTGGGATTCACAGGCCGGTCACGCTTTGATCGACTATTACCTCACGGAAGCGCCGGTCAAGACACCGGCACGAAACTGGTAGCAACGCTGAGGAGGAAAAGCAGCGTGACCGCGGTGTCGCCGATGCGATCACGGTGCTCCTCTTCCTCCCCCGACCACATCGTGCCTTGCCGGGTGACCCAAATGGCCGCTTGTGTCCGATTGGTGCAGCCGATTTTCCGAAGCAGCGTTTTAATATGGACCTTGATCGTCGCCTCCGAGAGCTGAAGCTCGCGGGCGATGAACTTGTTCGAGCGCCCATCGCCGAGGAAGTTGAGCACTTGCCGCTCGCGATCCGAGAACATGGGACCATTGGATGCATGCGTGCCTTCGGCGACGTCGCCTTCGCTCGGAAAGGTCGTGAGCAGCAGGCTAAACGGGAAGACGTTTTCACCCATCATGACCAAGTCGAGGGATTGGCGCAGCACCTCGAGCGAGGAGTCGGACAAAAGGCATCCATCCAGATTCGCGCCGAAACTGTCGATCAACAAACTGCGCGCCAGTTGCACCCTTTGCGCATAGAAGACGATGCGGCTGTGCGGATAAACCTGCCGTAACGCTTTTATTGGCAGAACCATCTCTTCATCGAGCCGCGAGCCAATAAAGATCAAGTCGCAATGCTCGTCGGCCAACTCGATGGCCTTGCTGATTGAACTCACCTCATGCCGTATCTTGTATCTCGAACCCGCGAAGAAGGACCTGATACCTTCCCGCGTCAGCGTGTGCTCGGTAATTACGGCGACTTCGATATCACGCTCAGGTTCCGCTCGATTACTTTCCAACACCGTGCTCCTCCGGCTTCACGCGTCAGCGCGTTGAAGCTCGACTGCTTTTCAAAAGCCGCTGCCGGTCCCATTTGTCCCCCCTTTATATGCTCGCCATCCAATCGCTCGGCGATTGCCGCCAAATGCAATCACGGTCGAATTGGAATCCTCCGAGTCATCGCGCGCTCTCTTCATGCGATTTATTTCGCAGACGAGTTCGATTTGGATTTTTCGTATCATGGGCACAGTTCCATCGCCTCACACTGACGTATGTCAACTGCACCGGCGACCCCGCCGTATCCGCCATTATATTCATACTTTGGGGGATGGCGATCCACCGAAAAGGGCATGCGTGCAACGCAGAGTTGCGACGGCCGTTTGATCCGTCGTAACGGCCGATTTGTTTCGAATCCTGGGCCCGATATGACGGACCGGACTTCGCTGCTGTTGCGTTTCACTCGCACCGGCCGGACGCGGACACATCGCGGCCGCCGGAAGGGGCGATAAAAATCAAATGCTCCGCATCGCCAAACTGGCAACACCCGTCGCCTCGCGGTTGTATGCGTCCGTATCGACCAAATACGGTGAATTGCATCCGATGGTATGAGTCACATTGCCGAGATGCCAAACACCCGCCGTTTGGACCTTCAACGCTCTCTAACTTACTCCTTATAGCAACTGACCACCATCCCGAGGAGTTCCCGTTTGGCGCTACTCCAAGTGGTAACACACTTGTGACCGCTAATCGTTCGGCCTGATCCGGCCGCATTCGGTGGTATGCCAACGCGTTCGTGGTTGGGTTGTTGACTGCCGTTGACGAAAGCCCCGCGACCGCCAAGCAGGCCGGCGACGAAGATTGATTCACGGCCGCAACAATCGAACGACGAATTCAGTGACCGTCGGAATCCGCGGCGCGATATCCCGTGCGCATTCGCAAATCATGCGCGGCGGTGTCGGAGAAAAAGTTGAAATCGGCGACGCAAACGTCGGCCGCCTTTGACTACGAATGCTGCGCGATTGATTTGCCGGCGCCAACGAATCAAGCAGAGGGATTAAACCGGACGCGCGCTGGATAAGTGGTCGCCCGCAGCCTTATGACAACAGCAGGCGATGGCAACAGATGGGCAACGAGCGCACCAGTGGTTGTCGCGTGTCCCGCGTCTGATCGGCTCATCGCCTGAAGGGATTCGCCATGGGCATTCGTCGGTGCAGCATCGAGCCGAGATCGCCAGGCGGCGTGGGTCTCCACAGCGCGCAATCGCGATTGTACGGCGCGTACGCCAGGCGCACGGACCATGCGCCGCAGGTTGGAAATGAAACGTGGCGAGACGCGTATTTTCTCGACCCCAGATGAAGAGGAGAACCTGTCATGTCGTCGGCGCCGGTTCCTTTCGCTCGGATGGTGGATCTTCAGGGAACAGGACCGTTTCTGCTTCCGCGCATGAAGGGGGTGGTCTCGTTCGGCAACGGGACATGGGACTGGCCAACCATTCGCTTTGAGTCCCTGGAAGGCCAGGACGTTTTGGTCCCGCTGGCGGCCGAGGCGATCAATGCGCTGAAGGTGGAAATTCAGGCTTGGCTCCGGCTGCCGCTAAACCCTTTGAACCAGTGAAGGCTCGTCAAACCTGCCGCAACAAATCGATTGGAGGAGCACATGGACCAAGGCCCGCGAAACGTCGTCGTCAACGCGCCAAAAACGAACATTGGGGCACGTCCATCCGGCGCTCGCGTCACCGTCGTGCCGCGTGCGGCGAACGCCGTCTCGAGCGACGAAATCGAGATTGCTCGGCGGCGCATGCACCACTTACGATACCGCAATGTCGAACCGTTGCCGACCATGCATTTCGTGATTGGCAACGTCGACCAACATCTTACCGCCGCGCAACGCGCGAGTTACCAGCAGATCGCGCTGCATGTGCTTGCGGTTCAGATGTGGCAGGCAACGGCAAGAAGCGCGCTCCGCTAGTTGTCGCTCAGCGGCTTTGCCACGTGCCGCCGCCGCCCTTCCGCCCGTAATAACCGGCGCGCCGCCGATTCCGGTTGCGCGTTGACCGTGCCGTAAACGATCGCGATCGGCGGCTCCGCGAACGTATGCAAGAATGGCGCGGGGGCGCGTAAGATCGCGCGGCAGGACGGTGACGCGTGAAGCAGGCGGATTTCATCATCGTCGGCGGCGGCACGGCCGGGGCGGTCTTGGCGGCGCGCCTATCGGAAGATCCGGCCTGCCGCGTCGTGCTGATCGAAGCCGGGCCCGATACGCCGCCCGGCGCCGTCCCCGCCGACATCCGTGACGTCTTTCCAAGCGCGTATTTCAACCCGGATTATTTCTGGCCCGGCCTCGAAGCCAGCATGGTCGACGGCACGCCGCCGCGACCGTTCACGCAAGCGCGCGTCATGGGCGGCGGCTCGAGCGTCATGGGCATGTGGGCGCTGCGCGGCTTGCCGAGCGACTATGACGGCTGGGCGCAGGCGGGCGCGACGGGCTGGAGCTGGGCAGACCTGTCGCCGTTTTTCCAGCGCATCAATCGCGTGGACGGGACCGAGATTGGCAACGCGACGACGCCGCCCGGAATCCGACGCCTCGCCCGGGACGAGTGGCCCGGTTTCGCGCGCGCGATGGAGCACGCCGCGGCAACGCGTGGCTTGCCGTTTCATGACGACATCAACACGGTGGCGGCCGACGGATTCTTCGCCATGCCTCTCAACCACCAAGCCGGCGAACGCGCTGGCAGCGCGCGTTGCTATCTGACCGCGGCGGTGCGACAGCGGCGCAATCTGACAATTCTGGCCGAGACGCGGGTTGTCGGTTTGACGGTCGATGGCACGCGTGTCGGTGGCGTCGAGGTCGAACAGCGTGGCGCGCGGCGGCGGCTGGCGGCCCGCGAAGTGATCGTGTCGGCAGGCGGCATCCAGTCGCCGGCACTGTTGCTGCGCGCCGGCATCGGACCGGCCGCGTCTCTGGCGCGGATCGGCGTCCGGCCGATCGCGGATCGCGCCGGCGTCGGACAAAATCTTCAGAACCACGTTTTCATTCACTTCGCGCTGACCCTCAATCCGGGTACGGGCGTGCCGCGTGGCGGCCGACACTATGCCGTGGCCGGCTTGCGGCTATCGTCCGGCTATGCCGATTGTCCGGCCGGCGATCTGTTGCTGTGCGCGATCGGACGCGTCAGCGCGCGCGCGTTCGGCGCCCGTATCGGCATCGTCGCGGCGGCCTTGTACGCACCGATGTCGCGCGGCACCGTCGCGCTCGGCTCGGCCGATCCGGATGCGGCGCCGCGAGTTTCGTTCCGGCTGCTGTCGGATGAACGCGATGCCGCGCGGCTGGTCACCGCCGGACGGTTCGCCGAACGACTCCTTGTCGATCCAGCGGTGCGGCAGACCTATCGCGAACTCTATCTGCTGCCGAAAGACCCGCCGTTGCACCGCTTCAACAGTCGCGGCGCCATCGGCCGTACGAAGGCCATGCTAGCGTCGGCGATCATCGACGGACCGGCCGCGCTGCGGCGATTGGCGATCAGCCGCGCCGTTGCACCCGGACGCATGGTGGCCGACGGAAGGCGTCATGCGCCGCTATCGCCGGAGGAAATCCTCGCCGCCGCCGCGCCGATGTTCCATCCAGCCGGCACCTGCGCCATCGGCCGCGCCGACGACCCGCGTGCCGTCGTCGACGCGGAATGCCGGGTCTATGGCGTACAGGGCTTGCGCGTCGTCGACGCCTCGATCATGCCGCGTATTCCAAGCGCCAACACCAACCTGCCGACGCTGCTGCTGGCCGAACGCGCCGCCGACCTGATCCGCCGCGGCGTGAGTCCGGCGCCGCGCTAAGCCGCCTTGACGCCGTCCGACGGCTTTTCGACGACGGCGACGCTCCCGGTCACCATCACCTTGTTCAACAGCTTGACCAAGGCATAGACCGATTCGATCGCCGGCGTCGGCGTCTCGGTGATGCGCGCCATTTCGAGGATCGAGCCGATCAACGCCTCGGTCTCGAGCGCGCGGCCAGCCTCGACATCCTGCAACATCGAGGTCTTGTGCGCGCCGACGCTTTCGGCGCCCTCGATGCGCTTTTCGATCGAGACCCGGAAGATGACGCCGAGCTTTTTGGCGATGGTCTCGGCCTCTTCCATCATCCGCGCCGCCAGATGGCGCGTCTCCGGGAAGCGGCAAATGTCGACCAGCGTCGCGTGCGTCAACGCACTGATCGGATTGAACGACAGATTGCCCCAGGCCTTGAGCCAGATTTCGGCGCGGATGTCCTTGAGCACGCGCGACTTGAGACCGGCCTTGGTGAGCACGTCGTGCAGCCGCTTGACGCGTTCGGTGTCCTTGCCGTCGAGCTCGCCGACCGGAAAGCGGTCGCCTTCGACACGATGCACGACGCCCGGCGCCGTCACGGCCGCCGCCGGATAGACGACGCAACCGATCAACCGGTTGGGATCGACCTTCTTCGTCAGCACGCCGGTCGGATCGAGGCTGTCGAGCTTGCGGCCATCGTACTTGCCGCCGAGGCGCTGGAAGTACCACCACGGCAGGCCGTTCTGCACGGTCAGGATTGCGGTGTCGGCGTCGAGCACGTGATCGATGTCCCTGACCGCCTCTTCGAGGTGATGCGCCTTGACGGCGAGGATGACGAGTTCTTGCTTGCCGGCGTCGGCCACGTTGTCAACCGCCGTGACCTTGGCGATTTCGGTCTTGCCGGTTTCCCATTCGAGCTTGATGCCGTTTGCCTTGATGGCGGCCAGATGGGGCCCGATATCGACGACCGTGACCGGATTGCCGGCGAGCGCGAGCTTGGCTGCGATCAGGCCGCCGATTGCGCCGGCGCCGACGACACAAATGCGCATCGGCTTGGGCGCTTCCTTGAGCAGATAGGGGCTCGGAACGATCTGGTCGAACGGATTGCGCAAGCTACCGACGCCGTCGATCACCACGTCGATGATATTGTGCGCTCCGGGCATCACGCCGGCGCCGAGCGACGTGCCGCAGGAAATGATGTCGCCCGGCATGAGCGTCATGTCGCGCGATACCATCGCCACCAGCTTCGCCGGCGGAAAGAACATGTCCGCAACCGGATAATTCTGCACTTCCTTGTTGTTGAGGATGGTGCGGACGTTGAGCTTCATCGGATCGACGCCCGTTGTAATCACGGGACCAAAAGGCCCGAAGGTATCGAAGCTCTTGGCGCGGACCCATTGGTCGAAGGACGGATCCTTCTTCAACAGATCGACGGCGGTGACGTCGTTGACGCAGGTGTAGCCGAAGATATAGCCGGGCGCTTCGGCCTCGCTCACCATCGAGCACTTCTTGCCAATGACAACGCCGAGCTCGCCTTCGTAGACGATCCGGCCGGAATAGGATTTGGGCCGCTCGATCGGCGTGTCGGGACCGCAAAACGCGTTGTTGGCCTTGAGGAAGTAAAGCGGATCGGGCGGCACCGAAAAATTATTCTTGGCGGCGAGCTGATGGAAGTTGTTCCACAGGCAGACCATCTTCGACGGCTCGCACGGCGCCAACAGCTTGACCGCGCTGCGTTTGACGGTTTCGCCGGTCGGCTTCGCGCCGGCGAACATGTCACCGCCGTGAACCGCGATCGTGTCGCCATCGAGCGTGCCGAAACCGATGCGGCCGTCGCGCTCGAACCGAACCCATTGCGTCATGGTGTGGTCTCTCCTGGGCCGAACCGAACCCGTTCCGGTTGTCGGGCAACCCTTATGGTAGCCCGGTTCGGCGGATGCCCTGAAGCGCACCCGCCGCAATGCAGCACTCGCGCCGACGCGCGGCAAATCGGCGCTTTATGCGTGCGCCGGGTCATGCCATATACGCGGCGGGGATCATGGGTGGAATCAGATCTTATCTCGACGCGTCGCGCGACGTCCTTGCCGCCGCCGCGGCCGCACTCGACGAGGCCCAGGTCGCGCGGGCGATCGACGTCATCCACACGGCGCTGGCATCCCAGAAGCCACTGCTGATTTGCGGCAACGGCGGGTCGGCGGCCGATGCGATGCACATCGCCGGCGAGTTGGTCGGCCGCTACAAGAAGGAACGCCGCGCGCTCAAGGCGATGGCGCTGGTGGCCGATCCGGCCGTCGTCACCGCCTGGAGCAACGACTATAGCTACGACGGCGCATTCGCCCGCCAGGTCGAGGCGTTTGGCGAGGCCGGCGGCGTGCTGCTGGCACTGTCGACCAGCGGCAATTCGAAGAACGTGATCGCCGCCGCCGAGACGGCGCACCAGAAAGGAATGACGGTGGTGGCGCTGACCGGCGCGGGTGGCGGCAAGCTCGCGCCCAAAGCCGATATCCTGCTGGCGGTGCCGGCGACCGATACGCCGTTCATCCAGCAGGTTCACATCTGCCTTTATCACTATCTCTGTGCCGAGGTCGAAGCGCGCATTGTGCGCTGACGTTCAGCGCGCCGAGATCAAGGCGTTGATCGCGCCGGCCGTCTCGGAGGCGCGATCGGTGCCGCCATCGTTCGCGGCGATAAGTGTTTTGTTTCGTCTAGCGGCCGAGCGCGTTCGCGAGCGTCGTGAACGTGGCGTTGAGCGCGGTCCCGACGTCGCGCAGGTTCGTGACCACGACCAGGCCCATCAAGGCGCAAATCAAGCTGTACTCGATCGCGGTGACGCCGGATTCGTCGGCGGCGAGACGGCGAAGGAAGGCGGTCAAGACGGCGCTCCGTTAACAGACGATTAGGCAAATATAGATCGATTGCGCGGCATCACAAATAAAATAGAATCAAATACATAGTGCTTTTATCGTAAATACATTTCGAGTGACGGTACGATTGACGCCGCAATGGTACCGCGTCGGCGTTTTTGCCGGTGTCACGGTTAAATTGCTGACTTCACTGATACTTAACCACAAGGCGCGACACTCCCGCTAACCATTCCCGTCAGTGTGCGAGGGGATAACCGTGTTGCGTTCCAAGATTACCGCCGTCGCCGCGCCTATGCGCATCGCGCGCGGTATCGACGCCCTGTGGATTGTCATGCTGGCGGCCGCCTGCGCCTTGGCGTTGTCGGGGTGCGCCAGCGTCGGCGAAAAGGAAACGGCAACCGCGGAGAAAATCGCCGCCGCGCAAACCGAAGCCATTCACAAGGACGCGGAGGCATCGAAACCGGCGCTCGAGCGTGGCGACGAAGCCGTCGCCAAGGGCGACAACGCCGCGGCCGCCGCCTTCTACCGGCAGGCGCACAGCGACGATCCGAATTCGCCGGCGCCTTTGCTGCGGCTGGGTCAGGTCGATATCGCGCTTGGCCAGTACACCCAGGCTTACGAGGCCTATCACCTGGTCCAGGTGCTCAAGCCGAACGATTCGGAAGCGGCCTTCCGCATGGGCGAGCTGATGCTGGTGCGCGGCTCGCCACAGGCGGCGATTGACGAATTCAACATCGCGCTCGAAACCCGCAAGGACGATCCCGCGCTGTTCAGCGCGATCGGGGTCGCCTATAGCTCGATGGGCCAATACGATGTCGCGATCAAGAATTACCGGGCCGGCCTCGCGATTACGCCTGAGCACAAGGGATTGCTCAACAATTTGGCGATGGCCCAGTTCCTGTCGGGCGATTACGACGGCGCCGTCAAGACCCTGACCGCGCTCGTCGCCTTGCCGAACGCCGAACCGCGTTATCGCCGCAACCTCGCCTTCATCGAAGCCGCGCACGGCGACATGGACAAGGCGCAGCACGTGATCACCAGCGACACCGATCGCGCCGCCTTGGACAGCGAACTCGCCGCCTATCGCAATGCCGCCAGCGACCGCAGCGATGCCGCCGACCGCACGGCCCTGATGGGCGTCCATTTCGCCGCGCCGGCGGCCCGGCCAACCAGTCAGGCCGCGGCCGACAAGGCGCCCGAAGCCGTCGCCGCCCAATAGGTCAGCCGCCATGTCTGTTGGCCTAAGGCGCGGATTCCGCGTGGTTTTCACCGGGTATTAACCAGAGTTCGCCAAAATCGATTCACTTAAAACCCGCCCGCCGACGACCGTTCGTAACGGTCCAGACGGTACCGGCCGGGATGGACGCTGAGAGGACCGACCGCGCGATGTTCGCAACACTGCCGCCCCGCCGATTGCTGCTGCTGGCGACCGCCATGGTGCTGTCCCTGGTCACCGCGCTGGTCGTGCGCGCGTGGGTCGAGCACGTCCGCACCGAGGCTGCCGCGCCCGTGGCGCAGATGGCGGCACCACCGCCGCCCAAGATGATCCTGGTCGCGGCCAAGGCACTCCCCGCAGGCCACTTCATCCGCACCGAGGATCTCGCCTGGCAAAGCTGGCCGGACAACGACGTGTCCAAGTCCTACATGGTCAAGGGCACGATCAACCTCTCGACGATCGTCGGCTCGGTGGCGAAGAGCGGCATCGCGCCGGGCGAACCGATCACCGATCTGCGCATCGTCGAGAAAGGCGACCGCGGCTTCCTCGCCGCGATCGTCACGCCGGGTTACCGCGCCATCACCGTGCCGCTGCAAAGCGGCGCCGGCCTGTCTGGCTTGGCGATGCCGGGCGACCGCGTCGATCTGATCCTGACGATGGATGTCCCGTCCACCGACAAGAATGCACAGTCGCGCCGCATGTCCGAGACCGTCTTGCAGGACATTCGCGTGCTCGCCATCGACCAGAAGATCAACGACCAGGCGCATGACGCGCCGCTGGCGCGCACCGCCACGCTCGAAGTGACGCCGAAACAAGCCGAGGTCGTCGTGCTGCTGCCTGAAATGGGCAAGCTGGCGATGACGTTGCGTAGCGTCGGCACCGCTGAGAACGACGCGGCGCCGCATCAGCCGACGCTCACCTGGGACACCGACGCGGTCGAGATTCCCTTCGCGCATCACCGGACCGCAGGCTCGTCGAGCGCGTCCGATCAGGTCGACGTGATTCGCGGCACGAGCAAATCGTCGGTCGAATTCAGCGGCGGCCGCGCCGTCGAGACGGCCTCCGCGCCGTCGGCGGCCGCGCCGCCGAGCTCGGCGGTCGGCGCCGCCGGAGCCGCCACGGCAAAAGCCATCGGTGCGGCCGGACGGGCGGTGGGCAAATGATCCTGCGTCGCAGCCATAACCGATTCGTCGTGCGCGCAATCCAGGCGCTCGCGTTCGTGATGTCGCTCAGCCTAGCACTGGCGCCGGCCGTGGCCTTTGCCGGACCGCAGATCATCGCGCCGAATGGACAGGTGATCTCGCTCGCCAGTGGCAAGGGCGTCATCCTGCGCCTCGAGCGGCCGGCGGGAAATATTTTCGTCGCCGATCCCACCATCGCCGACATCCAGGTTAAATCGCCGACCATCATCTATCTCGTCGGCAAGGCCGCCGGCTCAACCACGTTGTTCGCGCTCGACAAAGAGGACAACGTCCTGATCAACAGCCCGATCGTCGTGCACGCCGATGCCAGCGACCTGCAACGCGCCCTCGATCAGCTGGTGCCCGGCACCAAGGTCGAAGCCCGGCCGGTGGACAATTCAATCGTGCTCGAAGGGCCGGTCAAGTCACCCGCCGAAGGCGACGACATCCGCCAGATCGCCGCGCGCTACGTTCCCGATCCGAAGCAGCTGGTCAACAAGATGCAGCTGGTCGCGCCCAATCAGGTGAACCTGCATGTGCGCGTCGCCGAGGTTTCGCGCAGCGTCGAGAAGCAGTTCGGCATCGATTGGCAAAACATCAGCAACAATGGCGCCGTGGCCTTCGGCCTGGTGACCGCCGGAACCAGCGTCATCGCCAATTCCACGGTGACGAAGGTCGTGCCGGCGCTGCCCGGAAGCACGGTGAACGGCTTCAACACGCAGGCGACGTCGATCCAGGGCAGCCAAACGGTCGGCAACATTTTCGGCGGCGCCCGGTTCGGCCATCAGAGCATCAACGGCTTGATTTCGGCGCTCGAAGATCAAGGTTTGGTCACCATCCTGGCTGAACCCAACTTGACGGCGGTGTCGGGCCAGAAGGCGAGCTTCCTCGCCGGCGGCGAATTCCCGGTCCCCGTGCCGCAATCCGGCACCGGCGGCAGCGCCGTCGTCACCATCGATTACAAGAAATTCGGCGTCAGCCTGTCGTTCGTCGCCACGATCTTGAACAGCGGCCGGATCAGCCTGCACGTCGAGCCCGAGGTCAGCCAGATCGACAACTCCACTGCCATCACGGTCGCTGGCGTTTCGGTGCCCGGTCTATCGACGCGGCGCGCCGAGACGACCGTCGAGCTGGGCAGCGGCCAGACCTTCGCGATCGGCGGCCTGATCCAGAACAACATGACGCAGAACCTCAACAAGTTCCCGTGGCTCGGCGACATCCCGGTCCTCGGCCAGTTGTTCCGGTCGGAGGCGTTCCAGCGTAACGAAAGCGAACTGGTGATCCTGGTGACGCCCTATCTCGTCAAACCGGTCAACGGTCCGATGGCGACGCCCAACGACGGACTGCAAACGCCGACCGACGCCGACATGATCCTGAACGGCCAGATGAACGGCCCGCAGACGCAGCCGCCGAGCATCCCGGCGCCGGCGCCCGCCGCCGCCGTGACCACGCTGCCCGACGGCCGCAAAGCTGCGATGCCGATGGGCCAGGTCGGCTTCGAACTCAATTGAGAACGCGCATGACCAAATCCGCCAACCACCCGCGCCACCCCTGGATGCTTGCTGCCGCGTTCGTCACCGCCGCACTGCTAACGGGCTGCACGCACGCGCCGAATGACGTCACGCTGAACCAAATCACGGTGAAGCCGGTCCAACTGAGCCATACGGTTCATTTTGCGCCCGGTAGCGCAACGCTGGCACCGGCGGAGGCCGCCGATCTCGAGACCTTCCTCGGCGAAGACCGCCGCGACGGCATCGACGGCGTCACGATCATCGCCGGCAACAGCACGATCGCCGACGCGCGCCGGGCGCGCGTCAGCCAGGCGCTCGACAATTTGGGCTTCGTGCACCGGATGGCGGCACCCGACCCCAGCTTCGCGGCCGACGCCGTCGTAGTAACCGTCAATCGCGAGGCGGCGGTGCCGCCCGCCTGTCCCAACTGGACCATCGTCGGTCCCTACGATCCGTCGAACGCGCCGTCGACCAATCTTGGCTGTGCGACGCGGACCGATCTTTATCTCATGGTTGCCGATCCGCGCGATCTGGTTTCCGGCCATCCGCAAGGCCCGGCGGATGCAGCGCCCAGCATGGCGGCGGTCGCAACCTACCGCACCGGCAAACCGGCAGCAGACCTCGGCTCGGCCGACGGTTCGGGCGGCGCCTCGACGGGTGGCGCTGGCGGCGGCGGTGGCGGTGGCGGCAGCATGACAAGCGCGGGGGGCGGCTATGGACAATAGCGGGAACCAGACGCTGGAAACCGAAGGCAGCCAGGGCACTGGCCCGCGGCTTCTCGCCTGCGTCGCCGAGCCGGAGACCCGGCAGGTCGCACGCGACTTGGCGGCGGCCCAGGGTTGGCGCAACCCGGTTGCGATCGACGGCGGCGTCGCCGCTGCGCACGATTACATCACCAAGCACGCACCACCCAACCTGCTGATCGTCGACGTCGACGACGTCGAAGATCCGGTGAAGACGCTCGCCGATCTGGCCGAGCTCTGCCCGCCGGAGATGACGGTCATCGCGCTGGGTAAGCGCAACGAATTGACCTTGTATCGTGACCTGATCGAGCTCGGCGTCACCGACTATCTGCTCAAGCCGGTGACGCTCGCCATGCTCGAGCGTTCACTGCGCGGCGACAACAAGCGCCATCTCGGCCAGGGCACCGCCAAGACGCAAGCCCACGTCGTCAGCTTCGTTGGCGTTCGCGGCGGCGCCGGCGCCACGACGATCGCCAGCTCGGTCGCCTGGTGCCTCGCGCACCTCTATCAGAAGCGGGTTGCGCTGATCGATCTCGACCTGCAATTCGGTAATGCGGCACTGTCGCTCGATCTGGCGCCAGCCGCCGGCTTGCGCGAAGCGCTCGAATTTCCGTCGCGGCTGGACAGTCGTCTGCTCGGCGCCGCCATGCTCGAAGAGAGTCCGCGGCTCAAAGTGCTGGCCGCGGAAGAGCCGCTCGTCGACCAGATGCACGTCGCGCCGGGCGCGATCGACACGATGCTCAACGTGTTGCGCCACGACTACGACTACGTCGTCGTCGACACACCGCGCATTCTGTCGGAAGAGGTCCGCCGCATCCTGACGCTGTCGGCGACCATCGGCCTCGTAACCGACCTGTCGCTGGCCTCGGCGCGCGACCTGCTGCGGCTTTCGGACTTTGCCCGGACGATGACGCCGTCGGCGCGTCACCTGATCGTCGCCAATCACGTCGGCGCCAAGCATCGTGGCGAGATCGCCAAGACCGAGTTCGAGCGCGTGACCGCGGTCAAGCTTGACCATGTCGTGCCGTTCGAGCCCACGGCAGCGCTGGCGACCGCGTCCACCGGCAGCGTCCTGTCGGCGGCGCTCAAACACGCGCCGGCGGCGGCCGCGATCCGTGCGATCGCCATGCGCATCGGCGGCATCGAAGACGTGGCCGCCAAATCGGGCTCGGTCCTCGCCAAGCTGCCGCTGTCGAAGCTGACGCTGCCGGCCAAGTTCTCGCCGCGCGCGTTCCTGCCGAGCTTCCTGAAGCGGAGCGCCTGATGTTCGGACGCCGCGGCGTCAACGGCGACGCGCTCCAGCCGCGCTCGCGCGTTCCCGATTTTCCGCCCCGTCCGGCCGCTGCGGCGGCAGCGCCCGTGCTGCAACGCAACGAGACGCCGCCTGAACAACGCGCGCCCGAACCCGCCGGTGTGCCCGACGTGCCGCCGGCACCGCGTCCGGTGGCCATGCGCAGCGCCAACGTCAACGAGGCGGCGCCGCGCATCTACCCGCTGGTGCTCCAGCGCATCGACACCGAGGTCGCCGCCAAGCTGCAACGCGACGAGCTGTCGCGCCAGCTCGCTGACATGGTCAGCGAGATCGTCGTCGAACAGCGCATCAACCTCAATCAGGCGGAACAACGCCAGCTCGTCACCGTCCTGCTCGACGACATGCTGGGCCTCGGCCCGCTCGAGCCGTTGCTGGGCGACGAAACCGTGACCGATATCATGGTCAACGGCTCGAAGCAGGTATACGTCGAACGCCGCGGCAAGCTCGAGCTCACCGGCGTGTCGTTCCGCGACAACGCGCACGTGATGTCGATCGCGACGCGTATCGTCACGCAAGTCGGCCGGCGCATCGACGAATCGACGCCGCTGGTCGACGCGCGTTTGCAGGACGGCAGCCGCGTCAACATCATCACGCCGCCGCTGGCGCTCGACGGCCCGACCATCTCGATCCGTAAGTTTTCGAAGAAGGGCATCACGCTGGACGTCATGGCGCGCCAGAAGAACATTTCGCCGGCGATGGCGACGGTGCTCAAGATTGCCGCGCGTTCGCGCCTCAACATCCTGATTTCCGGCGGTACCGGCTCGGGCAAAACCACGCTGCTGAACGCCATGTCGCAGATGATCGACCCGGGTGAACGCATCGTCACGATCGAAGACGCCGCTGAGTTGCAGCTGCAACAGCCGCACGTCGTCCGGCTCGAAACCCGCCCGGCCAACCTCGAAGGCAAAGGCGAGATTTCCATCCGCGACCTGGTCAAGAACGCCCTACGTATGCGTCCTGACCGCATCATCCTCGGCGAAATCCGCGGCGCCGAGGCGCTCGACATGCTGCAGGCGATGAATACCGGTCACGACGGCTCGCTTTCGACCATCCACGCCAACCGGCCGCGCGAAGCGTTGACCCGCCTCGAGAACATGGTGGGCATGGGCGGCGTCAACCTGACGCCGCGTGCCGTCCGCCAGCAGATCGCCGCCGCCGTCAACCTCATCATGCAGATCAGCCGCATGCGCGACGGCATTCGCCGCGTCGTCGCGGTGACCGAGATCGTCGGCATGGAAGGCGACGTGATCACGACGCAAGACCTCTTCACCTTCCAATATGAAGGCCAGATGCCGGACGGTTCGCTCAAAGGCACGTTCATGTCGAGCGGTCTCCGTCCGCACTTCATCACGCGGGCGGAATATTACGGTCTGGATCGCGCCCTCCTCGAAGCCGTCGGATAGGCGTCATGATCGACGCCGTTTTCCTCCTCGTCGTCTTCCTGCTGCTGTTCGGCGTGACCTTCGCCGGTTGGTCGGGCGCGACCGACACGAAGGAACGCGCCGACGTGGTCGAGCGCTTGAGCAAGGTTCGCGATCGCTTCGTCGGCAAACCAGACCCCGAGGCCGTGGCGCTGACCCTGAAGCGCGAAGACAAGAAATCGCGTCTCGATGCCTTGGTCGGCCGGTTCCTGCCCAACCCCGATAAATGGCGCAAGCAACTGGCGCGGACCGGCACAAACCTCACCATCGGCAAGGTGCTGATTGGCGCCGGGGTGTTCGGCCTGCTGCTGGGCATCGGCTTGACCGAGATCGGCATCGCGCCACTGGTCGGCTGGCCGGCAGCCATCGGCGCCACGTTCCTCGCGCCGCGCGTGCTCATCGGTTATCTCGTCAACCGTCGCGCGACACGCTTCATCGCCGTGTTTCCCGACGCCGTCGGCTTGATGGTGCGCGGCTTGCGCGCGGGGTTGCCGGTAACGGAAACGATTGCCGGCGTCACGCATGAGATCGGCGAACCGGTCGGCGCCGAATTCCGTCGCATTTCCGATCAGATCCAGCTCGGCCAGCCGCTCGAGGACGCGCTTTGGGAAGCAGCCGGCCGCATCGACCTGCCCGAATTCACCTTCATGGCGATCGCCTTTTCAATCCAGCGAGAAACCGGCGGTAACCTCGCCGAGACGCTGGAGAACCTCGACCTGATTCTGCGCCGGCGCCGTCAGCTCCATCTGAAGATTCGCACCTTCTCGGCCGAAGCACGGGCCTCGGCGACCATCGTCGGCGCCTTGCCTTTCGTGGTGATGGGCATCCTGGCGGTGCTCGACTTCGATTACGTCGCGCTGCTCTTCAACACGCCGTCGGGCCACATGTACCTGACGGCGGCGATGGCGACGCTGGTGGTCGGCGTCTTCGCGATGATTCGTTTGGGCAAGTTCCGCGTATGAACGGGCTCGGCGACATCGTTTTCACGCTGACGCTGGCCGCCGCCATTTTTGGCGCGCTGGTGGCAGGCTATGGCGCTTGGGACGCCGCCGCACCGCTGCGCAATCGTTTTGCCGCCTTGGTTGCACGGCGCGTGGGCGCGGCGCCGCCCGCCGGTTCGCCGCGCGCGCGCCAGCGCCGGGCAGCCGATGCCGGCGCCAGCCTGCTGAAAACCCTGGTCGAGAAGCTGAAGCTCACCCGCGGCGCCGACGCCGACAAGGCGACCAACCTGCTGACCCAGGCCGGCTATCGCAATCGCGAGGCGCTGGTCCTTTACGTCGGTATCCGGCTGCTACTGCCCTGCACGCTGACCAGCCTGGTGCTGATCTTCAGTACGCCGTTCAATATGACCGCGACGCACGTTGCGTTGCTTGGTGCCGTGGTCGCAATCGGCTCGACCTATGCGCCGCCGCTCGTTCTACGGAATATGATCAAAAAGCGGCATCAGCGGTTTCATTCGGCATTGCCGGATGCGCTCGACCTCCTGATGATCTGTGCCGAATCCGGCCTCGGTCTCGACGGCGCGCTGGTCCGCGTGGCGCGCGAGTTCCGCCGTTTCATGCCGGAGATGACCGACGAATTGCAGCTCACCGCGCTCGAGTTGGGCTTCCTACCGAACCGGCGCGACGCGCTGACGAACCTGGTGAAGCGCGTCAACATTCCGGCGATGCGCAGCCTAGTCAACACGCTGGTGCAGACCGAGCGTTACGGCACGCCGCTGGTTCAGGCGCTGCGCGTCCTCGCCGCCGAGCTGCGCGAAGAGCGCATGCTCAAGGCCGAAGAAAAAGCCGCCAAGCTGCCGGCGATCATGACGATACCGATGATCGTCTTCATCCTGCCGTCGATGTTCATCGTGCTGATCGGGCCGGCGCTGATCCAGGTCTTCAAGGCGTTCTAGCGCCGCGCCGACCCTGTCGCCGGCAGCTTGATGCCCAAGAGTCGCGCGGCGTTGCCGCCGAGAATCAATCCCCGTTCGCGTTCCGACAGGCCGGGCGTCTTGCGCACGAATTGCACCGCATCGGGCAGCCCCATGTCGTAGGGGTAATCGGTGCCCAGCAGAACGTGATCGGCGCCATACTGCTCCACCAGATAGGCCAGCTGGTGATGGTTGAAGACGATGGTGTCGAAATAGAGTTTCTTCAGATAGCTCGACGGCTCCTTGGTGATCTTGGTGCGGGCGTCGGGCCGGGTGGCGTGCGCGTGATCGATGCGCCCGGAATAGGCCGGTAGATAGCCACCGCCGTGAGCGCAGATGATCTTGAGCCGCGGATAGGTTTCGAGCACGCCGTCGAAGATCAGGTGGTGAATCGCCACCGTCGTATCGAGCGGATTGCCGACGATGTTCTGGAAGAAGTGATCGCCCAGACGGCGGCCGTCGGGAAAGCCGTGCGGATGCAGGAAAATCACCGCACCGAGCTCTTCCGCCTTGGCGAAAAACGGCCGGAAGCGATCGGCCGACAGCTCCTCTTGCTCGACATGCGGACAGATCTCGACGCCCTTGAGGCCGAGCTCGCGCACCGCGCGGGTGAGCTCGCGCACCGCATACTCCGGCACTTGCATCGGCACGGTCGCCAAACCGACGAAACGGTCCGGATGGGTGGCGCAGATGCGCGCGATATTGTCGTTGATCAGGCGCGCCGTGCGCAGCGTCAGCGTGCCGTCGGCCCAGTAATAATATTGAATCGGCGCGGTCGAAATTGCCTGAATGTCGATGCCGTCGGCGTCCATCGTCTTGAGCCGCTCCTCGATCGAAGTCAGCTTGGGTCCGATGGCGGTAGTTTGCCTGGCGTCGGTCTGCTTCGACGCGGCGCTTTCAAAGAACGCATACGGATCGTTCTGCGGCCGCATCACGTCTTTGACCAACGCCGCCGCTTCGGGCGTGAAGACGTGGCAGTGGATGTCGACGGTCGGTTGGCGCGTGGCGCGACCGCGCACCGTGCGCGTGCTGCGGCGCGCAATGGAACGGCCGGCCGCAGCCGGCGCACAGGTATAAACCAGGCTCATGCGCGGCTACCGTTCGGCGCCGTGCGGCACGCCTGCCAGATTTTTTGCGGTGTCGCCGGCATTTGCAGCGCATGTCCGGCGCCGCCCGGAATGGCATCGGCGATCGCGTTCATGATCGCGGCCAGCGCGCCGGTGGTGCCGGCCTCGCCCGCGCCTTTGACGCCGATCGGATTGGTCTTGCACGGAAACTCGAGTAACGCGTCGGTCAACTTGGGCGGCATGTCGGTCGCGCGCGGCAAGGCGTAGTCCATGAACGAGCCAGCCAACAGCTGGCCGGACTCGTCATAGACCGCGTTTTCGAGCAGCGCCTGGCCGAGACCCTGCGCGACGCCGCCATGAACCTGGCCTTCGACGATCATGGCGTTGAGGATTCGGCCGGAATCGTCGGCGCCACTGTAAGCCACCACGTCGAGCGCGCCGGTGTCAGGATCGATCTCGACCTCGGCGATGTGGCAGCCGTTGGGGAAATGCTGCGGCGTCTGCGATACCTTGTTGGTATCGAGCGATTCGGCGATTTCGCCCTTGGTCTTGAGCTCTTGCGCTTTTTTGGCGACCTCGAACAGCGACAGCCGCCGGTCGGTGCCGGCAATTTCGAACACGCCGTTGCGATAGGCGATGTCGGCTTCAGCCGCTTCCAGCATCTGCGCCGCCACCTTCTTGCCTTTCTCGATCACCGCATCGGCGGTGAAGAAGATGGCGCTGCCGGCCGCGGCGGCCGAGCGCGACGCGAAGCTGCCGTGGCCTTCGACCCCAAGCCGCGTATCGCCTTCGCGCACCACCACTTTGACCGGATCGACGCCGAGCTTTTCGGAAGCGACCTTGCGAAACACCGTCAAGTGCCCTTGACCGGTCGATTGCGCGCCCAAGCCGACGACGACCGTGCCGTCGCCGGGGAACGACAGCGCCGCGCCTTCCGGCGGCAGCGCACCCGAATGTTCGAGGAAGCACGAGAGGCCGATGCCGCGCAGGCGACCGCGTGCGGCGCTTTGTTGTTTGCGCGCAGGAAAGCCCTTGAGGTCTGCGAGCTCGAGCGCCTTGTCGAAGATCGCCGGAAAATCGCCGCTGTCATAGACCGTGCCCATCGCGCCTTTGTACGGTATCTCCGCCGGCGTCACGAGATTGCGCCGGCGCAGGGTGACGGCGTCGATGCCGCTGACGCGCGCCGCTTCCTCGACCAGCCGCTCCATCAGATAGTTGGCTTCGGGCCGCCCGGCGCCGCGATAGGGACCGAGCTGAACCGTGTTGGTGAGGACGCACAACACGTCGCAGACGATCCGCGGAATGCGATAAACCGACGGGAAGCACCGCACCATGTTGATCGTCGCGGTGAGCGGTCCGGCGCCATTGGCGAAGGCGCCCATGTCGGCCACCGACTTGACGCGCAAGGCCAGGAATTTGCCGTCCTTGTCGAGCGCGAGCTCGCCGTCCATGACCTGATCGCGCGCCTGACTGTCCGACAGAAACGCCTCGGCGCGCGTCGACGCCCAACCGACCGGCCGGCCGATCCGCTTGGCCGCAACCAGGACGGCGACGTACTCGGGGTAGGCGCCGGATTTCATGCCGAAGGCGCCGCCGACATCGTCCGTCAGGACGCGCATTTGCTCTGGCTTGACACCGAGCAGCTCCGCCATCTGATTGGCCATCAGCCAGACGCTTTGGGTGCCGGTTCGCAGCGTGTACTCGCCGGTCTTGGCGTCGTACCAGCCGGTCGCCGTGCGCGGTTCCAGGCTCGCAACCGCCAGCCGCTGATTCGAAACCGACAGCCGCGCAACCAGTGGCGCGCCGGCGATGACCTTGGCCACTTCGGCCGCGTTGCTTCCGTCCTTGTCGAGCGGCCAAGTGAAATCGAGCGCGATATTGCCGGGCGCTTCGGGCCAAATTTGCGAGACGCCCGGTTCGATCGCGCGACGCGCGTCAACCACCGCCGGGATTTCGTCGTAGTCGACGTCGATCAGCTCGACCGCGTCCTGCGCCTGCGCCTGCGTTTCCGCGACCACCATCGCGACCGCTTGCCCCGCGTGGAGCACACGGCCTTCGGCCAGTGCCGGCCAACGCGGCGCGGCGAGCTTCGAACCGCCCCGTCCGGGCACCAGCAGCGGGTGAGCTAAACTACCGGTGCCGGCCATGTCGGCCGCGGTCAACACCGCCAGCACACCGGACGCCCGTTGCGCCGCCGCCGTGTCGAGACGGCGGATGGTTGCCGACGCCATCGGCGCGCGCAAGAACGCGGCCGTTGCCTGGCGCGGCTCGTGCACGTCGCCGGTATAGCGGCCCTTGCCGCGTAACAGCGGTTCATCCTCGATGCGCAGCTGGCGTGTGGTGCCCGTCGTCATGTGCGTTCATCCCCGTTTCTTGCTTGGCGCAGTTCACGCAATGCCGTTCTGTGTTCGAAGGCCTTCGGCACCGGCGCTTCGTTGCACGCTACGATCGATGCTATCGAACACAAGGTTGGGGCCGCACTCAACCTAAATGATCGGGCGATAACGCGATGTCCGACGCCGACATGTGCCAGCCGCAGGCGACGGAATCCGCGATGTCCGCCAAATTCCTGCTGTGGCGAAGACCGTGACGCTCACACGGGTCCGAAGAGTGTTGGGTCGGCGAACTCGTCGCCGCGGGCCTGTTCGAGTTCCTGGTTGTAGCGGCGGAGCGCATAGGCTTCGGTGACGAAGCCGATGACCTTGCGGTCGGTGGCGCTGGCGAGCACGGGG
>DASYYB010000022.1:0-14894 GCA_035934235.1 Allostellaceae bacterium | reverse complement strand
AACGGGCAAACCGGACAGGGAGCAAGCGGCGAATGACGGCGGCGCAGCAACGGCGCGTGACGATCCTCGGCTCGACCGGTTCGGTCGGCTGCAACACCGTCGAGCTGGTGGAGGCGGATCGCGCGGCCTATGCCGTCGAGGCGCTGGTCGCGCGCAGCAACGTCGCGCGCCTCGCCGAACAGGCGCGGCGCCTCAATGCAAAGTTCGCCGTCGTCGCCGACGACCGCCATTACGGCGCGCTCAAGGACGCGCTCGCCGGCACCGGCATCGAAGTCGGCGCCGGTGCGGCAGCGGTGGTCGAAGCGGCAGCGCGGCCGGCCGATTGGGTGATGGCGGCCATCGTCGGCGCCGCCGGTCTGGCGCCGACGCTCGCGGCGGTGCGGCGCGGCGCCATGGTCGCACTCGCCAACAAAGAGGTGCTGGTCTGCGCCGGCGCGCTGGTCACCGAAGAGGCGAAGCGCCGCGGTGCGCGGCTGTTGCCGGTCGACAGCGAACACAACGCGATCTTCCAGGTCTTCGACTTCGAGCACGCCAAGGCGATCGAACGCATCGTGCTCACCGCCAGCGGCGGCCCGTTCCGCGAGCGCGCGCGCGAGGCGATGCGCGACGTGACGCCGGAGCAGGCGGTGGCGCATCCCAACTGGCGCATGGGCGCCAAGATCTCGGTCGATTCCGCGACCATGATGAACAAGGGCCTCGAGGTGATCGAGGCGCACCATCTCTTCGACTTGAGCTCGCGCCAGATTGAGGTGGTGGTGCATCCGCAATCGGTGGTGCACGGCCTGGTCTATTACAGCGACGGCTCGGTGCTGGCGCAGCTCGGCTCGCCCGATATGCGCACGCCGATCGCCAATGCGCTCGGCTGGCCGCGCCGCATTCCGGCGCCGAGCCCGCGGCTCGACCTCGCCAAGCTGGCCCGGCTCAATTTCGAGGCGCCCGATCCGGTGCGGTTCCCGGCGTTGAAGCTGGCGCGCGCGGCGATGGAGGCGGGCGGCGGGGCGCCCTGCGTGCTCAATGCCGCCAACGAAGTCGCGGTCGCCGCCTTCCTCGACCGCCGCATCGGCTTTCTCGAGATCGCCGAGACCGTCGAACGCGCGCTCGAACTGCTGCCGGACCGCACGATCGGGACGCTGGACGACGTCTACGCCCTCGATCGCGAGGCGCGCGCCGCGGCGAGCGGCTTCGTCGCCAGCCGCGCCGCGCCGAACGCGCCGCGCACGGCGGCGGCCGGATAGGAAGCCGTACCCGGACATCGCCATGGTTCAAAGCGACAAGCCCGTGCTCGTCACCGGCGCGTCGGGCTTCGTGGGCGCCGCTGTCGTCCGTGCGTTGCTCGCCGCCGGTCGCAAGGTCCGCGCGCTGCTGCGTCCGTCGAGCGATCGCCGCAACGTCGAAGGCCTCGCGGTCGACGTGCGTCTCGGCTCGCTGACCGAACCGCGTTCGCTGGCCGCCGCGCTCGAAGGTTGCGACGCGCTCTATCACGTCGCCGCCGACTATCGGCTGTGGGTGCGGAATCCCGCCACGATGTACGCGGTCAACGTCGACGGCACGCGCAGCCTGATGGAAGCCGCGCTCGCGGCCCGCGTCGGCCGCGTCGTCTATACCAGCAGCGTCGCCACGCTCGGCTGGCGTCCGGACGGCGGCGTCGCCGACGAAACCACCCCGAGCGCGCTCGCCGATATGGTCGGTCATTACAAGCGGTCCAAGTTTCTCGCCGAGGCGGCGGTGCGCGATCTGGTGCGGGCGCGCGCGTTGCCGGCGGTGATCGTCAATCCGTCGACGCCGGTCGGGCCGCGCGACGTCAAGCCGACGCCGACCGGCCGCATCATCGTCGAAGCCGCCTCCGGCCGGATGCCGGCCTACGTCGATACCGGCCTCAACCTCGTCCACGTCGACGACGTCGCGCGCGGCCATCTGCTTGCCGAGGACAAGGGCCGTGTCGGCGAGCGCTATATCCTCGGCGGCGAGAACTTGACGCTCGGCGACATCCTGCGGCTGGTCGCCGGTATCGTCGGCCGCAAGCCGCCCAAGACCGAAGTGCCGGCAGCGCTGGTCTGGCCGGTGGCGGTGATCGAAGAGGCACTCGGCTGGCTGATCGGCCGCGAGCCGTTCGCCACCCGCGAAGGCTTGCGCATGTCGCGGCACAAGATGTTCTTCTCGTCGGCCAAGGCGGAACGCGAACTCGGCTATCGCGCGCGGCCCGCGCGCGAAGGCTTGGCGGACGCGGTCGCCTGGTTCCGCCAGGCGGGGATGGTGCGATGACCGCCGGACGCTTCTGCGCGCTGCTCGTGCTGCTGATCTGGAGCTATCTGCTGCTCGGCCGCGGCCTGTTCTGGTGGCCGCGGCTGCCCAAGCCGGCGCCGGTGCCGAAAGCCTGGCCGCGCATCGTCGCGGTGGTGCCGGCGCGCGACGAAGCGGCCACGATCGGTGCGGCGGTGACGTCGCTGTTGCGGCAGGATTATCTGGGCGAGTTCTCGATCGTCCTGGTCGACGATCACAGCAGCGACGGCACCGGCCGGATCGCGCAAGAGGCCGCCGCCGCGCTCGGCATGGCCGACCGGCTGCGCGTCGTTGCGGCAGCGTCGCTGGCCGCCGGCTGGAGCGGCAAGCTGTGGGCGATGGCTGAAGGCGTGCGCGCGGCCGGCGAGGGCGCCGTGCCCGACGCCTATCTCTTCACCGACGCCGACATCGCCCATCATCCGCGCAACCTGAGCGAGCTTGCCGCGCGTCTCGAGACCGGCTACGACCTCGTCTCCCTGATGGTCAAGCTGCATTGCCGCTCGCGGGCCGAGCGGTTCATGATTCCCGCCTTCGTGTATTTCTTCGCCATGCTCTATCCCTTCGCCTGGGCCAGCGATCCGCGCAAGCGCCTGGCCGCCGCGGCCGGCGGCTGCATGCTGATGCGGCGCACCGCCTTCGAGCGCATCGGCGGCTTGGAATCCGTCAAAGGCGAGCTCATCGACGATTGCGCCCTGGCGCGCGCGGTGAAGCGCGGCGGCCGCATCTGGCTCGGCTTGACGCGCGAGACCGTGAGCCTGCGCGAATATCCGGATCTGGCGGCAATCTGGAACATGATCGCGCGCACCGCTTATGCCCAGCTCAACTATTCGGTGCTGCTGCTGATCGCCACAGTGGTGGGGCTGGGCATCACGTTCCTGGCGCCGATCCTGGTGCTGCCGTCGGGCCGCTGGGCAACCGTGCTGGCGGTCGGTGCCTGGCTGACGATGAGCGTCACCTATGTGCCGATGCTGCGCTTCTACGGCGCGAGTATAGTGCGCGCGCCGTTGCTGCCGGCGGTGGCGGCGGTGTATCTGGCGGCGACGGTGGCCTCGGCGTGGCGCCATTGGCGCGGCCGCGGCGGTTTGTGGAAAGGTCGAGTGTCATGGCAGAGCCGGCCGTAAGCGGCGTGGTCGAGACGCCCTCGGGCAAGGGCCGGAGCGACGAGAATTTTCCGGTCGGCTCGTGGCTGATCCGGCGCGATCTGCGTCCGCACGTGCACGCCTTCTATCGATTTGCGCGCGAAGCCGACGACATCGCCGACAACGGCGATCTGGCCGCCGCCGAAAAGGTACGGCGGCTCGAACGCATGGGCGCCGTGCTCGACGGCGCGCCCAGCAATAACGGTGGGGCCGACGATGCGCCGTCGGCGGTCGCGATGCGCCAGAGCCTGCGCGTCACCGGCGTCACGGCGCAGCACTGCCACGACGTGTTGACGGCGTTCAAGCAGGATGCGACCAAGCTGCGCTATCGCGACTGGGACGATCTGATGAATTATTGCCGTTACTCGGCGGCGCCGGTCGGCCGTCAGCTGCTCGACCTGCACGGCGAAAGCCGCGCCACTTGGGTTCCGAGCGACGCGCTGTGCAACGCGCTCCAGGTGCTGAACCATTTGCAGGATTGCGCCGAGGATTATCGGCGCCTCGATCGCGTCTACCTGCCGGAACCGTGGCTCGTTGCGGAGGGCGCGGGCATCGACGATCTGCGCGGCGCGTCGTCGCGTCCGGGCCTGCGTCGTGTCATCGACCGGTTGCTCGACGGCACGGACGGGCTGATCGCCACGGCGCGGGCACTGCCGGGCGTCGTCAAAAGTCCGGGCCTCAGCCGCGAATGCGCTGCCATCGTCGCGCTCGCCACCCGGCTGGCGGCGCGGCTGCGGCGGGGCGATCCGCTGGCGATGCGGGTGAAGCTCAGTCCGATCGACTTCGCGCTGGCGACGCTGATCGGCCTCGTGCGCGGCGGCCACGCATGAGCGTCCTCGTCCAACCGACACGCGAAGAGCGCGCCGACATCAAGGCGCAGGTCACCGCCGCGCATACGTCGTTCTACTGGGCGATGCGCTTCCTGCCAAAACCGCGGCGCGAGGCGATGTTCGCGGTTTACGCCTTCTGCCGCGCCGTCGACGACATTGTCGACAGCGACGACTCGTCGATAACCAAGCTGGCGGCACTCGCCGGTTGGCGGCGTGCGGTCGACGCGTTCTATGCCGGCCAGGCGGGCGACGCGCTGACGCGCGCGCTCGCCGATGCCGCAGAGAAATACAAGCTGCGTCGCATCGATTTCATCGGCGTGATCGAAGGCATGGAGATGGACGCGCGCGCCGATATCCGCGCGCCGTCGCTGGCCGAGCTCGATCTCTATTGCGACCGTGCCGCCTCGGCCGTCGGCCGGTTGTCGGCGCGCGTATTCGGTGCGCCCGGCGACCAGGCCGACCGTGTCGCCAATGCCCTTGGCCGTGCGTTGCAGCTCACCAACATCCTGCGCGATCTGGCCGAGGACGGCACGCGCGGACGCCTCTATCTGCCGTCCGAGTTGCTGGAGCGGCACGGCATCGCCGCGCGCGAGCCGATGGCGGTGCTGGCGCATCCCAATCTGCCGGCGGTCTGCGAAGCCGTGGCCGCGATGGCGCATGCACAATTCGATGCTGCACGGCGCGCGATGGCCGAATGTCCGCGCGGCACGATGCGGCCGGCGGCGGTGATGGGCGCGGTCTATGCCGCGATCCTGGGACGGCTGGAGAAACGCGGCTGGCGCCGGATCGGAGAGCGCGTGCGCGTGCCGACGCGTCGCAAATTGTGGTACGCGCTGCGTCACGGCCTGCTATGAGCGGCCGCGTCCACGTCGTTGGCGCCGGCGTGGCAGGATTGGCCGCGGCGGTGCGACTCGCCGAGGCCGGACGCGCCGTGACGCTGTACGAGGCGGCGCCGCATGGCGGCGGTCGCGCGCGTTCCTATTTCGACCAGGCACTCGGCTGCCGTATCGACAACGGCAACCATCTGCTGATCGCCGGCAACCGGTCGGCGCTGGGCTTCATCGACGCGATCGGCGCGCGCGGCACGCTCACCGGTCCGGGCACGCCGGCCTATCCGTTTCTCGATCGCACCACCGGCGAGCGCTGGACGCTGCGTTTCAACGCGGGTCGGATTCCCTGGTGGATGGCGTCGCCGGCGCGGCGCGTTCCGGGCACGAATCTGGGCGATTACCTCAAGGCGCTGCGGTTGCGCCGGGCGCGGCCGGGCGATCGGGTCGTCGACATCCTGGCGCCCGGCACGCCGATCTTTCGCCGCCTTTGGCAGCCGTTGGCGATCGCCGCGCTCAACACGCCTCTCCATGAAGCCTCGGCGGTCTTGCTCGCACGCGTACTGACGGAAAGCATCGGTGCCGGCGGCGCCGCGTGCACGCCCTTAATCCCACGCGAGGGTTTGTCGGAGACTCTGGTCGATCCGGCGCTGGCGCAGCTGCGCCAACGTGGTGCGACCGTCCGCTTCGGCGCGCGGCTGCGCGCCATCGAATTCGGCGCCGAGCGCGCGACCGCGCTCGATTTCGACGATGGCCGTGAAGCGCTCGCCGCGGCGGACGAGATCGTCCTGGCGGTGACCGCGCCGGTGGCGTCGCGCCTGGTGCCCGATCTCGTCGTGCCCGATCGATACTGCGCGATCCTCAATGCGCACTATCGGATCGCCGCGCCGGACAATTCGCCGTTCTTCGTTGGCATCATCGGCGGCACGGCGGAATGGGTGTTCCGCAAGGCGGGTGTGCTGTCAGTGACGGTGAGCGCCGCCGACCGGCTGCTCGAAACGCCGGAGGACGAACTCGCTGCTTCGCTGTGGCGCGATGTGGCCGCCGCCTATGCGCTGCCGGTTGATCCGGTGCCGCCGGTGCGGATCGTGCGCGAGCGCCGCGCCACCTTTGCCGCGACGCCGGACCAGGTGGCGCGCCGGCCGGGCGCGCGCACGCGCTGGCGCAACTTGGCGCTGGCCGGCGACTGGACCGACACCGGCCTGCCAGCGACCATCGAAGGCGCCATCCGTTCGGGCTTCACCGCCGCCGGGATTCTCGGCGCCGGGCGCCAGAATGCGGTCGAAAATTCCTTGAGCGGCAAGGACTTCGGGTTCAAGGTAACGCCGCCTTCGCAGTCGTTCGAACCGCTTCTTTGTCGCTGATGTCCGACGCCGCCACGACCGATTCCCGCGCGCGCGCCGCGCCCGTTTCCGCGCTCGATCAGGCCATCGACCGCGCCGCCGCGGCGCTGATCGCGCACCAGCACGCCGACGGCCGTTGGTGCTACGAGCTCGAAGCCGACGCGACGATCCCGGCCGAATACGTGCTGTTGCAGCATTATCTTGGCGAGATCGACGACGATTTGCAGCGCGAGTTCGCCGTCTATCTGCGTTCGGTCCAGGGCGAGCATGGCGGCTGGCCGCTGTTCCACGGCGGCGACGTCGATCTGTCGGCGACGGTGAAGGCCTATTTCGCGCTCAAGGCCGCCGGCGATTCGCCCGACGCGCCGCACATGGCAAAAGCGCGCGCGGCGGTGCTGGCGCGCGGCGGCGCTGCCCGCAGCAACGTCTTCACCCGCATCCAGCTCGCGCTGTTCGGCGAATTGGCGTGGACCGCCGTGCCGGAGATGCCGGTCGAGATCATGCTGCTGCCGCGCTGGTTCCCGTTCCATCTCAGCAAGGTGTCGTACTGGTCGCGCACGGTGATCGTGCCGCTGCTGGTGCTGATGGCACTGAAGCCGCGGGCCAAGAATCCGCGCGGCATTGACGTGCGCGAGTTGTTCGCGCCAGGGACGCAGGCGCAGCCGCCGCGCGCGTCGGGGTCGCCGTGGGCCTGGATCTTCAACCGCATCGACGACGCCTTGCGTTTCGCCGAGCCCTACATGCCTTCCCGACACCGCCGGCGGGCGATCGACGCCGCGGTGAATTTCGTCGTCGAGCGCCTCAACGGCGACGACGGTTTGGGCGGGATTTATCCGGCGATCGCCAATTCGGTGATGATGTTCGAGTGTCTGGGCTACGCCAAGGACGATCCGGCGCTGCGCACCGCCAAGGCGGCCTTGCGCAAGCTGGTGGTGCGCACGCCGCAGCGCTCTTACTGTCAGCCGTGCCTTTCGCCGGTGTGGGACACGGCGCTGGCGGCGCATGCGCTGCTCGAGGCCGGCGACCGTAACAGTGACGCCGCCGCGCACCGCGGACTCGATTGGCTTGCCGGACTCCAGGTGCTCGATCTGCCCGGCGACTGGGCGGTGTGGCGGCCGAATGTGCGGCCGGGCGGCTGGGCGTTCCAATACGCCAATCCGCATTATCCGGATCTGGACGACACCGCTGTCGTCGCCATGGCCTTCGATCGCGCCGACCGCGGCAAGTGGCGCGAGCCGGTGGCGCGCGCCAGCGAGTGGCTCGTCGGCATGCAAAGCCGTGGCGGCGGCTGGGCGGCGTTCGACGCCGACAATGAGTACTACTATCTCAATTACATCCCGTTCGCCGATCACGGCGCGCTGCTCGATCCGCCGACCGAGGATGTCAGCGCGCGCTGCCTGTCGCTCTTGGCGCAGTGCGGCGACAAGGGCGCCGCCTTCGTGCGCGGCCTCGATTATCTGCGCCGCGCGCAGCTGCCCGACGGCTCGTGGTTCGGCCGTTGGGGCACCAATTACATCTACGGCACCTGGTCGGTGCTGTGTGCGCTCAATGTCGCCGGCGTCGAGCGCGATGATCCGATGATCCAGCGCGCGGTCGCCTGGCTCGTCAGCAAGCAACGCGCCGACGGCGGCTGGGGCGAGGACGGCGCCTCGTACTGGCGCGACCGGCCGCGCGGCGAGGGCAAGGCCAGCACCGCGTCGCAGACCGCGTGGGCGCTGCTGGCATTGATGGCGGCCGGCGAGGTCGACAATCCGGCGGTGGCGCGCGGCGTCGAGTATCTGACGGCGACGCAGCAGCCGCACGGTCTGTGGGACGAGGCGTGGTACACCGCCGTCGGCTTTCCGCGCGTCTTCTATCTTCGCTACCACGGCTACCGCGCGTACTTCCCGCTGTGGGCGCTGGCGCGGTATCGCGCGCTGCGACGCGGCGGCATACGCCACGTCGCCTACGGCATGTAATGCGCCTGGCGGCGCTCTGTGGTTTCGCGGCGGAGGCGCGGCTTGCCCGGCGCTTCGGCTTGACGGTGTTTGCGACCGGCGGCGATGGCGTACGCGGCCGGGCCATGGCGGCCCGCGCCGCCGAGACCGCCGACGGATTGCTCAGCTTCGGCATCGCCGGTGGTCTGGCGCCGCGTCTTGCGGCCGGAACCTTGCTGCTGCCGCGTATGGTGGTCGCCGCGAACGGCGAGCGGCTGGCGGTGGATGTCGGACTGCACCGCCGCATTCTGACCGCGCTCGTCGCCGCCGGTCTGCACGCCGAGACCGGCGATCTGCTGGCGCTCGATGCGATCGTCGCCACGCCGCACGCCAAGGCGGCACAGCACGCACGGCATGGAACGCTCGCCGTCGATCTCGAATCACTGCCGGCGGCACACGCGGCGCAGGCGGCCAGCAAGCCGTTTCTGGTACTGCGCGCGGTTGCCGATCCCGCCGGCCGCGGCTTGCCGCCAGCGGCTTTGGTCGGCCTGCATCCGTCGGGCCGTGCCGCGCCCGGCCGCGTGCTCGCGGCGGTACTGCGGCAGCCGGGCCAAATCCCCGCGCTGATCGCAACGGCGCGCGACACCAGGCGGGCGCTGTCGGCGTTGCGCGCCGCCTTGGCGGCGATCCGCGGCACGCTCTAGCCGAAAAGCAAACGGGCCGCCCGATGGGCGGCCCGTCGCTCGATGAGACGACGCTTATTCGAACAGCTTGAGCGAATGGAGCAACGTCTCGATCACGCCCCAGGTCAGCGGAACGCCGACGAAGAGCCATGCCAGGACGAGCTTCACGCCGTTGCCGGTGCTTTGTGTATTGGCCATGTTGGTTCCTCCTCGTTCCGGGTCAGGCCGCCGCCTGCGCTTCCTGCTGGGCCGTCATGTGGTGGCGCTTGTCCACCGCCCGAACCAGGAAGTTGCAGATGAAGCCGATCACCAGCAGCACCGCCATGACGTACATCGTCGTGTTGTAGGCTTGTGCCTTGGCGACACCGTGCGTGACGTTGTACTGGCGGATGTAGTTCACCAGCACCGGGCCGAAGATGCCCGCCATCGACCAGGCGGTCAGCAACAGGCCGTGGATCGCGCCGACGTATTGCGTGCCGAACATGTCACGCAGATAAGCCGGCACGGTCGAGAACCCGCCGCCGTACATGCTGATGATGATCAGGAAGCAGATCACGAACGCCGGGACACTTCCGGCGGCACCGGTCTGCGGCACCAAAATGTAGAGGATGGTGCCGAGGGTGAAGAACACGAAGTAGGTGTTCCTGCGGCCGATGAAGTCGGAGGTCGAGGCCCAGAAGAAGCGCCCGCCCATGTTGAACAGGCTCATCAGGCCGACGAAGCCCGAGGCGGCGATCACCGTGACCTTGTCCGGGAAGATTTCCTGGATCATCGCCGAAGCCTGGCCGAGCACGCCGATGCCGGCGGTCACGTTCAGGCACAGCACCCACCAGATCAGCCAGAATTGCGGCGTCTTCAACGCCTCGTAGACGAAGACGTTGTTGGTGGTGATTAGCTTCCTGGGTTGCGCCGGTGCCGTCCAGCCGGCGGGCTTCCAGCCCGGCGCCGGAATGCGCACGATGATGGAGCCGACGGTCATGAAGCAGAAGTAGATGACGCCGAGGGCGATGAAAGTTTCCGCGACTCCGACGTGCGTCGGGGTCGAGAATTGCGCCATCAGCCATACCGACAGCGGCGAAGCGATGAAGGCACCGCCGCCGAAGCCCATAATGGCCATGCCGGTGGCCATGCCGGGTCGGTCGGGGAACCATTTGATCAGCGTCGACACCGGCGAGATGTAGCCGATGCCGAGCGCGAAGCCGCCGATGACGCCGTAGCCGATATAGATCACCCAGATGTTGTGGATGTAGACGCCGATCGACGAAATGATGAAGCCGCCGCCCCACAGGCACGCCGCGGTGAACATCGCCTTGCGCGGCCCGCCTTCCTCGACCCAGCGGCCGAAGATCGCCGACGACACGCCGAGGAAGAAGATGCCGAGGCTGAAGATCCAGCCGAGGTCCGTCAGCAGCCAATCGCCCGGCGCCGACTTGGTGATGCCGATGAGCTTGGTCATCGGCAGGTTGAACACGCTGAAGGCGTAAGCTTGCCCGATGCACAGATGAACGCAAAGCGCCGCCGGCGGGATTAGCCACCGGCTGTAGCCCGGCGGTGCGACCGTCCGGCTCTTATCGAAAAACGACATTTGGGTTCCCTCCGAGGTGCTTTTGGCTTGTTACGTGCCGGGCGCCTTTTTGACCGGAACCCGGCGCCTATTTGGTTAGCGTCAAATGTCGTCCTCGGCTAACAATTTTTTCACGGTGGTGTACCACCGATTTTTTTCCGCAAGAATATGCAGGAAAAATGCACAGGTGACATTCGTGTAACGTCTGCGAGACTATTCATGTTTCTGCCTGGAGGCGTATGCGGGAGCTTTTCAACACCGCCGAAGTTGCCGACTATCTGCGACTCAAGGAGCGCACCATTTACGAGCTGGTGCGCACCAAACAGATTCCGTGTTCCCGCGTCACCGGCAAGCTGCTGTTTCCGCGGCAGCTGATCGATCTCTGGGTCGCGCGCCAGACCGAATTCGCCGGACCCGATTTGCGTCCGGCGCCGCCGGTGGCCGCCGGCAGCCACGATCCGCTGCTGGAATGGGCGCTACGCCAGTCGGGTTCCGAGCTGGCGCTGCTGGCGGGCGGCAGCGACGACGGCCTGCGGCGCCTGGTCGCCAACAAAGCGATCATGGCCGGCATTCACCTGCTCGATCCGCCGAGCGGCGAGTACAACCGGCCGGCGGTTCAGGCCTTGGGCAGCCTCGCCGACGTCGTGCTGATCGAATGGGCCAAGCGCGAACAGGGTTTCGTGGTGGCGCGCGACAATCCGCGCGGCATCGCCACGCCGGCCGATCTCGGATGCAACGGTGTCCGCGTGCTACGCCGCCAGGAAGGCGCGGGCGCGCAAGTGCTGCTCCGGCATCTGCTCGCCGAAGCGAAATTGCACCTCGACGATCTGCCGGGTCCGGCGCAACCGGCGCTGACCGAGACCGACATTGCGGCGGCGATTCTCGACGGCAAAGCGGATGCCGGCGTCGCCGTGCGCGCCGTCGCCCAGCGCCACAAGCTCGGCTTCGTGCCGTTGCGCTGGGAACGTTTCGATCTGGCGATGCGGCGGCGCGATTATTTCGAGCCGCCGGTGCAGAAGCTGCTGCATTTCGCGCGCACCGCCGAGTTCGCCGAGCGGGCGCAGGCGCTCGGCGGCTACGATCTCGCCGCCGCCGGGACCGTCAACTACAACGCGTGACGATCGGCGCAAGCGCAACGGCGGCCCGGCGTCGCCGCGACATGGCAAACGCCGGCTAGTTGGTCGGGCTGCGGTAGGATTCAGGCGTGCTGTAGACGCCGGTGGTGACAGGCGCGCCGCCGTACCAATGCGTCACTTGCGGCGTTTCGGCGCCGCGGCAGGCGGCGAGCGCAAGCGTCACGGCGAGCGCCCCGGCCACAAAGCGCGTTTCCGGCATGGCGGCGTCTCCTTAGTTGGTCGGGCTGCGATAGGAATCGGGGCTGTCGTACGTGCCGCCGCCGGTCCAGATCGGCCATTCGCGTTGCGGTGCCGGCCCGCATGCGGCGAGCGCGAACGACAACAACACGAGCGATAGGACGACGATTCGGCGCATGAGATCGCTCCCGAACGCTGAATTATAGGGCTGCACCGCCGCTTCCTACCGCACACGTTGGCGTGAATTAAAAGCCGCCGACATGCGCCATGCGCACTGATGCGGCCGTTCGCCGCAGACGAAAAAGCGTCGCGCGCGGCCCGTGTTTCTCGGCAACCGCGTCACGAATCCGTAACAAAACTGAAAGTTATTTGTAGCTAACCAACCCTATGTTGCCCGCCATTGCTGCGCCG
The DNA here is from genome assembly GCA_035934235.1 of Allostellaceae bacterium. GTDB lineage: Bacteria > Pseudomonadota > Alphaproteobacteria > ATCC43930 > CGMCC-115725 > REEB95. Next base: position 2,588 of record DASYYB010000022.1, on the reverse strand, counting down.
AAGGCGCCGCAATTCCGTGGGGGACAATGAAAATCGTAGAAAGGATGAACATGTCGTTCGGGAGATATTTCCTCGGCAGCGTTGCCGTGGGCGCACTGTTAATGAACACGGTGCCGGCCAACGCGCAATCGCTCAACAGCCAGGTGCAAAGCCTGAAGACGCAGATCGAGCAGCTCAATCAGCAGCTCCAGAACCTGCAGAATCAGGTTCAGCAGACGCAGCAGAAACAGGCGCAGACCGACGCCACCGTCAGCCAGATCAAGACGGAGCCGTCGGTGCAGGCGTCCGCCGGCGCGCCTTTCTTCAAGATGAACGGCATCACGCCGACCTTCTCGAGCGCGGACGGCAACTACACGCTGTCGCCTACTGGCCGGCTCCATTTCGACATGGGTGACTATCTCAGTTACAGCAAGGCATCGAACAGCACGACGCCGAACAATCTCCAGAGCGGTGTGAGAGCGCGACGCGCGCGTCTCGGCGTTCAAGGCATCATCGACAAGGACTTCGGCTACGCCTTCATCGCGGATTTCGGCGGTTCGACAACCGACAACACCTCGACGATCGAAAATGCCTACATCACCTATAACGGCCTGCCGGTTCACTTCATCGTCGGCTACCAGGACACGCCATACACCATCGATGAAGCGACCAGCTCCAACGACATCATGCTCATGGAGCACTCGTCCGCACAGGTGATCGCGACCGAATTCGGCGCCGGCGACAACCGCTCGGCCGTCGGCGCGTGGTGGTACAACGACCGCGCCTGGGCCGGCGTCTTTGGAACCGGCAATGCGTCGGGCACCGCCAAGGGCGTCGCGTCGCAGTTGGGTATGACCGGCCGCCTGACGTATAACGTCGTGCAGACTCCGAATGCGACCTTGCATGTCGGCGCTGACGTGGCGGCGCTGCTCAAGCCGCCGGTCACTGCTGCGGACAGCTTCCGCAGTTTCACGCTTAGCGATTCGCCCGAACTCCGGATCGATAATCAGTCGATCCTGAACACCGGGGCCATCGGCAGTGCGGCCAATCCGCTGACCGGCGGCCACGTCTTCGGTCCCGAGCTCGCAGGCAATATCGGCCCGCTCTATGCCCAGGCCGAATATTTCCACTACACCGTCGAACGCCAGGGTCTGACGGACTCGAATTTCGACGGCGGCTACGTCGAGGCCAGCTACACGCTGACCGGCGAGCAGCGGCATTATAAGCCGAGCGCCGGCGCCTATTCCGGCATCACGCCCGCCCATCCGTTTTCGCCGTCGTCCGGCGGCTGGGGCGCATGGGAAGTGGCTGCTCGTTATAGCATCGTCGACCTGAACGACAGTTTGGGCAGCTCGACCGGCATTGCTGGCGGCAAGCAGCAGGTTTACGCGTTCGGCCTCAATTGGTATCCGAGCACGAACCTGCGCTTCATGCTCGATTACCTCCACGCGAAGGTTGACAAGCTGAACAGCCCGACGGGCAGCGCCGAGGTCGGCGCGACGACGGATGCCATCGCGCTCCGTTCACAGTTCGCGTTCTAGGTTAAGGCCGCGGAGGCGGTCGGCGGTGTCCCCACGCCGCCGGCCGCCAATCGGCTTCAAGCGCGGCAGCCGCACCTACTCGGCGGCTTCGATCCGCCCCATCGCCTCTTCGACGTGGCGCGAGAAGACGTATTGCGCCGGCCGTTGCTTATCGAGGACGATCTCAGGCGTCATCTCGCCCTCGGTCTTGACGCCGCGCAGCGCGACGCCGAGCGCCTTGAGCGGATGCTTCACGGCGTCGACCACGGCGGTCGCCTCGTAGCCCGAATGGACCATGCAGTCGGCGCACTTCTCGTAATTGCCGGTACCGTAGGCGTCCCAATCGGTCTCCGCCATCAGCTCTTTGAAGCTCTTGGCGTAACCTTCGCCGAGCAGATAACACGGCCGCTGCCAGCCGAAGACGTTGCGCGTCGGATTGCCCCACGGCGTGCAGTGATAGGACTGGTTGCCGGCGAGGAAATCGAGGAACAGGCCTGACTGGCTGAACGACCACTTGGTGCCGTTCTTGGCGCGGAAGATGCCGCGGAACAGCTCCTTGGTCTTGCGCCGGTTGAGGAAGTGCGCCTGGTCGGGCGCGCGCTCATAGGCGTAACCCGGCGACACCGTGATGCCGTCGAGGCCGGCTTCCATCATCGTGTCGAAGAAGCGCGCGACGCGCTCGGGCTGCGTGCCGTCGAACAGCGTGCAGTTGATGTTGACGCGGAAGCCGCGCGACTTGGCAAGCTTGATCGCCGCCGCGGCCTTCTCGTAGACGCCTTCCTCGCACACCGAGTGGTCGTGCATCTCCTTGTCGCCATCGAGATGGATCGACCAGACGAAGAACGGATTCGGCTTGAAGCGATCGATCTTCTTCTCGAGCAGCAGCGCGTTGGTGCACAGGTAGACGAACTTCTTGCGTGCGATGATGCCTTCGACGATCTGCTCGATCTCGCGGTGGAGCAGGGGCTCGCCGCCGGCGAGCGACACCACCGGTGCGCCGCATTCGTCGACCGCCTGGAGGCATTCGGCGACCGACAGGCGCTGGTTCAGGATCTTGTCGGGATAGTCGATCTTGCCGCAGCCGGCGCA
>DASYYB010000006.1:0-75110 GCA_035934235.1 Allostellaceae bacterium | reverse complement strand
AGATGGATGGCGGCGTAATTGTCGAGATAGATTTGCCGTGCCTCTTGCCAGCGCGCGCCGAAAAGATCGGGAAAGCTGTGCTTTAAGCTGCGCGCGACGCGCGACTTCGTTTCGGCAAGCGTCCATGGCGCATGCCCCATGCGCTCGAGCGTGCCGAGCAGCGCCTCATGGATGGTTTCCCACGTATCGACCAGGGTGTTGTCCCAATCGAACAAGATTGCGCGCGGCTTTGCCGTCATCGTGCCCTTCGCCAACTCAAGATCTTGTCGCCTGCGGCGACGGGGCGAACAGGATCGCCCGCGGCTTCGCCGTCACCGCGTTACGCCCGCCAGCGCGAATTCGCTGTAGAGGGCGCGCAGGCGACGAACGAACTCGCCTGGTTTCCCCTCGCCCACCGTGGCGTCATCGATGCGCACGATCGGCACGACGAAATTGGTCGTGCTGGTGAGGAACGCTTCACGCGCCGTCTCGGCTTCGGCGACGCTGAACGGTCGTTCCACCAACTTGAGCCCTGCCTCGGCCGCGACCTTGAGCACGCCCAGACGCGTGACCCCGTTGAGGATCCCGTGATCCGCCTGGCGCGTGACGATTTCATTCTTTGCGGTGACGATCCAGGCGTTGCTCGACGTGCCTTCGGTGACGTTGCCGTCGCGATCGACCTGCCACGCCTCATACGCGCCGGCTTCGCGCGCCTGTTGCTTGGCGAGCGCATTCGGCAACAGCGCCACCGACTTGATGTCGGGCCGCGCCCAACGGATGTCCGGCACGGTGACGACGCGCACGCCGCGTTCGATGATCTTGGGGTCGAGCGGCCGCTGCGCTCGCGCGGTCATGATGAGGCTCGGGCGCGCGGCGGGCGGAAACGAAAACTCGCGTGGCGCCGCGCCGCGGGTGATCTGGAGATAGATGATGCCGTCGACGACGCGATTGCGTCGTATGGTTTCGCGCATCACCGCTTTGAGCGCCGCATCCGACATCGGCTGCGCAATGCGCAGTTCGGCGAGCGAGCGGTGCAGCCGCGCGAGATGCGGCGTCTCATCGACGAAACCGCCCCCGCGCACCGCGATGACCTCGTAAACGCCGTCGGCGAATTGAAAGCCGCGATCTTCGATATGGACGCAAGCTTGACGGTGCGGAACATAGCGGCCGTTCACATAGGCGATACGCGACATATTTGGATTCCGAAAAGATGAATTCAGGCGTCGAGATTGTGCAGCCGTTCGCCGTTGGCGCCGGCACCGTTGCCATTGCTGGCGCCATTGCCGCCGACGCCGAGCGACTTAAGCTTGCGGTGCAATGCCGACCGCTCCATGCCGACGAACGCGGCGGTGCGCGAGATATTACCGCCGAAGCGCGTGACCTGGGCCATGAGATATTCGCGTTCGAACATTTCGCGGGCGTCGCGCAACGGCAGGCCCATGAGCTCGCCGCCCTTGTCCCATTTGACCACCGCCGGCGCCACCGTCGTGATTTCGGGCGGCAGATTGTCGGCGCGGATCGGCTCGCGCGCATCGCCCGGCGTCATGATCAGCACCCAATCGATGACATTGCGCAGCTGGCGCACGTTGCCCGGCCATTCATAGGATTGAAGCGCCGCCATCGCATCCTCGCCGAACGCACGCGGTGACACGCGCGCCGCCTCGGCAGCGCGCACCATCAGATGCCGTGCGAGTTCGGGTATGTCCTCGGCGCGTTCGCGCAGCGGCGGCACCGCCAACGGCACGACTGCGAGACGATAATAGAGGTCCTCGCGAAAACGGCCGGTGGCGATTTCGCTCTGCAAGTCGCGGTTGGTCGAGGCGATGACGCGCACATCGACCTTGACCCGGCCGCCACCGACGCGCTCGAACGTCTGCTCTTGCAGGGCGCGGACGATCTTGCCCTGCGTTTCAAGCGGCATATCGGCGATCTCGTCGAGAAACAGCGTGCCGCCGTGCGCTTCTTCGAAGGTGCCCACCTTGCGCGGACTGCCGTCGCCGTCGGCACCGGGCTCGGCGCCGAACAACTCGCTCTCGACGCGCTCGGGCCGCATCGTCGCGCAACTCAGCGTGACGAACGGCCCACGCGCACGCTTCGATCGGGCGTGCAGCAATCGCGCCACGATGTCCTTGCCGGTGCCCGCTACGCCGGTGATCAGCACGCGGCTATTGGTGGCGGCGACACGCTCGATCTGTTGCCGCAACTGCGCGATCTGTTGCGAGCGGCCGACGAGCTCGTCGTCGGCGCCGGCGCGTTGCTTCAATTCCTCGTTCTCGCGCCGCAGCCGGCTGGTCTCTATGGCGCGGTCGACGATATGCAGCAGCCGGTCGGCCTTGAACGGTTTCTCGATGAAATCGTAGGCGCCCACCTTGATCGCGGCGACCGCGGTTTCGATCGTGCCGTGGCCCGAGATCATCACGACCGGCACCGTCGGCCATTCACGCTTGACCACCTTAAGAATCTCGATGCCGTCGAGCTCGCTGCCCTGGAGCCAGATGTCGAGCACCACGAGCGTCGGCCGCCGCGTGCGGATCGCCACCAGCGCCTCGGTACTGGTGCCGGCCTCGCGCGTCTCGTAGCCCTCATCGCTGAGAACGCCGCAGATCAGCGCCCGGATGTCGGCCTCGTCGTCGACGACCAGAATGTCATGCGCCATGGGTGCCCTCCCGTTTGACGCGTTCAGTTTCGTCAGCTTCGGTGATGCGCGCTTCGCCACGCACGAACAGCAACGTCACGCGCGCGCCGCCGCCGGCGCAATCGTCGAGGCGCAGCTCGCCGCCGTGGTCTTCCATGATCTTCTTGACGATCGCCAACCCAAGGCCCGTGCCGCCGGCACGCGTGGTGACATAGGGCTCGGTCAGCCGATCGCGCTCCTTGTGCGGCAAGCCGACGCCGTTGTCTCCGACCGCAACCGTGACGTTGCCGTCGGCGTCGGTCATACGGATGCGGACGTGGCCAGCCGCAGCGCCGGCGCCGCGCGCCTGGATCGCCTCGCCGGCGTTCTTGAGGATGTTGACCAGCGCCTGGCTGACCTGGCGGCCATCGCACAACAGCCGCATCGGCGTTGTCGGCAGATCGAGATCGAAGCGGATCTCCGGGTTGGCGGTGCGTTGGAGAAAGGCGGCGCGGCGGACAAGCTCGGTCAGATCCTCGTCGCGCAGCACCGGTGCCGGCATGCGCGCGAACGACGAGAATTCGTCGACCATGCGGCCGATATCGCCGACATGGCGGATGATCGTGTCGGTGCAGATTGCGAAAGTGTCGGGATCGGTGCGGATTTCGCCGGTGTATTTGCGTTTCAAGCGCTCGGCGGACAACTGGATCGGCGTCAGCGGATTCTTGATTTCGTGCGCGATGCGGCGCGCCACGTCCGACCACGCGGCCTTGCGCTGCGCCGCGATCAGGCTGGTGACGTCGTCGAAAGTCACGACATAGCCCTTGATCTCGCCGTCGATGCGCTCGGCGGCGATGCGCACCAACAACGCCACCACGTGTCCGTCGCGCATCAACTGAATCTGCGACTGCGCCAGACGCTCCGGCCGGCGACCGACCTCGTCGAGCAGACCGGCCATCTCCGGCACCAAGTCCGCGAGGTCCTGTCCGATCGTCTGGTCGAGATCGACGCCGAGCAGCACCGACGCCGATCGGTTCGGCAGGTTGATGCGCGCGTGCTGGTCGAGGCCGATGACGCCCGCCGACACGCCGGACAGCACCGTCTCGGTGAACCGCCGGCGCTGATCGAGCTGCCGGTTGGCTTCGATCAACTCGCTCTGCTGGCTTTCGAGCTGATGCGTCATGCGATTGAAGGCGCGGAACAGCGAGCCGAACTCCTCGTCGCCCATCCCGATCGGCACCCGCGCGGTGAGATCGCCGCCGCGCACGCGCTCGGCGGCGACGATGAGGGAGCTCATCGGCCGGGCCAGACGCTGCGCGAATGTCAACCCAACCCACACCGCGCCGGTCAGCAACAGGATGCCGACGGCGAAGAACACCATCGTGAACGCAATCTGGTATTCCGAGCGTTCGCCTTCGAGCTTCTCATATTGCGCGACGGCGCTCTGAGTTTGCGTCATGTGCGCCAGCACCGCCGGATCGACGTAGCGCCCGACAAAAAGGTAAACGTCGCCAAAGCGGTTAAGCCGGATGAGCGCGCGCACCCGGCCGTCATTGTCGCTCGTCAACACCGCGACTTCGCCGGACTGCGCCTGACGCAGTGCCCAAACCGGAATCGGTTGCAGCTCAAGCGAGAAGCTCAACGCGGTGTGCGCCAGGACGTGACCGTTACCGTCGAAGACCACCGCTTCATTGAGCGAGCGCAGCGCCGCCTGGGCGTTGACCACCTGATTGAGGCGGTCGGGATTGATGCTGAGGAACGCCGCCTCGCGATTGAGATCGTTCGCCATGCTGACGACGTCGGCGCGGATCGCCTGCTGGTGCTCGTGCAAATAGGCCTCGGCGACGACCAACGATTCCTGGAGCGCGGTCCGCACGCGCTCGCTGAACCACGCCTGCACGCCGAAGCTGAACAATAAGTAGGAGAACACCGCGACGATGATGGTCGGAATCACCGCCACCAAGCTGAACAGCACGACGAGACGGATGTGCAGGCGCGAGCCGGCGAGACCGCGGCGGCGTTCGGCCCAGAGTTGCACGAGACGCCACGCCACCACCGCGACCAGCGGCAGCACCAGCACCAGATTGACGATGAGGATGAGTTGGTCGAGGTGCGGCTGCGAATCGAACGGCGGGATGCCGCGCATCGCGGCGAAGGTGGCGATGGCGGAAAGCACCGCGGCAACCGCGAGCGCCACGGCAAGTTTGCGCGCCAGACGCACCCGGCGCGCCCACAACACCAATTCCCGTGAAACGCTCATCCGCCCCGGTAGCCCGCCCCGGCAACGTCGGCCAGCGTTGCATCCCGGCCACGGCGTTGCTTCTGAGCAACACCCTACTCCAACCCCTTAATAATGCGCCATTATTTTTATGACCGGCGCCGATATGCGCGGCGATTCCCTTCAGCCGCGCGGCGATCAGGCCTTATTTGCCGCCGCGGCCGACGTCGATTTCGAGTTCGCGGATCTTCTTCCGCAGGGTGTTCCGGTTGAGGCCGAGAAGCTGCGCCGCCCGCAGTTGATTGCCCCGGGTCGCACCGAGAGTGAGTTGGATGAGCGGCCGTTCGATCTCGCGCAGCACGCGATCATAAAGCCCGGCGGGCGGCAGATTGCCCTTATGGGCGTTGAAATAGTCGCGCAGATGGCGTTCGGCGGCGACGCTGAGGCCTTCGTTGGCTGCCGCTTCGGGCGCCGCATTCGCCGGCGGCGGGGCGGCTTCCGCCAGCTCGGCTTCGACCGCGTCGAGGCCGATGACTTCCTGCGAGTAAAGCGCGGCGACGCGGCGCACGAGATTTTCGAGTTCGCGGACGTTGCCGGGCCAGCGATAGGATTTCAGCCGCTCCATCGCCGGTTGGTCGAGCGTCTTGAGCGGCAGCCCTTCGTTATGCGCCATCTGGAAGAAATGTCGAACCAGCGCCGGAATGTCCTCGGTGCGCTCGCGCAGCGGTGGCAGCCGCATCGGCACGACGTTGAGGCGATAGAATAGGTCTTCCCGGAACAGGCCTTGGCGGATCGACTGGCGCAGGTCGCGATGCGTCGCCGCGATGATGCGCACGTCGGCGCGAGCCGGCGTGCGACCGCCGACAGCGGTGTATTCGCCTTGTTGCAAGACACGCAGCAGCCTCGTCTGCGCCTCAAGCGGCATGTCGCCGATCTCGTCGAGGAACAGCGTGCCGCCTTGCGCCTGCTCGAAGCGGCCGACACCGCGCGCCGTCGCGCCGGTGAACGACCCCTTTTCGTGACCGAAGAGCTCACTCTCGATCAGTTCGCGCGGTATCGCCGCCATGTTGATCGCGACAAACGGACCGCTGCGCCGCTTGCCGTAATCGTGCAACGCGCGCGCCACCAATTCCTTACCGGTGCCGCTTTCGCCGGTAATCATCACGGTCAGATCCGTGCCCATCAGCCGCGCCAGCACGCGATAGATTTCCTGCATCGCCGGCGAGCGGCCGATGACCGGCAGCTGCTCGTCCTCTTCGCCGTTCGCGGCCGCCGCCGGCACGCCGTTGTGCGGCATCGTCAGCGCGCGTTCGACCAGCGCGACCAGCTCGCGCAGATCGAACGGCTTGGGCAAATATTCGAACGCGCCGCGCTCGGTTGCCTTGACCGCCGTCAGCAGCGTGTTCTGCGCGCTCATGACGATGATGCGCAGCTCCGGCCGCAGCTTCTTGATGCGCGGCACCATGTCGAGCCCGTTGTCGTCCGGCATGACCACGTCGGTGATGACGAGATCGCCCTCGCCGTCCGAGACCCAGCGCCACAGCGTCGCCGCGTTGCTGGTGGTGCGCACAACATGGCCGAGCCGGCCGAGCGCCTGGCTCAGCACCGTGCGGATGGCGCGGTCGTCGTCGGCGACGAGGATGGTCGACGGATTGTTCATGGCGTGGCCCCGCTCGGCGCGTCGCGCGACACCGGCAGATAGACGCGGAAGACGGTGCGGCGGGGCTCGCTGTCGAATTCGATCACGCCGCCGTGGTCGCCGATCACCTTGGCGACCAACGCCAGGCCAAGACCGCTGCCGTTGTGCTTGGTCGAAACGAAGGGGTCGAACAAATGCGGCCGCAGATCGTCGGGAATGCCGGCGCCGTTATCGGTGACCGACACGACCAAGGGCAAATGCACGCGGCTGTCCGAGCCGGCGATGGCAAGCCGCACGCCGTGCTGATAGGCGGTTCGAAGCTCGATCTCGCCGCCTTTTTCCGGCACCGCTTCGGCAGCATTCTTCATTAGGTTCATGAACACCTGGATCAGCAGGTCGCGGTTGCCGTGCACGAACGGCAGCGACGGATCGTAGATTTCGGTGATCTGGACGTGGCGCGCGAAGCCGGATTGCGCCGCCTTGCGCACCCGCTCCATCACCTCGTGGATGTTCACGGCCGTGCGCTCGAGCGGCCGGCTGTCGGAAAACACGTCCATGCGATCGACGAGCGCGCAGATGCGATCGGTTTCGTCGCAGATGAGCCGCGTCAACTCGCGATCGGCGGCGTTGACGTTCTGCTCGAGCAGTTGCGCCGCGCCGCGGATTCCCGAAAGCGGATTCTTCACTTCGTGCGCCAGCATCGACGCCATCGCCGTCACCGAGCGCGCGGCGTTGCGATGCGTCAGCTGGCGATCGATCTTGTTGGCGATCGAGCGTTCCTGGAATGTCAACAGAACGCGATCGTGCGCTTCCGACAACGGCGCGGCCTGGATGTCGACGAAGCGTGCCGGCAGCCGCGGCGTTTCGAGCGTGACGCCGTATTCCGATACGCTGTGGCCGGTTTCGCGCACGCCGGCGATCAACGCGAACAGCGGCCCGTCCTGCGGCAGCATGGTCCCAAGGTTGGTCCCCACCAACGTCGCCGCGCCAGTCTCGAACAGTTGTTCGGCGGCGGCGTTGACGAAGCAGACGCGGTCGTCGGCATCGACCACCAGCAGCGGCTCGGGCAACGCCGCCAGCACCTGCGTCGGGTCGGGCGGCGCAGCGCCAAGCTTTCGGGCCACGCTGCGCAACGCCATCTAGGCCGCCAGTCGCGCGATCAGCGGGGCGAAGAACGCGGCGATCATCGCCTTGACCTTGGCCGGATCGGCGATCTGATTGACCGCGGCGCGGAACTCGGCCGAACCGGGCAGTCCCTTCGAATACCAGCCGATGTGCTTGCGCGCCATGCGCGCGCCGGTGTCGGCGCCGTAATGCGTCAGCATGTCGTCGTAATGGCGCAGCACGACGTCGCGCTGCTCCGCCATCGTCGGGTCGGGCAGACGCTCGCCGGTCTTCAGGAAATGAGTCACTTGCCGCACAAACCACGGCCGGCCATAGGCGCCGCGACCAACCATGACGCCGTCGGCGCGAGACAACGTGAGCGCTTCGCGCGCATCGTCGAGCGTCGCGATGTCGCCGTTGGCGACCACCGGAATGCCGACCGCTTCCTTTACGGCACGGATGAAGTTCCAGTCGGCTTTGCCGTCGTAGAACTGACAACGCGTGCGACCATGCACCGTGATCATGCGAATGCCCGATTGCTCGGCGATGCGCGCGAGCGCGGGCGCGTTGCGGTTGCGATCGTCCCAGCCGGTACGCATCTTGAGCGTCACGGGCAGATCGACCGCCTTCACCGTCGCTTCGAGGATGCGCGCGGCATGCAGCTCGTCGCGCATCAGCGCCGAGCCGGCATGGCCGTTGACCACTTTCTTCACCGGGCAGCCGAAATTGATGTCGATGATGCGGGCGCCGCGATCGGCGTTGAGCTTGGCCGCTTCGGCCATCACCTGCGGCTCGCAGCCGGCGAGCTGCACCGCCATCGGCTGCTCATCCGATTCGCTCCGCGCCATCACCAGCGACCGCCGGGTTTCGCGAATCATCGCTTCGCTAGCGATCATTTCCGAAACCACCAGGCCGGCGCCGAAACTTTTCACCAGACGGCGAAATGGCAGGTCGCTCACGCCCGACATCGGCGCAAGGAACACCGGATCGACGATCTGGACCGGGCCGATCTCAATGGGTTCGAGACTTGTGCTCATTTTCTAAGCAAACAACCGCTATGCGTAAGAATTGAGCATAGAATACCCGGACATTTGTGCGATGCAATAAGAATCGCCTCGACTCTCCTGCTCGAGGCAGCCGCGCTTAACGACGTCGACCGACAGATTTCGATTTTTGTTCCGGCACGCCGGACGGACTTAACCAGCGTTCGATTGACGTGCGCCCGCCGATTATCCTTACCGCGATGCGACGCGTCTCGGCGCGCCGAATTCTTTCGTCACGCGATCTAGCGTCGGCCACGGCCGGCCGCCTTGGCAAGCACGAGGCCGTGGTCTAGGGTCCGCCGCCATGCCGTCCTGCATCGCGCTGGTGGTCGCGGCCGGTCGCGGTACGCGCCTCGGCGCCGACCTTCCCAAGCAATACCTGTCCGTCGCCGGACAACCGCTGCTGCGTCATTCGCTGACGACGCTTGCGGCGCATCCCGGAATCGACCACGTGCGCGTGGTCTACAATCCGAGCGACACGGACCATTATGCCCGCGCCAGTGCCGGGCTCGACTTGCTGCCACCGGTCGCCGGCGGCGCGGCGCGGCAGGATTCGGCACGGCTCGGCCTCGAAAGTCTCGCCGAGCTCGCGCCCGCGTACGTGCTAATCCACGACGGCGCGCGGCCCTTTGTCGATGCCGGCACGATCGACCGCGTGCTCGCTGCATTGGCTGACGTGCCTGCCGCCGTGCCGGCGCTCAAGCTTGCCGATACCGTGAAACGCGCCGACGACGGCCGCGTACTCGAGACCGTCGACCGCACGCAGCTCTGGCGCGCGCAGACGCCGCAAGGCTTCCGCTATCGCGACATCCTCGCCGCGCATCGCGCCGCCAAAGGTATGGATTTGCCCGACGACGCAGCGGTGGCCGAACGCGCCGGTCTTGCCGTGCGTCTGGTCGCCGGCGGTGAAGACAATGTAAAGGTCACGACCCCCGAAGATCTCGCCCGTGCGGAGCGCTGGGCCGCCGCGCGTCTCGGCGACGTACGCACCGGCCAGGGGTTTGATGTCCACGCCTTCGGTCCCGGCGATCATGTCTGGTTGTGCGGAATTAAAGTGCCGCACAGCCACGGCCTTGTCGGGCACAGCGACGCCGATTGCGGCTTGCATGCGCTGACCGATGCCATTCTCGGCGCGCTCGGCGCCGGCGACATCGGCGTCCATTTTCCGCCGAGCGATCCGCAATGGCGCGGCGCACCGTCGCATCGCTTCCTGCGTCATGCGGCGGATCTCGTCGCTCGGGCCGGCGGCAGCATCGCGCATGTCGACGTCACACTGATCTGCGAGAGCCCGAAGGTCGGGCCGCACCGCGCTTTCATGGTCGCGCGCATCGCCGAAATCCTCGCCCTCGATGCGAAGCGCGTCAGCGTCAAGGCGACGACCACCGAGCGCCTGGGCTTCACCGGCCGCAGCGAAGGCATCGCGGCGCAGGCGGTGGCGACGTTGCGCCTGCCGCTCTGATCCGATGCCGCGGCGGTCGCTGCCTTTTTCGCATCCGGCCACTTGGCTTTCGACCTGGTTTGGCTGCGGCCTGTCGCCCGTCGGGCCGGGCAGCGTCGGTTCGCTCGCGGCGTTGCCATTGGCCGCGCTCGCCGTCTGGCTCGGCGGCACGCTGGCGTTGCAAATGGTCAGCGCGGCGCTGCTGGCGATCGGCATCGCAGCGAGCGACGTCTACGCTCGCCTCACCGGCATCAAGGATCCCGACGAGGTGGTGATCGACGAAGTCGCCGGCCAATGTTTGACGCTGTTAGTCGTGCCATTGGCGCCCCTGCCCTATATCGCCGGATTTCTGCTGTTCCGCTTCTTCGACGTCGCCAAGCCGTTTCCGATCCGCTGGATCGAGCGCAACCTGCCCGGCGGCTGGGGCATCATGCTCGACGACACCGGCGCGGCGATTTACGCCATGCTCGTATACCTGATCGGGAGCCATCTGCTTGCCCGCTGACAGTATCGGCGCGCTGGCCGCAAGCGTGCTCGACGCCTGTCGCGCGCGGCACTGGCTGATCGGGATCGCCGAATCCTGCACCGGCGGATTGGTCGCGGCCGCGCTCACCGATATTCCGGGTTCGTCCGATGTCGTCGATCGCGGCTTCGTCACCTATTCCGATCGCGCCAAGGCCGAACTGCTCGGCGTGCCGGTGCCGATCCTGGTCACGCACGGCGCGGTCAGCGGCGAAACCGCCGCGGCGATGGCGCAAGGCGTGCTGGCGAAATCGAAAGTGGATTTGGCGATGGCGGTGACCGGCATCGCCGGTCCCGGCGGCGGCAGCGCGGAGAAACCGGTCGGCCTGGTGTGGTTCGCAGTGGCGAGCCGCGGCCGAGAGCCGCGCGTCGAGCGCCAAATTTTCGCCGGCGACCGTGCGGCAGTGCGCGCGGCGGCGACGCGGCGAGCGCTCGAGCTCCTGGCTGAGGCCGCCGCTTCCTAGCCGATCAGGCGGGTTCCGGCGCCGCGACGACGATATCGACCAACCGGTCGGTGCGCCGCGTCTTCTGCATTTCGTCGAGGGCGGCGCGGAAAATGCGGGCGATGCGTTCGTCGTCCACGGCCACGGTCTGCGTCTTGCCGTTGGTCGCGGTGCGGATGGTCGCTGGCCCCAGGCGATTGACCGCCAGCATGGTCAGCAGCACCGGATCGATATCCTCCCGCGTTTCGGCGGGGCCGAGTTGCACGATGTCGAGCATGAATCCTCGGTAATGGTTCGCAACCCCGCCTCTCTACGCGCCGAAAGCTGCCGGATTGTTGCGCACGCATGACAGTTCGATGAAACCGCCACCAATTCTTGTGCGTCAGACGAGTCTCGTGCGCGAGGTGTGGGCGCGCGCCGCTCAGGCGCCGAGCGCGACCGATTCCGGACCGCGCGCCGCGCGCGTGCCGCGGCCGATCCATAGCACGGCAATCGCGGCCGCCACGCAAAGCATGCCCGACACCATTACCGGTGGACCGTAGCTGCCCAAGGTGGCGCGCATCGCACCCGCGACCAGCGCGATGCTGGCGGCACCGAGCTGATGGCCAACGAACACCCAGCCGAAGATCACCGGCGCCATCTGCTTGCCGAATGCGTCGTTCGCGAGACGCACGGTGGGCGGCACCGTCGCCAGCCAGTCGAGGCCATAGAACATCGCGAAGATCGACAGCGTCACGGCGTTGAAGCCCGAGAACGGCAAGTAGAGGAGCGACAGGCCGCGCAGCCCGTAATACCAGAACAACAGCACCCGGCTGTCGTAGCGGTCGGTGAGCCAGCCCGACAGCGTCGTGCCGGCGAGATCAAACATCCCCATCAGCGCCAGCAGGCTGGCGGCGTGAACCTCGGGAATGCCTTGGTCGAGACAATAGGAAATCAGGTGCGTGCCGATCAGGCCGTTGGTGCTGGCGCCGCAGACGAAGAAGCTGGCGAACAGCAGCCAGAAGTCGCGCGACTGAGCGCCGACGCCGAGCGCGCCGAACGCGACGCCGATCGGATTGGACGCAGGCGGCGCGACCGACGGCTGATCGGCCTTCGCGCCGTAAGGAGCCGCGTCGACGTCACGCGGTTGTTCCGGCAGCAGCAGCCAGACCAGCGGCACGATCGCCGCCGCTGCCGCCGCCACGATCCAGGCAACCGCGCGCCAGCCGCCGTGATCGACGACCCAGCCTAGCATCGGCAGAAAAACGAGCTGGCCAGTGGCGCTCGAGGCCGAAAAGATGCCCATCACCAGGCCGCGGTGCGTCGCGAACCAGCGGTTCGCCACAACCGCTCCCAGCACCAGCGCGATCGTGCCGGAGCCAAGCCCGACCAAAATCCCCCAGGTGAGCATGAGCTGCCACGACGCGGTCATGAGGGTGCTCGCCGCGACGCTGGCGGCAAGCAGCACGAGACCACCCAGGATCGTGCGGCGCACGCCGACGCTCTGCACCAGCGCCGCCGCGAACGGTCCCATCAAGCCGTAGAGCAGCAGGTTGATCGCGACCGCCAGCGAGATCGTCGCGCGGCTCCAGCCGAACGCATCCTGCAACGGCACGATGAGAACGCCGGGAGTCGCGCGCACGCCGGCCGCCGCCAGCAAGGCGACGAAGATCACGCCGACGACGATCCAGCCGTAATGGAAACGCCCGCCGACGATTCGCGCGAGTGCCTTCGACATGCTCTCTGTGATCCCCTGCGCCCGATTCGTGATTTGAGACAGACTTGTCTCTTGCCTTGACAGAGTACAGACAGGTCTGTATCAGGTCAAGTTGCGATGCGCGCAACCCAGGCAAACAAAATCCTGTTGCCGACGCCCGGCACGGGCGCCGCGGTTTCGCCGCGCGACCGTCTGCTGAACACGGCGAACGACCTCTTCTATCGGCGCGGCATCCACACCGTCGGCATCGACGAGGTGATCGCCGCCGCCGGTGTCGCCAAAATGAGCCTCTATCGCAGCTTCCCGTCGAAGGACGAGCTGGTCGCGGCGTATCTCGCGCGGCGTTCGGGCCTTTATTGGGACTGGTGGGATCGCGTCATCGCACGCCACCACGGCAACCCGCGGCGGCAGCTTCTGGCGCTGACCACATCGCTGCGCAAACGCGCGCTGCGCGCCGGCTGGCGCGGCTGTCCGTTCACCAACGCCGCGTGCGAATTTCCGGCGCCCGATCATCCGGCCCGCCACGTCGCGGAGGCCAACAAGCGGGAGATGCGGCGGCGCTTTCGCGCGTTGGCGAAGGCGGCCGGCGCACGGTCGCCGGCGCGGCTTGCCGATCAGTTGACGCTCTTGTTCGAAGGCGCCTATGCCAGCGTGCTGACCTTCGGCCATCGCGGCCCGGCACGGGCGGTGATCGACGCCGCCGCCGCCGTGATCGACGCGCAGATTCCGAAGCCAGCCGTCAGGCGCTCGCCGTCGCGCGGCACCCGCTGAAAATCCCGTCGAGCAACGCCGGCAGATCGAAAATCGCGCTGTTCGGCTGTTGCGCGATCGCGCGCCGCATCGCCGCGAGCCGTTCGGGGCCGCTCAGCGCCGCGATCGCCGCGCACAGGCTTTCGGTGTTACGGAACGACAGCGCCGCGCCGATCGCCTGCGCCCAGGTGGCGTTGTAGCGCTCTTGTGCTAGCAAGCGCGCGCCGACTTCGAGGATCATCGGCAAGCCCATCACCATCGCCTCCGAGATCGCGCCGGGTCCCGGTTTGCCGATAAAGAAATCGCTCGCCGCCATGTAGCGCTCGATGGCATCAGAAAAGCCGATGACGTGGCGCGGCCGCCGCGTCGGCAGCGTCGCGATGTCGTCGGCGATTTCGTGATTGGTGCCGCAGACGTAGATCATCTGCACCGGCAGATCGTTCGCTTCGATCGCCGCGGCGAAATCGAACATGCGGTCGGCGCCGCGGCCGCCGAACATCATCAAGCCGGTGAGCCGGTCGGGCGCCAGGCCCAGCACCGCGCGTGCCGCGGCCGCGCTCGCCGGCGTCCGGGTCTGCGCCGCGGCATGAAATTTCGGCGACAGCACCAGCCCGTTGACGGCAATGATTTGCTCGGGCGGCAGACCGAAGCGGCGCGCCTGTTCGCGGCATTTTTCCGTGCCGCAAACGACGTATTGGTCCGCGCTCTGGATCCACGCGGCATGCATCGGCTCGCAGAAATCGGTGACGACGGTGACGAACGGAATCGTGCCACCGAGCTGACGCAAGCTGGCAGCGACCGCCGCGTTGATCAGCGGCATCACTGAAATGACCATGTCGGGCCGCTGCGCGCGCAGGTAAGCCGAAAGCTGCCGCACGACGAACGGCGAGCCAAGCCGGATGGCGACCGACGAACCCGCCGCGATCACCGGCCACAGCACGCGCGTATGGCCGCGGCGCAGCGCGTACTCGTTATAGATGTCCGGGCCCGACATGCCGGTAAGCGCGCGGAACGGGTCGAGTCCGGTAAGGATTTCGCGATAGACGTCGACGATTTCGATTCGCCACGGCCGCTCGGCGCTCAGATAATCGCGCAGTACCCGCGCCGTGGCGACGTGGCCGTAGCCGCTGTCGGTGTAGAGCACCAGGATACGCTTGCCGTCGCGCGCCGAATCCGCCGCCGCCAGATTGGCGATTGGCAGCACGCCGGATGATTCGTCCTGATCGGGAGCCGGTGCGCCGAAAAGCTGTGAATCAAGCACGGGCGCGACTGTGGCGCAGGCCCGTTGCGGAATGATGGCGTTTTTGATTCAGGACGATGACGACCGACGACTGGCACGCGATCATCGCGCGGCTGTGTTATACGCTCGGACCACGGATGTTCTTCGCCAACCGCGCCATCAATCGCCTCGCTGTCCACACCGCGCTTCAGCAACTCGCGTGGTGCATGTCGGGCGTCTTCTTCGGCGTCTACCTGCTCCGCGCCGGGCTCGCGCCATCGATCCTGTTCCTTGCCGCCGCCGGCGTGCTGGCCATGCGCTTTGTCTTGCGGCCGTTGGTGCTGTTCGTCGCGCCGTATGTCGGCCTGCGGTTCACGCTGGTAATCGGCACGCTGCTCACGGCGTTGCAATATCCGGCCGTCGGATTGGTGCACGGCGTCGACGCAACGCTCGTGTTGTTCTGCGTCGTCGGCGCGCTCGCCGGCGTGTTCTATTGGCCGTCCTACCACACCTTCTTCGCCGCGCTCGGCGACCGTGAATATCGCGGCAGCCAGGTCGGCGTGCGCCAAGTGCTAATGGGCGTCGCCGCGGTGCTTGGTCCCGTTGCCGGCGGCATTATGCTCACGCGGTTCGGACCGTGGGTTGCTTTCGGCACCGCTTCGATCGTGCAGGTGCTCGCCGCCGTTCCGTTGTTCGCCGTGCGCCAACCGCCGCTCACGCGCCGATCGCCGCGCGGCGCCTATGCGGCGGCGTGGAGTGGCATCCGCCTGTTCGCCGCCGACGGCTGGATGATCTCCGGCGCCTCGCTGGCGTGGGACATCACCGTGTTCCGGGCGCTGCAATCGCGTTTCGACCAGTTCGGCGGCGTGCTGGCGTTGGCGGCGCTGGCCGGCGCGCTCGGCAGCGTCATACTCGGCCGCTTCATCGATCTGGGCCATGCGCGCCGCGTCATCGCCTTCAACGCCGCGATGCTGAGCACCGGCGTGCTGTTGCGCACCTTCTGTGCGTCGTCGCCGACTGTGGTGATCGCCGTCGCGCTTGTCACCACGGTGCTCGGCGGCATGTACGTGCCGGTACTGATGACCGCGCTCTATAACGCATCGAAAGCATCGCCCTGCCCGTTCCGTTTCCAGTTCGCCGCGGAAGGCGGCTGGGACGCTGGCGGCGTTGGCGCCAGCCTGGCAGCCGCGCTGCTCTGCGCCGTCGGGATGTCGCCGCAAGCCACCATCTTGCTGGCATTGCCGGCGGTGCTGACGCAAGCGTGGTTGCTGACGCGGGCCTATCGCCTGCGGCCGCCAACCAGGCCGACGCGCTTCGAAGCCGCGCCGTCGGCACCGTTGCCGTGATCAGCAACGGACGCCACTAAGGCCAGGCACGGCGACGGAACTTCGCATCTGACAACGCGTTCTAGATCGTCGCCGGTGTGCCGGCGAGACCCGCATGTCGCGGCGGCGATCGGTTGCATGCGCAACGTCGAAGCCTGGGTGCAAAGCAAATTCGAGCGCGATGCCCGCGGCCGCTGGCGCGCGAGCCGGCGCGAGGTCCCTATCACCTCGCGGCTGATGGTCGATATTATTGCGGCGGCCTATGCCGAAGCCATCGCGACGCATGCGAGGGGACGGCTCGCCGATCTCGGTTGCGGCAAGGCGCCGCTATACGGGATGTATCGCGACAAGGCATCCGCGATCGTCTGCGTCGATTGGCCGAGCAGCCTGCACGGCGCACAACACGTCGATACATTCGCCGACCTCAACGCGCCGCTAGCGCTCGAAACGGATAGTTACGACACCATCGTCGCTACCGACGTGATCGAGCACCTGCACACTCCGGAAGCACTATTTTCGAGCGCAGCTCGCGCGCTGAGATCTGGCGGCAAGCTGATCGTCGGCGTGCCGTTCTTGTACTGGGTGCACGAGGCCCCGCACGATTTTCACCGCTATACGCGGTTCGCGCTCGAAAAATTTGTCAAGGACGCGGGCCTCGCTGTTGTGTCGCTGGCGCCGTTCGCGGGCGCGCCCGAAGTTATTTCCGACATTGCAACCAAGGCGTTGTCCGGGCGCCGGCGCCTCGCGCGCATCGCCTATGAGATGACGCGCGCGCTGCTGTTGCTGCGTGCGGTCAAAAGACTTTCGGCGAGCACATGCGAAACGATGCCAATGGGCTACATCCTGGTGGCACAAAAGCCATGACGGTCAGGAAATGGGCGCGAAGCGGCGAACTCGTCCGAGCCACGGCCGCCGCGCCGACGGAAATTGGCGCGCCCAGCTGAGCAAAGATGGGCATCAGCTTTTCAAAGCTTCAAGGCACCGAACTCCACGCTCGATAGCGCCGTGGCAAATGTGTGACCGCGATGGGGACGCTCTAATTTTATCGGGCGGCTGTCCTATATTTATTACGGTCAAAACCGGACAGCACCGGATTGTGAAATTAGTGCAGACAGCGTGACTATACTTTCACAAAACGCGGCGGTCACCGCGACAAGACAAACCCATCCACGAGCGACGGAGGCGAAAAATCATGTCGATCCATCTTGATGTCCTCAAGGTGATGACCTGCCTTACGGTCATCGGCTTGACAGCGGCCTCAGGCTATCCGGCCCAGGCTCAACAGCAGAACTGCAACCAACAGACCGGCCAAAACTGCATGAATACCCCAAAGATTGATCCGAACATGCAGCCCCAAGGGGCGGGTCCTTACGATAAGCCCAACCCTACCGTTGGATCCGGCCAGACGACGACGACGAATCCACAAACGGATCCACAAAGCAAACCGAGTTCAGGGAACTCAAACTGAGCTTCGCGCGACAAAAGGGGCGGCCGGCAGGCCGCCCCACTTTATCCATATCGTAGGCGGTCGTTCGGGGATGAGATCATGAATGCAGCCTGGGCAAGCGTTGTCGCCGGGTTGCCGATTTTGCTCGTGCACTTGGCCGTAACGGCTGTTCTCCTCATCGGCGGAGTGGCACTCTACATTGTGTCGGCTTGTTATCACGAACTCGAACACATTCGGCAGGGGAACGTCGCAGCGGCGATCGTGCTCTCGGGCCAAACGCTCGCGCTCGCGATTCCGCTTGCCGTTATGATGGCGCAAAGCGTCAGCGTCCCCGACATCGTGCTGTGGGGCGTTGTTGCCATCATCGTCCAATTCGTCGCCGTCATCGCAGCCAGGCTCTCGATCCCCAACCTTCGCGCAGCGATTGGCCGGGGCGAGATCGGTCCCGCGCTGGTTCTCGTCACCGCTCAGCTTGCCGCGGCGCTCTTGAATGCTGCGGCGCTGTCTGGGTGATCGGGCAGTCTCGTGCGCAATGCTTCATCTTTATCGTAGCATCTTCATCTGTTTCATCGTTGCCGCTCTGAGTTTCGCGATCGCGCGCTATACCGCGCCGACCCATGTCGAAACGGGGAAAGCGCGCGTTGTCACCTTGACCCCACCCGAAAGCGCATCGGCGAACGAGGATGTGCCGGTTTTCTCCATCGATGTTGACAAGATCCCCGCAGGAATGACGGACCGAGGCACGTCATTTCCGATCGGAAACGGGCTTTGGCTCACTGCCCAGCACGTCGCAAACAAGGGTTGCGGACAGGTCATCCTGATCATGGACGGAAAGAACGTTCCGGCACGGATCAAGCTCCTGGGCCGCGGCGTGGATCTCGCCGTCCTGGAGGCGCCGACAAAATCCTCTTCGCCGCTGCCGATCGCGAAGGCCGCCGTCGTCGAGGACCAAAGCGCCTTCGCCTTCGGTTTTCCAAACGGGAAGCTGGGCGCGGCACAGGCTACCCTATTGGGACTCGCTCATATGAAATTCGCCGGCGCCCTCGCGGGCACCACGCCGGTTTTGGCTTGGGTGGAGGTCCAACGCTATCCCGATGCTCTGGAATCGCTCCAGGGCATCAGTGGAGGACCCGTGCTCGATAAGGACGGGAACGTCGTCGGCATCATCGTCGCGACATCGGTACGCCGCGGCCGCGACTTTACGGTCACACCTCAAATCTTGGGTGAAATCGTCCGCCAACTCGGCTTGGAACAAGCACAGTCTGCTGAGACGCCTGCGCGCGACGCCGTCGCATCACCTATATCGCTCGAGCGGTCGGCGAATATGCTCAGCAACGAAGGACGTATTGTCGAAACGTACTGCATCCCATGACCAGCCCCCACGAGGTGGTCCGGTTGGAATGCTAGTTTAGCGGGGGCATTTCTCCCGGACGCCGATGCATTGGTGCCCAGTTTTGTACGGGAATGGCGCGCCCAGCTGGACTCGAACCAGCGACCTGCCGCTTAGAAGGCGGCTGCTCTAATCCTCTGAGCTATGGGCGCGCAAAACGAACGCCGCCGTCAGCTCGGACGCTGCCAGCGGAAATTGTCGGCGTAGCTCTTGGGTCTGAACTTCGGTTCATGCGGCTCGATCACCGAATAGTCCATCGCGTTCTTTTTGGCAAAAGCGACCGCTTCGTCGAGCGTGCCAAAGCGCAGCCTCACTTCGTTGAGCGTATCGGCGGCGCTCGCCCAACCCATCAACGGATCGGGCACGCGCGGCGTCGCCTCCTCATAGGTCAGCAGCCATTCCTTGGTCGGCGCACGGCCCGATTGGGTAGCCGGCTTGCTCGGGCGATAAATGCGCGCGTGCGGCATCGAAATCCTCTCTTAGTGGTCGGGGCGGCAAGATTCGAACTTGCGACCCTCAGCTCCCAAAGCTGATGCTCTACCAGGCTGAGCTACGCCCCGAAGGCCGGAATTTGCTATACGCTTCGGCGGAAAAGCGCAAGGACAGTGCCGATAAACGGGATTTCGCATGACCGTCCGCCTGCTCGAAATCACGCCCAAGCTCTACGACTACATGCTGTCGGTCTCGTCGCGTGAGACCAAGCTGATGGCGCGGCTGCGCGAGGAAACCGCCAAGATGCCCGGCGCCGGCATGCAGATTCCGCCGATGCAGGGCCAGTTTCTTGCCTTCCTGGTGTCGCTGATCGGCGCGCGGCGGGGCATCGAGATCGGCACCTTCACCGGCTATAGCGCGCTGTGGGTGGCGTCGGCGCTGCCGGCCGACGGCAAGCTCATCTGCTGCGACGTCAACGAGAAGACCACCGCGGTCGCGCGGCGTTATTGGAAGGAAGCCGGTGTCGACCGCAAGATCGAGCTCCGCCTCGCGCCGGCGCTCGACACGCTCAAGGCGCTGCTGGCATCGGGCGGCGCCGGTACGTTCGATTACGTCTTCATCGACGCCGACAAGGAGAACTACGACACCTATTACGAGCGGTCGCTCGAGCTGGTGCGCACAGGCGGACTCATCGTCTTCGACAACATGCTGTGGGGCGGCGCAGTCGCCGACGGCCGGAAGCGCGATACCGATACGCTCGCGCTCAAGGCCTTGAACGCCAAACTGCATAATGACAAGCGCATCGATTTGTCGCTGCTTTATATCGGCGACGGCGTGACGCTGGCGCGCAAACGCTGAGCCGAGATAGATCGGGTCCGGCCGCGATTTATTCGCCGCGCGCTCGATAATTTTTCTGCCGCCCTGCGCAAATAAATCCGTCTCCAACGCGGTCTTGTTGGCATGAAAACGGCGATCCCCGCCGCTTCATTTAACCCCCGAAGGAGACCTCTCATGCAGAAGCATTCGTTTTTGCGCGCCCTGGCACTGGCCGCTTTGCTCGCGGCGCCGATGATCCACACCGCTTTGGCCGACACGGCGGAGCAGCAAGCCACGCACCAGACCTCGACGTCGGATGCGGACCCTGCTTTCGCCAATGGCGCCGGTCCCTACGACACGCCGATGCCCCCGTTCGGCGATTAGTGTCGGCGGCGCGCTCCAGTGCGCCAATCGACGCGCGGCGGCTAGGATGCACCCTCCCTGGCCGCCGCAAGCGCGATGCTCAACCGCTGGCTGACACATCTGAAAGCCACAGAGTTCGTTAGTCGACGCCAACAATGATTTAACGTCCGATCACGAACAAGCGATCACGAATAAATCGGCAGCCGGCGTAATCTCCTCAGCATGAAAGCGGCGATCAACGCCGCTTCACGACAATCCGAAGGAGACCACACATGCGGAAGCACTCGCATTGGCGCGCCCTCGCGTTGGCAGCATTGCTGTCGACGCCATTCATCCAAGCGGCCCTCGCCGACGAGCCGGAACAGCAATCGATGATGCGGATGGCGGCGGCCACACCGGAGGCAACCGGCCTGTTCGGCCCCTATGACGTGCCTATATCAACGGTCGGGAACTAATACCGGCGGGCGCGACGCGCGCCCCGATGACGCGGCGGCCGGGACGTACCCCCCCGCCGCGTTTTTTTGCTCGATCCTGTGACATTCGCTTCATTCTCATTGGCGCGAATACCGGTTCGTGCTGTTCTTGCGCGTTCATGGAGCAAGGGGGATGTCCGTGGCATCAAGACATATGAACTGGATCGTTCTGGGATTCGGGCTGCTGCTGGCGGCGACCAGCGCGACGACGGCGCAAGCGGCCGACAGCAGCCAAGTGGCGCGCGGCAAATATTTGGTCACCGTCGGCAGCTGCAACGATTGTCACACGGCGGGCGCCTTCTTCGGCAAGCCCGACATGGCGCATCAGCTTGGCGGTTCCGACGTCGGCTTCGCCATTCCCGGCCTTGGCGTCTTCGTCGGGCCCAATCTGACGCCCGACAAGGAAACCGGCCTCGGCAAGTGGACGACCAAGCAGATCGTCACCGCGCTGACCACCGGCAAGCTGCCGGACGGCCGTATGTTGGCACCGATCATGCCGTATGAGGCCTATTCACACCTGACGCACGCCGACGCGCTGGCGATCGTCGCCTATCTCAAGAGCCTGCCGCCGGTGAGCCATAAGGTCGCCGGCCCGTTCGGCCCGGACGAGAAGGTGACGGTGTTCGTCATGTCGGTGCAGCCGGCGGACGTCTACAACAACCTGCCGAAGCCGCCGGCCGAGGCGAAGAAATAACAGCGACGACCGCGCGCTAGTTCGCGGCGTCGCCCAAAGCGGCGGCGTGCACGACGTCGCCGATGTTGATGCCGAGCCGGTCGACCGTGCCGCCATTGAGTTCGAGCACGGCGAGCGCCGGCGCATGCGAAACGATGGTCGCGTCCGACATCGGCACCGCGCGCTCGTGCAGGTCGACGATGCGGCCGCCGGCGGCGATGAACAGCATGTCGAGCGGGATCAGCGTGTCGTGCATCCAGAAGGTCATGATCTGCGGCTGCGCGCCGACGAACAACATGCCGGCGTCGGGCGCCAGGCTGTGGCGGAACATCAGGCCCTGCTCCTGCTGATCCGGCGTCAAGGCGAGTTCGACGGTGAAATGCTGCCGTCCCTTGGCGGTGTCGATGCTGAGCGGCGCCGACGTGAAGGTCTGGAAGTTCTGCGGCTGGGCGTAAGCGGGCATCGCCAACAGTACCGCAAGCACGAATAGGACGGCGCGGCTCATCGGAAGAACAGCCAGCCGGTCAGCAGCAGCGGCGGCAACAGGCACACCGCCGACCAACCGATATAGGCGATGAAGTTGGGCATCTTGACGCCGTAGCTTTCGACCACCGATTTCACCATCAGGTTGGGCGCGTTGCCGATATAGGTCAGCGCGCCGAAATACGACGCGCCGGCCGAAATCGCCGCCAGCGTCAGCGCCAGCGCCAGCTTGCCGGTCAGCAATCCGGCGCTGCCGCCGGCCAGGCCGAAGAACACCAGATAGGCCGGCACGTTGTCCAGAACCGACGACAGGCCGCCGGGCAGCAGATAAAACAGCATGTTGTTCGGCGCACCGTCGGCGAACATGTGCGTCAGCAACGGCGCCGCCGGTCCGGCGGTGCCGGCGCGCGCGATGGCGTCGAGCGGCACCAACGTGACGAAGACGGCGGCGAACAATATCGCCACCTCGGTGATCGGCGTCCAAACGAATTCATTTTCCTGCCGCGTCGCCGGCTTAGTCAGCTTGAGCGACAGCAGCGCCAGCACGATGAATAGGACGTCGGAGACGATGTCGTTGACGCTCCAGCCGACGCCGAACATCGTGACCGCACCCGGCAGCGGATAATAGATGCGCAGCATCATGGTGAGCGCCGCGCCGAGCAGCAGCAGCAGGTTGATCGCGCCGTCGATGCCGAGCTTCTCGATCTCGGGCAGCACCGCGTGCGTGGTTCGACGATGGCGATAACGATCGATGGCGTAAAACATCACCAACAGGATCGCGCTCAGCAGCAACGTCGGTGCCCACAGATGCTGCAACGGCCAGAAGAACGGCACGCCGCGCAGATAACCGATGAACAGCGGCGGATTGCCGAGCGGCGTCAGCGCGCCGCCGACGTTGCACGCCAGGAAGATGAAAAACACGTAGACGTGCGCCGCATGTGCGCGATGGCGGTTGGCGCGCACCAGCGGCCGCAACATCAAGAGCGACGCGCCCGGCGTGCCGATCAGGCTTGCCACGACTGTACTCAGCGCGAGCAGTCCCGTGTTGACACCGGGCGAGCCGTGCAGCGTGCCGCGGATGCGCACGCCGCCGGTGATGACGAACAGCACGCCGAGCAGCAACACGAAAGGCACGTAGGTGTTGAGCGCCATGTCGAGCAACCGTGCGAACGACGCGCCGGCGCCTTCGGCCGCGACGTCGGGCACGATGAAGACCAGCGCCCAAACCGCGACGAATTTGCCGTAATGGCGGTGCCACAGTCGCGGCACGGTCATCGGCGCGATCGCCAGCGTCAGCAGCAAGCCGACAAACGGCAGGCCCCAGGCCAAGCTGTCGTATGGAAGGCCCCCCGACATCGGCGCCGACTATGGCCGAGGCTGCGCACTGCACGCAACCCGCCCCGGCGGGCCGCGCGCTTGTCGCTGCCGGATACGGGCGCTACGGTTTGCGGGCAAAAGACCAGGGGTGCCCGCTATGGACATGACCGGCGAATACCACGTCGCCGCGCCGCAGAAGAAAGTCTGGGACGCACTCAACGATCCCGACATTCTCAAGCAATGCATCAGCGGCTGCGAGGAAGTGCAGAAGCTCTCGCCGACCGAATTCACCGCCAAGGTGCAGGCGCGCGTCGGGCCGGTAAGCGCGCGTTTCGGCGGCAAGGTGACGCTGTCCGATCTCGATCCGCCCAACGGCTACAAGATCAGCGGCGAAGGCACCGGCGGCGTCGCCGGCTTCGCCAAGGGCGGCGCCGAGGTGCATCTGACGCCGGACGGCGACGCCACCAAGCTGTCCTATAAGGTGACAGCGCAGGTCGGCGGCAAGCTGGCGCAGATCGGCTCGCGCTTGATCGACAGCACGGCGCGAAAATACGCCGACGATTTCTTCGCCAAGTTCGCGGCGATCGTCGGCGCACCCGCGCCCGCAGCAGCGCAAGCGGCGGCACCGTCGGCCGCGGCCGCGTCCCCGGCGCCGACAGCGCCCTTGCCCACCACAACGCCGACGCCGGCCGAAGGCCGCCGCCTGCCACCCGCCGTGTGGGCAGCGATTCTGGCCGTGCTCGTTGCGGCGGTGCTCTATTTCTTTACCCGCTGACGCTTGACCCGAGCCGATTTCCGGCACGACAATCCCGGCAACCAATAAGGCTGCGACGCGCGCGCCATCGAGGAGGTTCCGAACATGCCCAACGTCACCATGACGGTGAACGGCAAGAAGATGTCCGGCAACGTCGAGCCGCGCACCTTGCTCGTCCAGTTCCTGCGCGAGACGCTCGGCCTCACCGGCACGCATGTCGGCTGCGACACCAGCCAGTGCGGCTGCTGCGTCGTGCATGTCAACGGCGACGGCATCAAGAGCTGCACCATCCTCGCCGTGCAGTGCGACGGCGCCGAGGTGAAGACCATCGAAGGCGTCGCCAACGGCGACACGCTTCATCCGATGCAGGAGGCGTTCCGCGAGCATCACGGGCTGCAATGCGGCTTCTGCACACCCGGCATGGTGATGAGCGCGCTCGATCTGGTGAAGCACAACAAGAATCCGTCGGAGCAACAGATCCGCGAGTGGCTCGAAGGCAATCTCTGCCGCTGCACCGGCTATCACAACATCGTAAAAGCAATAAAAGCGGGTGCGGAGGCCATGGCAAAGGCGCGGCCATGACCGCGCGCATGATCGGCGACCCGGTGCGCCGCAAGGAAGATCTCCGCTTCCTCACCGGCAAGGGCCACTACACCGACGACATCAACCGGGCCGGCCAGGTCTATGCCGTCTTCGTGCGCAGCCCGCACGCACACGCCGAGATCAAATCGATCGCCACCAAGCGCGCCGTCGGCGCCCCTGGCGTCGTCGCGGTCTATACCGGCGCCGACCTGATCAAGGCCGGCCTCGGCACGCTGCCCTGCGGCTGGGGCGTCAAGAACAAGGACGGTTCGCCGATGGCCGAGCCGCCGCATCCGGTGCTGGCGTCGGGCAAGGTGCGTTACGTTGGCGATTCGGTGGCGGTCGTCATCGCCGACAGCAAGACGGCAGCCGAGGAAGCCGCCGAACTGGTCGAGATCACCTATAACGAGCTACCGGCGGTGACGGCGGTCGACGCCACCGTGAAGCCGGGCGCGCCGCAGCTTTTTTCTGAGGCGAAGAACAACGTCTGTTACGACTGGCATATTGGTGACAAGGCGGCGGCCGACGCCGCCTTCGCCAAGGCGGCGCACGTCACCACCCTCGACATCGTCAACAACCGGCTGGTGCCGAACGCGATGGAGCCGCGCGCTTATATCGGCGATTACGACCGCGCCACCGGCGAGCACACGCTGTTCACCACCAGTCAGAATCCGCACGCCATCCGGCTGCTGATGGGCGCGTTCGTGCTGCACGTGCCGGAGCACAAGCTGCGCGTCGTCGCGCCGGACGTCGGCGGCGGCTTCGGCTCGAAGATCTTTCACTATGCCGAAGAAGCGGCGGTGACCTGGGCGGCGACGCAGCTCGGCCGGCCGGTGAAGTGGACGGCGGAACGCAGCGAAAGCTTCATGTCGGACGCACACGGCCGCGACCACGTCACCCATGCCGAACTCGCGCTCGACAAGGACGGCAAGTTCCTGGGCCTGCGCGTCGCGACGCTCGCCAATCTCGGCGCCTATCTCTCGACCTTCGCGCCGGCGGTGCCGACCTATCTCTACGCGACGCTTCTTGCCGGGACGTACACGACGCCGGCGATCTATGCCGAAGTCAAAGGCGTGTTCACCAACACCGTGCCGGTCGACGCCTATCGTGGCGCCGGGCGGCCGGAAGCGAGCTATCTGGTCGAGCGTCTGGTCGACAAGGCGGCGAGCGAGCTCAAGACCGATCCGGCCGAACTGCGCCGCAAGAATTTCATTCCGAAGGACGCTTATCCCTATCAAACGCCGGTCGCGCTTGCTTACGACAGCGGCGACTATTTCAGCACGCTCGACCTGGCGTTGAAGGCGGCCGACTATTCGGGATTCAACAAGAGACGCGACGACGCCAAGAAACGCGGCAAGCTGCGCGGCATCGGCCTCGCCACCTACATCGAGGCGTGCGGCGTTGCGCCGTCGGCGGTGGCCGGCGCGCTCGGTGCTCGCGCGGGCCTCTATGAAGTTGCCGAAGTCCGCGTCAATCCGACCGGCTCGATCACGGTCTTCACCGGCACACATAGTCACGGCCAGGGCCATGAGACGACCTTTGCCCAAGTGGTTGCGGAGCGGCTGGGTATTCCAGTCGATCAGGTCCAGGTGGCGCACGGCGACACGGCGCAGACGCCATTCGGCATGGGCACCTATGGCTCGCGTTCGCTGCCGGTTGGCGGTTCAGCCCTCGTGAAGGCGCTCGACAAGATCGAGGCCAAGGGCAAGAGGATCGCCGCGCATCTGCTCGAAGCCGCCGAAGCCGACATCGAGTTCAAGGACGGCAAGTTCACGATCGCGGGGACGGATAAATCCAAGAGCTTCGGCGAGATCGCGCTCGCCGCCTATATTCCGCACAACTATCCGCTCGAGACGCTCGAACCGGGCCTCGACGAGACCGCCTATTACGATCCGAAGAATTTCACCTTCCCGTCGGGCGCGCATATCGCCGAAGTCGAGATCGACCCCGACACCGGCACCGTCGAGCTCGTCAACATGACCGCCGCCGACGATTTCGGCCGCATCGTCAATCCGATGATCGTCGAAGGCCAGGTGCACGGCGGCCTGGCGCAAGGCATCGGCCAGGCGCTGTTCGAGGAGTGCCGCTACGATTCCGAGAGCGGCCAGCTCGTCACCGGCTCGTTCATGGACTACCGCATGCCGCGCGCCGGCGATTTGCCGTCGTTCGCAGTCGAAACGCACGCGACGCTGTGCACGCACAATCCGCTTGGCGCCAAAGGTTGTGGCGAAGCTGGCGCCATCGGCGCGCCGGGCGCGGTGATGAACGCGGTGCTGAACGCGCTGAGCCAACTTGGCGTGATTAATCTGGACATGCCGGCGTCGCCCGAACGGGTTTGGCGCGCCATCAACGACCGCAAAGCGGCCGCGTAGAATTCAGGGAGAGCGAAGCGATGTATAATTTCGAATACCACAAGGCCAAATCCGTCGCGGACGCTTCGGCGCAGATCACGCAGAAGAGCGAGGCCAAGCTCGTCGCCGGCGGCATGACGCTGTTACCGACCTTGAAGCAACGCCTCGCCAAACCGAGCGACCTCGTCGATTTGAACGGGCTGCCGGAGCTCACAGGCATCAAGCGCGACGGCAACGCGGTGGTGATCGGCGCGATGACGCGACACGTCGAGGTCGCGGAATCGGCCGAGGTGCAAAAGGCGATCCCCGCCCTCGCCCATCTCGCGAGCCATATCGGCGATCCGGCGGTGCGCAATCGCGGCACGCTCGGCGGCTCGATCTCGAACAACGATCCGGCGGCGGATTATCCCTCGGCGGTGGTCGCGCTCAACGCGACGGTCATCACCAACAAGCGCAAGATCGCGGCCGACGAATTCTTCACGGGCATGTTCGAGACTGCGTTGCAAGCCGGCGAGATCGTGACGGCGGTGAGCTTTCCGACCCCCGAGAAGGCCGCCTATATGAAATTCCCCAATCCAGCATCGCGCTACGCTATCGTCGGCGTGTTCGTGGCGAAGCATAAGGACGGCGTGCGTGTCGCCGTCACCGGCGCGGGTCCGTGCGTCTTCCACCAGAAGGACATGGAAGCGGCGCTGGCCAAGAATTTCTCCGCCGACGCGATCAAATCGATCGCGCAAAAGCAGGACGGCCTCAATGGCGACATCCACGCCAGTCCCGAATACCGCGCGCATCTCGTCGGCGTGATGGCGCGGCGCGCAGTCGCGGCGGCGGGATAAAGGCATACCGAAATCCAGCCGCGAGTGCGGCAGCGGTATCGCGACAGGCCGTCGCGCGCTTTGCGCTTGCGCGCCGACCGAGTCACGGCTTATCCATGATAAGTGATGTTTTATACCTCACTTTCAATGGCTAAACCGTGATATCCGCTGCCCAGCTTCGGGCAGCGCGCGCCCTGCTCGGCATCGATCAGAAGAAGCTCGCCGAGCTCTGCGGCCTGTCCGTGCCGACCATCCAACGCATGGAGGCGAGCGATGGCGTCATTCGCGGCACCGTCGACTCATTGACCAAGCTGGTCGAAGCACTGGCGGCTGCCGGCATCGAGCTGATCGGCGAAGGCGCGGTTAGCGCCGATGGTGGGCGTGGCGTACGGCTCAAGGCTGTGGAGCGAAAATAGCCGCATGATGCTGGTGATAATCCTCGCCTGCGTCGCGGCACTGCTGGTTGCGTCGGTTCTCGGCGCCGCCACCGCGCGCAGCCGTGCCGGCACACCTTTGATATATGGCATCAGCCTGATTGCCTGCGCGGCCGCGCTCATCGCCGCGCTGGCGCAGCTTCTGAGCGGCAGCACAGCGCCGACGCTGGTTCTGCCGCTGGCGCTGCCGTGGCTGGGCGCACATTTTCGCATCGACGCGCTCAGCGCCTTCTTCCTTGTCGTCGTCGATCTCGGCGGTGCTGCCGCCAGCCTCTACGCCCTTGGCTACGGCGCGCACGAAGAAGCGCCACACCGTGTGCTGCCGTTCTACCCCGCCTTCGTCGCCGCCATGAACCTGGTGGTGATCGCCGACGACGCCTTCACATTCCTTTTGTGTTGGGAGTTCATGTCGCTGACATCGTGGGCGCTGGTCATGGCGCATCATCGCGACGCCGACAATCGCCGCGCCGGTTTCATCTATCTGGTGATGGCGAGCTTCGGCACCTTCACGCTGATGCTCTGCTTCGGCCTGCTCGCAGGGTCGACAGGCGGCTATGCCTTCGAGGTCATGCGTGCAGGCCAGCACGGACCGCTCATCGCCGCACTCGTTCTGACGTTGGCGCTGCTGGGCGCCGGATCGAAAGCCGGCCTGGTGCCGCTGCATGTCTGGCTGCCGCTCGCCCATCCAGCGGCGCCGAGCCATGTCTCGGCGCTGATGAGCGGCGTCATGACCAAGGTGGCGGTCTACGGCTTCATCCGCATCGTGCTCGACCTGCTCGGTGTGCCGAGCTGGTGGTCGAGCATGACGGTCCTGGCGCTGGCCGGCATCACCACCGTGTTGGGCGTGCTCTATGCCCTGATGCAGCATGACCTCAAACGGCTGCTTGCGTATCACACGGTCGAGAACATCGGCATCGTCTTCATCGGCGTCGGACTGGCGATGGGATTCAAGGCCAATGCCATGCCGCTCGCCGCGGCGCTCGCGCTCACAGCGGCGTTGTTCCACGTCTTCAACCATTCTCTGTTCAAGAGCCTGCTGTTCTTTGGCGCCGGATCGGTGCTGACCGCCACCGGCGAGCGCGACATGGAGCATCTGGGCGGCCTCATTCATCGCATGCCGTATGCCGCTTTCGCCTTCCTGATCGGCTGCGTCGCGATTTCTGCGCTGCCGCCGCTCAACGGCTTCGTCTCCGAGTGGCTCACCTTCCAGGCCATCCTCCTGAGCCCGGCAGTGCCGCAATGGGGCCTCAAAATCCTGGTACCCGGCGTCGGCGCGCTGCTCGCGCTGGCGGCGGCGTTGGCGGCGGCGTGCTTCGTCAAGGCTTACGGCGTCACCTTCCTCGGCCGGCCGCGCTCGTCCGTTGCCGAAAAGGCTACCGAAACCGACCGTTTCTCGCTAACGGCCATGTTCATTCTCGCCGCGCTGTGCCTGCTCGCAGGCATTTTGCCTGGCTTCGTCATCGACGCCCTGGCGCCGGTGAGCCAGGCGCTGATCGGCGGCCGTATGCCGGTGCAGGCGAGCGATCCGTGGCTCAGCATCGTGCCGGTCGCGGCCAGCCGCAGTTCCTATGACGGCCTTCTGGTCTTCGTCTTTATCGGCTTCGCTGGCTTGATTGCAGCCTGGGCCATCCACAATTTCGCATCGCGCGCGCTGCGGCGCGCGGCGGCGTGGGATTGCGGCACGCCCGATCCCAGCCCGCTGACGCAATACACCGCTGCGAGCTTCGCCCAGCCGATCCGCCGGGTCTACGGCACCCTCGCCTTCCGCGCGCGCGAGCGCGTCGAGATGCCGCCGCCGGGCGACGCACGGCCGGCTGTGTTGCACGTGAGCCTCCGCGATCTGATCTGGGACTGGTTCTACGCGCCTATTGAAGGTTCGATTGCGACCACGGCGGGCCACCTCAACCAACTCCAGTTCCTCACTATCCGCAAATATCTGAGCCTGGTGTTCGCGCTGCTGGTCATCCTGCTGCTGGTGCTGGCGATATGGCTCTGATCCACGATTTCGCCGTGCAGTTCGCGCAGATGCTGGTGGTGCTGTTGCTGGCGCCGGGTCTGGTCGGCCTCGTGCGCAAATGCAAGGCGCGGCTGACGCGTCGCCGCGGCGCCTCGATCATCCAGCCCTATCGCGATCTGTCGCGGCTCATCCGCAAGGACGTGGTGCTGGCAGAGAACGCAAGCTGGCTGTTTCGCGTCGCACCTTACCTGATCTTCGCCGCAACCTGGGTGGCGACGGCGCTGGTACCGACTTTCGCCACCGGCCTGTTGTTCAGCTGGTCGGCCGATCTCATCGCCATCACCGCGCTGCTCGCGAGCGCTCGGTTTTTCTTGGCGCTCGCCGGCATGGATGTCGGCACCAGCTTCGGCGGCATCGGCTCGAGCCGCGAGGTGATGATCGCCTCGCTCGCCGAGCCGGCGATGCTGATGATTGTCTTCACGCTGGCGCTGATCGCCGGCTCGACCCAGCTTTCGACCATCGCCGGCGTGTTGAATTCG
The DNA here is from genome assembly GCA_035934235.1 of Allostellaceae bacterium. Lineage (GTDB taxonomy): Bacteria > Pseudomonadota > Alphaproteobacteria > ATCC43930 > CGMCC-115725 > REEB95. Next base: position 44,294 of record DASYYB010000006.1, on the reverse strand, counting down.
CCCATGGTCGGCGTGCGCGTGTCGCTCGCGCTCGCCCTATTCGCGCTCGTCATCGTCGCGCTCGCCGAGAACGCGCGCATTCCGGTCGACAATCCGGCGACGCATCTCGAGCTCACGATGGTGCATGAGGCGATGGTGCTGGAATATTCCGGCCGCCACCTGGCGCTGATCGAGCTCGCCTCGGCACTCAAGCTGCTGCTGTACGTCTCGCTGATCGCCTGCATCTTCGCGCCCTGGAGCATCGCCCCGCCCGAAGCTGGCGCGGCGGCGCTGGTCGTTGGTGTCGGCGCTTACGTTGCCAAGCTCGCCATCGGCGGCGGCCTGCTGGCGGTGTTCGAAACTGCGATCGCCAAGATGCGCGTCTTCCGCGTGCCGCAGTTCGTCGGCGCCGCGTTGATGCTGGGATTGCTCGGCACGCTCTTGCGCTTCGTCTCAGGAAGCTTCTGATGCCCAACCTTGCTTTTGATACCTCGCATCTCCTCGCCGGCGGTCTCGTGCTGGTGAGCTTCATGCTGCTCTACCAGGATCGGCTCACATCGCTGCTCAACGTCTACGCGCTGCACGCGCTGGTGTTGGCGCTTGCGGTCGCGTGGCAGGCTAACATTCAGAATGCGCCGCACCTTTACGTCACCGCGGCGCTGGCGCTCGGCTTCAAAGCAATCGTCATCCCGTTGGCGCTGCGCCGGATCATCGAACGGCTTGGCATTCATCGCGAGATCGAGACCGTCGTCGGTATCGGCCCGACGATGCTCGCCGGCATGGCACTGGTGGCGCTGTCGATGGTGGTGATGCTGCGCGTGACCGTGACGGCGGCACCGATCGCGCGCGAGGACTTGGCCTTCGCCCTTGCCGTCGTGCTTTTGGGTCTGCTCATTATGGTGACGCGGCGTAACGCCGTGAGTCAGGTCGTCGGATTCATGTCTCTCGAAAACGGCCTGATCCTAGCGGCGGCTGGCGCTAAAGGCATGCCGCTCGTCGTTGAAATAAGTGTAGCCTTTTCGATCCTTATCGCCTTCATCGTCATCGGCATCTTCCTGTTTCGCATCCGCGAGCGCTTCGACTCCGTCGAACTCGCCGTGCTCGATCAGTTCCGCGGAGAGCGGCGATGAGCGGCTTGGCCCTGTTGGCGCATGTCGAGCTGGTGATCCTGATTCCATTCGCGGCGGCGGTGTTGTTGGCGCTGCTACCCGGCTATCGGCTGACCGCGCGGCTCAACATCGCCGCCGCGTTTTTGACTTTCCTCGCCGCGCTGGCGCTCCTGTTCGCGCCGCACCCCGCACCCGGCGCGTACTTGCTGGTCGATGACCTCAACGTCGTTTTCATCGCACTCAATACCTTCGTCGGCTTCACGACGAGCGTATTCAGCGCCAGCTATGTCGGCCACGAACTCGAAACCAGGCGACTGACACCGACCTATCTGCGCTTCTACCACGCCATGTATCAGCTGCTGATGTGCGCCATGAACGTGGCGCTGGTCGCCAACAACATCGGCCTGATGTGGGTCGCGATCGAATGCGCGACGCTGACGACGATACTTATGGTCGGCATCTACCGCACCCACGAGGCGCTCGAAGCCGCGTGGAAGTACTTCATCCTCGGCAGCGTCGGAATCGCCCTGGCGCTGTTCGGCACCATCTTGGTCTACGTTGCGGCGCAAGCGGTGATCGGCGAAGGCCTCGACGCCATGGTGTGGACCAAGCTGATCGCTCACGCCGCAAAATTCGATCCGGCGTTGCTCAACGTTGCCTTCATCTTCCTGCTTCTGGGCTACGGCACCAAGGTCGGCCTGGCGCCGCTGCATGCCTGGCTGCCCGACGCCCATGCTGAAGGTCCGACGCCGATCTCGGCGGTGCTGTCGGGCCTGCTGCTCAACGTCGCGCTCTATGCGGTGCTACGCTTCAAGATGCTGATGGCAGCGAACGCGGCAGCGGTCGCGCCCGGACCGCTGATGGTGACGCTGGGCCTCGTCTCGCTGATCTTCGCCGCGTTCATGCTTTATCGCCGGCGCGACATCAAGCGGCTGTTCGCGTATTCGTCGATCGAGCACATGGGCATCATCACTTTCGCCTTCGGCATGGGAGGGCCGCTGGCGAATTTCGCCGGCCTGCTGCACATGACCATGCACAGCCTGACCAAGTCCGGCATCTTTTTCGCGGTCGGCCACGTCGCACAAGCCAAAGGCACGCAGCGCATCGCCGACATTGGCGGCCTGACGGAGACGCATCCCTGGCTCGGCTGGAGCCTGGTCGCCGGAGTCGTCGCCATCGCCGGCTTGCCGCCGCTTGGCATCTTCATGAGCGAATTCCTGATGGTGAGCTCGACGTTCGCGCGCGCGCCGCTGTTGGCGGTCTTGCTGGTCTTCGGCCTGTTGGTCGCATTCGGCGCGCTGGTGCTGCGCCTCAACGGGATCGCCTTCGGCGAACCGCGCGGCCAAAACCACCCGGTCAAGGCGTCCTATGTTCCGCAATTCGCCCATTTGGCGCTGGTATTGGCAGCTGGTCTCTACCTGCCGCCTCAGCTCGTCGTCTGGTTCCAGCATGTCTCGCAGCTGCTCGGATAAGGTGCGATGACCGTCCTCGACGAGATTCTCGCCAATGGCCAACGTGTCGCCGAGCATCGGCCGATGCCGCGCGCGATCGTCGACAGGGCGGCATGGGAGCATGCGGCACATACGCTCGCTGACGAGCGTGCGACGTTGCTCGGCTTGTGGGGCGAGCGCGACGCGGCACACATGACGCTGCGCGACGGCGACAACGGCAAGATCGCAGTGCTCACCTTCGCGTGCCCCGATGGGCACTTTCCTTCGGTCGGCGCGCTGCATCCGCCGGCGCAGCGGCTCGAGCGCGCGATGCGCGACCTTTATGGCCTGATCGCCGATGGCGCGAGCGACCCGCGGCCATGGCTCGATCACGGCAAGTGGGAAAATTCACGACGTGAAGCTCGCGCACCCTATGAGTTCCGCGAGGCCGAGGGCGAAGGCGTGCATCGCATCGTCGTCGGCCCGATCCACGCCGGCATCATCGAGCCCGGCAATTTCCGCTTCCATGCCGGCGGCGAGACTGTGGTGCGGCTGGAAGAGCGGCTCGGCTATGTGCACAAGGGCATCGAGAGCTTGATGGCAGGCGCGACGCTCGAACGCGGCGCGCACCTTGCCGGCCGCACCTCGGGCGACAGCACCGTCTCCTATGCCATCGCCTTCGCTCGCGCCGCCGAGGCTGCACTTGAAGTCGAACCGCCACCACGCGCGGTTTGGCTGCGCGCGCTGATGGCCGAGGTCGAGCGCCTGGCAAACCATTTCGGCGACATCGGCGCGATCTGCAATGACGCGTCGTTTGCGCTGATGCACGCGCATACCGGCGTGCTGCGCGAGCGTGTGCTGCGCGCCGCCGACGCGGCCTTCGGTCACCGGCTGATGCGCGATTGCGTCGTGCCCGGCGGTGTGGCGTGCGATCTCAACGACACGGCCATCGCAGCTATCCGCGCGCTGCTCGCCGAAGTGCGCCGGCGCTTTCCGCCGTTGATCAAGCTTTACGACGATACCGCTTCGCTGCAGGACCGCACGGTTGGCGCCGGCTATTTGAAACCCGAGCTGGCGCGGCAATACGGCGCTGGGGGCTATGTCGGCCGCGCGTCGGGCCGCGATTTCGACGCGCGACGCGATCTGGCTTACCCGCCGTACAACCACCTGCGCTTCGTCGTGCCTTGCCGCAGCGACGGTGACGTCAACGCCCGCGTCTGGATCCGCATCCGCGAGGCGGAACAGAGCCTGGATCTGGTCGAGGAGATCCTCGCGCGTTTGCCTGTGGGTCCGTTCTGCACGGAGCTGCTGATCGGCGGTGAGGCCGGCGAAGGCCTAGCGGTCGTCGAAGGTTTCCGCGGCGACATTCTGGTCTGGTTGCGGCTCAATGCCGACAACTCCATCGCGCGCTGCCACCTGCGCGATCCGTCGTGGTTCCAGTGGCCGCTGCTCGAAGCCGCGATCGAAGGCAACATCGTCGCCGACTTCCCACTGTGCAACAAATCGTTCAACTGCTCCTACGCGGGGCACGATCTCTGAAGCGGCGATGCGCAGGCACATCTTCCAGGGCATAATTCACCCGCCTCTCACCGAGACCGCGCCGTCGCCCGACAGCGCGGCGATCAAAGAGCTCACACATGCGCTCGAACGCGCGGCGCGGCGCCGCCTCGGCCGCAGTCTGTCGATCCGCGAAATCGACACCGGCTCGTGCAACGGTTGCGAACTCGAGATCCACGCACTCAACAACGCCTTCTATGATCTCGAACGCTTCGGCATCCGCTTCGTCGCCTCACCACGCCACGCGGACGTTCTGCTGCTGACCGGACCGCTGACGCGCAACATGCGTGAGGCGCTCGAGCGCGCCTGGCGCGCCACGCCCGATCCGAAGTGGGTGGTCGCAGTCGGCGATTGCTCCGTCGACGGCGGCATCTTCGCCGGTAGCCCAGTGTGTGTCGCCGGCGGGATTGGCGCGGTGGTGCCGATCGACTTACATATCCGCGGCTGCCCGCCGCGGCCGATGGATTTGCTCAAGGGCTTGCTTGCCCTGCTCGAAGCCCAGACTTAGTCGAGTCGCCCCGCCACCGCTGCCGCGCTAGCCAGCGCCCGCGCCGTCCTGCATGCTTTCACGGCATGGATAGCGCGCCGTCGCTCGTCATCACCCTGCTTGTCGGCTTGGCCGTCGCCTATGTCGGCGGCCTCGCCGCACGGGCGGTCCGCCTGCCGCCGATCGTCGGCTATTTGCTGGCCGGCGTCGTGGTCGGGCCATCGACACCCGGGTTGGTCGCCGATCCGCACGCGGTCGAGGAACTGGCGCAGATCGGCGTCGTGCTGCTGCTGTTCGGCGTCGGCCTGCATTTCTCGGTCGCCGATCTGCGCGCCGTGTGGCGCGTCGCCGTGCCCGGCGCGTTGCTGCAAATCGCCCTGTCCTTCGCGCTTGGCTTCGGCGTTGCGCGGCTGATCGGCTTCGGCACCGAACCGGCGGCGGCGCTGGCAATGTGCCTTGCCGTGGCCAGCACCGTGGTGGCGACGCGCGCTCTCGAAGAGCGCGGCCGGTTGATGACCGAAGCCGGACGCATCGCGCTCGGCTGGCTCGTGATGCAGGACCTGGTCGTTGTCCTGGTGCTGGTCGTCCTGCCGGGTGGCACACAATCGCCGTTCGCGTTCGGGCACGACCCGATCAGCGTCGGCGCAAGCAAGGTGGTCGAAGCGGCGGTGTTCGCCGCCGTCATGCTGCCGCTCGGCCGGCGATTCATTCCCTGGCTCTTGACGCTGACGGCGCGCGACGGCTCGCGCGAACTGTTCCGCCTGGCGGTGATCGTGTCGGCACTCGGCATCGCCTATCTCGCCGCCGCGCTCGTCGGCGTGTCGCCGGCCTTGGGCGCCTTCTTCGCCGGCATCATCATCGCGGAGTCCGACGTCAGCCATCAGGCCGCCGGCGAATCCCTGCCTGTGCAGCAGATCTTCACGGTGCTTTTCTTCGTCTCGGTCGGCATGCTGTTCGACCCTGGCGTGCTGCTACGCGCGCCGCTCCAGGTGGCGGCGGTGACCGCGATGGTGATCGTCGGCAATGCGCTGGTCACGCTGATCGTCCTGTTCGTGCTGAGCGCGGCGCCGCGCAGCGCGCTCGAAGTTGCGGCCTTGCTGGCGCAGATCGGCGAATTCTCGTTCATCCTCAGCGGTGCGGCGGCGAGCAGCGGCCTGTTGCCGGGCGACGGCCGCAGCCTCGTGCTGGCGGCAGCGCTGATTTCGATTCTGCTGCAACCGCTGATGCTGCACGTCGCCGAGGCGCTCGGCGCGCCGCTCGAAAAAGTCGGCTTTCTGCGCAAATGGCACGCCGGCCGGCATGAGATCAAACGCCGTCACACGCTACCCGAGCTCGTTGGCCACGCCATCGTAATCGGCCATGGCCGTGTCGGCAGCGTCATCGCCGCGTCGCTGCGCGAACAGGGCGTACCCTATATCGTGATCGAGCAGAATCTGCGCTTCGCCGAGCAGTTACGGCAGGAAGGCGTGCCGGTGATCTATGGCGACGCCGCCTGGCCGGAAGTGTTCGAAGCCGCCGGACCGGATCGTGCGCGGCTGTTGGTGATCGCGGTTCCGGACAAAAGCGCGGTGCGCCGCATTCTCGCGGCCGCGCACGCGATCAATCCCAAGCTCGACGTCGTCGCCCGCACCCACAGCCGCGACGAGGCCGAATGGCTCAAGCATCACGGCGTCGGGCGCGTCGTCATGGGCGAAAGCCACATCGCGAGCGAGATGGCCAACTACGCCGCCAAGCGCTTTACCCCCTGACGCATGGCAGCAATGAAGCGGGTCCCGCGGATTGGACCCGCCCCGCGAAATCCTTTAAAAATAAGTGTTTCGCTTTCATCGCGTGGACATGATTCCGATGGCTTCTCTGCCGACCTCCGTCGCCGACGCGCTGGCGCTGCTCGCCAAGGGCCGCTATGTCGCCGACCGCAGCCTGGCGACCGCGGTCTATCTCGCGCTGTCGCTGAAGCGGCCGCTGTTCCTCGAAGGCGAAGCCGGCACCGGCAAGACCGAAGTGGCGAAGGTGCTGGCGGAACGGCTCGGCCGCAAATTGATTCGCCTGCAATGCTACGAAGGCCTCGACGTCGCCAGCGCGGTCTATGAGTGGAATTATCCGCGCCAGATGATCGAGATCCGCCTCGCCGAAACCGGCCAGGAAAGCAAGGACACGGTTGAAGCAGAAATTTTCTCGGACAAGTTCCTCATCAAGCGGCCGCTGTTGCAGGCGCTCGAACCCGACGTCGCCGGACCGCCGGTGCTACTGATCGACGAGCTCGACCGCACCGACGAACCGTTCGAGGCCTTCCTGCTCGAGATGCTGTCCGACTATCAGGTGTCGATCCCGGAGCTCGGCACGGTCAAAGCCGCCGCGCCGCCCATCGTGGTCATCACCTCCAACCGCACGCGCGAGATCCACGACGCGTTGAAGCGCCGCTGCTTCTATTACTGGATCGATTATCCCGACGCGGCGCGCGAGCTCGAGATCTTGCGCCTCAAGGCGCCCGGCGCGCCGGCCGAGCTGTCGCGCCAAGTCGTCGCCTTCGTGCAGAAGCTGCGCGCGGCCGGCGATCTCTTCAAGCAGCCGGGCATCGCCGAAACCATCGATTGGGCGCATGCGCTGTCGCAACTTGATGTGCTCGCATTGACGCCGGAAGCGATCAACGACACGCTCGGCGTGCTGCTAAAATACCAAGACGACATCGCCAAGATTCAGGGCAGTGAGGCCGAGCGCCTGCTGGCGCAAGTGAAGGCCGAGCTCGCCGCGGCGCAGTGATGGACGGCGTCACGCTATCGCCCACTGGCGGCAATCTGGTCGCCAACATCATGTATTTCGCGCGCACGTTGCGCGCCGCCGGCTTGCCGGTCGGTCCCGGCCGGGTCTTGCAAGCGGTCGAAGCGGTGCGAGCGGTCGGCGTCGAAAGCCGCGACGATTTCTACTGGACGCTGCATGCGGTGTTCGTCAACCGGCGCGACCAGCGGCTGATCTTCGATCAGGCGTTCCACGTCTTCTGGCGCAATCCGAAGCTGCTCGAACGCATGATGGGTCTGCTGTTGCCCGAATTGCAGGTGCCGCGCCAGGACGGTGCGGAGATGAGTCGACGGCTGGCCGAAGCGCTGCGCGCCGGCCATAGCAGCGACGCCACCCGGCCGCGCGAGGACAAGACCGAGATCGACGCGGCGATGACCTTTTCGCCGCACGAAATGCTGCAAACCATGGACTTCGAGAAGATGTCGACCGCCGAGATGAACGCGGCGCGCGACGCGGTCAAAAAGCTGGCGCTGGCGCTCGCCGAGAAGCCGACGCGGCGCTTTGCCGCCGATCCGCGCGGCGCGCGGGTCGACATGCGCGCGACGCTGCGTGCCCAGCTGCGCGCCGGCGGCCTGATCGCGCTCAAACGCAAGGACCGCGCGACGCGGCCGCCGCCTCTTGTGGTTCTCTGCGATATCTCGGGCTCGATGAGCCGCTACACCCGGATCTTCCTGCATTTTCTCCATACCGTGATCAACGACCGCGACCGCGTGCATGCGTTCCTGTTCGGTACGCGCCTCACCAACATCACGCGGCCGCTGCGCACGCGTGACGTCGATGAGGCGCTCGACAAGGTCGCGGCGGCGGTCGAGGACTGGTCGGGCGGCACGCGCATCGGTCAATGCCTGGCCGAATTCAATCACCGCTGGTCGCGCCGCGTCCTCGGCCAGGGGGCGGTCGTTCTGTTCATTTCCGACGGGCTCGATCGCGACGCCGGCGTCGGCTTGGCGCGCGAGATGGAACGTCTGCACAAATCATGCAGCCGGCTGATCTGGCTCAATCCGCTGTTGCGCTACGCCGGCTTCGCGCCCAAATCCCTCGGCATGAAGGCGATCCTGCCGCATGTCGACGAATTCCGGCCGGTGCACAATCTCGAAAGCCTGAAGGCGGTCGTCGCGGCGCTGGCCGAAAGCGGCACGCGGCGGCTCGGCGCGGCGGCGGAATGGGCGGAGATGCGAAAGGCAGGCTGATCATGGCGATGAACAGCGGCGACAACGCCGACATTCTCGATCAGGCCACCCAATGGCGTGGCCAAGGCAAGGGCGTGGCGGTTGCGACCGTCGTCTCGACCTGGGGTTCGTCGCCGCGGCCGGTCGGCGCCAAGCTGGCGGTCGACGACAGCGGATCCTTTGTCGGGTCCGTGTCCGGCGGATGTGTCGAAGGCGCCGTCATCGAGGAAGGCCTCGCGGCAATCAAGGACGGCAAGCCGCGACTCCTGGATTTCGGCGTCACCAACGAGCAAGCTTGGGAGGTCGGCCTCGCCTGCGGCGGCAAGATCCAGGTTTTCGTCGAGAGCGTCGAATGAAGCTCGAACTGCTTAAGCGTGCCGTCGAGTCGGCCGCCGCCGGGCGGCCGGCGGCGCTGGTTACCGACCTTAAGTCAAATCTGCAAATATTGTATCAAGGCACTGTTGTTGAAGGAAACTTGAAGAAAAACGAGTTGCTGGATGCGGCGGTCCGGCAGGCACTGGCCGACGACCGCAGCACCCTGGTCGACACGCCCGACGGCAAGGTTTTCATCGAGGTGTTCAACCCGCCCTTGCGGCTCATGGTCGTGGGAGCCGTCCATATCGCCCAGCCGTTGGCGCGGATGGCGGCGATGGCCGGTTATGCGGTCACGGTGATCGATCCGCGCAGCGCCTTTGCCAGCAGCGAGCGGTTTCCGGGCGTCGAACTGTCGACCGAATGGCCAGACGACGCGATGGCGCGGCTCAAACCAAACCGGCGCAGCGCCGTCGTCACCCTCACCCACGATCCCAAAGTCGACGATCCGGCGCTGATCGCGGCGCTCAAATCACAGGCTTTCTATATCGGTGCACTGGGCTCGAAGAAGACGCATGCCGCACGGCTCAAGCGCCTCGCCGATGCCGGCTTCAAGGACACCGACTGCGCACGCATTCACGGTCCGGTCGGGCTCGACATCGGCGCGCTCTCGCCGGCCGAGATCGCGGTTTCGATCCTGGCTCAGATCACCGCAACGCTGCGCGCCGACCGGCTCAAGAGCCGGCAAGCGGCCTGAGATGAAGTTCGGCGACACGCCGCTCGATCAGGCTGTCGGCGCCATCATGGCGCACAATCTCAAGCTCGGCGGCCGCGTGTTCCGGAAAGGCCGGATGCTGACGGCAGACGACGTTGGGGCGTTGCGCGCCGCCGGTTTGGCGAACGTCGTCGCCGCGCGGCTCGAACCCGGCGACGTCGGCGAGGATGAAGCTGCCAATCGCATCGCCCGACGGTTGGCAGGCGGCGGCATCACTGCTGCGCCGGCTTTCACCGGCCGCGCCAATCTGTTCGCCGAGACGGCCGGATTGTGCCGTGTCGATCGCGCCGCCGTCGACCGGCTCAACGCGATCGACGAAGCGATCACGTTGGCGACGCTTGAGCCGGACACGGTCGTCGCGCCGAAGCAGATGGTCGCGACGGTGAAGATCATTCCGTTTGCCGTCGCCAGCGAACGCCTAACCGCCTGCGAAAAGGCGGTTGCCGATGCAACGCATCTGGTCGCGGTCGCGCCATTCGCCGCGAAGCGCGCGGTGCTGATCCAAACCGAATTGCCCGGCCTCAAGCCGAGCATTCTCGATAAAACGGTCGACATCACCCGTGCGCGCCTGACGGCCCTCGGCGGCACCTTGATCGGCGAACGCCGTGTCGCGCATGACGCCACGGCGCTGGCGCCGGCGATCAAGGCCGCGATCGCGGATGGCGCCGATCTCGTGCTGGTGGCCGGTGCATCCGCCATCCTCGACCGCCGCGACGTCATTCCGGCCGCGGTCGAAGCGGCCGGCGGCACGATCCTGCAATTCGGCATGCCGGTCGATCCGGGCAATTTGCTGCTCGTCGGCCAGATCGGCGCGGCCGATGTGCTTGGCCTGCCGGGTTGCGCCCGCTCGCCGCAGGTCAACGGCTTCGATTGGGTGCTGCGCCGATTGATGGCTGGCTTGCCGATCGATGCCGCCGCCGTGCGCGGCATGGGTGTCGGCGGCCTTCTCGGCGAGATTCCGTCGCGGCCGCTGCCGCGCGCCGAAGTGGGAACGGCGACCGTTCAATCCGGTGCGCCGCCAGCACGCCGGATCGCCGCCGTGGTGCTGGCAGCGGGGCGTTCACGCCGGATGGGCACGGTCAACAAGCTGCTCATCGGCGTTGACGGCAAGCCGATGGTGCGGCACGCGGTCGATGCCGCCCTGGCCGCCGGCTTGACGCCGGTGGTGGTGGTCACCGGCCACGAACGTGACAAAGTCGCAGCGGCGTTGTCCGGCCTGTCGGTGACCCTGGTGCACAATCCGGATTATGCCGAGGGCCTGTCGACCTCGCTCCGGGCCGGCCTCGACGCGCTACCGCCCGAAGCCGAAGGCGCGCTGATCTGCCTGGCCGACATGCCCCGGGTCAGCGCCGCCGAGCTCAAGCACCTGGCGGGCGCCTTCGATCCGCGCGAGAGCCGCGCCATTATCGTCCCGACGCGCCGCGGCAAGCGCGGCAATCCGGTACTGTGGGCGCGGCAGTTCTTTGCCGAAATGCGGACCGTCGCCGGCGATGTCGGCGCCCGCCACCTGATCGGCGCCTATCCCGAACTGGTCGCCGAAATCGAAATGGAAGGCGACGGCGTCGTGATCGATATTGATACACCCCAAGCCCTCGCCCAGCTCGCAGCGACCGCGAAAATCGACGCCTAAATAAGGTTTTTTCGTGGCACGGCGGACATCCGACGGGCGAAATGCCGCAGTCGCCGACGACCGGAATAAAGCGCCGCGATGCCCCGTTGTCCTGCCAACAAACGGGAGCGGCGAAGTCCATGAGCACCCTGATCGGAGGCGTCACCCTTGCCAGCACGCTGTTCGGCGTCCTGGTCGGACAAATTGCGGCCGGCGCAGAATTCGCCGGCGTTGTCCTCGCCTCCTTGGTCGTGATGACCCTGCGCGCCTAGGCTGTTCGCCGGCGCGCCATAAGCCCAAGCGGGCGTCTGCCCGCGCTGGGTGTTATCCCGAAATCCCCTGTGACAATTCGGCGATACGTACCGCCGATTACGCCCGGTAGTCGGCCGGAACGGTTTGATCGCGCCGCGCCGCGCCCATGGCGTTGAACACCAGGGTGAGCACGATCGCGACGGCGAAATTCAGGATCACCGTATAGAACGCGGTGTAACCCGGCAGCGTCCAGCCGCCGAGCATCAGCGGCCACGTCGGCTTGAATTGAACCGCTGCGGCCATCGCCGTGCCGACAACCGTGCCCGTCGCCCAGCCGATCAGCAGCGCCCAGTCGTTGAACCAGCGCGTGTAGAGACCGAGGATCACCGCCGGGAAGGTCTGGATGATCCAGATGCCGCCGAGCAGCTGGAAATTAATCGCGTATTGCGCCGGCACGAACAACACGAAGACCAGCGCGCCGAACTTCACGATCAGCGACACCCACTTGGCGATCTGCGCTTCTTCCTTGTCGGTCGGATTGGGATTGAAGAATTCGCGGTGGATGTTGCGCGTATAAAGATTGGCCGACGCGATCGACATGATCGCCGCCGGCACCAACGCGCCGATGCCGATCGCGGCGAAGGCGACGCCGACGAACCAGGACGGGAAGCTGTGGATCAGCAACGCCGGTACGGCAAAATTCGCCTTGTACTGCGCGAAGCCGGCGGCGAACTCGGGCATCTGCGCGACGCCCGCAGCAACGGCGAAGAATCCCAGCAGCGCCAACAACCCGAGCATCAGCGAATAAGCCGGCAACAACGCGGCGTTGCGGCGAACGGCGTGCGCGCTCGAGGCGCTCAGCATGCCGGTGACCGAATGCGGATAGAGGAACAGCGCCATCGCCGAGCCGACGGCGAGCGTGATGTAGACGCCATAGACGCCGGTCGAAGTGCCCGTCGGCGCCGCCAACAGAACCTTCGCCGGCGGCATCGCGGAGAAGATGTGCCCGAAACCACCGAGCTGGATCGGCACGACGATGACGGCGGCAAACGCCGTCAGGTAGATCAGCGTGTCCTTGACGATGGCGATTGCCGCCGGCGCGCGGAGACCGCTGGTATAAGTGAAGGCGGCCAGAATCACGAATGCGATGATCAGCGGCACATCGGCGGCCAGGCCGGCGCCCGAAAGACCGAGGCCGCCGATCACGACCTGCAAGCCGACGAGTTGCAGCGCGATATAGGGCATGGTGGCGACGATGCCGGTCACCGTAATGGCGAGCGCGAGCCAACGATTGCCATAGCGGCCTTTCACGAAATCGCCGGCGGTGATGTATTGGTGCTTGTGCGCGACACGCCACAGGCGCGGAAACGCGACGAACATCAGCGGATAAATGATGATGGTGTAGGGCACCGCGAAGAACGCGATGGCGCCCGCGCCGAACGCCAACGCCGGCACGGCGATGAACGTATAAGCCGTGTAGAGGTCGCCGCCGATCAGGAACCAGGTGACGACCGTGCCGAAGCGGCGGCCGCCGAGACCCCATTCATTCAGCAGATCGAGATCGCCCTTGCGCCAGCGCGCGGCCATGAAGCCGAGCCAGGTGATGAATCCGAACAGCAGAACGAAGACGACCAGTGCCACCCAATTGACGTCTTTCACGGCGTTCTCCCCCCAGAACTGTTCGAAACCGGCATGCCTTCCGCGCGCGGAGCGCTAGGCTTCGGTGGCGAAATAGACGATCGCGGTCAGGACCGCGCCGATGAGAATCAGCAGCAGCTGGAACCAATAGAAGAACGGCAGGCCAATGAAAGTCGGATCGATGCGGTTATAGAGCGGCACCCAGAGCGCCACCAGGAACAGGCCGATGAAGATCAGGTACCACCAGCTCCAACCGCGTTGCTTCGGTTGATGGTTTGCCACAGCAATCCCCCTTCTGCGACGGGTTGCACCGTCGCCTGTCACCCGTGTTCGTATTATTGGCGTTGGCCTGTGCGATTCTCAAGCCCTTCAACAGCGCCGGCCGTTCGCGCCGTGGGATACCCTGCGAATCGCCGAACTCAGGCGGCTTCTGCCGGTGCCTTACGCGCCAATCGGCCGTGGAGGTCGAGCATGCGTTCACGCCATGCATGCACGACGTCGTCATTGGCGAGCAGTTCGAACGCGCTGGTCGCGCGCGCCCATTGGAAGCTGCCGAAGACGATATAGTCGGCTTGCAGCGGCGACGCGCCGGCGAGAAACGGTTGGCCCTGCAACGCGACGCGCAACGGCGACAGCCTGGCGCGGAACGCCGGCAGGTTCTTGTCACGATCAGCCACCACCTGTTCCAGCGTCTGGCCGTAGCGCCCCTCGCGCGATTGCCGGAAATAGGTCTGGTCCTTGGCATGGAGGCGGTCGAAGACATCGCGCATGATGAACCGCGCGATCGCTGGTTGCAGCACGACGTCCGCCCAACCGACATAGAAGTGCGACAGCGCGCGGCCGACATCGCCGCCGAACAGCGACGGACGGTCGGGATAAGCGTCCTCGAGATAATTGGCGATGGTCCAGGAGTCGGCGATCCACTTGTCGCCGTCGACCAGCACCGGCACGCGTTCCTGTCCCGACGCCGCGATGCGGTCCTTCTCGGTGAAGCGCCAAGGAATGGTCTCGACCGGCAATCCTTTGTGCGCCAGCGCCAGCTTGACGCGCCAGCAATATGGGCTGAACCGGCGGTTGTCGTCGGCACCCGCAAGATCAAAGAGCTTGAGCATCGCGCCGCGTCACCAATAGGGCGCGGTGGCGCCGATACAAACCACCACCAGCCCGAGAAACAGGTTGCCCGTGACGATGAAGCGAATCTGGTTGAGCTGCACCGCAGCCGCCGGCAGGTCGCTGCCATCGAGCGCCCGCTGAAAACGCCGCCACGGCGCGAAATAGAGGTGGCCGAACGCCAGCATCATCACGATACCGAGGCCCATCATGGTCTCGACGGCGAGGCCGCCGGCGCCGAGCTTGATCATGCCGCCGCCCGACAGCAGCAGCAGCGCGACCGAAACCCAGACCCATGGAAAGAACCGCGCCAAGGCGCGCCGCATCAACGGCAAGCGAATGGCCGGTTCGAGCGGCGCCGCCGCCGGCCGCAATATGAAATGGGCGAAAAACATGCCGCCGACCCAGATGACGGCGGCAAGGATATGGAGGATGAGCGCGAAGATCATGGCGGCGGGCAGTCTAGCGCCATCGGGGCGGCCGCGAAACCCGCCTTTGCCAGCCGGTAGTCAACGTTCGCCGAAGTGGCGCAGCACGGCAGCGCGGTGGTCCTCGGGCAGCGTCTCGAGCGCCTGCAACAGCGACCGCATCTGTCGGCGAGTCGTATACAGCTGATCGAGCAGCCGCAGCACGACGGACATCGCATCCTCCCCAACGGCCAGATCGCGGTGCAGCTCGACGATCAGGCGGACCCGCGCAACATCAAGCGCGCTGAAAACGTAGTGCGCGCCCTCGCTCTCCGGCAGAACCCAATGTTGGGCAATCCAGCGCTCAAGTTCGATCGGCTCGAGCTGCACCATTTGGCACATGGCTTCGAAGCTGATCATGACGACCCCATCGCCCGCCGCGGGTCATAAGGATGTTGCGGCGCCCAATCGCGCAGGAAATCGGCGAGCGCCTTGTTCCCGCCTTCGGGCAGCACGATTTTGAGCGTCACGTATTCATCGCCGTAACTGCTGTCTGCCTTCGGCGCGCCTTTGCCGCGCAGCCGCAGCCGCGTGCCGGTGTTCGAGCCGGCCGGCACGGTCATCGTCACCGCACCGGTCGGCGTCGGCACCGAAATCTTGCCGCCGAGCGCCGCTTCGGCAATCGTCACTGGCAGCTCGACGTGAATATCGTCGCCGTCGCGCCGGAAGAGCGCATGCGGCGCGACATGCACCTCGATCAGCGCGTCGCCTTTCGGTCCGCCGCCGGCACCATCGCCGCCCTGCTCTTTCAGACGCAGAATTTGGCCGTCGTGCAAGCCTGGGGGAATGGTGACGTCAAGGCTTTTATCGGGCGCAAGCTGCAGCCGCTTCTTGGCGCCATTGATCGCCTCGAGAAAATCGATCGTCAGCATGTAATGCTGATCAGCACCGCGCATGCGTACGTGGGTGCGCCGCGCGAACGATCCGTCGCCATCGGCGGAACGGAAACCGCCGCGACCGTCGAACATGGCGAACAGATCCTCGAGATCCTCCGGCGCGACGCCTTCGGCCGTATAGTATTTCGCGCCGTCCGGCCCGTCCGCGAAACCGCGATAATTGGGCTGGTACTGCGGCTTTTCGGCGCCGGATTCGTCGATCTCGCCGCGATCGTAGCGCGCGCGCTTCGCTGCATCCGACAGGAGATCGTTGGCTGCGCTGATTTCCTTGAAGCGCGCCTCGGCCTCCTTGTTGCCCGGATTGAGATCGGGGTGGTGCTGCTTGGCGAGCCGACGATAGGCGCGGCGGATGTCATCCTCGCTCGCGTCGCGTGCTACGCCCAGCACCTCATACGGGTTCCGCGCCATGGCCCCATCATATAGGAGCTCGGCCGCCGCACGGCTAGTGCGTGAACCAGACCGTCATCCGTTTCACCGTGGAATCGAACGCGGCGTAATCGCGTGGCGACAACACGAAGGTGAACGAGCCTTTTTTTCCGACCACCGTAAACTGCACGCCCGGACCCGCCGCGACCGACAGCGACGTCGCGTCGTCGGTACCGGTTTCCTTGAAGGTGCCGACCGTTTGCCAGGTCGCCGATTTGGTATGACGCGCCTTGTCCCAGAGTTCGACGAAGGAATGCCATTCATCGGACGCCAATACGACCGACGTACGCTCACGGCCGCGGTCGATACCGATAACGCCGATCTTCGCCTTGCCGTCGGAATATTGCGCGATGTCGAATTCGCTGCCGCCGGCATAGAACCGGCCGGCATAGCGCAGCATGCCAGCCGCCCAGCTTGACGCGGGCATCAGGGCCAGCGCCAGCACGCCCAGCAGCAGCACCATCGTCCGCCGCGTCATCGCCGCTCCTTCTCCGTCGCTCGCCGGCCGCGCCGTCGGACGCAAATAGCCCGTCGCCGCTACCATGCCTACCATTGTATGCTGACGTCGCGACACGGCCGTCACAGGCGCATCGGCGATTCAGGGTCCAATCGCACGACAATCAACATGACCAAGCGGTGCCGATGAGCTTCCAGGATTTTTTCGCGGCGATCAAATCGCCAGACCTTTGCCGCATCGCGCAGCACTGGGATGCCGCGCGCGGCAGCAAGCGCATGCCGGGCTGGCAGGACATCGACCCATCCGCCATTGCGCCGTTCCTGCCGATCGTCTGGTCGTGGAAGTACGACAGCGTCACCGACACGTTCACCGGACGCCTCGGCGGCGATGCGATCACGGAGGCATTCGGCGAAAGCCTGCGCGGCAAGCCGATGAAGGAATTTTTCCGCGGCCGGCAATACGACATGTTGTTCGCCCGGCACAAACGCGTCATCACGACGCCGGCATTCGCACATGGCAGCGGGCCGGTCTTCATCCACGCCGGCCGCTATGGCCTCGGCGAGCGCATCATCATGCCGTTGGCGCAAGACGGTATCCGCAGCGACGGCGTTTTTGGCGCCACGATCTATGCGCCAAACCCAGCGGGGCCACCCAACGAAACCGGATGGCAGAATGTCGCCGCCGAGGCCGTGGACTTCTTCCCGCTCGACTGACCGCCGTGGCACCGGCCTCATCCGGTTTTCGTCATGCGGGCGCTCTCATGCCACAGGCGCTCAGCGGCTTCGTCGTCCTGCGCCTCGGCCGACGGCTCGCGCGCCGCACATTTGTCGAAATAGAGGCCTGTTAGGTTTGCCACTTCCGGCGCCGAGACGAGATAGACCGATGTCTTGGCGCCTTCCGCCGGCGGGATCGCCATGAATTGCTTGGCGATGCGGAGACCGATGCGAAATATCCCGTCGTTGTTGTTGCCGAAATTGGTCGCAACGAATCCCGGATGAAGGGCGTTCGCAGTGACACCTGACCCGGCGAGCCGACGCGCCAACACGCGCGTGAACAAGATGTTGCACAGCTTCGACCGTTTGTACGCGAGCCAACCGTTGTAGCCGCGCGTCGTTTGCAGATCGTTGAACGCCAACGCAGCACCGCGATGCGCCTCGGATGCGACGTTGACCACTCGCGCCGGCGCCATCGCCTTCAGCCGGTCGCACAAGAGATTGGTCAACGTGAAATACGCCAGGTGATTGAGCGCGAATGTGCGTTCGAAACCGTCCGCCGTCTGCTCACGCCGATTGAAGATCGCGCCGGCGTTGTTGAGCAGCACGTCGATGCGCGGCAGCGACGCAAGTTCGGCGGCAACGCGCCGTACCTCGGCAAGGTACGACAAGTCGGCGATGTGGACGCTGACGGACGGCGCACCGGCGCGTGCCAGGTCCGCCGCCAACGCCTCGGCGCGCGGCCGATCGCGCGCCACCAACGCCAGAGACGCGCCCATCGCAGCTAATCGCTCGCACGTCACCCGGCCGATCCCGGCGGTCGCGCCGGTGACGACGACGGTCTTGCCGCGCATCGCACTCATGCCGGTGTCGCGCCCGGGACCACTATGGAGACGGCGTCGCGGACGCGGGCCCAACACGCGGCGTCGCTCGCCGCCAATACAGCCCGGTCGTGAATGCCTGGATCGTACCGCGTCCCGTCGAGGAATGCAGCGTGGCCGCCGGCTTCCACGGCGATCAGCATGCCCGCCGCGTGATCCCACGGCAGCGAGCGCGAATGCAGTGCAAAGTGCGCCGCACCGACCGCCAGGTCGATGTATTCGATGCCGCTCGAGCCGACATTGTGCGTCCGCATGCCGGCCTGCTCGATCGCCTTCACCGAACGCACGCCCGAAACGGCGCGCCCGTAAGCAGCGCCGATCGGCTCGGCCGGTGCCGGCGAAATCCTCAGCCGCCGCCCGTCCGACCAGGCGCCTGCGCCCGCTTCGGCCCAGACCAGGCGGTCGCCGAGCGGATCGAAGATCCAGCCGCCGCGCGTGCGGCCCCGTTCGACATAGGCGACAATCACCGCAAAGCCGGGCTGGCCGCGGGCGAAATTGGCTGTACCGTCGACCGGATCGACGATCCACAAACTGTCACATGTGGCGGCTAGGCTCAGCCGCC
Organism: Allostellaceae bacterium; assembly: GCA_035934235.1. Classification (GTDB taxonomy): domain Bacteria; phylum Pseudomonadota; class Alphaproteobacteria; order ATCC43930; family CGMCC-115725; genus REEB95. The sequence goes on along the minus strand of DASYYB010000006.1, from coordinate 25,669 downwards.
CTGGGTCGGCGGCGACAGCTTCCTCGCCTAAAACCGCGGAACCGGGCACGATTTCGCATAGCCGGGCCGTCAGCCCGCGCTCGGTCTCAAGGTCGGCGACCGTCACCAAATCGCCCGGCGCCTTCTCGCGAATGTCCTCGCGCTTGAGCGTGCCGAAGCGCGGCAGTATGACGCTCTGCGCGATTTCGCGGATGAGCCGGGCGACGGCTTCGGGATCGGGCATCGGCAGCGGCGGGTTTACGAACAGGTGCGGTGGAAAGGCTCACTATGACGGAAAGCGGCGGCGAATTCGACGTCGTGATTGTCGGCGCCGGCGCGGCCGGCCTGTCGGCTGCCAAGCATTTGGCGGCGGCGGGACGCGCGATCAAGATCGTCGAGGCGCGCGGCCGCGCAGGCGGACGTGGGCATACGGTGCCGACCGGATTTGGTTTTGCCGTCGATCTCGGCTGCGAATGGCTGCACTCGGCCGACATCAATCCGTGGGTTCCAATCGCGCGCCAGCTCGGCTTCACGATCGACGAGACGCTGCCCGATTGGGGCCGCCGCGTCACCTGGTTCAAAGGCGAGGCCGCCCGGCGTGAATGGCAGGCGGCGATGGATGCATTCTATGCACGGCTCGATCGCGCCGCCGCGGCTCCCGACGACCGGGCCGCCTCCAGCCTCCTCGAGCCCGACGGCAAATGGAACGCGCTGCTTGGCGCGATCAGCAATTGGGCCAATGGCGCCGAAATCGACAAGGTGTCGGTGCGCGATTACGGCCGCTACGACCCGACCTACATCAATTGGCGCGTGCTTGAAGGTTACGGCGCGCTGGTCGCGCGTTACGGCGAAGGCCTGCCGATCGCATTCGACACCCGCGTCGAGCGCATCGAACATGGCGGTCCCGACGTGCGCGTCGTCACCGATCGCGGCACGCTGTCCGCGCGCGCCGTCATCGTCACATTGCCGACGACCGTCATCGCCGAGGAGCGCGTGAAGTTCGTGCCGGCACTGCCCGCGAAGGTCGCCGCCGCCGCCGGCTTGCCGCTTGGCGTCGTCAACAAGCTGTTCCTACGGCTCGACGAAGCCGGCGCGCGCGAATTGACGCGCGAGACCGACAGGCATCTCGTCGGCGCACTCGATCGCGTCGAGACCGGCAGCTATCAGATCCAACCGCACGGCTGGCCGATGGTTGCCGGATTCTACGGCGGCGCGCTGGCTGCGGAGCTTGAGCGCGGCGGCGTCGAGGCGTTCGCTGCGTTCGCCACCGAAGAGCTCGTGGGCCTGTTCGGCGCCAACATCAAGACGCATTTGTCGCCGATCGTGTCGTCGTCATGGGGCCTGGACCCGTGCGCGCGCGGTTCTTACTCGATGGCACTACCGGGCCACGCCGACGATCGCGTGACTCTCGCTGCGCCAGTCGACCGCCGGTTGTTCTTCGCCGGCGAAGCCTGCTCGATCGCCCATTTCGGCACCGCCCATGGCGCCTATCTGTCGGGTGAGGAAGCGGCGCGCGCAGCGGAGGCGGCGCTTACGGCGCCGCCGGACCGGACAGGCGCTGCTTGGCGCGGCGCACCGCGGATTCCAGCCGGTACTTGAGCCGCAGCTGCCGCACAATCTGCCAGGTCAGCTCGTAACGGTCGGTCGCGAAGCTCGCCTTGAGCTGATTTTCGCCAGCCAGGAAATCGTAGACCGCCGCCCCGGCGGCGGCATTGTGGGCGATCGCCAACGCGTGACTGACAACGCCGGGCCGACGCTTGCGGTCGGCGTCGTCGAAACCGCTCTGATAGGAATAAATGCGCCCGCCATGCTTGAAATTATAGAGATAGCCGATCGCTTTTTTTGCCACCGTCACGCGCAACAGCTGAACCGCGCCACGCGCGAAGCTCCGCTCGATCAACGCCCGATGAAAAACCTCGAAATAGGGTGCGGCAAAGGCGTGCCGACGGCCACGCCGTCCCCACGATTGCACGTGCAGCGCCTTGAGCGCGGCGAAGAATGCCAACGCCTCGTCGGCGTCACGGGCCTCGGCGATAGCCACCTCGCCGTCCTGCACGAAATCGCGCTGCGCGCGTCGCAATTGCTGCCGCGCATTGCCCGACAGCAGTGCGGCAAAGTCGCCCGCCGCGCGCACCCGCGCGAGATCGACCGCAAATCCTGGACGCATCTGGCTGCTGTGCAGCAAACGATGACGCGCCAATTGCTCGACGGAAAGGCCGGCCGCGACGCCTGACAACCGAAGCTCGTCGCCCAGGCCGCCGGCGCCGCCAGCGAACCAATCGCCGAGCGCGGCGAGCAGTGCCGGCTGGTCGGCCGGCAGCGCCAAGAACCCGTTATGCTCGATCGCGACACAATCCCAGCGATCGTCGCCAGTGGCATTGAGAGCAACGCCGCGTGACGGCGCCCGCAGCAACGGTCGCAGCGGATGGGCGACGAGCGCCGCAAGACCGACACGGTCACGGCCACGCAACCCGGTGACGCGATAAAGCCGCAGCCGCGATGGTAGCGTCGCGAGCCAGGTGCCGATCCATGCCGACGACAGAAAAAAACTAGCCGGCACGCACGCTTCGAACGCCGTCCATTCGCGCTCGAGTGCTGTACGCGACTCGACGGGCTCGACGGTCAGCGTCAAATCGCTCATTGGCGGCCGCCGAACCGACGAATCGCGCTATCGCACGCGCTGCGCCGGTGTAAGCTGTCGGGCCCCGAGTAAACCGACATAAGATGGCCGTTCACGACGATCCCGATTTCAGCCGCCTGTTGACGCCGCTTGCCGATCTGTTCGCGCGTGCGGCGGAGCGGAGTTTTTTCTCGCTGCCGCTCTGGTACCACGTCCTGGCGCGCTACGGAACCGAGACCGGCAGTCGCGTGCGCGTCTACACCGACGCTGCCGCGCGCGGCGCGCTGGTCTGCCGCCTGTCGCCTGGCCATCATCGGCTCCTGAGTCTGTCCAACTACTACAGCACCGAACACGGACCGGTTTACGCGACCGGTGGCGCAGCGTTGCGCGAGGCGCTCGGCGCCATCGTGCGCGAGATGGCCGACGCACGCTACGACGCGGTGCAGCTTTCAGGACTCGATCCGCACGACGAATCGTTCGCCAGCTTGGTCGATGCGTTCGGCGCGGCCGACCTCCGACCGCAGCATTATTTCGACAGCGGCACCTGGTACGAAGAGACCGCCGGCGTCGATTTCGATCGCTACATCGCCGCACGGCCCAGCGCCCTACGCAACACCTGGAAACGCAAGAGCAAGGCCCTCGCCGCCGCGCATCGCCTGGATTACGTCTTCCATGACAACGAGGTAGCGCTTGCAGACGGCGTGCGCGACTACGAAACCGTCTATGCCGAAAGCTGGAAGTCGGCCGAACCGTTTCCTGATTTCATGCCGCATCTGATCCGTGCGGCGGCGACGGTCGGCGCATTGCGGCTCGGCATTCTTAAGGTCGACGGCGCACCGGCGGCGGCGCAATGCTGGCTCGCTTGGCGCGGCCGCGTCACGATCTACAAACTCGCCCACGCGACGCGGTTCGACGAGCTATCGGTCGGCACCATCCTCACGATGCGCATGATGGAACGCGTGCTCGAACGCGACAAACCGCGCGAGATCGATTTCGGCCGCGGCGACGATGCCTATAAGAAGTCGTTCCTGTCGCGCCGGCGTGAACGCTGGGGCCTGCTGATCACCAATCCGCATACGCTCGTGGGCCGATTGTTGGCCTGGCGCGAAGCCGCCGCCGGCGCGGCGAAACGCGTATTGCGGCGCGGTTGAACGGCGCTGGCCGTAGACGCCTCGCAGCGGCCTTGCTTTAATCGTCGCATTGCCATTCGCGAGGGGCGAGACATGCCGCGTCGTCTCAGCATTTTGTTCGCCGCCGCCGGCGTGACGCTGCTCGCGGCGTGCGGCGGCGCCAAGGTCACCGACACGAACGCGCTGGCCGCATCGGTAGGCGCACCGACAATGGTCTATGTCACCGATTTCGACCTTGATGCGAGCGCCGTCCAGCAATCCGGCCCCGGCAGCCTGATCAATCGCGTGCGTCCGGGCATCATCGGCTCAGGCCCGCTCGGCATCGCGCGCACGCCGGAACAACAGGCGCGCGATCTGGTCGATCTGATGGCGAATTCGATCGTCGACGATCTGCACAAGGCCGGCATCGCCGCCGAACGCCTGGCGCCGGGTGCGCCGCTGCCGGCAACGGGTTGGCTCGTGCGCGGCGTCTTCCTCCAGGTTGACGCCGGCAATCGCCTGCGCCGGGCCGCGCTCGGGTTCGGCGCCGGCGCGACCGACCTGCAAGTGGCTTCGACGATCGACCAGCTCGGCGCCGGCGCGCCGCAGCCGCTCTACACCGTCGATACCAACGCGCAAAGTGGGCGTCTGCCCGGCGCCGTGGTGACGCTCAATCCGTATGTTGCGGCGGCGCGTTTCGTGATGGCGGGCAAGGATCTCGATCGCAACGCCAAGGATACCGCCGGTAAAATCGCCGATCAGGTGAAGACGCGCGTCGCGGCGGCGCAATAGCGCGCCGGTCCGATGTTGCGCTAAAATTGGCGCAACAGGAGACATTCATGCCGTTGACGCAGCTCAACCACGTCACCGTGCGCACCCGGGACATGGAAGGCACCAAGAATTTCTATGAAAGCGTGCTTGGCTTCCGCGCCGGCTGGCGTCCGCCCCTTACCTTTCCGGGATACTGGCTCTATTGCGGCGACCAGCCGGTGGTGCATCTGGTGCCCGATAGCGGTGCCATCGGCGCCGGCCCCGACGGCACCCATACCGACAATTTCGATCACGTCGCCTTCGTCGGCCGAGATTTCGCCGCCATGCGCGCGCACATCGCCGCCCGCGGCGTCAAATTCGAGGAGCGCGATCCGCCCGGCGCCGGCGTGCAGCAGATTTTCCTGCCCGACCCCAACGGCGTGATGATCGAGCTCAATTTTCCGAAGAGCGCGTGAGCCGCGCATTGGAAGCGCGGCTCAAGACCAAGCTCGTGGTGCAAGCGGCGGTGCGGTTGTGCGCCCAACGCGCGGTGCCGATCACCGTCGCGCGGCGCGGCGACGACGACGCCGGCACGATCCTGGTCAAGCTTAACCGCGCCGATCTCGGCTGCACGGTGCTGACGCAGACCCGCAGCCAGAAGGGTGAACTCGCCTGGCTGCGCGCCACCGGCGAGGCGCCGGTCGACGAACCGACCGCCGACGCCTATATCGCGCGCCAGGTGCAGCGCGATCCCGACGTCTGGGTGATCGAGATCGAGGACCGCGAAGGCCGTCCGGCCTTTATCGGCCCGGTGCTGTGACGGTGTATGTCGCGCTTCAGCGGATTTCGTCGACGCGCGCGCGCGTCGCGGCGCAAACCCGCTCGGCGCGGCGCAGCAGATCGCGCGTCTGCCGGACTTCGGAGAACGTCTCGCCTTTGCGTCCGAACGGCACGACACGCCCGTGCGGGCCACCTTCCGGAAAAAAGCGCGGGATCGGCGCCAGCGCGGGCGGCGCGACCGGCGTCGCCGGACGTTCGGCCGCCGCAGCGGCACGCCGCTGGCGACGGATCATCAGGCCAAAGGCAACCATGCCGGCGCCGGTCAGCGCCAAGCCGGCGCTGCCGCCGAGTGCCGGACCACCGAGCGGCAAGGCCGCCGCTGCAGTCGCAGTCAGCGCGCCGGTCGTGGCCAGCGCAGTCACCATCAAGGGCTTCATTTCGTCCTTCGCTCTTCTTGGCGGCGTGGTTAATGGGGCTTTTCGATCGTTTTGCCATCCCCATCGCAAACGCCGTGCCGATTGCCGGCCGTCGTGGAATTCGGCGGCACAGACGACAACGGGCGCGTCGGCTTGGGCGCACGTGTCAAATTCGCCGACGCCAGAATGCCGCACATTGAGCGCTCGACCCTGGCCGCCGCTTACGGGCATGCTGCGATGCAGCTCGAAGGGTAACGAAGCATGGCTTTGATCAAGCGTATCTGCGTCTATTGCGGCGCGTCGGGGAACGTCGACGAGTCCTACCGCGCGGCAGCGATCCGCATGGGCAGCGTCTTGGCGGAGAACGGTATCGGTCTGGTCTATGGCGGCGGGCGCGTTGGGCTCATGGGCCTGATGGCGGACGCCGCGTTGGCCTATGGCGGCGAGGTGATCGGCATCATTCCCGGCCACCTGCATGAGCGCGAGGTCGGCCATACCGGCCTAACGCAGTTGCTCGTGGTCGGAAACATGCACGAGCGCAAGCAGGCCATGTTCGAGATGTCAGACGCCTTCGCGATCCTGCCCGGCGGCTTCGGCACGCTGGAAGAAGCGCTCGAATGCATCACATGGCGGCAGCTCGGGTTGCACGACAAGCCGATCTTCTTGATCGATATCCAGGAATATTGGGTGCCGCTGTTGCGGCTGTTCGAGCACGTGATCGATTCCGGCTTTGCCTCGCGTAATACGCGCTCCCTTTATCAGGTGCTGCCGCGTGTCGACGATCTGCCGGACGCGGTTTTGAAGGCGCCGGAGCCGCAGGCGACGGCTAAAAGCGGCCTGGTCTGACGCGCGCCAGCGTTGCGTCGGGGCCGCTTGCGCGGCTTCCGGCGCGTGGTTATTGTCCCGGCCGCCGCACGGGCGCCTGCCCGCGGCCGCCCAGCACCGCACCGCGTTCCGTCGGTCCGCGCAAAAGAAGGCCCGCCACGCATGAAAAAGATCAAGGTCGCGAACCCCGTCGTCGAAATGGACGGCGACGAGATGACGCGCATCATTTGGAAGTTCATCAAAGACAAGCTGATCCTGCCCTACCTCGACATCGAACTGAAATACTTCGACCTGGGCATGGAGGCGCGCGACCGCACCGACGACCAGGTCACGGTCGATTCCGCCAACGCGACCCGAAAATACGGCGTCGCCGTCAAATGCGCGACGATCACGCCCGACGAGGCGCGCGTGAAGGAATTCAACCTCAAGAAGATGTACCGCTCGCCCAACGGCACGATCCGCAACATCCTCGGCGGCACCATCTTCCGCGAGCCGATCGTCATCAAGAACATCCCGCGGTTGGTGCCGGGCTGGACGGCGCCGATCGTCATCGGCCGCCACGCCTACGGCGACCAGTATCGCGCCACGGATTTCAAGGTGCCGGGCCCCGGCAACCTGACGATGACGTTCACGCCAAAGGACGGCGGCAAGCCGACGACCTATGACGTCTTCGAGTTTCCCGAAAGCGGCGTCGCGCTCGGCATGTACAATCTCGATGAGTCGATCCGCGGCTTCGCCCGCGCCTGTTTCAATTACGGGCTACAGCGCGGCTGGCCGGTCTATCTCTCGACCAAGAACACGATCCTCAAGGTCTATGACGGGCGCTTCAAGGACCTGTTCGATCAGATATTCGACAAGGAATTCGCCGCGGCTTTCAAGGCGAAGAAGATCACCTACGAGCATCGCTTGATCGACGACATGGTCGCGTCGGCACTCAAATGGAACGGCAATTTCATCTGGGCGTGCAAGAACTACGACGGCGACGTGCAGTCCGACGTCGTGGCGCAAGGTTACGGCTCGCTCGGGTTGATGACTTCGGTGCTGATGACGCCGGATGGCAAGACCGTCGAGGCCGAGGCCGCGCACGGCACGGTGACGCGTCACTTCCGCCTGCATCAGCAGGGCAAGGAGACATCGACCAATCCGATCGCCTCGATCTTCGCCTGGACGCGCGGCCTGTGGTATCGCGGCACGTTCGACCAGACGCCCGACGTGGTGCGCTTCGCCGAGACGCTCGAGAAAGTGTGCATCGAAGCGGTTGAGGCCGGCGAGATGACCAAGGATCTCGCCATTCTGATCAGCCCGACGACGCCGTTCCTCAATACCATTCCGTTCCTCGACCGGCTCGACGCGCGGCTGAAGCAGAAGATGGTCTGAGCATGGCCGGCGGGCCGACCGTTGCGCCCTATCGCGGCCGGATCACCGCCGGACTGTGCGCGCATCTCTTCAAGGCAGTCTGCAAGCAGCATCATCGCGAAATGCGGCCTCTGCTGGCGCCGCTAATTCCCGAAGATGCGGTGGTGTTCGACGTCGGCGCGCATGCCGGACAATATACGAAGCTATTCGCGCACCTGGCGCGGCGCGGTCAGATCTATGCGATCGAACCCCAAAGCTACGCGCGACGCATTCTACGCACCGCGATCCGCTTCAACCGTCTGCGTAACGTCGAAATCCTGCCGCTGGCGTTGGGCGCGACGCCGGCCAGAGCGACGCTGACCATTCCGGTGAAAGCCTCGGGCAGTTACGGCTTCGGCTTGGCGCATCTCGGGCCGCACACGCGCCGCGGCGACGCCGAAACCGAGACCGTCGACGTGACGACGCTCGACGCGCTTGCCACGACGCTCGACCTGACACGGCTCGATTTCATCAAGGCCGACATCGAAGGCTGGGAACAGGCGATGGTCGAAGGCGGCCAAGCCGCGCTCGCCCGCTTCAAGCCGTCGCTATTGATCGAACTCAACGAAGAGCATTTGAAGCGCGCCGGCGGCAGCGTCGCGGCTCTGTGGCGAATGCTGACCGAGCTTGGTTACGGCGCCTATGCGGGCCACCCCGGCGGTGCGGCGCTCGACGCACCATGTCAGGGCGATGTGTTGTTCCTGCCGGAGAAACGGCCCTAAGCGGCTTTCGATTTCTCGGTCAGCGCGCGTTCAACCGCCGCGAGTGCAGCTTCCGCCTGCGACGGATCCGGACCGCCGGCTTGCGCCATGTCGGGACGGCCGCCGCCGCCTTTGCCGCCAAGCGCCGCGGCGCCGAGCCGCACCAACTCGACCGCGTCAAAGCGCTTGGTCAGGTCGGGCGTGACGCCGACGACGATCGACGCCTTGCCTTCCTCGCGCGCGACCAACGCGACCACGCCCGAGCCCAATTCCTTCTTGAGATCGTCGGCCAGGCTCTTCAATTCCTTGGCGGGCACGTTGTCGAGCGTGCGGGCGGCGAATTTGACACCGGCGACGTCTTTGGCGGCGCCGTCGGCGGCTTTGCTTCCGCCGCCACCGAGTGCCGCCGCGCGCCGTGCATCGGACAATTCGCGTTCGAGCCGTTTGCGCTCGTCGAGCAACGCCGTGAGCCGCGCCGGTAGCTCCGCCGGCGACGCCTTAATCGCTTCGGCGGCCTGACGCAGCAGTTTTTCTTCGTCGGCAACATAGGCTTCGGCGGCGGCACCGGTCACCGCTTCGATCCGGCGCACACCCGACGCAACGGCGCCTTCCGATACGATCTTGAACAGGCCGATGTCGCCCGTGCGCCGCACGTGCGTGCCGCCACACAGCTCGACCGAGAATGAATGCGACACATGGTCGGCGCCGCTGTCCTCGCCCATCGAGACGACACGCACCTCGTCGCCGTATTTTTCACCGAACAACGCCAGCGCACCTTCCTTGACCGCGTGCTCCGGAGTCATCAGCCGCGTGTGCACATCGGCGTTCTGGCGGACGCGGGCGTTGACCTCGGCCTCGATCGCCGCGAGATCGTCGTCGCTTAAGGCGCGCGGCTGCGAGAAATCGAAGCGGAGCCGCTCCGGCGCGACCAGCGAACCTTTCTGCGTGACATGCTCGCCGAGCCGACGGCGCAGCGCCTGATGCAAGAGGTGCGTGACCGAATGGTTGGCGCGCAGCTTGTCGCGCCGGACCTCGTCGATCCGGAGCTCGACGATGTCGCCAACCTTGAAGCCACCGCGCGCCACCTTGCCGAGGTGAACAAACAACTCGCCGGCGCGCTTCTGCGTGTCGGACACCGCGAATTCGCCGCCCTTGGCGGTGAACAACACGCCGGTGTCGCCAACCTGGCCGCCGGACTCGCCGTAGAACGGCGTCTGCGACACGACGATGCCGACTTCGTCGCCCGCTTTCACCGCATCGACGCGCTTGCCGTTCTGGACGATGGCGAGAATCTTGCCTTCGGCTTCGGTGGCGTCGTAGCCGAGGAATTCCGTCGCGCCGAGCTCCTCGCGCAACGTGAACCAGAGCTGATCGGTCGCCGCCTCGCCCGAGCCGACCCACGATTTGCGCGCCTCGGCGCGCTGACGTTCCATCGCCGTATCAAAGCCCGCGGTTTCGACCTTGCGGCCGCGGCCGCGCAACACGTCTTCGGTGAGATCGAGCGGAAAGCCATAGGTGTCGTAGAGCTTGAAGGCGACCTCGCCGGGAAACGCCTTGCCCTTGCCGAGCTTGCCCTCTTCCTCGTCGAGCAGCTTGAGGCCGCGCGCCAACGTCTCGCGGAAGCTGGTTTCCTCGAGCTTGAGCGTCTCGGTGACGAGCGCTTCGGCGCGCGTCAACTCAGGAAACGGCTGGCCCATCTGCCGCACCAGCGCCGGCACGAGCTTCCACATCAGCGGCTCGCTGACGCCAAGCATATGGGCGTGGCGCATGCCGCGGCGCATGATCCGGCGCAGCACATAGCCGCGGCCTTCCTTCGACGGCAGCACGCCGTCGGCGATCAGGAACGCGCTGGCGCGTAGATGATCGGCGATGACCCGGTGCGACACCGCGGCCGACCCGTCGGGCGGCGTGTGCGATTCCTCGGCGGAGGCGACGATCAACGCGCGCAAAATGTCGATGTCGTAATTGTCGTGCTTGCCTTGAAGGACGGCGGCGATGCGCTCGAGCCCCATGCCGGTGTCGATCGAGGGACGCGGCAGGTCGACACGCTGGTCGCGCGTCACCTGTTCGTATTGCATGAAGACGAGATTCCAGATCTCGACGAAGCGGTCGCCCTCGGCGTCCGGCGAACCGGGCGGCCCGCCTGGAATATTGTCGCCGTGGTCGTAGAAGATTTCCGAGCACGGGCCGCACGGACCGGTTTCGCCCATCGCCCAGAAATTGTCGGCTGTGCCGATGCGGACGATGCGCTGATCGGGCAGGCCGGCGATCTTCTTCCACAGCTTCCAGGCATCGTCGTCGGTCTCGTAGACGGTGGCGACCAGCCGGTCGGACGGCAGCTTGAATTCCTTGGTGATCAGGTTCCAGGCAAGCTCGATCGCGCGTTCCTTGAAGTAGTCGCCGAACGAGAAATTGCCCAGCATCTCGAAGAAGGTGTGATGGCGCGCGGTGTAGCCGACATTTTCGAGGTCGTTGTGCTTGCCGCCGGCGCGCACGCATTTCTGCGACGAGGCCGCGGTCGTGTACGGCCGCTTCTCCAGGCCGGTGAAGACGTTCTTGAACTGCACCATGCCGGCGTTGGTGAAGAGCAGCGTCGGATCATTTCTCGGAACAAGCGGCGACGACGGCACGACTTCGTGCCCGGCACGCCGGAAAAAATCGAGAAAGTGGGCGCGAACGTCGTTCGTCAGCATGCCGCTAATCTGGTCCTTCCCCCGACCGGAACCAAGTGGGCCGCGCGAATCCACCCCGGCGCGGCTGGTCGCATTAAGCCCAAGGCGCGTCGTGCTGTCTAGTTGGCGACCGGCAACGACCTTAGCGGTTTTCCCAACGGCGGATGATCGAGAGCACGATGCTCAGCACGCCGAGGAAAAGAATGAGTGGATCGAGATAGGAGACGATTTTGGGCGGCAGATGCGAGCCGGCGGCGAGTTCGATCACGACCAGGATCACCATCGCCAGCGCCGAAAGCTTGAGCGGATCCTTCCACCACGGACCCGTTGGCTTGGGCGCCTTACGGACAGGCGCCGGCGGCTCAGGTTCCGCCGGCAATATGACCGGACCGGATTTTCGGCGCCTTTTTGGCATGGCCGCACCATGCCAGATGAAGGCGGCAGCGCCAAAGGGAAACCGGCGCCGCGTTGGGGGCGCGGCGCCGGCAAGAGGACGCTTCGGGGGGCGTCCAAAACCTTGTTGAAGCTTTTTGTGGCGGCCTATTCGTCGGCCGCGCCGCCTTCGGCGCTCGCCACCAGCATCGCGTCGGCAACCAGGCCGGCGTTGGCGCGGATTGCGGTCTCGATCTTGCCAGCGATCTCGGGGTGGTCCTTGAGATACTGCTTGGCGTTCTCGCGGCCCTGGCCGATGCGCTCGCCGTCGTAGGAGTACCACGAGCCAGATTTTTCGACGACGCCGGCCTGCATGCCGAGGTCGATGAGCTCGCCGCGTTTCGACACGCCTTCGCCGTACATGATGTCGAACTCGACCACCTTGAACGGTGGCGCCATCTTGTTCTTCACCACCTTGACGCGCGTCTGGTTGCCGATGACCTGCTCGTGCTCCTTGATCTGGCCGATGCGGCGGATGTCGAGCCGCACCGAGGCGTAGAATTTGAGCGCGTTGCCGCCGGTGGTGGTTTCAGGATTGCCAAACATGACGCCGATCTTCATGCGAATCTGATTGATGAAGATCACCATGCAGCGCGACTTCGAAATCGAGCCAGTGAGCTTCCGGAGCGCCTGGCTCATCAGCCGGGCGTGCAGGCCCATGTGGCTTTCGCCCATCTCGCCTTCAAGCTCGGCGCGCGGCACCAACGCCGCAACCGAATCCACCACCAGCACGTCGAGCGCGCCGGAGCGCACCAGTGTGTCGGCGATCTCGAGCGCCTGCTCGCCGGCGTCGGGCTGCGAGATCAGCAGATCGTCGGTGTTGACGCCGAGCTTCTTGGCGTAAGCGGGATCGAGCGCATGCTCGGCATCGATGAAGGCGCAGGCGCCGCCGGCCTTTTGCGCCTCGGCGATAACCTGGAGCGCGAGCGTGGTCTTGCCCGAACTTTCGGGTCCATAGATTTCGACGACGCGGCCGCGCGGCAAGCCGCCGATGCCGAGCGCGATATCGAGGCCCAGGGAGCCGGTCGAAACCACCTCGGTCTCGCCCTGCGCCGCGACATGGGCGCCGAGCTTCATGATCGAGCCTTTGCCGAACGCGCGCTCGATCTGGCCGAGCGCCGCTTCGAGCGCCTTCTGCCGATCGGCGTCTTTGGTTTCCTTGTTGTCGTCTTTCAAAAGGCGCAAATGCTGTGGCTGTTGCTGCGACATCCCCCGCTCCTCTTCCTAGGCCAAGCCTTGCCGGCCATCAATCCGATCCGATAGGTGCCACACCGTACATGATTTGTTCCTAGACACAAGTTCTTTCTTCGTTCTCACCGAAAAATCCTAGTAAGCCGTTCTCATTCAAAGAGATTTCGCAAACGGGCGCCGGCCGCAGGACTACGCCACCGGTTCGGTGAGCACTTCCTTGACCTTGCCGGCGAGTTGTTTGAGCGAGAACGGCTTCGGCAGGAAATGAATCTCGCGTTCGTCGCCGAGACGTTTGCGGAACGAGTCTTCGGTGTAGCCCGAGATGAAGATCACCTTTAGGTCCGGATGGTGTTGGCGCAGCCTCCCCACCAGACCCGGCCCGTCCATCTTCGGCATCACGACGTCAGTGATGAGGAGATCGATCTTCTCGCCGCGCGCCATGATCTCGAGCGCGGCTTCGCCGCTTCTGGCTTCGAGCACCTTGTAGCCGCTATTGGCGAGCGCGCGCGCCGAAAACAGCCTCACGGGATCTTCATCTTCAACGAGCAGCACCGTGCCGGCGCCGTGCAAGTCGCGTGCCTCCGCCGTCTCAGGCCGTGGCGACGGCACGGCGACGCCGTCGTGGCGCGGCAGGAAGATCGAGAAGGTCGCGCCGTGATCGAGATCGCTGTCGACGAAGACGAAGCCGCCAGTCTGCTTGACGATGCCGTAGACCGTCGACAGACCGAGGCCGGTACCCGAGCCGAGCTCCTTGGTCGAGAAGAAAGGCTCGAAGATGCGATTCTGGATCTCCTTGGGTATGCCGTGGCCGGTGTCGCTCACCTCGATGAGGACGTAATCGCCCCGCGGCATGACCTCGTGGCCGCGCCGTGTCTCACTGTCGCTGGCGACGTTCGCGGTGCGGATCGACAGCGTGCCCCCCTGAGGCATGGCGTCGCGCGCGTTGACCGCAAGATTGATGATCACCTGCTCGAGTTGGCCCTGGTCGACCTTGACCAGCCACAGCTTCGGGTCGTGCACGACCTTGAGCTCGATGTTCTCGCCGATCAGCCGGCGCAGCAAGTTCGAGAGCTCCGCCATCGCGTACTTGACCGCGAGCACGCGCGGCTGCAGCGCCTGCTGACGCGAGAAAGCGAGCAATTGGCGCACGAGATTGGCGGCGCGGTTGGCGTTCTGCTTGATCTGCATGATGTCGCTATACGTCGTGTCGTTCGGCCGGAAGCGCACGAGCAGCAGATCGCAGAAGCCGATCATCGCCGTCAGCAGGTTGTTGAAGTCGTGCGCGACGCCGCCGGCGAGCTGGCCGACCGCCTGCATCTTCTGCGACTGCGCGAATTGCGCCTGCAGGCTCTTCTGCTCGGTTTGATCGATGAAGTGCAGAATGAAGCCGCCGCCGGCGGTGTCCGCGGCGTCGTCGCCGAGGCGGCTGATGAAGATCTGCGCCGATTTGTTGCCGGCGCAGACGAGCCGGACTTCGACCGGTCCCGGCGCGACGCGGCCCTCGCTCGCCGCGCGCAGCTGGCTGAAGGCGGCGTCCTGGTCTTCCGGCCGGAGGAATTCGAGCAGCGGCCGGCCGATGACGCCGACCGGCTCGAGCCCGACCAGCGAGCACAACGCATCGTTGGCTTCGGCGATGCGGCCGTCGCCGTCCATCAGCGCGATGCCCACAGGTGCATTCGCAAAGAACCGGCGGAAGCGCTGGCGCGATACGCGCAGTTGCTCTTCCCATTGGCGCTCGGGCGTCAGGTCGCGCACCACGGAACGGGTCCGTAGACTGTCGCCGGTGCGCACGACGCTTTGGCTGATCAACGCGTGGATGCGGTGGCCGTCGGCGCTCTTGAGCACGACTTCGCCGCGCGTTTCGCCACCTTCGAAGGGCGCATAGGCCGGCGCGCCCACCGGCGGCCTTTCATCCAGGAAATCGCCGAGCTTGTCGCCGCTGTCGACCAGTTCCTGTGCGCCGCGACCGAGCCATTGCGCCAACGCCTCGTTGACGAACAGGAACCGGCCGACCTGGTCGACCGAGTAGAAGCCGATGGGCGCATTATCCAGGAAATCGGCGAGCTTCATACGCTCGTCGCGCAGCATCTGCTCCATGGTGTGGCGCGCCGTCACGTCCTGGAAGCTCCACAGCGTGTAACCGCGGCTGGCGACGAGCGGCGCGACGATCAGGTTGAACCACTGCGTATCGCCCGCCCCGTTGGCGACCGCCAGCACGCCGAGCGCCTGGCCGCCGCGCAGCGCATCGTGCTTCAAGCGCATGAGATCGACGCCGCCGGCGCGGCGCGCCAGCGCCGCGAGCGGCGCCCCGTGCAGACCAGGGAAGAAACGGCGGAAGGCGCCGTTGGCGTAGACCAGCGCGTCGTTCGGCGACAGGACCAGATGCGCGCCCGGCGTCGCTTCGATCGCCTGACTCATCAGGTCGATGCGACGCGACAGCAGCCGGTGCATCTGCTTGGCGACGACGCTGGCGACGCCGGTGCCGAGCGCGAATGTCGCCGCCAGCACCGCGGCCGCGCGCAGCGCGGCTTCGTTGCCGAAATCAAAAATCAGCAGGGTGGTGAGCGCGATCGCGACGGCGGAAAACAGCACCGATAGCGCACCGAGCGCGCGCATCCACGTCACGACGCCGCCCGCGACCGCATCGTCGGGCAGCACCGACGCCGCCGTCGAGACCGGAGCGGTCTCGACGCCGGACGCTGCATCCCCCTCGTATCGCAGCTCCATCAGCCTCGCAGCCTAGCACACGCGCTCGCCGCCGGTTCGGGCGGCAGGCGCAGCCTTGGCCGCTCCCCTCAGCACCCGAGCGCGGTGCGCGGCGACCATCGCCGTAGCATGGTTAATGCAAAGTTAAAAGGCTTGGCTCGCGCGCGGCCGAGTCCGCGGAGAGCGACTCCGGCGGCGCGCCGCGTGTCAGTCGTCGCGATGCGTGCGTTCCATGCGCTCGTGGCGCTCCTGCGCCTCGAGCGACAGAGTCGCGATCGGCCGCGCTTCGAGCCGGCGAATGCCGATCGGCTCGGCGGTCTCTTCGCAATAGCCGTAGCTGCCGTCCTCGATACGCATCAAGGCGGCGTCGATCTTGGAGATCAGCTTGCGTTCGCGATCACGCGTGCGAAGCTCGGTGTAGCGGTCGGTTTCGAGCGTGGCGCGGTCGGCGATATCCGCCTCGGCCAGACTCTCTTCCTTGAGCTGCTGCAACGTCGCGTTCGATTCCACCAGCAGCTCGGCTCGCCAGCGCAACAGCTTCTGGCGAAAATATTCGCGCTGGATCGGATTCATGAACTCTTCGCCGTCTGACGGGCGATAGCCGGGAGGAAGCATTGGCCGCATTACTAACCCCACAGACCCCCGAGAACACCAAAGCGGCGCGGAGTATATGAATCGCTGGCGCTGCGGGCAAGCGCCGCAACATATTGATTCAGAACGAATTTCAGAATTTTCTAGCCGCCGTCGTAACGGCGAGGCGGTTCGCTCACGCGATCGTAGGCTTGGCACCGGCGGTCGCGGCCGACGCGGCGGCCGCTTCCTCCTCGTGCTGGATCAATAATTTCGCCGCCTTGAGTGCGCGATAGAACTGACCCTCGGCGAGCAAACGACGAATCTCGCCGAGCAGCGCGTGCGATTCGGGACACGCCTGTTCGTACTCCGCAAGCTGCCGGTCGATGCTGGCGAGAAACATCTCGGCCTTGCCGGCAAACAGATATTGGCACTGGATCGCGAAATAGATTCGCCGCGCCGGCGTCGTCGCCTTCTCTTCCGGCAGCACGTCTTTTTCGCGCAGCAATGCGGCGTTGGTGTGGATGAGAATCTTGGCCATCGGGCCGGAGTTCTCGATCACGACGCCATTGAGGATGAGTTTTTCGCGCGGCTTCAGATTGATGGTCAGCGGCATTCTACGGCCTGACGTGGCGCTGTTGTGTGGTGCCCCATCGCCCGTTCTAGGGTTGAAGCTTTAGGAATGGGTTAAGCCGGGACTCGTGCCAAACCGCCGACAGGCTGAATTTTACCTTAATTGTCCAAGAGCTTAGTCACCACGCGGTCACCGCGGTTTTAGGGTTTTTTTAAACCGGAGCCCCTAAATTCAGCGTCATGCAGACGCGATTTTCAAATCCAGTCAGCGCCGCCGCGCGCAGCAATGTGGCACCCGCGGCGCGCCCGATCGAGACCGAGAACGAAGCCGACTGGCTCGTCGATATTGGACCCGTGCTGTCGCTCGACAGCTTGCCCCCGCCCGAGACCAAGCGGTGGGTCATCCGCCGCAAGGCGGTGGTTGTCGCCGCGGTGCGCGCTGGCGTCATTAGCCTCGAAGAGGCTTGCAAGCGCTACACGCTGTCGATCGAGGAGTTTCTCGCTTGGCAGCGCCTGGTCGATAGCCACGGCCTGCCCGGTCTGCGCGTCACCCGGCTGCAAGATTATCGCAGTCTCGCGGCCGGCCCGGCGAACGTCGCGGCCACGCCAGCGAATGCTGCCGTCCCTGCCAATCGGCCGCCGGCACGCCGGCTGCCGTAATCTAAACAGCCCTTTACTGCCGCCGCCCTCCGGTTGCGGGCGCCCAATGCCCGCGAACCGTGAGCCATGAGCCCTCCGAGCCAGCCGACTGGGACCATCGATCGCCGTCCGGCACCGCTGCCGGAGGACTCGGCCCTCGAACTCGCGCTGGCGGCGCACGGCATTCCGACGCCGCAAGTCCGCAAGTTGGTGCGCCTCGCCGCGGCGCAGCCCGACGACGACTGCGCGGCCACCCTCGCCCATGCCCTCGCCCAGCTTTATCTGTTCAACCCGCTCGGCGTCACCGCCGGCCGGTTCTTTTTTGTCGGCGCGCCCGGCGTCGGCAAGACCCTGGCGATCGCGAAGCTCGCAGCGCAGGCTAAGACGCACGGTTGCGCCGTGCGCTTGGTCACGTCCGACGGCGCGCGCCGCGCCAGCATCGACCAGCTGCGACATTTCGCGACGACGCTCGGCATCGAGATTGAAATCGCGGCCGATACCGCGGCGCTGGACGCGCTCGACGTCCGCACCGGTGCCATGACCTTGATCGACAGCGCCGGCATCAACCCCTACAGCCCGAGCGAGCGCACCGCGCTCGAAGCGCTGGCCACGGCCGCGCGGGCTGAACCGGTGCTGGTGCTCGCGGCCGGTGGCGATCCGGCCGACACCGTCGAGACCGCGCACGTCTTCCGCGATCTCGGTTGTCAGCGTTTTATCGTAACGCGGCTCGACATCGTCCAACGTCTCGGCAGCGTCATGGCGGTACCGGAGGCGTTGGGCATCGCGTTCGCCGAAGGGCTGAGCGCCACGGCACTCGGCCAAGGCGTCGAGACCTTCACCGCCGAGAGCCTGGCCGCGCGCCTGCTCCGGTCGCGCTAACGACAACGCCCAAAATGCAACGGCCGGGACAAGCCCGGCCATCTCAATGAAGGTTACGGCGATGCGTGGGCTCAGCCGACGCTGCGGCGGCGATTCTGTTCAGCGCGGGCCGAGGCGGCGATCTCGGATCGGCGCACGCCATGATAGGCCTCGCTCAAGCCGTCGCGCGCCTGCTGGATCTTGACGTCGATTTCGGCCAGCGATTGGATGATGCGCGCGCGGCGCTCCGCCATGGCAGCGATATGGTGCGACGCGCTGCCGGCGGCTTCGGCCGCCTTCTGCTCGCCGTCGAGCTTCGCCTGCTGCTGGTGCAAGGACTTGGCCAAGCGCTCGAGTCCGGCGATCTCCTGCCGGCGCTCTTCAAGCTGCCGGCGGAAGGCCGCCTGGATATGGTCGGTGGCTTTCATGCCCCGATTCCCGCGCCAATGCCCGTCGACGCACGGGCAAAGCCCGCGCCGCGCAACGGGCGGTTGGTAAACTCCGTGGCCAAGGGGTCACAGTCCTTTCGTCCGAAAGTGGCGCCGTCTGGGTCTTCGAACCGCCACCGGACCATCATCGCCGCCGCGGCTTAATTGCCGGTTAAATCAGGACAATTCGGCGTTCCCGAGTCGCGTCATGTGGCGAAGTTGTGGCCGACTCGGCCCCATTTCGATCACAAGTATGGACCGCAGGTAAAAAAAAGCTCCGGCATTTCTAAAATTAACTCATTTTTTACGCGGGTCGGTAAGGATGATTAAAGTTACCATTTGCCAAACGGGCACTTCGTCGGAGGGTCGGGCATGCGCGTGCTTCTGATCGAGGATGATTCAGCCACCGCCGCCAGCATCGAGATGATGCTTAAGAGCGAGGGCTTCATTTGTGACACCACCGACCTCGGCGAGGACGGGCTCGAGATCGGTAAACTTTACGATTACGACATCATCGTGCTCGACCTCATGCTGCCGGACATCGACGGCTACGAGGTTCTACGCCGCCTGCGCGCGGCACGGGTGCGCACACCGATCCTGATCCTGTCGGGGCTCAACGAGCTCGACAACAAGATCAAGGGATTGGGCTTCGGCGCCGACGATTTCCTCGGCAAGCCGTTCGATCGCCGCGAGCTGATCGCCCGCATCCAAGCGATCGTCCGCCGCGCCAAGGGTCATTCGGAATCGGTGATCCGCACCGGCAAGCTCACCGTCAATTTGGACAGCCGTACCGTCGAAGCCGACGGCGCGCCCCTCCACCTGACGGGCAAGGAATACGGCATCCTCGAGCTGCTGAGCCTGCGCAAGGGCACGACGCTGACCAAGGAGATGTTCCTCAACCATCTCTATGGCGGCATGGACGAGCCCGAGCTCAAGATCATCGACGTCTTCGTCTGCAAGCTGCGCAAGAAGCTCGCCACCGCGACCAGCGGCGAGAACTACATCGAAACCGTGTGGGGCCGCGGTTACGTGCTGCGCGACCCGCCGGGCGCCGAAGCGGCGGCCAACGAGCCGGTTCGGGTTGCGGTCAAAGCCTGATTTTCGTTTGTCCCTTTTCCGGGGGGTGTGAGTTTCCGGGGGGTTTTAAAACGGCGGTGCAGAAAGCGCCGCCGTTTTTGTTTGGGCATAGCACAGCCCGGCCAGTGGGCCGGGCGTCGTGCGAAGCCAACAAATGATCAGGCCGCTTTGAATGTCGCGCTTTTGTCGGCCTCGGACAGCGTCAGCGTGGCGCCGACAAGCTCCGCGTACCGCGCCGTGAAATAGGCGTGGATGGTACGCGCGGTCAGCGCCGCGACGTCGGCCGCCGGCGCCACCGCGGCTTTCAGTTCCGGCGTCAGATTCACCGCCTCGCCCGCCGCCGTCGCGGACACACCCTCACTGGCGCGCGCCAGCGTCACTGCGCCGCCGCGCGGCAGGATCTCGGCCGCCAACAGCGTCAAATTACAGGCGAGCTTTTGCCACGGCGGCGACAGCGCATCGAATTCCGCGGGCCAATCGCAGCGCACCTTGCCGCCTTCGAGAACGCCGGCGACCAGCGCCTTGGCATCGGGCGCGCCGCCGCCGACGCCGCCCGCACCATAGGCGAAACGATAGAATTGCAGCCGCATCGCCGCGCGCCGCGCGCTCTGACCGATCAGCGTGGTCGCGTCGCGCACGAAGCCGGCATCGCCGTCGTTGAGCAGCTCGACGCCATTGTTGATCGCGCCGACCGGGCTGATGAGTTCGTGGCAGAGCCGCGAGGCGAGCAATTCGAGAACGCGGAAATCAAGCTGCATGCGGCCGGCACCGTATAATGTCCGAACGATTCGCGACAACGTTCATGCGACGCCAGCGCCGCGCGACGTTCAGAACGCCTGCAACTTCTTCAACAGCGTCTCGATGTTGGCCTGGACCGCGCGCTCATCGGCAAGGCGCAGGCGCGTGCCGAACATGGCCGATTCGTCGAAGGTCGCAGTGCCGCGGGCCGTAACCGTATATTGCGCGTTGGTTCCCTGCCCGATCAGGCGATAAAGCACCGTCGCGGTAACGGCGGTGTCGTCGGCGATCGAGAATTTCGGCTGATCGAGCTCTTGCAGCGTGGCATTGAGTTGGTAGCGCGGCTTCCGGCCGGATGCGAGATAGCCGGCTTCTTCGAGGCTTCGCTCCAGCGCTTGACGGAAGGCGTCGGCGCCCACCGCCGGCTGCGATGAGGCGTCGGGCGCACGGCTGCCGATCACGTCGCCGATCGCAACCGCGTTTTTGACCACCCAGTTCGGCTTACCGGCCGGCGGATCGACCGCGACCATGCCTTGCGGTGTTGCTGGCGGCGAGGCCGTCAGCGGCGAGGTGCAGGCCGCGAGCACGCAGGCGAGCACACTCGCCGCCATGCTCTTCCAGCCGCCGTGCCGCATTCTCTATCTCCCCCGCCCCCGCGATCTTAACCCGGCGCGGCCCGCCGAGTCGTGTCCGCCGCGCGGCTGACGCGCTCGCCTTCGTTCAAATCCTCGGGTGTGTTGGCGTTGAAGAACGGATCGTATACTTCCGTTGGAAATTCGACGATTTTTAGCCGATGTCGCGCGGTCCATTGATCGACCTTGCGCATGCCCGATTGCAGCGCCGTGCGCAGATCCTCGCGCAAGGCGAGCGGCCACAGACCGAAAACCGGATGGGTGCGGCCATTCGAAGCCGCGCAAGCGAGATCGTGTTTTCCATCGGTCACCGCGGCGGTTAAGCGCGCGACCAGATCGGCCGGCAGGAACGGCGTGTCGGTGGCGAAGCTCGCGACGTGCGTCGCGCCGGCGACGTTCGCTGCCGCCCAATCGAGACCGGCGAGCACGCCGGCGAGCGGCCCGGCGAAATCGGGAATGCTGTCGCTCACAACGGGCAGGCCGAATTCGCGGAACCGCGCCGGATCGCCGTTGGCGTTCAGCACTAGCGCCGCCACCTGCGGCCGAGTGCGCGCGATCACGCGCGTGAGAATGGGAACGCCATCGAGAACGCGCAGCGATTTGTCGCCGCCGCCCATGCGGCGCGACAGCCCGCCTGCAAGCAGAACGCCAGCGACGGTCGGCGTCACACCGCGTCCTCCGCGAGCGAAGCCTTGCGCCGGTGGCGCGGGCTTTCGCTTTCGACATGCGTGCCGTCGTCATCGCGCACGATGCGCGCCTCGCCGGATAGGGCGACGAAACGCTTGCCGCGGGCGCGGCCGATCAGCGTCAGGTTCGCTTTGCGCGCCAGCTCGACGCCCCAGGCCGTGAAGCCCGACCGCGACACCAGGATGGGAATGCCCATCTGCACCGTCTTGATCACCATCTCCGACGTTAGTCGGCCGGTGGTGTAGAAAATCTTACCCTTCGGCGAAACGTCGTGCATGCGCATGTAGCCGGCGATCTTGTCGATCGCGTTGTGGCGGCCGACATCTTCCATGTAAATCAGCGGCCGATCCTTTTCGCACAGCACACAGCCGTGGATCGCCCCGGCAGTGAGATAGAGGCTCGGCGCGGTGTTGATCTTCTTCGTCAGCGCATAGAGCCACGAGGTCTTAAGCGTCGCCTCGGGATCGAGGCGGACGTCGTCGAACTTCTCCATCAGATCGCCGAACACCGTGCCTTGGGCACAGCCCGAGGTCAGCGTCTTTTTACGCAGCTTCTTCTCGTAGTCGGTCTTGCGCTTGGTACGGACGACGACGGTTTCGAGTTCGTCGTCGTAATCGATGCCGGTGACGATATCGTCCGGCCGCAGCATATTCTGGTTCACCAGATAGCCGACGGCGAGATATTCGGGATAATCGCCGACCGTCATCATGGTGACGATCTCCTGTCCGTTGAGGAACAGGGTCAGCGGCCGCTCGACCACCACCTGAGTTTCGATGCGGCTCCCGCTTTCGTCGACGCCCGCAACCGTGCGCGTCAGGCGCGGATCGTCGGGATTCGGCCGGATGGCGAATTCTTTCATGGTCAAGATGATGGGACTTGCGCGTGACGTCTGCAAGACCGGCCGACCGCACACAACCCCCTGAATACCCATGCAGAATTCGGGGGCGACAATTCCGCGTCGGACGCTATGCTAGGCGCCCGCGCCGCCCTATATCTTCCCCATGGCTATGATCGATCCGTTCGGCCGTCATATCACCTATCTGCGCGTCTCGGTCACCGACCGCTGCGACTTCCGCTGCGTCTATTGCATGGCCGAGGACATGGCGTTCCTGCCCAAGGCCGAGGTGCTGACGCTCGAGGAACTCGACCGCGCGGCCAGCGCCTTCGTGCGCATGGGCGTGCGCAAGCTGCGGCTCACCGGCGGCGAGCCGCTGGTGCGGCGCAACGTCATGTCGCTGATCCGTGGTCTCGGCCGGCACCTGACGACGGGCGATCTCGACGAGCTGACGCTCACCACCAACGGCAGCCAGCTCGCCCGCTATGCCGGCGAGCTCAAGGCCGCCGGCATGAAGCGGGTCAATGTTTCGCTCGACACGCTGGACGCCGCCAAGTTCACCGCCATCACGCGCTGGGGTAAATTGGATCAAGTCCTGGATGGACTGCGCGCCGCCAAGGAGGCGGGCCTGGCGATCAAGATCAACACCGTGGCGCTCAAAGGCGTCAACGAGGACGAGCTCGACCGTCTCGTCGCCTGGTGCGGCGAGCAGGGATTCGATCAGACGCTGATCGAAGTCATGCCAATGGGCGAGATCGGCGAAGGCGCCAGGCTCGATCAATATCTTCCCCTCTCGGTCGTGCGCGCGAAGCTCCGGACCAAATGGACGCTCGACGAGACCGATTACCGCACCGGCGGGCCGGCACGTTACACCGTCGTGCGCGAGACCGGCCGGCGCCTCGGCTTCATCACGCCGCTGACGCACAATTTCTGCGAAAGCTGCAACCGCGTGCGACTGACCTGCACCGGCACGCTTTATATGTGCCTCGGTCAGGAGGACGCCGCCGATCTGCGCGCGCCGTTGCGCGCCTCGGAAAGCGACGCGCCGCTGGAAGACGCGATCCGCGAAGCGATCACGCGCAAGCCCAAGGGCCATGACTTCGTCATCGACCGCCGCTATCCGGCGCCCGCGGTTCCGCGCCACATGAGCGTCACCGGCGGCTGACCCGACGACCGTGACCGCCGACCGCTCCATAGGCTTCGCCGCCAGCGACGCGCCCGAAGCGCAAAAGGCGCTCGCCGAGCTCAAGCACCGCTACGGCAGCGTCGCGCTTGAGCAGGCCGACATCATCGTCGCGCTCGGCGGCGACGGATTCATGCTCGAGACGCTGCACCGCTACCTCGACCGCAAGGTGCCGTTCTATGGCATGCATCGCGGCAGCGTCGGCTTCCTGATGAACAATTACGACCCCGAGGGCCTCAACGAGCGCATCGCGCGCGCCGAGCCGATCGCGATCAATCCGCTCGAAATGAAGGCGCACGACGCGCGCGGCCAGACGCACAGCGCGCTTGCCATCAACGAGGTCTCGCTCACCCGTCAGCGCCGCCAGGTCGCCAAGATCCGCATTACCGTCGACGGCCAGGTTCGGCTGCCCGAGCTCATGGCCGACGGCGTGCTGGTGGCGACGCCGATCGGCAGCACCGCCTACAACCTGTCGGCGCACGGACCGATTGTTCCTCTCGGGTCCAATCTCGTGGCGCTGACGCCGGTCAGCACGTTCCGGCCGCGGCGCTGGCGCGGCGCTTTGCTGCCACAGACTTCGCGCTTCCGCTTCGAGACGCTGGAGGCCGAGCGCCGGCCGGTGACCGTCGCGGCCGACTATACCGAGGTGCGCGACGCGCTGTCGGTCGAGGTGCGCCAGACGCTCGACGTCTCGTTCACTCTGCTGTTCGACCCCGAGCACAATTTCGCCGAGCGGGTGATGAAGGAGCAGTTCGCGAGCTGACCGTGGGCGGAACGCCAGCGCGGACTGGCGCGGCCAGCCAACGCTGGGGCATAGTGACACGATGAAGACACTGTCGCCCGTCGCGATGATCCGCAAGCTCGTGGGCTTCGACACGACCAGCCGCGAAAGCAATCTGGCGCTGATCGAGTTCGCCCGCGATTGGCTCGACGGCTTCGGCATCAAATCCGAGCTGGTGTTCGACGCAACGCGCCGCAAGGCCAACCTGTTCGCCACCATCGGCCCCGAGGACAAGCCCGGCATTCTGTTGTCGGGCCACAGCGATGTCGTGCCCGTGGATGGACAGGACTGGCACAGCGAACCGTTCCAGGCGACCGAAAAGGACGATCGGCTCTATGCCCGCGGCAGCTCGGACATGAAGAGCTTCATCGCCATCGCGCTGGCGCTCGTGCCTGACTTCGTCGCCGCCAAGCTGAAGACGCCGATCCATCTGGGCATCACCTACGACGAGGAGATCGGCTGCCTCGGCGTGCGGCCGTTGATCGCCGCGCTGGCGAAACGTCAGGTGAAGCCGCGGCTCTGCATCATCGGCGAGCCGACGATGATGCAGCCGGTGATCGCCAACAAGGGCAAGCATAGCTACGCCTGCCGCGTACGCGGCCACGAAAGCCACTCGGCGCTCGCCCATGCCGGCGTCAACGCGGTCGAGACCGCGGCCGAGATCGTCGCCCACCTCAAGGCGATGGCGCGCCAGCGGCGCAAGGACGGCCCATTCGACGCCGATTTCACGCCGCCCTACAGCACCATCCACCTCGGCACCATCCAAGGCGGCACGGCGCTCAACATCGTGCCGCGCGATTGCCGCTTCGAGTTCGAGATCCGCGACCTGCCGGGCGACGATGCCGGCGCCGTGCGCGCCGAGATCGAGCATTTCGCCCGGGGTTTGTTGCCCGAGATGCGCGCGATGAGCGGCGATACCGCCATCGAATTCGACGAGCTCAACGTCACGCCGCCGCTGTCGACAGCGCCCGACGCCGAGATCGCGCAGCTCGCGCAGGCGCTGTCGGGCGCCAACGCCACCGGCAAGGTGAGCTACACCACCGAAGGCGGGCTTTATCAGCAGGGCGGCATTCCGACCGTGATCTGCGGACC
>DASYYB010000013.1:0-30992 GCA_035934235.1 Allostellaceae bacterium | reverse complement strand
TGCGCCACCCAGCCAACGGTGCGGGCGATGGCGAACAGAACGGTGAACATCGCGGTCGGGAAGCCCATCGCCTTGAGGATGATGCCGGAATAGAAGTCGACGTTGGGATAGAGCTTGCGCTCGATGAAATAGTCGTCGCTGAGTGCGATGCGCTCCAATTCCATGGCGAGCGCCAGGATCGGATCGTCGTGCACGCCGAGCTCGTCGAGCACTTCGCGGCAGGTCCGCTGCATCACCTTGGCGCGCGGATCGTAGTTCTTGTAGACGCGATGGCCGAAGCCCATGAGGCGGAACGGATCGTCCTTGTCCTTGGCGCGCTTGATGAATTCAGGAATCCGCTTCTTGTCACCGATCTCGTAAAGCATCTTGAGCACGGCTTCGTTGGCGCCGCCATGCGCTGGGCCCCACAGCGACGCGATGCCGGCGGCGATGCAGGCGAAGGGATTGGCGCCGGATGAGCCGGCGAGCCGCACGGTCGAGGTCGATGCGTTCTGCTCGTGATCGGCGTGCAGGATGAAGATGCGGTCCATCGCCTTCGCCAGAACCGGGCTGATCTTGTATTCCTCGGCCGGCACCGCGAACGCCATGCGCAGGAAATTCTCGGCATAGGACAGTCGGTTCTGCGGAAAGACAAAAGGCTGGCCGAGCGAATATTTGAACGCCATCGCCGCCATGGTCGGCATCTTGGCGATGAGGCGGTAGGAGGCGACGAGGCGCTGCTGCGGATCGGAGATGTCGGTTGAATCGTGATAGAACGCCGACAGCGCGCCGACCACGCCGCACATCACCGCCATCGGATGCGCGTCGCGACGGAAGCCGCGATAGAAGGTGGTGAGCTGCTCGTGCACCATGGTGTGGCGCGTGATGGCGCCGACGAAGTCGACGCGCTGCATCGCCGTCGGCAGCTCGCCGTACAGCAGCAGGTAGGCGGTTTCCATGAAGTCGCTGTGCTCGGCCAGCTCCTCGATCGGATAGCCGCGGTACAGCAGCACGCCCTTGTCGCCGTCGATGAAGGTGATTTTGCTCTCGCAGCTGCCGGTCGCGGTGTAGCCCGGGTCGAAGGTGAAATAATCGAGCCCGGCGTGCAGCTTGCGGATATCCACGACCTTGTTGCCGAGCGTCGGCGACAGCAGCGGCAGGTCGATCTGCTTGCCGGTGGCGTTGTCGTGCAGTGTCACGCTTTCTTGGCTCGCGGCGGCGGGCTTGGATTTTGGTTCGGCTGTGACGGCCATCGCGCTTCCCTCTTTTTGACTTATGCTGCACCGCAACAATTCGTGACTGGGGCAGCATAGGACGCCCCGTCGATTTTAGCAATTCGGCTGGGTTTCACCCGGATCGGGGCGTGACCGCATCTGCGAGACGGCCGAGCGATTCCGCCCGTCCCAGCACCGCCATGACCTCGAAAATGCCGGGCGATGCCTTGCTGCCGGTAAGCGCTGCGCGGAGCGGCTGGGCCAGGTCGCCGAGCTTCAGGTTGGCGGTGCCGCAATAGTCTTTGACGAAGCGTTCGAGGTGCGGCGCGTTCCACTGCGGTCCGGCCACCATCCGCTCGAGCGCGTCCTGGAGATCCTTGAGCCGCGCCCGCGCTGTACCGTCGAGCAGCTTCCCGGCATCGGGCTCGATCGCGATTGGCCTCTGGGCGACATAGAACCGCGCCCGCTCGGCGAGCTCGACCAGCGTCTTGGCGCGCGGCTTGAGTTCAGGCAGAGCATTGCGCAACCGCTCGCGCGCGGCGGCATCGAGGCTGCGGCCGGCTTTCGCCTCGACGAAGGGCAGGGCAAGCGCCGCCAATTCGTCGTCCGGTGTCGCGCGGATGTAGTGGCCATTGAGATTGTCGAGCTTGGCGAAATCGAAGCGCGCAGCGGCGCGGCCGACGGCGTCGAGATCGAACCATTCGACAGCTTGCGCGGTCGGGATGATCTCGTCGTCGCCATGGCTCCAGCCGAGCCGCAGCAGATAATTCCTGAGCGCCGCCGGCAGATAGCCGAGCTTCTGGTACTCCTGCACGCCGAGCGCGCCGTGGCGCTTCGACATCTTTTGTCCGTCGGGCCCGTGGATCAGGGGAATATGGGCGAAGCGCGGAATCGTCCAGCCCAGCGCCTTGTAGATCTGGCACTGGCGGAAGGTGTTGGTCAGATGGTCGTCGCCGCGGATGACGTGCGTGATCGCCATGTCGTGGTCGTCGACCACGACCGAGAAATTATAGGTCGGCGTGCCGTCGGCGCGCAGGATGATGAGATCGTCGAGCTGCTGATTCGACACCGTGACCTGGCCCTGCACCAGATCGTCGACCACCGTATCGCCGTTCTGTTCGGCCCGGAGGCGGATCACCGGCTTGGCGTCCGCCGGCGCGGTCTTTGGATCACGGTCGCGCCAGGTGCCGTCGTAGCGCATGCTGCGGCCTTCCTTGAGCGCCTTGAGCCGCATCTGCTCGAGCTCTGTGGGCGTGCAATAGCAGTAATAAGCGTGGCCTTGCGCCAGTAGTTGGCGCGCGACGTCGGCATGGCGGGTCTGGTTCTTCGATTGGTAAACGATGTCGTCGTCCCACTCGAGGCCAAGCCATTTGAGACCGTCGACGATCGCCGCCATCGCTTCGGGCGTCGAACGGGCGCGATCGGTATCCTCGATCCGCAGGCGGAACGTGCCCTTGTGGTGCTTGGCGTAAAGCCAGTTGAACAACGCGGTGCGCGCGCCGCCGATGTGCAAGAATCCTGTGGGAGAGGGCGCGAAGCGGACGGTGACGGTCATCGCGGCGTCTTTAGCATACCGTTCCGCCGGCTGCATCCTTCCGTGTCGCGGTCCGAACGTTGCGGGGTGTGCTGTGCAAGCGATGGTTGGTGACCAGTGACAGGGTGTGCCCAGCCACGCCGGCGCGTTCGCAGGATAGCTGTATCGGCCGTGGCGGTCAGGTGGCGCGGCCTTTCCTGTTGCGGTCGGACCGGCCTAGACTTTTGCCATGGGGGAAGACGGCGCTGAAGCGGCAGCAGTCGTGCGTCCGGCGCCGTGGCGCGGCGTCGGCGTATGGCTGCACGCGGCACTCGCCGCCGAGCGGGAACGCTGGCCACTCTGGTTGCCGGCCTTCATGGGCGCCGGTATCGGCACCTATTTCTGGCTGTCGTTCGAGCCGGCGGCATGGGTCGGTGCGGTCCTGCTCGGCGCAGCAATTGTCGTCTTGGGCGCGAGTTGGCGATACGGCGGCTGGCGCTGGCCGGCGGCCGTGGCCATGGCGCTGGCGTTGGGCTTTGCCGCCGCTCAGTTCGAAGCCCATTCGGTCGCGGCACCGGTCCTCGGCCATCGCGTCATCGGCGTGCTCGCGGGCCGCGTGCTGGTGGTCGATCCGTTGCCTGAAGGATCACGTTTGACGATCGCGCCGACGAGCCTGGGCGATTTGGCGCCGGCGAATTTGCCGGCACGCGTGCGCGTGCGGCTACGTCACGGCGATGGCGGCGTGACTCCCGGCGACGGCGTCCACCTGCGCGTTTCGCTCGAGCCGCCGCCAGCGCCGGCGATGCCCGGCGCTTACGATTTCCAGCGCCGCGCCTGGTTCGAACGCTTGGGCGGCGTAGGCTATGCGTTGTCGGCGCCGGAGCGGATCGAGACCCCGTCGCTTGGCGCGCTGGCGCAGGCGATCGAGGTGCTGCGGCATGCGGTGACGCGGCGCATCCGCGCGGCGTTGCCGGGCTCCGACGGCGCCATCGCCGCCGCGCTGATCACCGGCGAGACGCATGCGATCCCGCCTGACGATGCGGGTGCATTTCGCGATGCCGGCTTGGCGCACATTCTGGTGATTGCCGGCCTGCACATGGGCATGGTGGCCGGCATCTGTTTCTTCGCGTTGCGTGCGCTGTTCGCGCTCATTCCGCCGATCGTCCTCAACCATCCGACCAAGAAATACGCCGCCGCACTCGCGTTGCTGGTTACGTTTCTCTACATGCTGCTGTCGGGCGCGACGGTGTCGTCGCGCCGCGCCTTCGTGATGACGGCCTTGGCGTTGGTCGCGGTGCTTCTGGACCGGTTGAGCCTGTCGGCACGCGCGTTGGCGCTCGCCGCGGTTGCGATCATGCTAATGACGCCCGACAGCGCCACCGGGCCGAGCTTTCAGATGTCGTTCGCGGCCGTGGCGGCGCTGGTTGCGTTCTATGAAGCGTGGCGCACGCGGCTCGCCGCCTGGCATCGCGAGGCCGGCGCGCTCAAACGCCTCGGCCTTTACGCCGTCGGCATTGCGTTCACGACCATCGTCACCACCGTCGCGACCGCGCCGTTCACGGTCTACCATTTCAACCGTTTGCCGCTCTATTCGGTCGCCGCCAATGTCGTTGCGGTGCCGATCACCGGCTTTTGGGTTATGCCGTGGGCGATCGTCGCCTGTTTGCTGATGCCGCTTCACCTCGAAAGCGTCGCGCTCATGCCGATGAGTTGGGGCGTCGACGCGATCACCGCGATCGCCAAGGGCGTGACGTCATGGCCGGGCGCGGTGCTGACGCTGCCGAGCATGCCGGCCTGGGGTATCGCCGTCGCCGCAGCGGGCGGCTTGTGGCTCGCGATCTGGCGGCGTCGTTGGCGCTGGTGGGGCGTCTTGCCGCTCGCGTTCGGCCTGCTTTCGGCCGGTTTCGGGCGGCCGCCCGATATTTTGATTTCAGGTGATGCCAAGCTGATCGCGGTGCGCGCCGTGGACGGCACTTACTTGCCGTCGAAAGCCAAGGGCGAGCATGCCACATCGGACAACTGGACCAAGCGCGCGGCGACCGTAATGGGTCCGGCTTGGCCGGATACCGGACCGTCGGCCGACGGTTTGCTCGCGTGCGACGCTGGCGCGTGCCGCTATAGCGCCCGCGGCGCGGTGGTGACGTTGCTGCGCAATCCAGACGCCTTTGACCACACGCAATGTCAAGTCGATCTGGTCGTCGCGCCGGTGCCGGCGTGGAACATTTGTCCAGGCGCACGCATCGTCGACCGCATCGATGCGTACCGCGATGGCGGCTACGCGGTGTGGCTCGATGCGGGATCGGTGCGACTGGAAAGCGTGCGCGACTATCAAGGCGCTCGGCTATGGTCGCCGCGGCGAACCGGCCGCGCTAAACTGGCCGAAGAGGGGAGTTGAAATGACCGACGCGACCACACCGCCGACCGACGACGAGCGCGCCAAACGCAAGGCGGCGGCCGAGCGTCGTACCCTCATCATGTGGGGTTACGTCACCGGCTTCATTACGTTCATCAGCTATGTCGTCGGGCTCGAGCCGAGTTTCATTCCCCTCGGCTTCGGCGTACTCGGCTGCATCATCGCCTGGCAACTGAACGCCAAGGGCGAACGCCACGGACTTTATGCCGGTATGATCAATCTCGCCGGCATCCTGATCTGGATTACCTACAACTGGTCGCGCCTGCGCGGCTGGGTCGGCGGCTGAAACCGGTCCGGCGTTAATACCGCCGCAGCAATCCCACCAGCTTGCCCTGCACCTTGACGCGGTCGGGGCCGAAGATGCGCGTCTCATACGCCTTGTTGGCGGGCTCGAGCGCGATTGACGACTCACCGCGCTTCCTGAGGCGCTTCAACGTCACCTCATTGTTGTCGACCAGCGCCACCACGATCGAGCCGTTGTCGGCGGTGTCGCAGCGTTGGATCAGCACCGTATCGCCATCGCAAATGCCGGCTTCGACCATGCTATCGCCGGCAACTTCGAGTGCGTAATGCTCGCCGAGGCCCAACATGCCGGCGGGGACGCTGATGGTGTTGGCGTTGTCCCGCAGAGCCTCAATGGGCGTGCCGGCAGCGATGCGGCCATAAAGCGGCAATTCCTGCGCCTGACCGGAATCGTTGACCGCCATGCCGGGCAGGGCGGTCTTGAAGTCGCCCTTGATCACGGTGGGCGAGAATTTGGTCGGCCGGCCCTTGGCGGCGGTCTCTTCCGGCAGCTTGACGACTTCGAGCGCGCGCGCGCGATGCGGCAGCCGACGGATGAAGCCGCGCTCCTCGAGGCCCGAGATCAAACGGTGGATGCCCGATTTCGATTTCAGGCCGAGCGCCTCTTTCATCTCTTCGAACGAGGGCGAGACGCCCGAATCGGAAAGCCGTCGATTGATGTAGAGCAACAGCTCGTGTTGTTTGCGCGTGAGCATGAACAATTCCCCGCAACGGACGGCGCGAACGCCAGTTTGGAACAAAACAACAACTGTTGCTGTTCTAGTTTGGTTCCATCGGCGCTGTCAAGCGGCTTTATCCACAGGCGGTGGATAATTTGTCGATTCGTTCGTTGGTGAAGGGGGTTAGCCGGCGATCGGTGGGCGCTGTTCGATCACTTCGATGAAATGCCTGCGGGCGCCGCGTTCGGTCCCAGCAGCACGATTTCGACCGACGCGCCTTTTTTGGCGGCCGGCGCGTTCGGCGAACGGACGACCAGGCAATCGGCGCGCGCCAGCAGCGACATCATCGACGAATCCTGCTTGTCGAAGGGCGTTGCCTCGAGCATGCCATCGGCGCCGCGTGCCAGCGTCGCGCGGAGATAATCCTGCCGCCGGTCGTTGGCCGGCAGATCCTTCGCCAACCGTGCTGTCGGATGGGGTGCGTCTGGCTCCGAGACGCCTTGCAGCTTGGCGAGCGCCGGCCGCACGAAGAGCAGCGCGCACACGAGCGCCGAGACCGGATTGCCGGGCAGGCCGATCATCGGCGTCGCACGATATTTGCCGACCATCAGCGGCTTGCCCGGACGCATCGCCACCGTCCAGAAATCAAGGCTCAAGCCGTCGGTGCTCAAGGCGCTGCGCACCAGATCGTGCTCGCCGACCGACGCGCCGCCGGTGGTCAGCAGCAGGTCGGCGCCGCTCGCGCCGTCGGCGATGGCGCGCAGCGCGTCGACGTTGTCCGGTGCGATCGGCAACTGCACCGGTACGCCGCCTTCGCCACTGACGAACGCCGCGAGCGCGATGCCGTTCGAGCTGACGATCTGATTGGCGCCGATCGGATCGCCGGGTAGCACCACCTCATCGCCCGTCGGCAAGATGGCGACACGCGGCCGGCGCCGCACCAAAAGCCACGGCCGGTTCATCGCTGCCGCCAATCCCACGTCGCGCGCGCTCAACCGCGTGCCGGCTTTGAGAATAGTGTCGCCTTCGCGAAAATCGAGACCGGCCGGCCGGATATAGCGTCCGGCCGGCGGCGCTTCCTTGACCACGACGGTGTCGCCGTCGCGTTGCGTATCTTCCTGAATCACGATGCAATCGGCGCCGTCGGGCACCGGCGCCCCGGTGAAGATGCGTACCGCTTCGCCGGCCCGGAGCGGTTTGCCGTAGGCCTGGCCGGCCGGCGCGTTGCCGACGACCTTGAGTGTCGCCGGCACGGTTTTGAGATCGGCGCTGCGCGCGGCATAACCGTCCATCGCCGAGGCCGGGAAGGGCGGTTGCGTTCGCCGCGCGGCGACGTCTTCGGCAAGCACGCGGCCCGCGGCTTCGCTCACCGCAACTTGCTCGGCGCCCAGCGGCTCGATCAGCGCCAACAGCCGGCGCTTCGCCTCGTCGACCGCGATCATGCCCGGTTTCGCGCCGCCGTCGCTCATGTTGCCTCGAAGGTGCCGGATTTGCCGCCCGATTTGTGTACCAGGCGGATGTCGGCCAGCTGCATGCCGCGATCCACTGCCTTCAGCATGTCGTAGACGGTTAAGGCTGCCACAGCGACTGCTGTAAGCGCCTCCATTTCGACGCCGGTGCGGCCTTTGAGCTTGCAGGTTGCAGTGATGTCGACGGCGTTGCGGTTCTTGTCGCAGCGCAGATCGACCGTCACCGATGACAGTTCGAGCGGATGAGTGAGGGGAACGAGGTCGCTGGTGCGCTTGGCGCCCATGATGCCAGCAAGCCGCGCCACCGCCAGCACATCGCCTTTCTTGGCCTTGCCCTTGCGCACCAGGTCGAGCGTCGCGCGTTTCATCGTCACGCTGCCCTTGGCCACGGCGACGCGTTCGGTCACGTCCTTTTCGGAGACATCGACCATGCGCGCCGCGCCTTTCTTGTCGAAATGCGTCAGGCGCCCCTTGCTCATGCGCGTGCCTCGGCAGCCGCGAACAGCGAGCGCGCCGCCTGCTCGACATCGGGCTGGCGCAGCAGCGATTCGCCGATCAGGAACGCCTTGGCGCCGGCGCGCGCCAGCCGCTTCACATCCGCCGGTTTCGCGACGCCGCTTTCGCTCACCACCAGACGGTCGCGCGGGATCAGCGGCGCCAGCGTTTCGGTGGTGGCGATATCGGTCTTGAGCGTCTTGAGGTTGCGGTTGTTGATGCCGATGAGCCGCGTCTTGAGCCTGAGCGCGCGGAAAAGCTCGTCCTTGTCGTGAACCTCGACCAGCACGTCCATGCCGAGCTCGAACGCTCGCGCTTCGAGCAATGCGGCGTCGGAATCCATCACCGCCGCCATGATGATCAGGATGCAGTCGGCGCCCAAGGCGCGCGCCTCGGTCACCTGATAGGGGTCGAGCATGAAATCCTTGCGCAGCACCGGCAGCTTCACGGCCGCGCGCGCCAACACGAGATGTTCGGGCCGACCTTTGAAATTCGGTTCATCGGTCAGCACCGAAAGACACGTCGCGCCACCGCGCTCATAGGCACGCGCCAGCGCCGCCGGATCAAAATCCGGCCGGATCATGCCGCCCGACGGCGATGCCATCTTGATCTCGGCGATGAGACCGGGGTGGCCGGCTGCGACCGCCGCTTCAAGCGCCTTCAGGAAGCCGCGCGGCGGCGGCAGTCGTTTCACGGCCTGCGCCAGCGCGCCCGGCGGGTGCAGCCGCTTGTTGGCGGCGATCTCGGCACGTTTTTCCGCGCAGATTTTCACCAGCACGTCGCTCATGTCGGCACCGTCTCGTTGGTGATCGCCACCATCGTGTCGAGCGCGCGCCGCGCCGCGCCCGAGGCGATCGAGTCCGCCGCCTTCTGCACGCCCGCGCGGAGGTCTTTGGCGCGGCCGGCGATAATCAACGCTGCTGCCGCGTTGAGGAGGACGCAATCGCGCAACGGTCCGGTTTCACCGGCAAGAATGGCCTTGAGTTTCGTCGCATTCTCCGCCGGATCGGCGCCCTTGAGCTCGGCAATCTGCGTGCGCGGCAGTCCGGCCATCTCGGGCATAACCTCGAAGGTCGAAAGCTTGCCGTCCTTCCATTGGGCCACGGATGTTTTGCCGGTCGTGGTGATCTCGTCGAAGCCGTCGCCGTGCACCACCCAGGCATGTTCGGCGCCGAGCTTGCCCAGCACTTCGGCGACCGGCACGACCCATTGCGGCGCGAAGACGCCGACCAATAGACGCTTGACCAGCGCCGGGTTGGACAATGGGCCGAGTAGGTTGAAGACCGTGCGCGTGCCGAGTTCGACCCGCGTCGGATTCACGTGTCGCGTCGCCGCGTGATAGCGCGGCGCCATCATGAAGCCGATGCCGGCTTCGTGGATCGCACGCTCGACCAGCCGCGGGTCGGCTTCAATGTTGACGCCGAGCGCGGCCAGGATGTCGGCTGAGCCCGAATGCGACGAGAAGTTTCGGTTGCCGTGCTTGGCGACATGCGCGCCGGCGCCGGCGGCAACGATCGCCGCCGACGTCGAGACGTTGAAGCTGCCCCGGCCGTCGCCGCCGGTGCCGACGACGTCGATCGCGTCGGCCGGCGCCTTGATGTGCAGCGCCTTGCTGCGCATGGTGTGCACCGCGGCTGCGATCTCGTCGACCGTCTCGCCGCGCACCCGCAACGCCATGAGAAAGCCGCCCATCTGTGCCGGCGTCGCGTCGCCCGACATCATGGCGTCGAACGCGCCGGTCGCCTCGCTTTGGGACAGGCGCTCGCCCGCCGCCAATTTCGCCAGCAGCGCCTTGAAGTCGGTCTTGTCGCTCATGCGGCGACGCTCTTCGCGGCGGCAAGCGCGAGGAAATTCTTAAGCAGGCGGTGGCCACCCTGCGAGGCGATGCTTTCGGGATGGAATTGGACGCCATGCACCGGTCGCTCGCGGTGCTGGATGCCCATGATGATGCCGTCCTCGGTTTCGGCGGTGATCGCGAGCGAGGCGGGCAGGCTGGCGCGCTCGACGATCAGCGAGTGATAGCGCGTCGCGTCGAATGGATTAGGCAGCCCCGCGAAGACGCCGCTGTCGTGGTGGCGGATCGCGCTCAGCTTGCCGTGCATGGGCACTTGGGCGCGTACCACCTTGCCGCCGAACGCCTGGCCGATCGCCTGATGACCGAGGCAGACGCCGAGCAACGGAATGCGTCCGGCCTTGGCGACCAGCTCGAGACAGATGCCCGCCCGGTCGGGATCGCTCGGCCCCGGCGAGATGACGATACCCTGTGGCTTGAGCGCGAGTGCATCAGCCACCGACAGAGTGTCGTTGCGTTTGACAACGACCTCGGCGCCGAGCTCGCCGAGGTAGTGCCACAGGTTGTAGGTGAAACTGTCGTAGTTATCGATCAGCAGGAACATATCGGGGCCTCGTCGCCGACGTTATATCAGGCCGCACCGGCGCTGTGAAATCGAGTAAACTGGAGCATTCCCAGCCGGCAGCGTGTCTCAGAAAAAGCGCGTCGGCGGGGGACCGCCCGGCGCCGTGAAGCCGGGCTTGGGGGTAGTGCGTGGCAGTGGACGAGCCGACCGAGCATCGCGACGAGACGTCGCCGCCGGCCCCGCCGCGTGCGCGGCGACGCTGGCGCCGGCGGGCGTTGCTGGCGATTGTGCTGCTGTTGGCGTTCGGCGTTTGGCACGAACGCGAACGGCGCGCCAATGCACCGGCCGTCGCCGCCAATTCGTCGATGTCTGTGCGGCTGCCGCCGGCCGACGTCGCACCTACCGCCGACGCATCGGCGTGGATCCGGTATGCGACGCCGGCAGTTGCGACCAACCAGCCGCGCATTGCCATCGTCATCGACGGGCTCGGCGTCGATCCCAACGCGACGGCGCGCGCCATCGCGCTGCCGCCGGCGGTGACGCTGTCGTTCGCCGCTTACGCGAGCGATCTCGCCGATCAAACCGCATCGGCGCGCCGCGCCGGCCACGAACTGCTGCTGCATGTACCGATGGAGCCGGTCTCGGTGACCGCGGCGATGAGCGTCTACGGCCTCGGGCGCAACATGCCGCACGACGAGCTGGTGCGACGTTTGCGTTGGGATCTTGCGCGCTTTGACGCTTATGTCGGCGTCGACAACCACATGGGCACTGAATTCGCCCAGGACACGCCGGCGATGCGAGTGGTGATGGACGAGCTCAGGCGGCGCGGCTTGCTTTATCTCGACGCGCGAGCGGTGCCGACGGCGCCGGTGGCGGTGGAGGCGCGCGATTTCGGCGTGCCCTATGCCGCGCGCGATATCTTTCTCGACGGCGAACAGGCTGCGATTTCAGTCGACTCTCGCCTGGCGCAGCTGGTCAATCTCGCGCGCGAACGCGGCAGCGCCATCGCCATCGGCCATGCGCACGACGCGACGTTGGCGGCGCTGCAACGCTGGGTGCCGACCTTGTCGCGCCAGGGGGTCGTGCTGGTGCCGTTGACGGCGGTGATCAAAGCGCGCGGCGGCTGAGGCCGCGGCCGTGTTACTTCGCCGGCGTCGACAGCGGCTTGCCGCGGTCGAGCACCAGCACCGAGATGGAATACGTCATACTCGACGACATGTTGCGCGTCTCGTGCACCAGGCCGGCAGGATTGTGATAGGCCTCGCCGGCCTTCACGGTCAGCGGCGGCTTGCCGTTGAAGTAGATGATCTGCAGCACGCCTTCGGTTACCAAGCCGTATTCGTCGCCGTCGTGATAATGCCGGCCGCTGCTGGCGTTGGGCGGCCACTCGACCGACAGCATGGTGGTGGTCTTGCCCGGCACGCCGCTCACCGGCACGTGGTCGAGGAAGGTATGCGTCGGGATCGGCTTGGGTGGCGGGGCGGGCTGCGCATCGGCGCCAACCGCGAACAACGCCGCCGCTGCGGCGACAACGACAAAAGTTCGAATCATCTTGGGTCTCCGGGGTTGAAACGCGGTGGCCTGCGTTCCGGCGGGCGGCGGCCTGTCGTCAGCGCGCAATCGGCCCGCGTACGATCGTGACATCGCCTTCCTTCTCGACCGAGAATCGTAAATCGGCCGGTGTCAGCAGCTGCGGCGATTGTTGCACGATGACAATCGTGCGGCTGTTACGCGACCCGTCAGGCACGACGACCGGCGTGACCTGTCCGGCATAGGAAGGATAGGCGGACTGATATTGATTGTATTTGCCGGGCACGGCCGAACCGGCGCTGAAGACCAATGTGCCCAATGCGATGGCCGAAGCCAAAACGGCGCGGGCGAAGGTGTACTGCATGAAGTCCTCCGTCGCTCGCGCGCGAGTATTGGGTGATTCGCGTTAACCGTCACGCAAAATCCGGCGACTCGGTGGCCAGTTTGCCCTACGAGCGCGAAACGCGTGCGCGCCCGCTTGGCGGCAGGTTCAGCCAGTCACCGCATGAGGGCTCGGGCGGATCGCTGAAGTCGGAGCGGGGTAGAGCCGTTCGGTGCCACGCCAGATTTCGATGCTGTCGCAGCGTGGACGCTTCTCGGCCAATTTCGTGCCTTGGGTCACCGCGGCATCAACCGTCTCCGCCTCGAAATTTTCGGCGCCGGTGATGTGGCCGTTCTCGTCGAGAAAATAGCACCGGACTATGCCCATGAGCCCCTCCTGACCCTCTTTGAATCCGGTCGTGCCGAAAGCGTAGCATTTTATTTCAAATTTCCCAGTTTTATTTGTTCTTGTAAAACATTCACATGTATTTCTAGCTTTACACTTTACTCTTACAAAGAATACATGGGTGTTATTGAGATCAGCGGATGCATAACCGCTTTCTATGGACAAAATGAGTAATTGCCCCAGTTCCGGCAACTTGCAGCAATGATGCCGGAGTTCACGTGGCCCTCAACCGCCGATCCGCCCGACACCGTGTCATCGAAGCGCCGCTCTAGCAGCCGACGCTAGCGCCTCAGCGACGCGCGAAGTCGACCGCTTCTTCGGCCGCGCGGAAAAGCGCGCGCGCCTTGTCCTGGATTTCCTGATGCTCGGCCGCCGGGTCGCTGTCGGCGACGACGCCGCAGCCGGCCTGCACCACCATCTTGCCGTCCTTGACGATCGCGGTGCGCAAAACGATGCAGGTGTCCATGCTGCCGTCGCCGGCGAAATAACCGATGCCGCCGCCGTAGAGATTGCGGCGCTCGGGCTCGAGCTCGTCGATGATTTCCATCGCGCGCACCTTGGGCGCGCCTGACAACGTGCCGGCGGGGAAGCCGGCCATCAGCGCGTCGAGCGCTTCGACTTTGGGCGCTGCGCGGCCTTCGACGTGCGACGAGATGTGCATGACGTGGCTGTAGCGTTCGATGACGAATTGCTCGACCACTTTGACGGTGCCGGTGACGGCGACACGGCCGACATCGTTGCGCGCTAGGTCGAGCAACATCAGATGCTCGGCGCGCTCTTTCGGATCGGCGAGCAACTCTTGGGCAAGCTTCTCGTCCTCGGGCGCGTCCTTGCCGCGCCGCCGCGTGCCGGCGAGCGGCCGGATCGTCACCTTGCCGTCGCGGAAGCGCACCAGAATTTCGGGGCTCGAGCCGACCACGGCGAAATTCCCGTAATCGAGAAAGAACAGGAACGGCGAGGGATTCAGCCGGCGCAGCGCGCGGTAGAGCGCGAAGGGCGGCAGCTTGAAAGGCACGCTGATACGCATCGACGGCACAACCTGGAAGATCTCGCCGGCGCGGATGTATTCCTTGGCCGCCGCCACCATGCGCATGCATTCGTCGCGCGTCATGTTGGCGGTCGGCGCCGGCAGCTCCTCGACCGTCGCGACCGATTCCCGTCGATGCGGCAGGCTGCGCTCGAAATCCGACAGCACGTCGGCGATGCGCTCGCGCGCCGCGCGATAGGCCTGTTCGGCGGTGAGGGCGGCATCGGGCCATACCGGCGTCACCACGGTGACACGGTCGGCGATGGTATCGAAGATGCAGACGATGGTCGGTCGCACCAGCAACCCGTCGGGAATACCGAGCGTGTCCGGATTGCTGTCGGGAATTTTTTCGACCAGGCCGACGGTGCCGTAACCTAGATAACCGAACAAGCCGGCGGCCATCGGCGGCAGGTCTTTCGGTGTCGCGACGCGGCACTCCTTGATCAGCGCGCGCAGCGAGGCCAGTGCGCCCTGATTTTGCGGCTCGAAGCGGTCGGGTGCCGAACGCGCGTGACGGTTGATCTCGGCGCGGTCGCCGAAGCAGCGCCAGACGAGATCCGGCTTGAGGCCGATGAAGGAATAGCGGCCGCGCGCCGCGCCGCCTTCGACGCTCTCGAACAGGAAGCTCAACGGCTCACCGTCCGCGAGCTTGAGCATCGCCGAGACCGGCGTCTCGAGATCGCTGACCAGCGACGTCCACACCAGCGCAGGCTTGCCGGCGGCGTGCGCCGCGGCGAACTCCTTGAACTCGGGCGACAGCTGCATGGCGCTACAGCGCGCGTTGCAGATTGGTCTGGTTGATCTCGACCGGATAGCGCGCGCGCAGCGCCTGCGAGAATTCGCCGAGGAACTCGGTCTGCATCTGCTGCGCCAGCCGATGCGCCAGCGCGTCGACGGTCGCCTTGTCCGTCGCCGGATTGGCCTTCTGGATGGCGGTGAGTTGCGCGACGGCATAGCCGTCGCCGGCCGGCGCGAATGCTGCGGCATTGGGCTTCAAGCCAAAGAGCGGGCCGGTCAGTGCCGGCGACACCTTGCTGCCGCCCGAACGCATCACCGGGCCGGTGCTGCTGACCACCAGCTTGCGCTTGGCGGCGATCGCCTTGAGCGATTGCCCGGCATTGACCTCGTCGGCGATCTGCTTGGCGAGCGCGGCAAGCGCTTCGCTGCGTTGCTCTGCCTGCCAGAGCGTCGCGACGCGGTCGTGCACCTGATCAAGCGGCGGCACGCCCGACGGCGTCGCCTTGTCGACATGGACGAGGAAGTAGCCGTTGTCGCCGAGATCGTCGAGCGCGCTGCTCTGGCCGGGCGCGGTGGAGAATGCGGCTTGCAACACTTTGGCTTTCGGTTGCAGCAGCGACACGGCCTTGCCGTCGGCAAGATTGCCCTGCGCATCGATGCCGGCGACGGTCGCCGTCTTCATACCGAATTGCTTTGCCACCGCTTCGAACGCGCCGCCGCCGGCGAGCGCGTCGTCGATATGGTTGGCGAGCTGCGCGATCCGGTCGCCGGCCATGTCGCGCGCGACTTCCTGGCGCAGCTTGGCCTTCACCTCATCGAAGCTCTGCGTTTGCTCGGACTTGATCGCGTTGACGCGCACGATGTGCCAGCCGAATGACGTCTGCACCGGTGCCGTGACGGCGCCCTGCTTGGCGGTGAACGCCGCGTCGGCCAGCGGCTGCGGCAGATCCTGGCGGCGCATCCAACCGAGATCGAGCGTGTTGGCATCGGCGCCGGCGACCGCCTTGGCGACGGTGGCGAACGGCTTGCCGGCGGCGAGCTGCGCCTCGGCGGCGTCGGCTTTTGTTTTGTCCGGCAACAGCATCTGTTGGAGTTGTCGCGTTTCCGGCGTGTGGAACTCGTCGAGCCGCGCCTGATAGGCGTCCTTGAGCTTGTCGTCGGGCACGTTGATGCCCGCGGCGACGTCGTCGATGGTCAACGTCGCCAGAGTGAAGTTGCGGCGCTCGGGCGTGCGGAACGCGTCCGGATGCGCCTTATAGAAGGTGGCGAGGTCCTGCTCGGACGGTTTGGGCGCCGCCGGCGCCGCCGACAGCGGCAGCATCACGACGTCGGCGACCCGGCGTTCGGCCTCGGCGCGATAGATCGCGTCCGCCAATTCCTGCGGTGGCCGGACGCCTTCGGTCAGCGAGATCGTCAGCTCGTCACGTTCGAGATCGGAACGCAGCAGCTGTTCGTATTGCGCGTCGTTCAGCCGGTTCGCCGCCAGGATTTGATTGTAGACATTGCGGTCGAACTGGCCGTTGGAGCCGCGGAACGCCGGATTGTCCACGATCGTCTTGCGTACCGCTTCGCTGCCGACACGGATATTGAGCCGGTCGGTCTCGTGCGCCAGCACCGCGGACTCGATCAGCCGATTGAGCGCGGCGTCGACGACGCCGAGCTGCTTCGCCTGGTCGATGCTGAGGCTGGCACCGCCGGACGCGCGGCGCAGCCGATCGATGTCGGCGTGCACTGCCTGCTGAAGCTGCGCGG
This sequence comes from Allostellaceae bacterium, assembly GCA_035934235.1. Classification (GTDB taxonomy): domain Bacteria; phylum Pseudomonadota; class Alphaproteobacteria; order ATCC43930; family CGMCC-115725; genus REEB95. The sequence goes on along the minus strand of DASYYB010000013.1, from coordinate 14,816 downwards.
CCTGGATATGCTCGCCGGCCACCGTCGCGACCGAGGTGTCGACGCTGCGGTTGCGGAAGATGTCGCCGATGCCCCAAAGGCCGAAGGTGACAATCAGCACGGCGAACAGGATCTTGACGACCAGCGAGGTGGCTTTGGAGCGGATGGCTTGCAGCATGGTGGGGCCCGAAATGGCGCGGCGGGCTTGCGCCGCGCCGGATTGCGCGCGCGGATGATAGGGGCGGCCGACTGGCGCCGCAATGCCGAAAGCGCCGTGCTCTGGCGGGCGTCTGACGCCTATGGTAGAGCGGCCTGATGCGCAAGGTGGTGGTCGGCAATTGGAAGATGAACGGCCTCATGGTCGACGGCGTTGCCCGCGCGCGCGATCTTGCCGCCCGTGCCAAGGTGACGCCGCTTGCCTGTGAGATCGTGCTGTGTCCGCCGGCGACGCTGTTGGCGCCGGTCGCGCAAGCCATTGCTGGCTCAAGCCTGGCGCTCGGCGGTCAGGATTGCCACACCGCGGCTGCGGGTCCGCACACCGGCGACGTCGGCGCGCCGATGCTGAAGGACGCCGGCTGCGTCTACGTCATCGTCGGCCATTCCGAGCGCCGCCAGGATCATAAGGAGAGCGATGCAGTCGTGCGCGCCAAGGCGGTGGCCGCGATTGCTGCCGGTCTGTGCGCCATCGTCTGTGTCGGCGAAACTGCAGCCGAGCGTGCCAGCGGCCGCACTGAAACGACCGTCGTGCGCCAGCTGCAAAATTCGCTGCCGCCGAAACCGGGCGCCGCCACGTTGGTGGTGGCTTATGAGCCGGTCTGGGCGATCGGCAGCGGCCGAACGCCGACGGTGCAGGATATTGCTTCGGTGCACGCGCGCATTCGCGCGACATTGCGCGATCTTGCCGCTGAGTCTGCCAACGTGCGTATTCTCTATGGCGGGTCGGTCAAGCCGGCCAATGCCCGTGATCTCGCGGCCGTCCCTAACGTCGACGGGTTTCTAGTCGGCGGCGCGAGCTTGAATGTCGATGAGTTCTGGGCGATTGCCGCCGCATGCGGTTGAACGGCGGCGCCCGTCGGCGCTGAGAGATGCGGAGTCCATGATGCTCGATCGCCGCACCGTTTTGCTCGGCCTGTTGTCGTGTCCGATCTGCGCGTCGGTGGCGAGGGCGGCCGAAGGCTCCCATTGGAGCTACGAAGGCGCCGACGGGCCGGCGCAATGGGGCGAACTCGATCCCGACTTTAAAACGTGCGCCGTCGGCATGCAGCAATCGCCGATCGACCTCAAAGGTGCGATCAAAGCCGACTTCGGTCATCTCGAGCTTGATTGGAAGCCGCAGGCTTTCGCTCTCGTCAACAACGGCCACACCATCCGGGCCGATGCCAAGACGGGCAGCTTCGCGCGCGTCGCTGGCGAGACCTATGCATTGCGGCAGTTCCACTTCCACGCACCGAGCGAGCACGCCATCAATGGGACGCGCACCGCCATGGACGTGCATTTCGTGCATGCCGGGCCCGGCGGCCGTTACGCCGTCGTCGGGGCGTTCATGAAATCCGGCGCGACCAATGCGGCGTTCGGCGCGATCATGGCTGCCGCGCCGCGTTCGCCGGGTGACAGTGCGTTGCGTCGACCGATCGATCCGCGCCAATTGGTTCCGGCGAAAAGCGACGTCTATCGCTATGCCGGCTCGCTGACGACGCCGCCATGCAGCGAAGTGGTCGACTGGAACGTTTACGCGCAGCCGATCGAAGTCGCCGCCGGCGACATCGCCGCGTTCCGTGCGCTCTATCCGATGAACGCGCGGCCGCTACAACCGCTCAATCGGCGGTTCGTGCTGATCAGCGGCTAAGCGCGGTCGTGCCGCGCCGTGAATCGTGACGTGGTGGCATACCACGAGTGTAATCGCGCGCCGTCCCACCGCCTTACACCTTATTCATGGAACACGCCTGCAACGGCCGGCCCTCGATGAGCCGAAAGCCCTGAAAGTCCTTGAAGCGTTGGCGCGCTTTGCGGATGATGAGCGCACGATAAAGAACGACGTGTTTTTGCGAGCGGGGGAGGCCAAAAACGACAGCAGCGAGCGGCGCTCGCCTTTTCCTTCATCGTCATTGAATTAACGTGGCTGGCTGCGTTCCGCGGCCGGTTCCGCAACGGCGTGGCAGTTAAAATGCAATCGCAAACAATGACAGACACCAGGGAGTGAAACGATGACTGAGTCGAAGCCGTCCATCATCGGCCGCCGCACGATCATCAAGGCGACGGCCGCCGCGGGTCTGGCGCAGGTCGCCGCACCCTTTGTGATTTCGGCGCGTGCTGCCGACAATATCAAGATCGGCCTCGACGATTGCTTCACCGGCACCTACGCTGAGACTGGAACGCACGAGAAGATCGGCGCGGAGTTCGCCGTCGACGAGATCAACAAGAAAGGCGGCATCCTCGGCCGCAAGGTCGAAATGATCTCCGAGGATTCGACCAGTTCCGATACCGGCATCGCGGTGCAGAAGGCGCACAAGCTGCTCGATCGCGACAAGGTCGACTTCCTGCTCGGCAACGTGAACTCGGCGATGGCATTGGCGATCGGCGAAGTCGCGGGTCAGGCGGGCAAGCTGCTGGTCGTCACCGGCGGCCACACCGACGCCGTCACCGGCACCGATTGTCACTACAACGTCTTCCGCGTTTGCAGCACCACGCGCATGGAGTCGAACGCGGTTTCGGAGACGCTGTTCAAGAAGTACGGCAAGAAGTTCTACTTCATCACGCCGGACTACGCTTTCGGCCACACCCTGCAACAAGGCTTCGAGGCGGCGCTTAAGGAAGCCAACGGCACCAACGCGGGCGCGTCGCTGTGTCCGCTCGGCACCACCGACTTCTCGTCGTATCTCATCAAGGCGCAGGCGGCGAAGCCGGACGTCATCATCTTCCTGACCAATGGGCAGGACGGCGTCAACTCACTGAAGCAGGCGGTTCAGTTCGGTCTCGACAAGAAGTTCGGCATCGCCGGCGGGCTCGAGGAGCTCGAGGTTTTCAATGGTCTGCCGCCTGAGGCACGCATCGGCACGTGGGTCTTTGAGTGGTACTGGAAGCAGCCGGGCGTGCCGCACGTGAAGGAGTTCGTCGCCGCGATGCGCAAGCGCAATGGCGGCAAGGTGCCGACGGCGCGTCACTGGTTCGGCTATGTCGCGGCCTGGACTTGTTACTATGCCGCCGAGGGCACGAAATCGCTCGACGTGGTCAAGATGGCGAAATACCTGCAGAACTTCAAACTGCCGCCCGAGGTCGCCCTCATGAAGAACAATCCGTTCTACCGCGCGGGCGACAACCAGCTCATGGCGACGCTCTATGTCGGCCACGCGGTGTCGCAAGGCAAGGACGACCCCGAAGACCTCTTCGTCATCGAGAAGGAGGTCAAGGGCGTCGACGCGGCTCTGCCCGTGTCCGAGACCGGCTGCAAGTTGAAGTGGCCGGCTTGATCCGCTGACTGAGAGCTGGGCGGGCGGGCATCGTTCCGCCCGGCTTTCAAGCACTCGAACCAAGAATTTCACACGAACAGACAACGTACCTCTAGGGAGTGATCTAAATGACTGAACCGAAGTCGTCCTCGATCGGCCGCCGCACCGTTCTGAAAGGCGCGGCTGCTGCCGGCGTGGCACAAGTCGCCGCGCCGTTCGTGGTTTCCGCCTGGGCCGCCGACACCATCAAGATCGGTCTCGACGACACGTTCACTGGTACGTACGCCGAACTCGGCAAGAACGAGCAAATCGGCGCACAGCTCGCCGTCGATCAAATGAACACGAAGGGCGGCATCCTCGGCCGCAAGGTCGAACTGATCTCCGAGGATTCGACCAGCGCCGATACGGGGACAGCGGTGCAGAAGGCGCACAAGCTGCTTGATCGCGACAAGGTCGACTTCCTGCTCGGCAACGTGAACTCGGCGATGGCATTGGCGATCGGCGAAGTCGCCGGCCAGGCCGGCAAGCTGCTGGTCGTTACCGGCGGTCACACCGACGCCGTCACCGGCACCGATTGTCACTGGAACGTGTTCCGTGTCTGCAACACGACACGCATGGAGACCAATTCGGTCTCGCAGACGCTGTTCAAGAAGTACGGCAAGAAGTTCTATTTCATCACGCCGGACTACGCCTTCGGTCACACGCTGCAACTGGGTTTCGAGGCGGCGCTGAAGGAAGCCAACGGCACCGAGGTAGGCGCGTCGCTGACGCCGCTCGGCGCCACGGACTACTCGGCTTATCTCATCAAGGCGCAGGCCGCGAAGCCGGACGTCATCATCTTTCTCACCGCCGGCCAGGATGCGGTCAACTCGCTGAAACAGGCGGTGCAGTTCGGCCTCAACAAGAAGTTCGCCATCGCCGGCGCGCAGCAGGAGCTCGAAGTGCTCAACGGCTTGCCGCCGGAAGCGCGTATCGGCACCTGGGTCTTCGAATGGTACTGGAAGCAGCCGGGCGTGCCCTTTGTGAAGGAGTTCGTCGCCGACATCCGCAAGCGCAACGGCGGCAAAGTGCCGACGGCGCGGCATTGGTTCGGCTATGCGGCGGCATGGACGTGCGCGCTCGCGGCCAATCACACCAAGTCGCTCGACACGCCCAAGATGGCGAAGTTCCTGCAGAACTTCAAACTGCCGCCTGAGGTCGCTCTCATGCCGAATAACCCGTTCTACCGCGCGGGCGACAATCAGTTCATGCCGACGCTCTTTGTCGGTCACGCGGTATCGCAGGGCAAGGATGACCCCGAAGATCTCTTCGTCGTCGATCAAGAGGTCAAGGGTAGCGATGCCGCGCTGCCAGTTACCGAAACCGGCTGCAAGATGAAGATACCGGCCTGACGTGGTTGGGCAGACCGGGCGTCGCTGCGGTGGCGGCGCCCGGTTGCCGATGGGACGAACGGAGAATTTCGGTTGTCGATCGTATGGTTTGCAGAAGGCCCGTGCGCCGGGGCGTGCGGGCCGAATTTATGTGCAAACGCCACGCGGTGGTGATAGGCCGGGAATAATCGAAGGCGATGACCGAACTCATCCTCTACAACGTTTTTAACGGCCTGATTATCGGCGCGTTCTATGCGCTGATGGCGCTCGGCCTGTCGTTGATCCTCAATCTTTCGGGCGTGATCAACTTCGCCCATGGCGGCTTCCTCACGCTCGGCGGCTATCTCGCCTTCGTGCTGGTGCCGTTCGTCGGCTTCTGGGGCGCGCTGCTGATCTCGCCGTTCCTCACCGCGGCCGTCGGCCTGGTGATCGAGCGTCTGATGATCCGGCCGCTCTATGGTCGCGATCCGCTTTACAGCTTGCTGCTGACCTTCGGCCTTGCCTTCATCTTCGAGGACGGCACGCGCTTCATCTGGGGGCCGCAGACCCTGCCGTTCTCTGTGCCGATCTGGCTGCAGAGCCAGCTCAGCACCGAATTCTTCTTTCTCACCGGCTATCGCGTTTTCATGGTGGTGCTTGCGACGGTCGCCGTCATCGGGCTCTTCTTGATCTTGAGTCGCACCCGCGTCGGCATGCGTATTCGCGCCGGAACGCTGGATCTCGAGACCGTCTCCGTGCTGGGCGTCAATACGCGCGTCCTGCGCACGGTCAATTTCGGGCTGGGCATCTTCCTGGCGGGTCTCGCCGGCGTGCTCGCCGCCGGCATGCTCGGTTTACAGCCGACGACCGGCAGCGAACTGATCATGCCCAGCTTCGTCGCCATCATCATCGGCGGTCTCGGCAGCTTGCCGGGCACGCTGCTGGGCGGGTTGCTCATCGGCGTCGCCTCGGGCGTCACCAGCGTGTTCTTTCCGGACGCGAGCGAGGCGGTGATCTACGTGATGATGGGTCTGGTGCTGCTGGTGCGGCCGCGCGGCCTTTTGGGTGAGGAGGGCCGCTTCTGATGTCCCGTCTCGACAAGTCGGCGGACGCCGCGCGCGGTAGCGGACCGATCGTTCCGGTTGCCGGCTTCCGCGTCGATAAGCGCGCGACTGACGCCGTTGTCTGGCTGCTGCTGCTCACAATGCCGTTCTGGATCAGTTGGATCGGCGGCTACACCCAGCTTGGCACCCGCGTGGTGATCCTGGCGCTCGCCGCGATGTCGCTCAATTTCCTGCTCGGTTACACCGGCGTGCTGTCGTTCGGCCACGCGGCGTATTTCGGCCTGGGCAGCTACGGCCTCGGACTGACCATAAAGTTTCTGGTGCCGAACACCCTGGTCGGCATGGCAATCGGCGTTGCCACCGCGATCGTCGCAGCGGCAATCATCGGCGTGCTGATCGTGCGGCTCCGCGGCATCTATTTCGCGATGGTGACCATCGCGTTCGGCCAGGTGTTCTATTTCATCGCCTACCGTTGGAACAACGTCACCGGCGGCGACGACGGCCTTTCCGGTTGGCATCGGATGCCGATCGACCTCGGCTTTACCCAGATCGACGTCCTTAACAACGACCTGGCGTTCTATTACGTGGCGCTGTTCTGTTTCGCGGTGTCGGTCGGCATCATGGCGCTGCTGCTGCGCTCGCCGTTCGGCCGCACGCTGCTGGCCATCCGCGAGAACGAGCGACGGGCGCGCTTCCTGGGAATTCCGGTCGACCGGCACATCTGGTTGTCCTGGCTCATCTCGTGCACCTTCACCGGCCTGGCCGGCACGCTCTATGCGATGCTGAACAACTTCTCCGACCCGCATGACCTGCACTGGGAGCAATCGGGGAATTTCGTCATCATGGCGGTCTTAGGCGGCATGCGCAGTTTCTGGGGACCGCTGATCGGCTCGGCCATCTTCATCGTGCTCGAAGACTACATTTCGAGCCGCACCGAGAACTGGGAATCGTTTATCGGTCTCTTCTTCATCCTCATCGTGCTGTTCTTCCCGCGCGGCGTCCTGGGCATGATCAAGCGGAAGACCATGCAATGAGCTTGCTTCAGGTCGATAACGTCTCCAAGCGCTTCGGTAACCTGATTGCCGTCAACGACGTGTCGATGACGGTCGAGCAGGGTGAATTGCGCGCCGTCATCGGTCCGAACGGCGCCGGCAAGACGACGTTCTTCAACCTGATCAGCGGCTTCCTCGCGCCGTCGGCCGGCAAGATCACGTTCGACAACCAGGACGTCACCAAGCTATTGCCGGCGCAGCGCGTCTGGCGCGGCATGGCGCGCACGTTTCAGATCACCGAGGTGTTTCCCGAGCTGAGCACGCGCGAGAATTTGCGCATCGCGGTCGAGGTCGCGGCGGGCTACCGGCTCAAGACCTGGCTCTCGCGCGATCTCGACGGCGAGGTCCGCGCCCGCGTTACCGACCTGCTCGAGATGAGCGGCCTCGCTGGCAAGGCCGACCGTTTGGTCGGCGAGCTGTCGCACGGCGATCAACGCGCGACCGAGATCATGATGGCGCTGGCGCTGAAGCCGCGGCTGCTGCTGCTCGACGAGCCGACCGCCGGCATGGGCGACCAGGAGACCTATGACATCACGCAACTGATCCGTAAGCTGCACCGGGACCAGAAACTGACGATCGTGCTGATCGAGCACGACATGCGCGTCGTGTTCCATCTCGCCGACCGCATCATGGTTCTGGCCGAAGGCGCGTTGCTGGCCGAAGGCACGCCGAAGGAAATCGCCAAGAACGAGGCGGTGCAGGCGGCCTATCTGGGGAAGGCGGCATGAGCGGCGCAGCGGTGCTCCAGGCCGAGGACCTGCACACCTACTACGGCAAAAGCCACATCCTGCATGGCGTCAGCCTGGAGGTCCGCGAGGGCGAGATCGTCACGCTTTTGGGCCGCAACGGCGCCGGCAAGACGACCACGCTCCGGAGCCTCGTCGGCTTGACCCATCCGCGCGAAGGCGCGGTGCGTATTTTCGGCCACGCCACGACCGACTGGTCGCCGTTCCGCTTCGCCGGGATCGGCGTCGGTTACGTGCCGGAAGGACGGCGGATTTTCGCGAACCTGACGGTCGAGGAAAATCTCATGGTGCCCGTGGACCGGCCCGGGCCGTGGACCATTCCGCGCGTCTATGAACTCTTTCCGCGGTTGGCGCAGCGCAAATCCAACAAGGGCCGCCAGCTGTCGGGCGGCGAGCAGGAAATGCTCTCGATCTCGCGCGCGCTGTTGCTCAATCCCAAGCTGCTGATGCTCGACGAGCCGTCGCAGGGCTTGGCGCCGCTGATCGTGCAGGAAGTGTTCAAGGTTGTCGCCGCCGCGCGCAAGGAAGGCATTTCGGTGCTGCTGGTCGAGCAGAACGTGCGCGCCGCGGTCGAGATCGCCGATCGTGCCTATGTGCTCGACGACGGCAAGGTGGTCTATTCCGGCAAGGCGTCCGAATTCGCCAAGGACGAAGAGCGCGTCCGCGCGCTCGCCGGCGCCAGCGCCGCGAAGTGGGAAGAGGTCTAAGGGGCCTAGAGCATGCGGCGCTTGCCGATCTGCGGCGCTCTGGTCGGCGCCTCGCTCGGACTTATTGCCCCAAGTATTTGGCTATATGATTTCTTTCGTTATCAAGACGTCGATGTCGACCGGCTCGCCCCATTTTTTCCATTCTGTATTATGTTTCTGGCAATCCCGTATCCAAATCCCGGTGTCGCGGGAATTGCGATCATCGCCGTCGCAGTCATTCTTAATGCATTGATGTATGGCATCGTGCCGTATTTTGTGCTGAAGGCAGCGGTCGTGATCTGGGCACGCCGGACACGGGTACGGTCCTAGTTAGTTTCGCCGGCAAAATCAAACCGCCGCGACAGGCATCGCGCCGCGGGCTACAATAAGTCTCGGCCTAAGCGACAACGACAGGGAGAGACAGCATGGCGCAGTCGCTCAAACTGGTCCGCATCGCGCCCAAAGGCATGGGCCTTGCCGATTTCGTCGCCCAGGACGAGGGCTTCTTCGCGGCCGAAGGCCTGGCCGTCGAATTCGATTGGAAAACCTTCCGCGGCACGCAGTCGAGCTGGAAAGGGCTCGACTATCTCAACCGGCCGCAGGACCAACCCTACGGCGCGGGCGATGCCGAAGTCATCCAAAGCGCCTGCCAATGGGGCAGCGTGTGCAACGCCGGCGCCGGCATGGGCCGTTTCGTCGCCGATTGTTATGGCATCTCGCCGTGGGCGATCTATGTCCGGCCGGAGTCCAAGATCCGCAAGCCCGAGGATTTGCGCGATGTGCCGATCGCCGTCGGCCTGCGCGCCGGCAGCCATTTCAACGTGCCGTGGCGGCTCGAGCCCTACATGCCGCTCGAGCACATCAAGGTCATCAATGTCGGCGGTTTCGGCGCGCGGCTGACCGCGCTGCTCAACAAGGACGTCGAAGCGGCGAGCCTGCTGCCGCCGCAAATCGCCATGGCCGAGCAGCTGGGTCTTCGCAAAGTGATGGAGAATACGTTCCACACCATCTGGTGGGTGCCCGAGCAGCTCGATCAGGCGACACTCGCCGCCGTGTTGCGCGCGCTGGCGCGGGCCGAGCAGGCGATCGACGCCGATCTCGACAAATACCTGCCGTTGTGGAAGCACACGGTCCCGGCCGAATTCGCCGACCGTCCGTGGGACTTCAGCCAATTCGGCCGCGGCGAGCGCTTCGTCTATGAAAAGCTCCCGGACGGCGAATTCGACGAGATCATGGCGCAGGTGACGCGCTGGGGGCTCGACAATTACCTCAAGGAGCGTCGCTTCGATCATCTGGCGGTGTCGTCGCGCTAGCCAGCACGCGGCACAGCGGCAGGGCCGCGGCCAGTCCGACAAATTCCGCCAGGATAAACGCCGGCGCGTCGTGCGGCCGGATGCCGGCGAACGTGTCGGTCAGCGCGCGCGCAATCGTCACCGCCGGATTGGCGAACGAGGTCGACGACGTGAACCAATAGGCGCCGGTGATATAGGCCGCGACCGCAATCGCCGTGGCCGGCGCGCGGTGCGCGCGGCAGCCCCAGATCACCGCGAGTAGTCCGAACGTGGCGATGGCTTCGCCGAGCCATTGGCCGCCGCCAGCGCGGATTTTGGTGCCAAGCTCGATCATCGGCAGGGCAAACATCAGATGCGCCAGCCAGACACCGGCAATCGCGCCGGCAACCTGCGCAACGATATAAGCCGCGGCAAGGCGTCGGTCGAAGCCGTCGAGCGCGACGGCGGCCAGCGTCACCATTGGATTCATATGCGCGCCCGACACCGGCCCAAACGCGAGGATCAGCGCCGTCAGTGCCGCGCCGGTGGCGAGCGCGTTGGCGAGCAGCGCCAGCGCGCTGTTGCCGCCGGCGAGCCGCTCGGCCATGACGCCGGAACCGACGATCGCCATGAGCAGAAATCCGGTGGCGACGAATTCGATCGCCGCGAGACGGACATGTGTAAGCTCGCGCGGCGCGGCGGCGACCGCCGCCTTGGCTTGGATGGTCACGATGCGGCGTCTTTCGGCGCATGCAGGGCGCCGATCCGCCGCGCTTCGCGCTGCAAGGCCAGCCGGTCGAGCTTTTCCAGCGGCAGCGCCAGAAACAGCTTGATGCGCGTGTCGAGCCGTTGGAACGCGTCGCGGAACGCCGCTATCTTCTTCTCGTGCGTGCCTTCGGCCGCGGCGGGATCGGGCACGCCCCAATGCGCGGTGATCGGCTGACCCGGCCAGACCGGACAGGTCTCGGCCGCCGCCTGGTCGCAGACCGTGAAGACGAAATCCATCTGCGGGGCGTCCGACCGCGCGAATTCGTTCCAGCTTTTCGAACGGAGACCGCTGGTCGGCAGCTTCATCGTATGGAGCAGTTCGAGCGTCAGCGGATTGACCGCGTCTTTCGGCTGGCTGCCGGCGCTGTAGGCGTGGAACCTGCCCTTGCCCCAATGATTGAGCAGGACTTCGCCGATGACGCTGCGCGCCGAATTGCCGGTGCAGAGGAAGAGGACGTTGTAAGCCCGGCTCATGCCGACTTCCGTCCGCGAGCCACCTTGATGGCGCCGGGCTCGCAGGTCGGCGCGCAGGCCGTGCCGCCGCAGCAGTTTTCGGTGAGATAGGCGACGAGGCCGTTCATCGCGGCATAATCGGCGGCATAGATCAGCTGACGGCCAAGCCGCCGTTGTGTGACCAAGCCGGCGCGCTGCAGCGTTTGAAGATGGAAGGTGAGGGAGGAGGGCGGCAGATCGAGCCGAGCGGCGATTTCGCCCGCCGGCAGCCCGGCGGGCCCGCGCTTCACCACGAGGCGATAGACCGCGAGCCGGTGGTCGTGCGCGATCGCGCCCAGTGCCGTCACCGCGTGTTCCGCCTTCATGCGAACCCTCGACATTTCGATAATAGTCGAAATATGGACCGGGCCGGGCGGGTGGTCAATGGATATTTCGACAAAACCCGAAATATGACCGCCGGTCGGCTTTCGATAAGCCGGCGGACTGCGGTCCGCCGCCGTGCGGTAGGGGCTGGCAATTCCGCGCCGGACGGTCTAAAACCCCGGCCCATGTCCACGGTTATTGTTGTCATTCACCTGCTGTTCGCGGTGGCGCTGGTGAGCGTCATTCTGATGCAGAAGAGCGAAGGCGGCGCCCTCGGCATGGGCGGCGGCGGCATGTCCGGCTTCATGACCGGCCGGTCGACCGCCAACCTGCTGACGCGCACCACGGCGATCCTCGCCGTCGGCTTCTTTTTGACCAGCATCGCGCTGGCGATCATCGCCGCGCGCAGCCGCGCGCCGGGCTCGGTGATCGATCAGGCGGTGCCGACTCAGTCGCTGCCGGCGCCGACGTCGCCTGCCAAGCCGGCAACGCCGCCCGTACCGGCGGCGCCAACGGGTCCGAGCGCGCCACTGACCAAATAGCGCCGTTATTGCTGCGGTGAGCTTTCGTTAACGCCTGCGGCATTTTCGGGCAATCGGCGGTATTCGGTTGACTTCGCCGGGCGCAGGCCCCATGTAAGCGCCGTTCCATTCTCGCGATCGCGCGAAGCGCGGCGGATTTCGATCCCCAGCGCCCCCAATTTCGAGAAATCACCAACAACACGGCACCTCGGTTTCGCGCGAGGCAAGCCAAAAACACAGGCCGCCGCGCCTGCGCGTTCGGCCGTATCGATAGAAAGCAATAACACAGTGACTCTTTCCTTTTCCGAACTCGCCCTCGTCGAGCCGATCCAACGCGCATTGCACGCGGAAAATTACGAACACCCGACGCCGATCCAGGCGCAGGCGATTCCGCATCTGCTCGCCGGCCGCGATCTGCTCGGCATTGCCCAGACCGGCACCGGCAAGACGGCGGCCTTCGCGCTGCCGATCCTCCAGCACCTGGCCGCGAACCGCGTTCCCGCGCCGCGGAATTCCATGCGTGCGCTCGTCTTGACGCCGACGCGCGAGCTGGCGATGCAGATCGCCGACAGCTTCCGCGCTTACGGCCGTCATTTGGGCCTCCGCACCGCCGTGATCTTCGGCGGCGTCGGCCAGGGCCCACAGGTCGACGCGCTACGCCGCGGCATCGACATCCTCGTCGCCACGCCCGGCCGGCTTCTGGACCTGCATCAGCAGGGCCATGTCCGTTACGACGGCGTCTCGGTCTTCGTCCTCGACGAAGCCGATCGTATGCTCGACATGGGCTTCATCCGCGACATCCGGCGTATCGTTCCGTTACTTCCCAAGGCGCGTCAGTCGCTCTTGTTCTCGGCCACCATGCCGGACGAGATCAATCGATTGATCGGTACGCTGCTCAAGGATCCGGTGCGTGTCGAGGTGACGCCCGCCGCGACCACGGTCGAGCGCATCGAGCAGCGCGTGATGTTCGTCGATGCCGGCAACAAGCGCGCGCTGCTCGCTTCGCTGCTCGGCGACAAGGCGATCGCCCGCGCGCTGGTCTTCACGCGCACCAAGCACGGCGCCAACCGCGTCGCCGAAGGTCTCGCCAAGGGCGGCATCGGCGCCGAGGCGATCCACGGCAACAAGTCGCAGAGCCAGCGCCAGCGGGCGTTGGGTAACTTCCGCGACGGCCGCACCCGCGTGCTGGTCGCAACCGACATTGCCGCGCGTGGCATCGATATCGACGGCATCACCCACGTCATCAATTTCGAGCTGCCCAATGTGCCCGAGAGCTACGTCCACCGCATCGGCCGCACTGCGCGCGCCGGCGCCGATGGCGTCGCCATCTCGTTCTGCGATCACTCCGAGAAGGGTTTCCTGCGCGACATCGAGAAGGTGACGCGGCAGAAGATCGCCGTTGCCGAGCACGCCTTCCGCGCGCCGGCCGGACAGGCCGCCAACGGGGACGGCGGTCGGCCGCACGGCCATAACGGTCACGGCCATAATGGCGGGCACAACGGCCACGCCCATGGCAACGGCGGCCATCACGGAAATGGCAATGGCCGCGGCGGCGAATTCGCCAACCGGCGCCGTCGCTCGCGTCGTCGCGGCGGCCATGGTCACGGCCATTCGCACGGTCCGGCGCCGACGCACGCGGGCTGAGCCGTTTCGTCTTTATCTTCGTCATGCCCGGCCTTGTGCCGGGCATCCACGCCTTCAAAATGTGGATGGCCGGGTCACGCCCGGCCATGACGTGCAAGCGGTGTATTACGCGTTTCGCCGCGCATGGCCGCGATCCTCTCCGAGTCGGCGCTTTCCGTTTGCCTCGGCGCGCGGGTGCTGTATGGTGAAATTCCATGACGCGGTTCATTTTCATCACCGGCGGCGTGGTCTCCTCTCTGGGTAAGGGTCTTTCGGCGGCGGCGCTCGGCGCTTTGCTCCAGGCGCGTGGATTCCGCGTCCGGCTGCGGAAATTCGACCCCTATATCAACGTCGATCCGGGCACGATGAGCCCGTATCAGCACGGCGAGGTCTATGTCACCGACGATGGCGCCGAAACCGACCTGGATCTGGGGCATTACGAGCGCTTCACCGGCGTGTCATCGCGCAAAAGCGACAGCCAGACCACCGGCCGCATCTATTCGACCGTGATCGGCCGCGAGCGCCGCGGCGAATATCTCGGCGCCACCGTTCAGGTCATTCCGCACGTCACCGACGCCATCAAGGAGGCGATCCAGGCCGATCTCGGCGGCGAGGATTTCGTGCTCTGCGAGATCGGCGGCACAGTCGGCGACATCGAAGGCCTACCGTTCCTCGAGGCAATCAGGCAGCTCGGCAACGAACTAGGCCGCGACCGCGCGATGTACATCCACCTGACGCTGGTGCCCTATATCCCGTCGGCCGGCGAATTGAAGAGCAAGCCGACACAGCACAGCGTCAAGGAGCTCCTCGGTCTCGGCATCCAGCCCGACATTCTCCTGTGCCGCTGCGACCGCGAAATCCCCGAAAGCGCGCGCAAGAAGATCGCGCTGTTCTGCAATCTGCGCGAGGAACGTGTCATTCCGGCGCTCGATGTCGACACCATCTACGACGTGCCGACGGCCTATCACAAGCAGGGCCTCGATCGCGAAGTCTGCCGTCATTTCGGCCTGAACGCGCGCGAGCCCGATCTGGCGCGCTGGTCCGATATCGTCGGCCGCATCCGCAAGCCCGAAGGCGCCGTCACCATCGCCGTCGTCGGCAAATACACGCATCTGCCCGACAGCTATAAATCGCTGGCCGAAGCGCTGGCCCACGGCGGCATCGCCAACAATGTCGGCGTCAAGCTGAACTGGTTCGATTCCGAAATCTTCGAACAAGAGGACGCGGTCAGCCACCTCGTCGGCGTCAACGGCATTCTGGTGCCCGGCGGCTTCGGCGAGCGCGGCAGCGAAGGCAAGATCGAGGCTGCGCGGTTCGCCCGCGAACGCAAGGTGCCCTATTTCGGCATCTGCTTCGGCATGCAGATGGCGGTGATCGAGGCGGCGCGGCATCTGGCCGGCCTCAAGGGCGCGGGCTCGACCGAGTTCGGCCCCTGCGAGCATCCGGTGGTCGGGCTCATGACCGAATGGACGCGCGGCAACACGCTGGAAAAGCG
>DASYYB010000018.1:0-21862 GCA_035934235.1 Allostellaceae bacterium | reverse complement strand
TCAGGGCGCAAGCCTGCTATACCGCGCCGCGCCGGAGTGTAGCTCAGCCTGGTAGAGCACTAGCTTCGGGAGCTAGGGGCCGGAGGTTCGAATCCTCTCACTCCGACCATTCCCGCCGGCCGGTTAAGGCCTGGAAAGGCTATCAAACGGCCGCTTTCAACAAGCGGCCGTTTCTGCTATTCGAAGACGGCTGCGGGAATAGCGGGTTACGGCCTGCGCCCAGAGCGCGGCCGAAAGGCTTTACGTAAATGGTCATGATGCGGGGTCGCGACAGCGAGCCGGTCGAGCTCCGGCCGGGCTCCGGGGTGCGCGAAGCGGCGCACGCGGCCGAGGTGGAGCAATGGGCCTGGCGCCGCGTGCGCGCCCTGCGGCTGTTCTACACGCACCTGACGGTCTACGTCGTCGTCAACTTCATGCTGTTCATGATCGATTCCACGTCGCCGGGACCGATGTGGTTCTATGCGCCGCTGGTCGGCTGGGGACTGCTACTGTGCCTGCATGCGCTGCACGCCTATGAAATGCTGCCATGGACGACCCAGGATTGGGAGCACCGCAAGGTCCGCGAGCTCATCGAAAAGCGGCGGCGCCATTGAACAACCCGTTTTCCAGATTGATGTGAGATGACGATGCATAATTTTGTCCGCGGCCGTCTCGTCGGGCCGGCGTTCGCTTCCCTCTTGATGTTCGGTCTGGCCGCGTGCGTACAGCAGCATGACGCCGACGACACCGCCGCACCGGCCACCGCAACCAGCACCGCAACGCCGTCGCATGACACCGACATGACGCTCTATACGCGCGTGCTCGACCGCGTGCAGGCCAGCTATGTCGAGCCGGTGAGCGAAGACAAGCTGGTCGTCAATTCGCTCAAGGGCATGCTGTCGTCGCTCGATCCGCATTCCGATTATCTGGACGAAAGCGAATACCAGGACCTGCTCGACGAGAGCCAAGGCGAGTTCGCCGGCATCGGCGCCGAAATCACCCGCGACGAGAGCCATCCGAAGGTGATCTCGCCGATCGACGACACGCCGGCCGCCCGGGCCGGGCTCAAGCCGGGCGACATCTTCCTGAAGATCGACGGCAAGCTGACCGACGGCATGGACCTCAAAGAGGCCGTCGACCTGTTGCGCGGCCCGGTCGGGACGCCGGTGCGCGTGACCATCGTCCGCGCCGGCGTGAAGCCGTTCGACGTCACCCTCGTACGCGCGGTGATTCACGTCGCATCGGTCAAATCGCAGCTCGAGCCCAACAACATCGGCTATATCCGCATCTCGCTCTTCTCCGAAAAGACCGACGACGAGCTGTTGAAGGCGATCGATACGCTGAAGCAGAAGGCCGGTGGCCACCTCAACGGCGTCGTGCTCGATCTGCGCAACGATCCGGGCGGCCTGCTCGACCAGGCCGTCGCCGTCTCCGGCGATTTCCTCGACGGCGGCACCGTGGTCTCGACCCGCGGCCGCGACCCCGACGACAACCGCGTCTTCACGGCCGCGTCGTCGGGCGATCGCGTCGCCGGCGTGCCGATGGTCGTGCTGATCAACGGCGCATCGGCCTCGGCATCCGAGATCGTCGCCGGCGCGCTCAAGGAACGGCATCGCGCACAGGTCCTCGGCACGCGCAGCTTCGGCAAGGGCTCGGTCCAGACCATCATTCCGCTCGAAGGCCGCGGCGCGATCCGGCTGACGACCGCGCTCTACTACACGCCGTCGGGCAACTCGATCCAGGATCGCGGCATCACGCCCGACTTCGTGGTCTTGCCACCGCGCAGCGAGCGCGAGCCGCAGGCCGACGTCATCCACGAGGCCGATCTCAAGGGCGCGATCAACAATCCGGGCGGACCGCTCAAGGCGGCGGCCAACGACAAATCGCCCGAAGCGAACATCGATCCGCTGCTCATCGGCACGCCGAAGGACTCCCAGTTGACGGCGGCGCTCGACCGTCTCAAGACCGAGATGGCCAAGACCGCGGCAACCGCCGCGCACTGACGGCCGCGCGCAACCACGTAAATGTGAACCGGGACGCGGTTTCGGCCGCGGCCGCCCGCTTCCTATAATGATGAGCGGCGTTCGGACGGAGGCACCCATGCGCATCGCGCGGCGGCTGTTCGTGGTTTTCGCCCTGGCTCTGGCCGGATGCATCGCCCAGAACCCGACCCTGCCCGTCTTCGCCACGGCCGAACCCACGCTGCCGGCGCCGGCGCCGGGCATGGCGCGGCTGTTCTTCTATCGCCTGCTCGAACCCAGCGAGCCGGCGCTCGGCACGACGGTCATGCTGAACGAGAAGCCGGTCGGCTTCTCGCGCAACGGCACGGTGCTCTACCGCGACGTGCCCGCCGGCAGCTATTTCGTCTCGGTGACGAGCCGGGGCCCTTACCCGTACCAGTTCAAGACCGTGCAGGTCGCGGCCGACCAGACCTGGTATTTCCGCATCGAATCCCTGGCGAGCTGGTCCTGCACCGGCAAAAGCACGTGCCGCGGCGACACCTTCGTCGTCGCCATCGTCGATCCGGCGCAGGCGCGCGCAGAAATCGCGGCGCTCGGCCTGCTCGGCGGTTGAGCGCGCGGTTCGCGGCCTCGGCGCTTGCCGCGCGGCCGCGCCGGGACTAAGTCATGGACATGGACGCAACCGAACCCTCGCGCGAAAGCGCCAATCTCCACGTCAGCACGCTTCTAGTGGCGCCGGAGCGCGCGCTCAATAACGCGCTCGACCAGCTTGGCTTCGCCAACAACGACGACCGCGTGATCGAGCACGAAGGCAAGCTGGCCTTCATTACGTGCAGCCACGACGCCGACTGCGACGACATGTTCGCGCTGATCGCCGAGCTGGCCGCGCGCGGCGAAAGCTGGGAACTGCAATTCCGCATCGACACCGGCGAAGGCCGCGCCATCTTCCAGCGCCTGTCGCGACATCAGCGCGTCGAAGCCGTGGATTCCGCCGTGCCGGTCGAGACCGGCGAAACCACATCCGATCTGCCGACCCACGATCTCGACAGCGACACCGGCCGCCGCGAGCTCGCGCGCGCGGTCGACCGCGTCGACCCAGCCGAAATTTTCGTCACCATCGGCCCGCATCCCAAGGGACACGCGACCGCGGTCATCCTGCGTCGCAATCCGCGCCGCGCCTTGTTCGTCGGGTCGGGATCGGACGAGGCCAGCTTGCGTGCGGCGATCCGCGACAAGCTGCCGACGGTGATGTTCGCGGTGACGATGAAGCCGTCCGACGGCGCATGAGCGGCGGCCCGGCGGCCTCGCGCGACAACAACTTCGACGTCCTGCGCCTGCTCGCCGCGATTTCGGTCATCTTCTCGCACGCCTTCCTGATCGCGCAGGGCACGCAGGACCACGAGCCGCTGATCTGGCTCACCGGACGGCAGGCGATCCTCGGCCTTGCCGGCGTCTTCGTGTTCTTCGCCATCAGCGGCTTCCTCGTCACGCAGAGCTGGGAGCAGACCGGATCGGCGCCGCGCTATCTGTTGAAGCGCTGCCTGCGCATCTTTCCCGGCCTGGTGGCGGCGCTGATCGTGTCGGCGTTCGTGCTGGCGCCGCTGGTGACCAAGCTGCCGCTGGCGGATTACTTCGCGCGGCCGGAGCCTTATCGCTACGTCGTCGGCAATGCGGCGCTGTCGGTCAAGGTGCACGAGCTGCCCGGCGTGCTGTTCGTCGACAATCCAGTCGGGCTCGAGATCAACGGTTCGCTGTGGACGCTGCGCTACGAATTCACGATGTACCTGTTGGTGATGGCGCTTGGCCTGACGCGGCTGCTCAACCTATGGATTTGCGTCGCGCTGCTCGTCCTGGGTATGGCTTGCGTGCAGTTTCCGGCGACGTTCGACGGGCTCGGCGGCTGGGGCTGGATGCTGTCGTTCTTCGCGGTCGGCATGGCGCTCTACAAGCTGCGCGGCACGCGCATCTTCGACGATCGCGTTGCACTGGCGGCGCTCGCGCTTCTCGCGATCAGCGTTTTCGCGGGCGGATTCATCGTGCTGTTTCCGCTGACGGGCTGTTATCTGGCGCTGTGGCTCGCGCTCAATCCGCGCATTCCGCCGCTGCGCGCCGCGCGCTGGGGCGATCTGTCCTACGGACTCTATATCTACGGCTGGCCGGCCGAGCAGCTGGTCATCTGGCTCAACGGCGGCCATGCGCCGTGGTGGCTGGTGTTCGGCGGCGGCCTCGTGATCGCCGGCGCGCTCGCCTTCGTCTCGTGGCACCTGATCGAAGGACCGGCGCTGCGCCTGAAGCCGCGACCGCGATCCGCGCCGGCGCTGGCGATCAGCGCCGACTGAGATGACGACCGAGATTCCCTTCCGTCGCGATTTTGCGTTCCGCTACGGCGAGGCCGAAACTCTGTCGCCGCTGATCCGCCGCGTCGTCGCGCGCAACGCAAGTCCGTTCACGTTCAAGGGCACCGGCACCTACATCGTCGGCCGTGACAAGGTTGCGATTATCGATCCGGGACCGGCGATGGACGATCACGTCGCGGCCGTGCTGGCGGCGGTGGCGCGGGAAACCGTGACGCACATCGTCGTGACGCATACGCATCTCGACCATTCGCCAGCCGCCGCCGCCGTCAAACAGGCAACCGGCGCGCGCAGCTTCGGCTTCGGGCCGCACGGATCAGGCCGCGCCGAGGACCGCGCCGGCATCGAGCTCGGCGTCGTCGAGGAAGGCGGCGACCACGATTTCCGTCCCGACGTCACGCTGCGCGACGGCGACACGCTGAACGGTCCGGGCTGGAGCCTGAGCGCCGTCGAGACGCCGGGCCATACCTCGAACCATCTGTGCTTCGCGCTGGCGGAAGAGAAAGTGCTGTTCACCGGCGACCACGTCATGGGCTGGTCGACGAGCGTCATCGCGCCGCCCGACGGCGACATGGGCGCTTATCTGCGCTCGCTCGACAAGCTGCTGGCGCGCGGTGACGCGCGTTATTGGCCGACGCACGGACCCAGCATCGACGACCCGAAGCCCTACGTGCGCGCCTTCGTGGCCCACCGGCGCGAACGCAGCGACGCCATTCTGGCGCGGCTCAAAGCCGGCGACCGGACCATTCCGGCGATCGTCGCCCACGTCTATGCCGGCCTCGATCCGCGCCTGACCACGGCGGCGGAACGGTCGGTGCTGGCGCATCTCATCGAGATGATCGAACGCGGCGCCGCCGCAAGCGACGGCCCACCCTCGCCCACCGCGCGCTTCCGGCCGCGGTGATGACAACCGGGCGCCCCTGGCCTAGTATCGCTTGATCAACAACAAGCCGGCTCACCGGCAGCAACAGGGAGGGAGACAATGTCGCTACGTTGGAATCCCGGCGCGATGGGGCGCGTCATCGTTGTCCTGACGGTGGCCGTGGCGCTTGCCATCGGCGCGCCGCACGCGCGGGCACAAGATAGCAAGCAACCGATCAAGATCGGCTTCAGCATGGCGCTGACCGGCGCCTTGGCGGGCGCCGGCAAGTCGGGCCTGCTCGCGATCCAAATCTGGGCCAAGGACCAGAACGCCAAAGGCGGCCTGCTCGGCCGGCCGGTGCAGCTGGTCTATTACGACGATCAGACCAATCCGTCGCTGGTGCCGGGCATCTACACCAAGCTGCTCGACGTCGACAAAGTCGACCTCGTCGTCGGCCCCTACGGCACGGTGCCGATCTCCGCCGCGATGCCGATCATCATCTCGCACAAGATGACGTTCCTGGCGCTGCTCGGCCTCGCCGTGAACAGCAATTTCCACTATCCCAACTACTTCGCGATGATTCCGTCGGGACCGGACCCGAAGGAATCCTTCACCAAAGGATTCTTCGACGTCGCATTGGCGCAGAATCCGAAACCCAAGACGATCGCCATCGTCGGCTCGCAGGATGAATTCTCGACGCACCTGACCGACGGCGCACGGAACAACGCCAAGGCGACCGGCCTCAACATCGTCTACGACAAAAGCTTCCCGCCGAACACGACGGATTGCTCGCCGATCATGCGGGCGATCAATGCGACCGACCCCGATCTGATCGTCGTCGGCACCTATCCGCCGGCCGCGATCTGCATGGTGCACGCGATGAGCGAAGTCGGCACCAAGGCCAAGATGTTCGGCGGCGGCATGGTCGGGCTGCAATACACCGCGATCAAAGAGCAGCTCGGCCCGGCCCTCAACGGCATCGTCAATTACGACGTCTGGGTGCCGGCGAAGACCATGATGTTTCCGGGCACCGAGGACGTGCTGAAGAAGTATCAGGCCGAGGCCAAGTCGGCGGGCGTCGATCCGCTCGGCTACTACATGGCGCCGATCTCGTACGCTTACATGCAGATCCTGGCCGAGGCGGTCACTGCGACGAAGGGCCTCGATCAGCAAAAGCTGGCTGACTACATCCGCTCGCACACCTTCAAAACGGTGTTCGGCGACGTGAAGTTCGGCAAGGAGGGCGAGTGGGCGGAGTCGCGGATGCTGCAAGTGCAGTTCCAGCACATCAGCGGCAACGGCATCGAACAGTTCGAAGACCCGACCAAGCAGATCGTGCTAACGCCGACAACGTTCAAATCGGGCAAGGTGGACTACCCGATGCAAAAGGCGATGCAGAAGGCGGAAAACAAGTAACCGCCGCGAACCTGGGACGACAGGGCGCCGGCCTTTGGGCCGGCGCCTTTTTCTTTACCTAGAGCAGCCCGCGCAGCGCCTTGGCGCGCTCGGCCGAGGCTTGCGCCAGGATGTTGGTGTCGTTGCCGCCGAGGATGAAGCGCATGCCGAGGCCGACATAGCGGCGGATCAGCTCGAGACCGCCGACGCCGCCCATGCCCGGCCATTTCTTGTGCTTGGCGCAGGCGGCGATCACGGTCTGGTAGGCGGCGACGACGCGCTCGTGGCCGAGTTCGCCGGCGATGCCCATTTCGAGCGTCAGGTCGTTGGTGCCGATCAGCACCACGTCGATGCCGGGCACGGCGGCGATGGCGTCGACGTTGGCGATCGCGGTCGGCGTTTCGACCATGGCGACGATCAGCGTCTCGGCGTTGAGCGTCGCCGCGACGTCGCTCGCCTTGGCGCCGGCGAAGCCGTAATGCGGCAGGCCGCCGACGATCGAGCGATGGCCGAGCGGCGGATATCGGAGATGATCGACCAACGCCATCGCCTCCTCCGCCGTATCGACGTGCGGCATGACGATGCCCCAACCGCCGCCGTCGAGCGCGCGCGTCGCCATCGCGAACTGGCCGTGCGGCACCCGGACCAACGGCGCGATGCCGGCATCGAGCGCGGCGCAGGAAATCTGCGCCGTCGATTCCAGCGTGCCCGGACCGTGTTCGAGATCGATGAACAGCCAGTCGTAGCCGGCGGCGCGCATCATGCGCGCAATTTCGGCGGTGCGAGCGAAGCGTACGCCCATGCCGAGCGCGAGGCCGCCTTGGGCGAGGCGCGCACGCGCCGGATTGCGGGGCTGATCCATGAGGACTCCTAGCGGATGGCGGGTGGGTTGACCCGCGAACCGACGGCGCCGGCGGTCATTCCTTCCCCCGTTTTCGCATGACAACCACGAGCACGAAGACGTTGCAGGCAAGGTCCCTTGGCGTCAAGCTGCGCCGCCATTCCGCGACCCCCGGCGGGAAAAAGACAGAGGAGCGTTGGATGAAATTCGTGACCTTCGGCACGCTGGCCGCGCCGCGATTGGGCGTGCTCGACGCCGAACGCGGCGTGCTCGACCTCAAGAAGGCGAACAGCCGCCTGCCCGGCGATATGGTTGCGCTGATCGAGGGCGGCGCGGCGGCGCTGAAGGCGGTGAAGGCGACGGTCGAGAAAGCGCGCAAGAAGAAGAGCGCGTGGATTCCGGCGAAGCGCGCCAAGTTGCTGGCGCCGTTCCCGTCGCCGCGCAAGAACGTGTTCTGCGTCGGCCGCAACTACAAGCTCCACATCCTCGAAGGCGCCCGCGCCCGCGGCGTCGAGCCGACCTTCCCCAAGGTGCCAGAATTCTTTTCCAAGCCGCGCACGACGGTGATCGGTCCCGACGCCGGAATCCTGCGCCACGCCAAGAACACGCAGAACCTCGATTACGAGGTCGAGCTCGCCATCGTCATCGGCAAGCGCGTGCGCGACTTGCCGCCGGAAAAAGCCATGTCGGCGGTCTTCGGCTACACCATCGTCAACGACGTGACCGCACGCGACGCGCAGCGTGCCCACGGCCAGTGGTTCAAGGGCAAGAGCTACGACACCTATTGTCCAATGGGTCCGTGCGTGGTGACTGCCGACGAGTTCGGCAACCCGAGCGGCCATCGCATCGCGCTCAAGGTCAACGGCGAGATCCGCCAGGATTCGAACACGGCCGACCTGCTGTTCGATGTGCCGGCGATGGTGTCGTTCCTTTGCGCCAGTCTGACGCTCGAGCCCGGCGACGTCATCGCCACCGGCACGCCGTCGGGCGTCGCGATGGGCATGATGCCGCAGAAATGGCTTCAGGTCGGCGACGTGATCGAAGCCGAGGTAGAAGGCATCGGCGTGCTGCGCAACCGCGTCGTCAACGGCTAACGTCTTAACGCTTGGCGCCGGCCTTGCGTGCCCATAGCTCGTAGGCGCGACCCAACACCTTGTCCTGCGTGTCGCGCGCGCGGCGCGCCTCGCCCGGCGTCAGATATTTCACCGGGCCGAGCTTGAGTGCCTCGCTCTGGAGCCGCGCGTTGATCTCGGCATAGACCGCGCGATAGACCGCGTGCCGCAGCGTCGCGCCGACCGCGACCGAGCCGTGGCCGCGCATCAGCGCGACGATGTTGTCGCCGAGTGCGCGGGCGAGATCGTCGCCCTGCGCGACACTCACCACCAGCAGGTCGGTGTCGCCGGAAAAATCGTGGATATCCCACACCGGCACGTCGTCGCCCAGGAACCCGCTCATGTGGAAGACCGGCCGCAGCTTCTGCGGCGTGACACCGAAAGGAATGATGCTCGGACTGTGGCTGTGCACCACCGCCATCACGTCGGGCCGCGCCTTATAGATCGAGCCGTGAATGAAGCGTTCGAGATAAGGCTGGCGGCCGCGCGGATCGATCGGCGTACCGGCGAGATCGAACTGCATGATGTCCTTGGCGGTGACCAGCGCCGGCGCCATGCTGCGCGCCAAGAGGAAGCGGTCGGGCTTGCGCGCGTCGCGCACGCTGACATGGCCGAAGCCGTCGACTACACCTTCGTTGTAGAGAATGCGGTTGGCGACCGCGAGCTCGGCGGCCTGTTTCGCGTCGATCGCGGCCTTGGCCATGCTTTGTCCCCGGCGCGTCACTCGCCGCGGAACTGCGGTGGCCGCTTGTTGAGGAAGGCGTCCATGCCTTCGCGGAAATCCTTGCTCATGTAGCACATGAGAATGAGGTCCTGGCCTTCGCCCGGCGGAATCCGCGCCATCAGGCGGCGTAGCGCTTCTTTGGTCGCGCGCAGCGTCAGCGGCGCATGACCGGCGACGGTGCGCGCGACTTCTTCGGCGCGCTTCATCAGCTCGGACGGCTCGACCACTTCCGTGACCAGGCCGATGGCCTTTGCTTCGGGCGCATCGACGAGCCGCGCGTTGAAGATCAGATCCTTGACGCGGCCGTGGCTGCCGACCAGCGACAGGAGCCGCGCGTAATTCCCCATGGACAAGCAGTTGCCGAGCGTGCGCGCCACCGGAAAACCGAAGCGCGCGTTGGCGGCGGCGATGCGCAAATCGCAGCAGGCGGCGATGCCGGCGCCGCCGCCGGTGCACGCGCCCTGGACGGCGGCGATGGTCGGCTTGCCGCAGGCTTCGAGCGTGCCGAGCACACGGTCGATGCGCGCCTCGTAGGCGAGCGCGTCCTCCGGCTTGTCGAACGCCTTGAATTGCGAGATGTCGGTGCCCGAGGCGAAGGCCTTGTCGCCGGCGCCGGTGAGCAGCAGCACGCGCACGGCGTGGTCCTTGTCGGCCTCCTGGCAAATCTGCGCCAGCCGGTCGTACATGGCGAAAGTCAGCGCGTTGCGCGCCTGCGGCCGGTTGAAGGTGATGCGGCCGATGCCGTCCTTGATCTCGTAAAGCAGATCTTCGCTCACAGGGGATGCTCCGGACCGGACAAGGGCGCCCACTATGCCATGCCCGGCCGGGCGCTCAACCCCCTCCAGCCTTGCATTGGCGCCCGCCGCCCGCGTCGTGGCAGAATACGTCGCCATCCGCGGAGGCCAACCATGCCGCTGACCCATCTCGAGCATTTCCTGATTCAGTCGCCCGACATCGACGCGACGCGCGACTGGTACGTCAAGGTGCTCGGCATGCGCGACGGGCCGCACCCCGATTTCGGCTTTCCGGTGCATTGGCTCTACCTCGGCGACGTGCCGGTGCTGCACATGACACAAGGCGGCGCCGGCGTATCGCAGGACCGGCTGCGCTATCTCGGCCAGCAGTCACAAGCGACCGAAGGCACCGGCGTGATCGATCACATCGCCTTCCGCGCCACCGGCCTCGAATCCATGATCGCGCACTTCAAGAAGATCGGCGTCGCGTTCAAGGAGCGCCAGGTCGACGATCAAGGCCTCTATCAGCTGTTCCTGCTCGACCCGAACGGCGTCAAGGTCGAGCTCAACTTCGAGGCGGCCGAGGCGACCGGCCGCCACGCCGAAGTGATGGCGTCCGATTACCGCTGATTCGGCGCATATCAGCCCCGATCCGGCTAGGCAATCCGGAGGCTGCTCTTTATAGTCGGCGGCGCCGTTCGAGATTCAAACGGGGTGATTGACGACCGATGCGCCACTGCGCCGAAAATTCGCATGCTTGAGAAGACCATGACCGACGTGAAGCCATTGCTGGCCGGCAAACGCGGCCTCGTCATGGGCGTCGCCAACGAGCGTTCGATCGCCTGGGCGATCGCGCGCGTGGCGCACGCGCACGGCGCCGAGATTGCCTTCACCTATCAAGGCGACGCGCTCAGCAAACGCGTGCGGCCGCTGGCCGAGAGCGTCGGCGGCGCCGTCGTCGGCGATTGCGACGTCACCAACGAGGCGAGCGTCGCCACGGTGTTCGACACGCTCGCCAAGCGCTGGCAGCACATCGACTTCGTCGTGCACGCCGTCGCCTATTCCGACGCCAACGAGCTCAAAGGCCAATACGTCGACACGACGCGCGCGAACTTCCTGAAGACCATGGAAATCTCGTGCTACTCGTTCACCGATTTGTGCCGCCGCGCCGCGCCGCTGATGCCCAATGGTGGCAGCTTGTTGACGCTGTCCTATATCGGCGCCGAACGCGTCATGCCGCACTACAACGTGATGGGCGTGGCCAAGGCGGCGCTCGAGGCGTCGGTGCGCTATCTCGCGGTCGATCTCGGCGGCAAGAACATCCGCGTCAACGCGATCTCGGCCGGACCAGTCAAGACGCTGGCCGCCTCTGGCATCGGCGATTTCCGCCACATCCTCAAGTGGAACCAGCTCAATTCGCCGCTGAGGCGTAACATTGAGCTCGACGAGGTCGGCAACGCCGGCCTCTACCTGCTGAGCGACTTGTCGGCTGGCGTCACCGGCGAGGTGCATCACGTCGATTCCGGCTATCACGTCGTCGGCATGCTGGCCGTCGATGCGGCGTCCGGCGTCGCCGAGATGCTGGCCAATTTCAAGCCGAGCCGCTGAACGGCGTCGAACGCGATGGCGGGCAACGGCTTCGGCACCATCTTCCGCTTCACCACCTGGGGCGAAAGCCACGGCCCGGCGATTGGCTGCGTCGTCGAGGGCGTGCCGCCGCGCATTCCGCTGTCCGAGGCCGACATCCAGCCGTGGCTCGACAAGCGGCGGCCGGGATCGTCACGCTTCACGACGCAACGCAAGGAAAGCGACCGCGTCCAAATCCTGTCGGGCGTGTTCGAAGGCCAGACCACCGGTGCGCCGATCTCGCTGCTGATCGCCAACGAGGACGCGCGCTCCAAGGACTACGACACGATCAAGGATCAGTTCCGCCCCGGCCACGCCGACTATACCTATTGGGCGAAATACGGCATCCGCGACCATCGCGGCGGCGGCCGCGCTTCGGCGCGCGAGACGGCGGCGCGCGTCGCCGCCGGCGCGGTGGCGCGCAAGATCCTGGGCGACGCGATCATCGTTCGTGGCGCGCTCATCCAGATCGGCCCGCATGCGATCGACCACAAACGCTGGGACTGGAAAGCGGTCGAAGCCAATCCGTTCTTCTCGCCCGACGCGCAGGTGGTCGAGCGCTGGGAGGCTTTCCTCGACGAGACGCGCAAGGCGGGATCAAGCACCGGCGCGATCATCGAGATCCACGCCAGCGGCGTACCGGCCGGCCTGGGCGAGCCGATCTACGACAAGCTCGACGCCAACCTGGCCAAGGCGATGATGAGCATCAACGCCGTCAAAGGCGTCGAGATCGGCGCCGGCATGGCGTCGGCCGCGCTGTCGGGTGAGCAGAACGCCGACGAGATGCGCATGAAAGACGGCAAAGTGACGTTCCTGTCGAACAACGCCGGCGGCATATTGGGCGGAATCTCGACCGGCCAGGACGTCGTCGCGCGCTTCGCGGTCAAGCCGACGAGCTCGATCTTGAAGCCGCTCAAAGGCGTCGACCGTTTCGGCAAGGACGTCGAGGTCAGCACCAAGGGCCGCCACGACCCCTGCGTCGGCATCCGTGCCGTGCCGGTCGGCGAAGCGATGATGGCGGTGGTGCTCGCCGATCACCTGCTGCGCCACCGCGCGCAATGCGGCTGAGCGCCGGCGGCGCGTCGGCTTCGCGCCGATGAATCCCGCGTTCGGCGCCGCGATCGATCATTTCGAAGCCGGCCGCCTGGACGACGCCGAAGCCGCCTGCCGCGCCATGCTGGAGAAAGACGCGGCGCAGCCGGATGCGCTGTTCCTGCTCGGCTTGATCGCGCAGCGGCGCGGCAACATCGACGAAGCTGTCGAACGCATCCGCGCAGCGATCAAGCGCAACCGCCGCAATCCGCTGTTCCATAACGCGCTCGGCATCGCCCAGGCGGCGCACGGCCGTGGCCGCGAGGCGGTCGCCGCCTTCCGCGAAGCGCTGGCGCTGGCGCCGCGTTATGCCGACGCGCATGTCAACCTGGGCAATGCGCTGATGAAGCGCGGCGATGGCAGCGGCGCCGTCGCGTGCTTCCGGCGCGCCATCGCTATCGAGCCGAATTTGGCGGCGGCGCATTTCAATCTCGGCAACGCGCTGCTGACGCAGAACGACGCGGCGGCGATCGACGCCTACCGGCGCGCCATCGCGCTCCAGCCCGATCTTGCCGACGCGCATATGAATCTCGGCATCGTGTTGCGCCGCCAGGGCCAGGCGCAGGCTGCCGTCGATTGCTTCCGTCGCGCCATCGCATTACGGCCGGACTATGCCGCGGCCTACGACAATCTCGGCGGCATGCTCGCTGAGATGGGACAACTCGACGAGGCCGTGACCGCCAGCCGCCGCGCGCTGGAGCTTGGGCCGGCGAGCGCCGAGGCGCACTCGAACCTGATCTTCAATCTGAATTTCGACGCCAGCCTCGGCATCGCCGAGCATCAGGCCGAGCGCCGGCGCTGGGCGGCGCGACATGCCGACGCGCTGGCGCCGACCGCCGCGCGGCGCCCGGTGGACCGCGATCCCGAGCGGCGGCTGCGCATCGGTTACGTCAGCGCGCACTTCCGGGCGTATGCCGCGAGCTACGCCTTCGGCGGCGTGCTGACGCACCACGATCCGGCCAAGGTCGAAATCTTCTGCTATTCCGATACGCGGCAGGAGGACGAGTTGACCGCGATCTTCCGCGGCGCGGCGCAACATTGGCGCGACACCGCCGATCTCGGCGACGCCGCCCTGGCCGAGCGCATCGCCCGGGACCGCATCGACATCCTGGTCGATCTCGTCGGCCATATGAGCAGCCACCGCCTATTGGCGTTCGCGCGCAAGCCGGCGCCGATCCAGATCACCGCCTGGGGCGAGCCGACCGGCACCGGCCTGACGACGATGGACTATCTCTTCGCCGATCCGGTGCTGATCCCGCCGACCGAACGGTCGCTCTTCGCCGAGAAAATTATCGATCTGCCGGGCGCGCTCGGTTACTGGACGCCGGAGAAGCTGCCGGCGCCGGGATCGCTGCCGGCGCGCGCCAACGGCTTCGTCACCTTCGGCTCGTTCAACCGGCGCGCCAAGGTGACGCCAAGCGTGCTCAACGACTGGAGTGCGATCCTGCGCGCGCTGCCCGACGCGCGGCTGGTGCTCAAGGCCAAGCAGTTCGGCGACCCTGCCGAACAGGCCTCGTTGCGCGGTGAATTTGCAAGCGCCGGTATGCCAGTCGAGCGGGTGACGTTTCTCGGCCAGACCGGACGCGCCGAGCATTTCGCCGCCTATCGCACGCTCGATCTGGCGCTCGATCCGTTTCCGCACGGCGGCGGCATGACCACGCTCGACACGCTCGCCATGGGCGTGCCGGTGATCACCCGCACCAGCCGCACCATCCCGTCGCGGCTGGCGGCGAGCTGTTTGACCGCGCTCAATTTGACGCAATTCATCGCCGCCGACACCGCCGCCTATGTCGCGACGGCGGTCGCCGCGGCGCGCGATCTTGCCGCGCTCGAACGGCTGCGCGCCGAGCTGCCGGTGCGTTTGGCGCACTCTTCTATAGGCGATGCGCGCCGATATGCGGCCGCAGTCGAAGACGCCTACCGCGCCGCCTGGCGGCGCTATTGTGCCGCAGCCGCCGGCCGCCAGCCCGATTGATGGCCGTCCCCTTTCGGGGCACAGTGGCGCGGTTCGAATTTGCCGGGAGGCCGCGTGCGCCGTTTTGTCGTCGGATTGCTCGCCGTGATCGGCGCGGTGACGCTGCTCGGCATGCTGAGCACCGTCGGCGTGGTGATCTGGACGAAATTCCACGGACCCGGCGTGCCGGCGGCGGCGATCCTGACGCTCGACGTCGACGGCAATTTGCCGGACGCGCCACGCAACGACGGCCTGCTGGCGTTGCTGCAACCGCAGCAGACCAACCTGCGCGACGTCGTCGACGCGCTCGACAAGGCCGGACACGATCCACGCATCAAAGGCCTGCTGCTGCACATCGGCGGCGGCGACATCGGCTTCGCGCAGGCACAGGAGCTGCGCGACGCGATTGATGCGTTCCGCGCCAAGGGCAAGATCGCCTTCGCCTATTCCGACAGCTTCGGCGAATTCGCGCCCGGCACCCGCGCCTATTACCTCGCCAGCGCGTGCGACGAGGTGTGGCTCCAGCCGCTCGGCATGGTCGGCCTCGTCGGTCTGCGCGCCGAAGAGCCGTTCTTCCGCGGCACGCTCGACAAGCTCGGCCTGGTGCCGCGCGTCGACCAGCGCGAGCAATACAAGACGGCGGCGAACCCGCTGACCGAGACCAAGATGACCGACGCTGAACGCGAGCAGTTGCAATCGCTGCTCGGCTCGCTGCTCGACCAGATCGTCGCCGGTATCGGCAACGGCCGCAAGCTGGCGCCAGACCGCGTCCGCGACCTGATCGCCGGCGGCCCCTATCTGGCGAAGGACGCACTCGCCGATCATCTGGTCGATCATCTCGGCTATGCCAGCGAGGCGCTCGAGGCGCTGGAGATTCGCGCCGGCGCCGGCGTCAAGGCGATGCAGCTCGCCCGCTACCTCCAGCGCGCCGGCCGGCCGCATGTCAACGGGCCACTGGTGGCGCTGATCTACGCCGACGGCTTGATGGCGCGTGGCAAGAGCGACGACGGCGCGCTGTTCGGCAACGGCGTGATGGGCTCGGACAGCGTCGTGCACGCCTTCCGCCTCGCCGTGCAGGACAAGAACGTGCGCGCGATCATCTTCCGCATCGACAGCCCCGGCGGCTCGGCGGTGGCGGCGGAATCGATCTGGAACGCGGTGAAACAGGCACGTGCGGCGGGCAAGAAGGTGATCGTCAGCATGGGCGGCGTCGCCGGCTCCGGCGGCTATTACATCGCCGCCGACGCCGACAAGATCGTCGCCGAGCCGGCGACCTTGACCAGTTCAATAGGCGTCGTCGCCGGCAAGATCCTGATCGGCGGCCTGCTCGACAAGATCGGCGCCGGCGCCGACGCGGTGCAGACGTCGGACAACGCCGCTCTCTTCAGCTCGGTGGAGGATTTCTCACCGCAAGGGCACCAGCAATTCGAGGCCGCGCTCGACGCAACCTATGCCGGCTTCAAGGCGCGCGTCGCCGAAGGCCGGCACATGAGCGAGGCCGAGGTCGAAGCGGTTGCCAAGGGCCGCGTCTGGACCGGTGCGCAAGCCAAGGACGAGAATTTGGTGGATTCACTCGGCGGCTATGACACGGCGATCGCGCTCGCCAAGGCCGAGATCGGCGTGCCGGCGACGCAAGACATCGTGCTGCGCGTCTATCCGCGGCCGGAAAGCGGCCTGAGCGTGGCGCTGCGCCGCTGGCTCGGCGAGACCAACGACGACCCGCTCGCGATCCTGCCGTCGCTCAGCGGCGTCATGCGCGAGCTCGCAGCATTGACGTTTCAGCCGGGCATGCTGGTGATGCCGCCGATCGAGATTCGTTAGCGCCGCTCGAAGCGCGCCACCAGTTCGAGGTGCGGCGACCAGACGAACGAGTCGACCGGCGTGACATGCGTTAGCGTGTAACCGCCATCCAGAAGGATGCGCGCGTCGCGCGCGAAGGTTGCTGGATTGCACGACACGGCGACGATCCGCGGCACCTTTGATTCCGCCAGCACCCGGCTTTGCGCCAGCGCACCGACGCGCGGCGGATCGAACACGACGGCGTCGAAACGCGCGAGCTCGTCCGCCGATAGCGGCCGGCGCACCAGATCGCGGCGTTCGACGGTCACGCGATCGGCGACATTGGCGCGCGCCGCCGCCTGAGCGAGCGCCTTGGCCGCTTCGGCGTCGCCTTCGACGGCGTGGACCGGCGCGCGCGACGCCAGGGCAAAGCTGAACGTGCCGACGCCGGCATAGAGATCAGCGACGCGGCGCGGCGTGCCGATCGCGTCGAGCACCAGGCCTGACAAGACTGCGTCGGCCTCGGCACTCGCTTGCAGGAATGCGTCGGCCGGCAGATCGACGGCAACGCCGGCGAAGATTGCGCGCACCGGCCGGCGCTGCGCCACCGGCGCGACGGTCGTGCCGGCGCGCCACGACAGCCGCGCGAGATCGTGTTCGGCGGCGAAACGTGCCAAGGCCTCGAGACCGTCGAGCGCCGGCGCCTTTGGCAATTCGAGCAGCAGGTCGACGCCGGCATCGCCGAGCGTCAGCGCCGCGCTCGCCGCGCCGCGCCGCGGCAGGATTTCGGCCGCCAGTTTGCGCAACGGGTCCACGAGCGTGAACAAAGCCGGATGCAGCACATGGCATTCGCGCATGTCGACGATCACGTGGCTCATGCGGCCGTGGAAGCCGGCGACCGTTTCGCCGTTGCGCGCCAGCGCCAGCCGCGCGCGGCGGCGCGTGCCGGGCGCAAGTCGGCGCAGCTTGGCGATTGCGACGTCCTTGAAGCCGTGCTGCGCCAAAGCGCCTTGGAGCCAACTGAGCTTCGCCGCCGCATAGGCTTCGTCCGTGAGATGCTGCAAAGCGCAGCCGCCACAAGTGCCGAAATGCGCGCAGACCGGCTTGGCGCGCGCGCCGGTGGCCAGGATTTCGACGATGTCGCCGCGACGCTCGCCGTTCTCGCGCGACAGACGCACGCGGACCCGGTCGCCCGGCGCGGTGAACGGAACATAAACCGGCTTGCCGTCGGATTGGGCGACGCCGTCGCCGCGTACGCCGACACTGTCGATGGTCAGTTCCACCTCAGCCACGAACCGCACCGATCAGAAACTCGATGTTACCCTCGGGGCCAGTGATGGGACTTTGCGTCACGCCGAGAACGTGCCAGCCCTGCGCCGCGACCCACGCCGCGATGCGGTCGCAGACCTCGCGGTGCAGCGCCGGATCGCGCACGACGCCGCCCTTGCCGACGCGCGCCGGGCCGACCTCGAATTGCGGCTTGATCAGCGCCACGAGATTCGCTCGCGGCTTGGCCAGCGCGAGGGACGCCGGCAGCAGGGTTTCGAGGCCGATGAAGCTGGCATCGCAGACGACCAGATCGAGCGGCTCCGGCACCTGATCCCTCGTCAGGCGGCGGGCGTTGACGCGCTCAAGCAAGACGACGCGCGGATCGTTGCGCAGCGACCAGGCAAACTGGCCGAAGCCGACATCGACGGCATAGACGCGTGCGGCGCCGCGTTGCAACAGCACGTCGGTGAAGCCGCCGGTCGAAGCGCCGACGTCGAGCGCGATCAGGCCGCGCGGATCGATCTTGAAATGGTCGAGACCGTGCGCGAGCTTGACGCCGCCGCGCGACACAAAGGGATGATCCTTGCCGCGGACTTCGAGCGGCGTGTCCGCGCCGAGCGCCGCCCCCGGCTTGTCGAGCCGGCGTTCGCCGGTGAACACGGTGCCGGCGAGAATCAGCGCCTGGGCCTTGGCGCGGGTCGGCGCCAAGCCGCGCTCGACCAGCAGTTGATCGAGACGCCGCTTTTCGGTCATGAGCATGAGCGCGCCCGTGGCGCGCCGAATCAGGCGCGCGCCGAGCGCTCGACTTCCGCGCGGCCCAGCGCGACCAGTGCCGCCTGCTTGATGTGACGCGCGTTGAGGCCGGCTTCGTCGTATTGCTTCACCGGCGTTTCGTGATCGATGAAGCGGTCGGGCAGCACCAGCGGCCTGACTTTTAGTCCCTGATCCAAGAGCCCGACATGCGCCAGGTGATGCAGCACCTGGCTGCCGAAGCCGCCGATCGAGGCTTCCTCGACCGTGATCAGCACTTCGTGCTCGCGCGCCAGGCGTTCGATCAGCGCGGTATCGATCGGTTTGGCGAAGCGCGCGTCGGCCACCGTCGTCGACAGACCGAGATGGCCGAGCTCGTCGGCAGCCTTGAGCGCTTCTTGCAGACGAGTGCCGAGACTCAAGATCGCGATCGACGTGCCCTGACGCAGGATGCGGCCTTTGCCGATCGGCAGCACCTCGCCCTGCGCGGGCAGCGCCACGCCGACGCCTTCGCCGCGCGGATAGCGCAGCGCGGACGGCGCGTCGTCGATCGCGGCCGCCGTCGCCACCATGTGGACGAGCTCGGCTTCGTCGGACGGCGCCATGATGACGAAATGCGGCAAGCAGCCGAGATAGGCCAAGTCGAACGCGCCGGCATGCGTCGCGCCGTCGGCGCCGACGAGGCCGGCACGGTCCATGGCGAAGCGCACCGGCAGCTTCTGAATGGCGACGTCGTGCACCACCTGGTCGTAGGCGCGCTGCAAGAAGGTCGAATAGATCGTCGCGAACGGCTTCAGCCCCTCGCACGCCATGCCGGCGGCGAAGGTGACCGCGTGCTGCTCGGCGATGCCGACGTCGAAGGCGCGGTTGGGGAAACGTTCGGCGAACTTATCGAGGCCGGTGCCCGACGGCATGGCGGCGGTGATGGCGACGATGCGCGGGTCGCGCTCGGCCTCGGCGATCAGCGCCTTGGCGTAGACCGCGGTGTAGGATGGCGCCGCCGCCTTGCCTTTGACCTGTGCGCCGGTGGCGACGTCGAACTTGACCACGCCGTGATACTTGTCGGCCGCGGCTTCGGCCGGGCCGTAGCCGTGGCCCTTTTGCGTCACGACATGCACCAGGACCGGGCCTTCGTTCTCGCTGTCGCGCAAATTCTTCAGCACCGGCAGCAGGTGGTCGAGATTGTGGCCGTCGATGGGCCCGACGTAGAAGAAGCCGAGTTCCTCGAACAAGGTGCCGCCGGTGACCATGCCGCGGGCGTATTCGTCGGCGCGGCGGGCCGCCTTGGCGAGGCCGCGCGGAAAGCGCCGGGCCATCGCGGCGCCGAGCTGCCGCAGACTGCGATAGGGCTTGGACGACAAGAGGCGCGATAAGTACGCACTCATGGCACCAACAGGCGGCGCGATCGACATGTCGTTGTCGTTGAGGATGACGATCAGGCGCGAGTTCATCGCGCCGGCATTGTTCATCGCCTCATAGGCCATGCCGGCGCTCATCGCGCCGTCGCCGATGACGGCGATGACGTTGTTCGCGCGGCCCTGGAGGTCGCGGCCCACCGCCATGCCGAGGCCGGCGGAGATCGAGGTCGAGCTGTGCGCGGCGCCGAACGGATCGTATTCGCTCTCGCTGCGCCGGGTGAAGCCGGAGAGACCACCGCCCTGCCGCAAGGTGCGGATGCGATCGCGGCGTCCGGTGATGATCTTGTGCGGATAGGCCTGATGGCCGACGTCCCAGATCAGCCGGTCGTTCGGCGTATCGAAAACGTAGTGCAGCGCGACCGTAAGCTCGACCACGCCGAGACCGGCGCCGAGATGGCCGCCGGTGACCGACACCGCGTCGACCAGCTCGCGACGCAGTTCGCCGGCGAATTGCGATAGCTGACTCTCGTCGAGCTTGCGCAGGTCAGCCGGTGTGTTGACTTGATCGAGCAGAGGCGTCAGGTCGTTGCGCAACAGCGGCGTGCTCATGGGTCTCGTGGAGTCGTGGTGACCAGAATCCCTAGGGCCGCGTCGTCACGCGCCCTCGACCGAAGACTAAACACAGAACGGCGAAAGAAGCAATTTAGTTACTTGTCATAGCCCAGAATTAGCCTCATTTTGCCGATGGTTAGGCCCCTGGTCCGGTGGCGAATTCTGCGTATAATGCGCCGCAACACGACAGGCGGCCGTGACCGTCTCCCG
The DNA here is from genome assembly GCA_035934235.1 of Allostellaceae bacterium. Classification (GTDB taxonomy): domain Bacteria; phylum Pseudomonadota; class Alphaproteobacteria; order ATCC43930; family CGMCC-115725; genus REEB95. The sequence goes on along the minus strand of DASYYB010000018.1, from coordinate 1,250 downwards.
GAGAGTGAGGATTTGCATGCGTGTGGTTTTGGCTCAGCCGCGTGGATTCTGCGCCGGCGTCGAACGCGCCATCGACATCGTCGAGCGGGCGCTCGAGAAGTACGGCCCACCGATCTACGTCCGCCACGAGATCGTGCATAACAGGCATGTCGTCGAGCGACTCCGGGCCAAGGGCGCGCATTTTGTCGACGAACTCGACGAGGTTCCGCCGGGCGGCGTCACCATCTTCAGCGCCCACGGCGTGTCGAGCGCGGTCGAGGACGCCGCCGCCAACCGCAGCTTGCCGGTGATCGACGCCACCTGCCCGCTGGTTTCCAAGGTGCACAGCGAAGGCCAGCGCTATGCGGCGCAGGGCCGCGAGATCGTGCTCGTCGGCCACGCCGGCCACCCCGAGATCGAAGGCACGATGGGCCGCATCAACGGCAAGGTGCACCTGATTTCGCGCGCCGATGAAGTCGCCGGCCTCAAGGTCAGCAATCCGCACAAGCTCGCCTTCATCACCCAGACCACGCTGTCGGTCGACGATACCAAGGCGGTGATCGACGCATTGCGCCAGCGCTTTCCCGACATCGTCGGGCCCGACACCAAGGACATCTGCTACGCGACCCAGAACCGTCAGCGCGCGGTGCGGGAACTAGCGCAGCAGGTCGACGTTGTTCTGGTCGTGGGCGCCGCCAACAGCTCGAATTCGAACCGGTTGCGCGAGATCGCCGCCGAACAGGGCGTCAAAGCCTATCTGGTCGCCGATGCCGACGCGCTCGACCCGGCCTGGGTCAATGGCGCGAAGGCGGTCGGCATCACCGCCGGCGCATCGGCGCCCGAAGAGCTGGTGCAGAATTTGATCGCGCGACTCAAGCAGCTGAGCGACGTCGAATGCGAGAAGCTGCCCGGCATCACCGAGAACGTGCGCTTCCGCATGCCACCCGAGCTCGCCGAAACCGCCGGCTGAGAGCTTCGCCCCAGATTAGAGAAGAGAGGTCGAACCCGTGTCCGTTCCGCTCCACCAAATGATCCGCGTCGGCGCCTACGTGATGAAACAGCGTCTGACCGGCACCGAGCGCTATCCGCTGGTGCTCATGCTCGAGCCGCTGTTCCGCTGCAACCTCGCCTGCGCCGGCTGCGGCAAGATCGACTATCCCGACAAGATCCTGAACCAGCGCCTGTCGGTCGCCGAATGCCTCCAGGCGGTCGACGAATGCGGCGCACCGGTGGTGTCGCTCGCCGGCGGCGAGCCCCTGCTCCACCGCGAG
>DASYYB010000015.1:0-7182 GCA_035934235.1 Allostellaceae bacterium | reverse complement strand
ACCGGCTGCGCCTTGGCCGCGAGCGCCTCGATCAAACGCATCGTATCGTCGTCGGTCACAACTCTTCTCCGGTCAGCCGTTGGCGCAATGTCTTGACGGCGCGATGCATGTTGACCTTGAGCGCGGCGATCGATTTGCCGGTTTCAGCCGACGCCTCTGCCAGGCTCAAACCGCGAACCTTCAACAGCTGCACCGCCTCGCGTTGCTGCGTTGGCAGGTTGGCGATGGCCGCACGGAGGCCTTCCGCGGTTATCGGCATCTCTGCATGTCTATTCGTCGCGACGTCGGCAAAGGTTTCATAGGCATATTCATCGAAAATCTCGTGGATTTCCGTGCGCCGATGGCGGCGCAGAGCGTCGATGGCGCGCCGCCGCGCGATCGCCGCTAGCCACGGCCGGAACGGCCGTGCCGGATCGTACGTATGACGCACGCGGTGCACGGTCAGCAGCACCTCCTGCGTCACCTCCTCGGCCCGCTCGGGCCGGCTATGAAGGCTCCGCACCACGCTGCGGATATAGGGCAGAATCGCGCGGAGCAGCGTCTCATAGGCTTTGCGGTCGCCGTCCTGCGCCGCCGCCATGAGGCCGTCCCACTGCTCGTCGTGTCGATTGCCCGATTGCACGTTCCCGTCGCGTCCGCCGCGCTTGCCGGCCGGGTGTAACTTCGGATCCGCCTGCGGCGAACCTCATAACGCCGCCCTCCTGGTGGGGGCAACAACAACCGATGAGGTCATTCATGAATCGCCGCATTTTCACCGCCTCGACGCTCGCCGCCGCGGTCGGCCTGGTGCTCGCCGCGCAGGTTCCGCAGACTGTGGCCCAGGGCATGTCACAAGGCGAAGGGATGATGAAACTGCCGCCCGGTGCCAACGCCGCGGTCGTCAAACAGAACATGGAGCGCATGGCGCAACAGCACCTGGAGAAGTGCTTCGGTATCAACGCCGTCGCCAAGAACGACTGCGCCGAGGGTGCGCATTCCTGCGCCGGTCAGGCGACGACGGCGCGCGATACGAAGTCGTTCGTTCTCGTACCGGCGGGCGACTGCTCGAAGATCGCCGGCGGCTCGCTCAAGGCTAGCTGAACGAGGAGCGGCGGATGCCTATTTCCATGACCGCCGCGACTGCATGCGGTCCGATCCCCGCCCGCGCGGGGATCGGGCTGCGCTTTCCGCATCATCGCATTGTCGCCGAAACGCGGCCCGAGATCGCATGGCTCGAGGTGCATACCGAGAACTATCTCGGCGGCGGCGCGACGCCTGCGTGGCTCGATGCCATCCGCCGCGATTATCCGATCTCGTGCCACGGTGTTGGCCTGTCGCTTGGCACCGCCGAGGGGCTCGATCGCGATCATCTCGCGCGTATCGGCCGCGCGATCGAGCATTTTGCGCCGGCGCTGGTCTCCGAGCACCTGTCCTGGAGCGTTGCCGGCGGGCAGTATCTCGCCGACCTCCTGCCGCTGCCGTTGACCGAGGAGGCGCTCGCCGTCGTCTGCCGGAACGTGGACGAGACGCAGGAATTCCTGCGCAGCCGCATCCTGGTTGAGAATCCATCGAGCTATTTGCGCTACCGGCATTCCGTTATCCCGGAGTGGGAGTTCCTCGCCGCGGTCGCCGCGCGCACCGGTTGCGGCATCCTTTGCGACGTCAACAACATCTACGTGAGCGCGCAGAATCACGGCTGGGACGCTTCGGCCTATCTGGCCGCCTTGCCGCCGGCGGCAATCGGCGAGATCCATCTCGCCGGCCATGCCGTCCGCCGGCTCGACGACGGTGCGATCCTGTGCATCGACGATCACGGCTCGCGTGTCGCGGCGGCGGTATGGATGCTCTACGCCGAAGCGCTCGACCGCTTCGGATCGGTGCCGACGCTGATCGAATGGGACACCGATATTCCGCCGCTCGCGACGCTGCTCGACGAGGCATGCAGCGCCCAGGCGCTGCTCGACCGATGCGACGGAAAAGGGAGCCATGCCGACGCTGCGTGAACTCCAGCGCGACGTCGCGCGCGCTTTGATCGCCGGCGACGAAGCGGCTGCGATGCACCTCGTCGCCGACGGTCTCGCACCGGCGGCGCGGTTCGCCGTCTATCGCAACACGATCGTTGCGAGCCTCACCGCCGCACTGCGCCTGTCCTATCCCGCGGTGCATCGTCTTGTCGGTGCGGCATTCTTTGAAAGCGCGGCACAGCTGTTCCTCGCGGCGCAGCCGCCCCGCGGCGCTTGCCTCGACAATTACGACCCTGGCTTTGCCGATTTCCTGACCGACTTCGCACCCGCCGCGTCGATCCACTATCTCGCCGGCGTGGCGCGGCTCGACTGGGCGGTCAATCGGGCGCTCCACGCGCCTGACGCCGACGGTCTCGATCCCGCTCGGCTCGCCGCGGTTGCTACGGCCGACGAGCCGCGCCTCCTCTTCGTGCCGCATCCGTCGGTCGGGCTGGTGCGCGCCGAGCATCCGGTCGATGCGATCTGGCGCGCAGTCCTGGCGCAGGATGACGCGGCGATGGCCGCGATCGAACTCGACGCCGGCCCCGTGTTCCTGCTCGTCCGCCGGACCGCCGACGGTCCCGCGATCGCGCGGCTCGCGCCGGCCGCCTGGCGGTTTACCGCGTCGCTTTGCGCCGGCCGGTCCTTGCAGGACGCGATGGCAACGACGGGCGACGTCGATGCCGCGGCGTTGCTCGCGGGCCATCTGATCGACGGCGTGTTCACCGACTTTGCCGTCGACGAAGGCAGTGGCCGTTAACCGATGGAGGATCTGCCGTGAATGCTCAGACGATGTCTCTGGCCCATACGGCCCCGGCGCGTGCCGCCGCCGGCGTGCTGCGCTGGCTCGACGCCGTGCCCTATACGCTGCTGGCGATCCCGCTGCGGCTGGCGCTAGCGACCGTGTTCTGGAACTCGGCCGTGGCGCACCTCGCCAACTGGCAGACGACGCTTTATCTCTTCGCCGACGAGTACAAGGTGCCGTGGCTGCCGTCGGATTTCGCCGCCACCATGGCAGTATCGATCGAGGTCTCGACGCCGGTGCTACTGGTGCTTGGGCTTTTGACCCGGCCGGCGGCGTTCGTCTTGCTCGGCATGACGACGGTGATCGAAGTCTTCGTCTATCCCCAAGCCTGGCCGACACATATCCAGTGGGCGGCGATGATGCTCGTCCTGCTGTTTCGCGGCCCCGGCAAGTTGTCGCTCGACTATCTCGTCCGCCGGTGGATCGAGAAATAACGCCCTCGCAACGGGAGACCCGTCCGCGAGGCTCGTCTACGGCGTCGCGCCGAGCCGTTTCAGGCCGTCGCTGGCCTGCGTCATCTTGGGATCGAGCTGGAGCGCGGCGCGGTAGTCGGCGACCGCCTGATCATGCTTGCCGAGTTTTTCGTAAATCTCCGCCCGCGTCTCGATCACCGCGGCGTTCTTCGGCGCCAGGATGAGCGCCATGTCGACATCGCGCAGGCCGGCTTGATCGTCGCCTTTGCGGTGATAGGCCCAGGCGCGATTGTTGTACGCATAGGCCAGCAACGGCTTCGTCTGATGGGCGGTTTGGATCAACTCGGTGCACCCGGTGATCGCGATGTTGACGTCGGGATTGGCGCAACTCGCGGCCGCCGTTGATTCCGTCTGCGCCTGCGCCGGTACCGCCGCGAGGATCAATGCGGCTGCGAACGCGAGTTTACGCACGACGGAAATTCCGCACCAACCGGCCTATGCCCGCGTCGCGACGCCTTTGTTGGCGAGCACCTGCTTGAGTTCGCCGTTTTCGTACATCTCGCTGACGATGTCGCAACCGCCGACGAACTCGCCCTTGACGTAGAGCTGCGGAATCGTCGGCCAGTTGGAGAATTCCTTGACGCCCTGGCGGATCGCCGGATCGGCGAGCACGTCGACGCCTTTGAACTTGACCCCCATCTGGGTGAGGATCTGCACGACGCGGGCGGAGAAGCCGCATTGCGGGAATACCGGCGTACCCTTCATGAAGAGCACGACGGTGTTGTCGGCGATGTCCTGCTTGATGCGGTCGGTAACGGTGGCGTCGGTGGTCATCGTGTCCTCGTGCTGAACGCGGTTATTCCTCGGGGGTGCTGGTCTGGAGTGCCAGCGCGTGCAATTCGTTGCCCATGCGGCCTTGCAGCGCCGCATAGACCATTTGGTGCTGCTGCACCCGCGTCTTGCCTTTGAACGCGGGCGAGACGACGAGCGCGGCATAATGGTCACCGTCGCCGCGCAGATCCTCGATGGTGACGCGCGCACCCGGCAACCCGTCCTTGATCAGTCTTTCGATCGTCGCCGCGTCGAGCGCCATTCGCGTTCCTATTGCGCCATGTAGGCGGGCAGCCATGCCTCGTTGAGGCGCTTCAAATCCGTCACGGATATGGCATTGCCTCCCGCCAGAGTCAACGCGCCGCCGCCGGTTTTTCCCACAACGCGGGCAGGGACATCGGCCTTTTGCGCCGCCTGGAGCATCGGGTCGGCGCTGCGGCATGTCAGCACGTAGCGCGCCTGATCCTCGCCGAACCAGAACGCATGCGCCGGCTGATCCTGCGGCGCCGACAGCGTCGCGCCGACGCCGGAGGCCATCGCCATCTCGGCCAGCGCCACCAGCAGCCCGCCGTCCGATACGTCGTGACAGGCGGACACCGCGCCGGCACGGATCTGCGCGCGCACGAAATCGCCGTTACGCCGTTCGGCCTTGAGATCGACCGGCGGCGGCGCACCGTCCTCGCGTGCCAGCAATTCGCGCAGATAGAGCGACTGGCCGAGCCAGCCCTTGGTTTCGCCGATGACGACGATGATCTCGCCCTCGTGCTTGAAGCCGAGCGACACGCTCTTGGCGGCATCCTCGATAAGCCCGACGCCGCCGATGGCCGGCGTGGGGAGAATGCCGCTGCCATTGGTCTCGTTGTAGAGCGAGACGTTGCCCGAGACGACCGGATAGTCGAGCGCTAGGCACGCCTCGCGCATGCCTTCGATGCTTTGCGCGAACTGCCCCATGATTTCGGGCCGCTCGGGATTGCCAAAATTCATGTTGTCGGTGATGGCGAGCGGTAGCGCGCCGACCGCGGTGAGGTTGCGCCAATTCTCGGCCACGGCTTGCGCGCCGCCACGCTTCGGATCGGCGGCGCAATAGCGCGGTGTGCAGTCGGTGGCGAGCGCCAGCGCCTTGTTGCGGCCAGGCAGGCGGACCACCGCGGCATCGCCGCCTGGCCGCTGCACGGTGTGGCCCATCACCAGATGGTCGTATTGCTCCCAGATCCAGCGCTTCGAGGCGAGGTCGGGGCAGGCGATGAGCTGTTTGAGCGCCGCGATCGGCTCGCGCGCCTCGATGGTTTTTGCCGCAAGCTCGGGCAGGGCGGGGGCTGGCGTCCACGGCCGTTCGTATAACGGCGCTTCAGTGACCAGGGGTCCGACCGGCATGTCGGCCACTGTGCGGTCGTGCATGGTTAGCACCAGCCGGCCGCTGTCGGTGACGCGACCGATGACGGCGAAGTCCAATTCCCATTTGTCGAAGATCCGCCGCGCGAGCTCCTGCCGCTCGGGCTTGAGGATCATCAGCATGCGCTCCTGGCTTTCGGAGAGCATGATCTCGTAGGGACTCATCTTCTCTTCGCGTGTCGGCACCTGGTCGAGCGCGAGCTCGATGCCGAGCCCGCCTTTGCCGGCCATCTCGACCGACGACGAGGTGAGGCCGGCCGCGCCCATGTCCTGGATGGCGACAATGGCATCGGATTCCATCAGCTCGAGGCAGGCCTCGATCAAAAGCTTTTCGGTGAACGGATCGCCGACCTGCACCGTCGGCCGCTTGCTTTCGTTGTCCTCGCTGAACTCCGCCGAGGCCATGGTGGCGCCGTGGATGCCGTCGCGGCCGGTTTTGGCGCCGACATAGATCACCGGATTGCCCGGACCGGCGGCGGCCGAATAGAAGATCCGGTCGGCGCGGGCCAATCCCACGGTCATCGCGTTGACCAGGATGTTGCCGTTGTAGCTCGGATGGAAATTGCACTCGCCGCCGACCGTCGGCACGCCGACGCAATTGCCGTAACCGCCGATGCCGCGCACCACGCCGTCGATCAGGTGCCGTGTCTTGGGATGATCCGGACTTCCGAAGCGCAACGCGTTGAGGTTGGCGATAGGCCGCGCGCCCATGGTGAAAACGTCGCGCAGGATGCCGCCAACGCCGGTCGCCGCGCCCTGATAGGGCTCGATGAACGACGGATGGTTGTGGCTCTCCATCTTGAAGATGGCGGCGTCGCCGTCGCCGATGTCGATGACGCCGGCGTTCTCGCCCGGACCGCAGATCACGCGCTTGCCTGTGGTCGGCAGCCTCTTGAGCCAGACCTTCGACGATTTGTAGGAGCAGTGCTCCGACCACATCACCGAGAAGATGCCGAGCTCGGTGAAATTGGGCGTGCGGCCCATGATGCGGCAAGCGCGCTTGAACTCCTCCTCGGAAAGACCGAACTGCCGCGCCTGGTCGAGGGTCGCCGCGGATTCCGCACCGGTGTCCGGACTCACGCCAGCGCCTCGGCGAGCGAGGCGAAGAAGCCCTGGCCGTCCGTGCCGCCTAACAGCGGATCGGTCGCGTCCTCGGGATGCGGCATCAATCCCAGCACGTTGCGCTTGGCGTTGAGGACGCCGGCGATGGCGCGGGCCGAACCGTTGTCGTTGGCCTGGTCGACGATTTCGCCGGCTTCGCTGCAATAGCGGAAGGCGACGCGGCCTTCGCCTTCGAGCCGGTCGAGCGTGTCCTTGTCGGCGAAATAGTTGCCGTCGTGATGCGCCACCGGCACGCGGATCACCTGGCCGGCGTTATAGCGCCGCGTGTAGACGCTCTGGCTGGTCTCGACGCGCAGATGCACGTCCTTGCAGTGAAAGCGCAGCGTGCGGTTGGTCAGCAGCACGCCGGGCAGGAGGCCGGCTTCGGTGATGATTTGGAAGCCGTTGCAGATGCCGAGCACCGGTGTGCCGGCGTCGGCGCGCGCCTTGACCTCGCGCATGATCGGCGAATGTGCCGCCATCGCGCCGCAGCGCAGATAGTCGCCATAGGAAAAGCCGCCGGGAATGACGATAAGGTCGGCCTTGGGCAAGTCGGTGTCGCGGTGCCAGACCTTGAGTGGCGCCTTGCCGGTCGCGCGTTCGAGCGCGTCGTGCACGTCCTGCTCGCGATTCGAGCCAGGGAACAGGATGATCGCGG
>DASYYB010000004.1:0-3227 GCA_035934235.1 Allostellaceae bacterium | reverse complement strand
CGGCCTTCGGCGATCGGCGAGCCGACGATGCCGTAGAGATTGGGACCGATCTTGTTGGCGCCGCCTTTGTCGAACGTGTGGCAGGTCTGGCAGACCGAAGTGTGGGCCTTGCCGGCATCGACGCTGGCGCTGGCGAGCAGCGGTTCGATCGGCTGCGGACCGGCCGGCGCCTGCGCGCTCGTCGTGGCTTCAGGCGCCGCGGCGACCTCGTAGGCGTTCTTCGTGAGCGGCGTCGGCTCGACCAGCTTGGAGGCGATGATGCCCGACACCATGGCGACGATCATCGCCACCAGTATCGCGCCCGCGACTTTGTTCATCTCGAAGGACATGCGAAACTCGATCCCCTGGTGCGGCTCGGCCGGCAGGAAACTCAATTTCGCCTGCCAACTCAAACGAAATCTGCCGGAAAAAGGCCGGTTGCAGGGGCTAGCTTCGATGCGGCATAACGCCGCAATTCCAGTCACGCCCCGGCCGCACATCCGGAATCCGAAAGCCAAAGCCCTGAAGCCGATCATTCTCATCCCCGCCCGTCTGGCCTCGACGCGCCTGCCCGATAAACCGCTGGCGGTGATCGGCGACGCGCCGATGATCGTCCAGGTCTGGCGGCGCGCGACCGAAGCGGCGATCGGGCCGGTCGTGGTCGCCGCCGCCGATGCGGCCATCGTCGACGCGGTCACGCGCACCGGCGGCCGCGCCGTGGCGACGCGTCCTGACCACCCCTCGGGATCGGATCGCATTTTCGAAGCGCTGCAAACGCTCGACCCAGGCGCGACGCACGACGTGGTGGTGAACGTGCAAGGCGATCTGCCTTTGCTCGATCCGCATGCGATCCGCGCTGCGTTGGCGCCGCTGGTCAATCCGGCGTGCGACATCGCGACGCTCGCCGCCGTGCTCGAACCCGGCGAGATCGACAGCAGCAGCGTGGTCAAGCTGTGGGCGAACTTCGGCGGCAAGACGATCGCGCGCGCCCTCGCCTTTTCGCGCGGCGCCGCGCCGCCGCCCGACGGCGGCACGCCGCATCACCATATCGGGCTTTACGCCTATCGCCGCGCGGCGCTGGCGCGTTTCGTCGCGCTGCCGCCCAGCGCCAATGAAAAGCGCGCGAACCTGGAACAGCTGCGCGCGCTCGACGCCGGCATGCGGATCGACGCTGCGCTCGTTGACGCGGTGCCGTTCGGCGTCGATACTCCGGCCGACCTCGAACGCGCCCGCGCACTGATGCGGACGCGGCCGGACCCCGCCCGCCCATGACCACCAACCGACGAAACACGCGCCGCATCGCCTTCCAAGGCGCGCCGGGCGCCTATTCCGATCTCGCCTGCCGGCACGTCTTCCCGAAAATGACGCCGCTCGCGTGTCCGGGATTCGAGGACGTGATCGCGGCGGTGCGGCGCGGCGCGGCCGAGCTCGCCATGCTGCCGATCGAGAATTCGGTCGCCGGCCGCGTCGCCGACATCCATCACCTGCTGCCGGAATCCGGCCTCTTTATCGTCGGCGAGCATTTCGAACGCGTGAAGCATCAGCTCCTCGCCCTGCCGGGCGCGTCGCTCAAGACGATCAAGATCGTGCGCAGCCACGTTCACGCGCTGTCGCAATGCCGGCGGCTGATCCGCAAACTCGGCCTCAAGGCGGTCGTGAGCGCCGACACCGCCGGCGCCGCCGCCGAGCTGGCGCAAAGCGGCGACACGCACGTCGCGGTGATCGCGTCGGAGCTTGCCGGCCGCATCTACAAGCTCAAGACGTTGAAGCGCAACATCGAGGATGCCGGCCATAACACGACGCGCTTCCTGATCATGGCGCGCCAGCCGAAAAAGCTGCCCGACAACGGCCGGCCCGTCGTCACGTCGTTCGTGTTCCGCGTCAAGAACGTGCCCGCGGCGCTTTACAAGGCGCTCGGCGGCTTCGCCACCAATGGCATCAACATGACCAAGCTCGAAAGCTACATGGTCGGCGGCGAATTCACCGCGACGCAATTCTACGCCGACATCGAGGGCCATCCCGATTCGCGGCCGGTGCGGCTGGCGCTCGAGGAACTCGATTTCGTGACCCGTGAATTGAAGGTCCTCGGCACCTATCCGGCGCACCCATTCCGCCTCAAGGCGGCGAAGCGCTCGCGGAGCGATTGAGCCAGTCCTCAATCAGCCGGCGCGCCACCGAATCCTTGCGTGGCAAGCGGAATTCGTCGTCGTCGGCGTGTGCCAGGATCCAATCGCGCTCGTACCAAGCCGCGTGTTCGATCTCGCTGCCCACAAGCGTGAGCTCGCGCGTCACTGCGCGTGCGGTGAAGCCTAGCATCAGCGACGAAGGAAACGGCCAAGGCTGCGAGGAGTGATAGACGATGTCGGTGACCGCGACGCCGGTCTCCTCGTGCACCTCGCGCACCACGGCTTCTTCGAGGCTTTCCCCCGGCTCAACGAAGCCCGCGAGGGTCGAGTGCATGCCCGGCGACCAAGTCGGCTGACGGCCCAAGAGGCACCGTGAACCGTCGGTCACCAGCATGATCACCGCCGGATCGGTGCGCGGGAAATGCGTCGCGTTGCATGCCGCGTCCGTGCAGCGCCGCAGGTGGCCGGCGTCCGCCATCAGGCTCGGCGCGCCGCAGACGGCGCAATGGCGGTGACGCTGGTGCCAATAAAGCATGCCGCGGGCATAGGCGAGCAATGCCGATTCGTCGCGTGGCAACAGTGGTCCGACCCGGCGAAGGTCGATGAATTCGCTGCCAGCCGGCACCGCCAGCTTGGCCAACGGCGCGTCGTAATGCGACAGATTGACGGCGAAATAGGCCTCGTCGCCGCCGATGCCGAGCAGCACCAACTCGCCGTCCGGCGTGTAGTGCGCGCGCTCCAACAACACGGCGCGCGGCGCCAGGCCATCGGCGCCGAGGACAAGATTGTGCGCCTGCCACACCGGCACGAAGCGGGTGCCGGCGCGCTCGCGCTGCGCCGCGAGCCAGGCCGCGTCCTTGCGCCGATGCGACGCGCGATCGAGCCCGCCGGCGTAGATGTTGGGCAGGTCGCGCATGCCTCTCCTCTTACCGAGTCCCGCCGCCGTAAAGAGCGCACGTCGTCGGTCTTGCGCGGCTGACGGGATCGCCTGATATAGTGGCATGGGAGGCTGGCGGCGGACAGGCCCCTCGCCAACCCGGTCAGGTCCGGAAGGAAGCAGCCGTAACGAGTTCCGGCCTGGGTCGGCGTTCAGTCTCCCACCGCGGCTCCCACGGAGAGGCA
>DASYYB010000002.1:0-10603 GCA_035934235.1 Allostellaceae bacterium | reverse complement strand
GTCGGACTTCACCGTCAGCATTTCCTGGAGCGTATAGGCGGCGCCGTAGGCTTCGAGCGCCCAGACTTCCATTTCGCCGAAGCGCTGGCCGCCGAACTGCGCCTTGCCGCCGAGCGGCTGCTGCGTCACCAGGCTGTACGGTCCGATCGAACGCGCGTGGATCTTGTCGTCCACCAGATGGTGCAGCTTCAGCATATAGATGTAGCCGACGGTAACGCGCTGATCGAACTGTTCGCCGGTGCGGCCGTCGACCAGCGTGACCTGGCCCGAAGCCTCGAGGCCGGCTTCCTTCAGCATAGCGACGATGTCGTCCTCGCGCGCGCCGTCGAACACCGGGCTCGCCACCGGAATGCCGTGTCGGAGATTTTCGGCGAGCTCGAGAATCTGACCGTCCTCCAAGTCCTTGATGTCGTCGCGATCGGCCTTGTCGACATAGACCTGGTTCAGGACGCGGCGCACTTCGCGGGTCTGATTGCCCTGCCGGCGCGCCTTGTCGACGATTTCGCCGACCTGACGGCCGAGATTGGCGCACGCCCAGCCCAGATGAGTCTCGAGGATCTGGCCGACGTTCATTCGGCTCGGCACGCCGAGCGGATTGAGCACGATGTCGGCCGGCGTGCCGTCCTGGAGGTACGGCATGTCCTCAACCGGCATTATGCGTGAGATCACGCCCTTGTTGCCGTGACGGCCGGCCATCTTGTCGCCGGGTTGCAGCTTGCGCTTCACCGCGACGAAGACCTTGACCATCTTCATCACGCCGGGCGGCAACTCGTCGCCGCGCTGCAGCTTCTCGACCTTGTTCTCGAAGCGGCGCTGAAGGACGCCGATGGAATCGTCCATCAACTTCTTCAGGCCTTCGATCTCGGCCATGCGCTTGTCGCTTTTGACGGCGAACTGCTTCCACTGATACGGCGAGAACTCCGACAGCACGGTCTCGTTCACGCGACCGCCCTTGAAGCCCTTGGGACCCGAGGCCGCTTCCTGTCCGACCAACAGTTCCTTCAACCGCGCATGGAAGCTGCGCTCGAGGATGGCGCGCTCGTCGTCGCGGTCCTTGGCGAGACGCTCGATCTCGGCGCGTTCGATCGCCAGCGCGCGCTCGTCCTTGTCGACGCCGCGGCGCGAGAAGACGCGGACTTCGACGATGGTGCCCGACACGCCCGGCGGCAGCCGCAGCGAGGTGTCGCGCACGTCCGACGCCTTTTCGCCGAAGATCGCGCGCAGCAGCTTTTCTTCCGGCGTCATCGGCGATTCGCCCTTCGGCGTCACCTTGCCGACGAGAATGTCGCCCGGCTTCACGTCCGCACCGATATAGACGATGCCCGCCTCGTCGAGGTTCTTGAGCGCTTCCTCGCCGACGTTTGGGATGTCGCGGGTGATTTCCTCCTGGCCGAGCTTGGTGTCGCGCGCCATCACCTCGAATTCTTCGATATGGATCGAAGTGAAGACGTCGTCCGACACGATGCGCTCGGAGATGAGGATCGAGTCCTCGAAGTTGTAGCCATTCCACGGCATGAAGGCGCAGAGCACGTTGCGTCCCAAGGCCAATTCGCCAAGTTGGGTCGACGGGCCGTCGGCGATGACGTCGCCTGCCTTGACCGTATCGCCGACGCGGACCAGCGGCCGCTGGGTGATACAGGTGTTCTGGTTCGAGCGCTGGAACTTGAGCAGGTTATAGATGTCGACGCCCGGCGATTCCGTCGACGTGTCTTCGGTCGCACGGATGACGATGCGCATGCCGTCGACTTGGTCGACGGCGCCGGCGCGGCGCGCGATGATGGTGACACCGGAATCGCGCGCGACCGTCTCTTCCATGCCGGTGCCAACGAGCGGCGCCTCGGCGCGGATGAGCGGCACCGCCTGGCGCTGCATGTTCGAGCCCATGAGCGCGCGGTTGGCGTCGTCGTTCTCGAGGAACGGGATTAGCGCCGCCGCGACGGACACCAACTGTTTGGGCGACACGTCGACGAACTCGATGTCCTGCGGCCGGGCCATGACGAAGTCGCCCGCCTTGCGGCAGTTGGTCAGGTCAGCCTTTACTTTGCCGTGGCCGTCGGTCTCGACGTTGGCCTGGGCGATCGCGTAACGGCCTTCTTCCATCGCGGAGAGATAGACCACCTCGTCGGTGACCTTGCCGTTGACCACGCGGCGGTACGGGCTTTCGATGAAGCCGTATTGGTTGACGCGGGCATAGGTCGCGAGGCTGTTGATCAGGCCGATGTTCGGGCCTTCCGGCGTCTCAATCGGGCAGATGCGGCCGTAATGCGTCGGGTGCACGTCGCGCACCTCGAAGCCGGCGCGCTCGCGCGTCAAGCCGCCCGGCCCGAGGGCCGACAGGCGCCGCTTGTGCGTGATCTCGCTCAGCGGATTGGTCTGATCCATGAACTGCGACAGCTGCGACGAGCCGAAGAACTCGCGCACCGCCGCGGCCGCCGGCTTGGCGTTGATCAGATCGTGCGGCATGACGGTGTCGATCTCGACCGAGCTCATGCGCTCGCGGATCGCGCGCTCCATGCGCAGCAGGCCGATGCGATACTGATTCTCCATCAGCTCGCCGACCGACCGTACGCGGCGATTGCCGAGATGGTCGATGTCGTCGATTTCGCCGCGACCGTCCTTGAGCTCGACCAGCACCTTGAGGATGGCGAGGATATCGTCCTTGCGCAGCGTGCGGACGGTGTCTTCCGTCTTGAGGCTGAGCCGCGAGTTTATCTTGACGCGGCCGACCGCCGACAGGTCGTAGCGCTCGCCGTCGAAGAACAGGCTGTTGAACAGCGCCTCGGCGGTCTCCAGTGTCGGCGGCTCGCCAGGACGCATGACGCGATAGATGTCGATGAGCGCTTCCTCGCGCGCCGAGTTCTTGTCGATCAGCAGCGTGTTGCGGATGTACGGGCCGCCGCTGGCATGGTCGACGCCGACCGCCGGTACCTCGGCGATGTTGGCGCCTTCGATCGTCTGGAGCAGCTGTTCGGTGATCTCGTCGCCGGCCTCGGCATAGATCTCGCCGGTTTCCTCGTTGATGAGGTCGACGGAGATGAATCGGCCGATCAGCTCGTCGGAGCCGACCTGGATTTCTTTCAGGCCGTCGTCGAAGAGCTTCTTCGCCAGCCGCGGCGGCAGTTTTTCGCCGGCCTCGAGCTTCGCCTTGCCAGTGCGCGCGTCGATCAGATCGTGCGTCAGCTTATGGCCGCGGTAGCGGGTGGGATCGAACGGCGCTTTCCAGCCGCCCTTGGTGTTCTTGCCCGGCTTGATGCGCGAGAACACGGTCGGCGTATAGAAATAGGCAAGGATCTCATCCTTCGACATGCCATGCGCCTCGGTCGGCAGCAGCGGCTTGCTTTCGGAAGCGCGCTCGCGGCGCAGCTTCTCGGTCGCGGCGCCGTCGAGCGCCAGCAGCAGCGTCGTCACCGGCAGCTTGCGGCGCCGGTCGATGCGGACATAGAGGTGATCCTTGGCGTCGAACTCGAAATCGAGCCATGAGCCGCGATAGGGAATGACGCGGGCGGCGAACAGGTACTTGCCCGACGAATGGGTCTTGCCCTTGTCGTGATCGAAGAACACGCCGGGCGAGCGGTGCATCTGGGAGACGATGACGCGTTCGGTGCCGTTGATGATGAAGGTGCCGTTCTTCGTCATCAGGGGCATGTCGCCCATGTAGACGTCCTGCTCCTTGATGTCGCGGATGGAGCGCGCCTTGGTTTCCTCGTCGATGTCCCAGACCACTAGGCGCAACGTCACGCGCAACGGCGCCGCATAGGTGATGCCGCGCTGCTGGCATTCCTCGACGTCGTATTTCGGCTCTTCGAGGTCGTAACGGACGAATTCGAGCCGCGCGCGGTCGGAGAAGTCGCGCACCGGGAAGACCGACCGGAAGACCTCTTGCAGGCCGACACCGGTCCGGTTCTCGGCCGTTATGCCCATTTGCAGGAAGTGATCGTAGGAGCTTTTCTGCACCTCGATCAGATTTGGCATCGGCGCAACCTCGGGGATGCGTCCGAAACTCCTGCGAATGCGTTTGCGGCCGGTGAACGACTTAGCCATGGATGCTCCTCGTCAACGCGTCGGAACTGATGGGCTCCCGACGCGGCAGTTCTTGCGACCAGACCTTAGGTTCGACGTCCCGACACCCGATTCCCGTTGGCGGGGCATTGCGAAATGACATTTCGCAAAAGGACAAGCGCCGACGAGCGCGAACGTTCCCGCGCTCCGGCACTGCTACCGGCAGGAAGATTGGGCATGTGCGGTATATATCGCCCTATCTTCCGCGCCGGTCAAGCCCTTCCGGCCTTATTTCACCTCGACGGTGGCGCCGGCGTCCTCGAGCTGCTTCTTGATCTTCGCAGCCTCGTCCTTGTTGACGCCTTCCTTCACGGTCTTGGGCGCGCCTTCGACCAGGTCCTTGGCTTCCTTGAGGCCGAGGCTGGTGATCGCACGCACTTCTTTGATCACATTGATCTTTTTCTCGCCGGCATTGGTCAGAACGACGGCGAATTCCGTCTTCTCGGCCGCGGCGGCAGCGCCCGGCGCACCGCCGGCAGCGCCCGCGACGGCGGCGACGGCGACCGGCGCGGCTGCCGAGACGCCCCACTTCTCTTCGAGCTTCTTGGCGAGCTCGGCCGCTTCCAGAACCGAGAGCTTCGAGAGCTCGTCGACGATCGTATCGAGATTAGCCATGGGTCCTTACTCCTCGGGTGAACAGGTTGGTGGATGGGGTTATGGAATTCAGGCGGCCTTGCCGCTCCTGGCGTGCGCCGCGACGACGCGCGCCAGTTGTCCGGCCGGAGCTTGCAGCACGCCGGCGATCTTGGTCGCAGGCGCCTGGAGCAGGCCGACGATCTTGCCGCGCAGCTGGTCGAGCGACGGCAGCGATGCCAGCGCCTTGACGCCGGCGATGTCGAGCGCGCGTTCGCCGAGCGCGCCGGCGACCAGCTTCAGCTTGTCGTTCTTTTCGGCGTAGGCGACGGCGACCTTGGCGGCCGCGACCGGATCGCGCGAGAAGGCGATCGCCGATGGCCCTTTGAACAGCGGCTTCAACGCCTCGAACTTGGTGCCATCGAGCGAGCGCTGCGCCAGCTTGTTCTTGGTGACGCGGAAATTGGCGCCGGCGGCGCGCATCTGGCGGCGCAGATCGGTCACTTCCTCGACCGTCATGCCGGTCTGGTGGGTGACGACCACGACCGTCGTCTCGGCGAGCGCGGTGTGCAGCGAATCGATCAGCTGCTTCTTCTTGGCCCGGTCCACGGGACATCTCCGACCGTTTGATCCGCCAAAGCCAACGGCTCCGACGGATCGGTTGCACAAAGGCGCGCGGGACCCCGCGAGGAATCCTTCGCACCCGGATGGGCCTGTCCCAGAAGTACGGCCGGCGGCGATGCCGCAGCCTCACTCCCGTCTCATGCCGGCGGGCTCGAATGAGCCCCTTAAGCCCGAAGGCACCCGCAGTCTCGGACAGGAAGAACGGCCTTTTGGGCCATTCCCGCCGGGGCCGCAGCCCCGGCAAAGCGTACCAGCGCGACCTTTTACCCGGTCAGCGCGGAAATCTCCAGCTTCACGCCAGGCCCCATGGTCGAGCTCAAAGAGACCTTTTTGATGAAGGCGCCCTTGATGCCTTGCGGCTTGGCGCGATTGACCGCCGTGACGAAGGCCTTGAGGTTGGCCAGCAGAGCCTCTTCCGAGAAGCTCGCCTTGCCGACGCCGGCCTGGATCAGGCTGGCCTTGGCGGTGTTGAACTCGACCTGGCCGCCTTTCACCGCCTTCACCGCCTCGGCGACGTTGGCGCTAACCGTGCCGACCTTGGGATTGGGCATCAGGCCGCGCGGACCCAGCACCTTACCCAGTCGGCCGACGATGCCCATCATGTCGGGCGTCGCGATGCAGCGGTCGAAATCGATCTTGCCGGCCTGGATCTGCTCGGCCAGATCCTCGGCACCGACGATGTCGGCGCCTGCCGTCTTGGCCTGTGTCGCCTTGTCGCCCTTGGCGAAGACGGCGACGCGCAAGCTCTTGCCAGTGCCGTGCGGCAGCACGACGGTGCCGCGGACGTTCTGCTCGGCCTTGCGCGGATCGACGTTGAGATTCATCGCCACTTCGACGGTTTCGTCGAACTTGGCACTGGCGCGCGACTTGACCAGCTTCACCGCCTCGGCCGGCGGATAGATCTTGGCGCGATCGACGTCGTCGTAGGCCTTCTTCAGGCGCTTGCCCATGTGCGTTGCGCGAGCCATGCGTTACTCCACCACCTCGAGGCCCATGGATCGTGCCGAGCCGACCAGCATGCTGCAGGCGCCCTCGACGTCCTTGGCGTTCATGTCTTTCATCTTCTTCTCCGCGATGTCGCGGATCTGCTTCATCGTCACCTTGCCGACATGGCCCTTGCCGGTCGTGCCCGAGCCCTTCTCGATGCCCGCAGCCTTGAGCAGGAAATAGGAATTCGGCGGCGACTTGGTGATGAAGGTGAAGCTGCGGTCCTGGTACGCGGTGATGATCACCGGCACCGGCATGCCCGGCTCCATACCCTGGGTCTGCGCGTTGAACGCCTTGCAGAACTCCATGATGTTGAGGCCGCGTTGGCCCAAGGCCGGGCCGATCGGCGGCGACGGGTTCGCCTTGCCCGCCGGCACTTGCAGCTTGATGAAACCGACTACCTTCTTGGCCATGCGCGTCTCTTTTCGATCCGGTTAGATTTTCTCGACCTGGGTATATTCGAGCTCGACGGGCGTGGCGCGGCCGAAGATCGACACCGCGACCTTGAGCCGGGCTTTCTCTTCATCCACCTCTTCGACGAGTCCGTTGAATGACGTGAACGGGCCGTCGCAGACGCGGACCTGCTCGCCGACCTCGTAGGTGATCGACGGCTTCGGCCGCTCGATGCCTTCCTGCACCTGTTTCATGATGCGGGTGGCTTCGGCCTCGGTGATCGGCGATGGGCGGCCCTTGCCGCCGAGGAAGCCCGTGACCTTGGGTGTGTTCTTGACCAGGTGCCAGCTTTCGTCGGTCAGGTCCATCTTCACCAGGACGTAGCCCGGGAAGAATTTGCGCTCGGCGCTCACCTTGGCGCCGCGCTTGACCTCGACCACTTCTTCGGTCGGCACCAGGACCTCTTCGAATTTCTCGCCGAGGCCCTTTTGCTTCGCTTGTTCCTTGATCGATTCCGCGACCTTCTTCTCGAAGCCGGAATAGACGTGGACCACATACCAGCGCGACGTCATCGTCTCAGCCCCCGAGCCCGAGCAGGTAGCGCACGCCCAGCGCGATGGCCTGATCGACGACGAAAAAGAACAGCGCGACCGCGATCACCATGGCGAAAACCATGGCGGTCGTGACGGCCGTCTCCTTGCGTGTCGGCCAGGTGACGCGGCTCACTTCCTGACGGACCTGCCGCAGAAATTCCAGCGGGGTGATGCT
This sequence comes from Allostellaceae bacterium, assembly GCA_035934235.1. Lineage (GTDB taxonomy): Bacteria > Pseudomonadota > Alphaproteobacteria > ATCC43930 > CGMCC-115725 > REEB95. The sequence continues at coordinate 3,199 of DASYYB010000002.1, read as the reverse complement.
TGCCATAATAAATGCCGTTGGGAGGTGCCTTATATAACGTCGGGTCCGGCGATTTGGAAGCCTTATCGCCCGGCCGGAGCGCGGATTTCAGCGGCTGGCAGGAGCGGAGGGGCTCGAACCCCCAACCCCCGGTTTTGGAGACCGGTGCTCTACCAATTGAGCTACGCTCCTATTGCCTTATCATCCGCGCGCGGCAAGCCACCACACCAACCCTCGCCGCACGCGTAAGAATAACCTGTCCGGGCGCCTTACTTAATAATTTTGGCGACGACGCCGGCGCCGACGGTGTGGCCGCCTTCGCGGATGGCGAAGCGCAGGCCTTCGTCCATGGCGATGGGGGCGATGAGCTCGACCTCCATCCGGATGTTGTCCCCCGGCATCACCATCTCGGTGCCGTCGGGCAGCTTGACCATGCCGGTGACGTCCGTGGTGCGGAAGTAGAACTGCGGCCGGTAGTTGGTGAAGAACGGCGTGTGACGGCCGCCCTCTTCCTTGGTCAGGATATAGGCCTCGGCCTGGAACTGGGTGTGCGGCGTGATGGTGCCCGGCGCCGCCAGGACCTGGCCGCGCTCCACCTCTTCACGCTTGGTGCCGCGCAGGAGCGCGCCGATATTGTCGCCCGCCTCGCCCTGGTCCAGGAGCTTGCGGAACATCTCGACGCCCGTCACCACCGTCTTGGTCGTGGGCTTCAGGCCCACGATCTCCACTTCGTCCCCCACCTTGATGATGCCGCGCTCGACCCGGCCCGTCACCACCGTGCCGCGGCCCGAGATCGAGAACACGTCCTCGATGGGCATCAGGAACGGCCGGTCCCGGTCGCGCTTGGGCTGCGGGATATAGGCGTCCACCTGCTCCATCAGCTTCAGGATGGCGTCGTGGCCTTGCGCCTTGTTCTTGTCCTCAAGCGCCGCCAGCGCCGAGCCTCGGATGATCGGGATCTTGTCCCCCGGGAACTGGTAGGACGACAGCAGCTCGCGCACCTCCAGCTCCACCAGGTCGAGGAGCTCGGGGTCGTCCACCATGTCCACCTTGTTGAGGAACACCACGATGGCCGGCACGCCGACCTGCCGCGCCAAGAGGATGTGCTCCCGCGTCTGCGGCATCGGGCCGTCCGCCGCCGACACCACCAGGATCGCGCCGTCCATCTGCGCCGCGCCCGTGATCATGTTCTTCACGTAGTCCGCGTGACCCGGGCAATCCACATGCGCGTAGTGCCGGTTCTTCGTCTCGTACTCGACATGCGCCGTCGAGATCGTGATCCCGCGCGCCCGCTCTTCCGGCGCCTTATCGATCTGGTCGTAGGCCGTGTAAACCGCCCCACCCGTCTCCGCCAGGACCTTCGTGATCGCCGCCGTCAGCGACGTCTTCCCGTGGTCCACATGCCCGATCGTCCCCACATTGCAATGCGGCTTGTTCCGTTCAAATTTCGCTTTCGACATGTCCGGCTTCCTATGGCTTGAAGAGAATCCCAATCGGCGTTGGAGCGGGTGATGGGAATCGAACCCACGTAGCCAGCTTGGAAGGCTGGAGCTCTACCATTGAGCTACACCCGCCCATAGGCCGAGGCCGCGCGTCGCTTGCCGATCACCTCGTTCCACCGCCCCGAGGAATGGTGGAGGGGGGTGGATTCGAACCACCGAACTCCGAAGAGGGCAGATTTACAGTCTGCTGCGTTTGACCGCTCCGCAACCCCTCCAAAATTCCGCGGGTCCACGGCAAGTGATTGCGGGTCTTAGAGATTCGGCCTGTTTCTGTCAACCGGCAACCGCCCCGCCGCTTGCGGCTGCGCGGCGTCCGGCTATGCTCGCCGCCGATGCGCGAACGGGACACGCATGACAAGGCGGCGGCATGGCTTTACGGCCGGCACGCGGTCGAAGCGGCGCTCGGCAACCCGGCGCGGCGTTGCCAGCGCTTGATTGCGCTGCGCGAAACCGCAGGGGAAGCCGACCTGCTGCTGCGCGGCGCGCGCGCCAAGCCGCCGCGCGCCGGCGTTGAGATCGTCGAGCGCCGGGCGCTGGAAAAACTTTTGCCCAACGGCGCGGTGCATCAGGGCTTGGCGCTCGCCGCCGAGCCGTTGCCGGCGGCGGATTTGGAATCGATCCTCGCGACCGCGATGACGCATGATGCGCCGCAAATTGTCGTCGCGCTCGATCAAGTGACCGATCCGCACAATGTCGGCGCCATTCTGCGTTCAGCCGCCGCGTTCGGCGCGCTGGCGGTGATCGTGCCCGAGCATGGCGCGCCAAGCGTCACCGGTGTACTCGCCAAGGCGGCGTCGGGCGCGCTTGAAGACGTGCCGTTGCTGCGCGTCGCCAATCTGTCGCGCGCGCTCGAAAAACTGAAAGATTCCGGCTTCTGGTCGCTCGGCCTCGACGAAGAGGCGGCGCCGACGATCGCCGCGCTCGATTTGCCGGCGCGAATCGTGCTGGTGCTCGGCGCCGAAGGCAGCGGCCTGCGACGCCTGACGCGCGAGCATTGCGATTTCCTGGCGCGGCTGCCGACACGCTCGGCGATGGCGTCGCTCAATGTCTCGAACGCGGCCGCCGTCGCGCTTTACGCCTTGAGCCAGCGGCCAGCAGGCTGACGGGCTCCGGATCGCGCCGCGCGGATAGAGGTTGCCCGTGCCGGCAGGCGGGCGTTATGAGGGTTCCGATGGGCGCCGGGTTAGCTCAGCGGTAGAGCAGCGGTTTTGTAAACCGAAGGTCGGGGGTTCAATCCCCTCACCCGGCACCATCTAATTTCAAGCGGCCATCGAATCAGCGCGCCGAATCCAGTGACAGAAAACGCGCGCGGTGCCACTGGCTCCTACCGCACGCAGTCGAGCAGCGGGCCCATGTCGCCGCTGCGGCTCGAAATCAACGTCGCGCGTTGCGCCACCCACGAATCGGGCGGCAGCGGCGACCAATGCAGCGGATCGGGCAGGATCACCGCCAACCGCGCCGCCTCGTCCGGCGTGAGCGCCGCCGCGTCGCGACCGAACCAGTGCCGTGCCGCCGCCTCGACGCCGAAAATGCCGGGACCGAATTCCACGCTGTTCAGATACACCTCGAGGATGCGGCGCTTCGGCCACAGCAATGCGATTTGCGGCGTCAGCCACAGTTCCAGCACCTTGCGCACCATGCTGTGGGCCGGCCACAGGAAGAGATTGCGCGCGACCTGCATGGTGATGGTGCTGGCGCCGCGGGGACGCCGGCCGGCC
>DASYYB010000058.1:0-11385 GCA_035934235.1 Allostellaceae bacterium | reverse complement strand
AATTCTCCACCTGGAAATCGGCGTCGAAGCCGAAGGTCAGCGCCTCGCGGTTCTGTAGGTTGCGGCCGAACTTGCGGTGCAGCGCCGCCTCCGACAGATAGGTGATGTGCGCCGCCATGCGCGCGACCGCGAGGCCGCGCGCCGGATTGCGGTTCTGCTGCTGATAGGCGCCGCCGCACCACTCGGGATCGGCCATGATCGCCTGGCGGCCGACCTCGTGGAAGGCGATGTTCTGCGCTGAATGTCGTGCGGCCGTCGCAATGGGCACGGCCGAGAACACGCGCTCGGGATAGGCCGCCGCCCATTGCAGCACCTGCATGCCGCCCATCGAGCCGCCCGTGACGCAGAACAGCTTGTCGATGCCGAGATGATCGATGAGCTGTTTCTGCGCCCGCACCATGTCGGCGATGGTGATGACGGGGAACGACAGGCCCCACGGCTTGCCGGTCTTGGGGTCGATGTCGGCCGGTCCGGTCGAGCCCATGCAGCCGCCGAGCACGTTGACGCCGATCAGGAAATAGCGATCGGTGTCGAGCACCTTGCCCGGCCCGGCGAGCGCGTCCCACCAGCCAGGCTTGCCGGTCACCGGATGCGGCTCGGCGACATACTGGTCGCCGGTCAGCGCATGGCAGACCAGAATCGCGTTCGACTTGTCCGCGTTCAGCGTACCGTAGGTCTGGTACGCGATGGTGTAGGGCGCCAGCTCGACGCCGGAGTCGAGTGCCAGCGTCGTGCTGACGTTCAGCACGTGGCCCGGCCGTTTGGCGCGGGCATCGCGGGACGGGACGGCGACCGGCTTGGTCATCGAGGGCAAAGCCTGAAAATCCAAATAATCCTGGGCGTTAGCTAGGTAACGCGCGCCCGATATGTCAATGTTTTCTTTGCTTTCGCGCCCGCTTTGGAACTATCAAAGACGCCCGCACCGCACCCTAACCGCCATGACCACCAAGCCACCGCGCTCGCTCAAAACCCTGCGACGGCAGATCGACGAGACCGACGACAAGCTGCACAGCCTGCTGATGCAGCGCGCCGCCCTGGTCGCCGAAGTCGGCGTCGCCAAGCAGGAAGAACACGCGCGCGTCGAGGTGCCGGTGCGTGAGGCCGAGATCCTGCGCCGCCTCGGAGGACGCCACAGCGGCAATCTGCCGATCGGCGCCCTGGTGCGGCTTTGGCGCGAGCTCATGGGCGCAGCGATCATATCGCAGGCGGAATTCTCGGTCGCAGTCGCGGCGCCGGACAACGATCCCGGCATCTGGGACCTGGCGCGCGACCATTATGGCAGCCAGGTGCCGATGACGGCCTATCGCTCGCCGAATGAAGTGCTGCGCGCGCTCGCGGAGCTGAGCCACGATTCCGGCGTCATTGCCGTGCCCGCCGGCGACAGCGACGAGCCGTGGTGGCGCGCGCTGGCCGGTGCCGTCGACGGTACGTGCATCAACGCTCGCTTGCCATTCGCCGGCCGCGGCAATGCCCGCGGCGTGCATGACGCATTCGTCGTCGGCCGCGCCACCAACGGCGTCGGCGACCGCACGCTGTTCGTGCTCGAGATGAGCGGCGAGGCGAGCCGCGCCAGCCTGGTCGGCGTGCTTTCTCATGGTGATGTCGGCGCCGTCGTGTTGCAGCTGGTGCGCGGTAGCGGTTCCTCGCTGGCGCTGATCGACGTCGACGCGCCGCTGACCGCCGACGATCCGCGTCTTGCCAAGCTGACGTCCAGCCTCGGCAAGCAGCTCGTCCACGTCGCGGCGATCGGCTCCTACGCCAGGCCGCTGCTCGCCGGCGAAGCCGCGCGCGCATCGGACCGGTGAGCGCCGTGTCCGCTGTGCCGACGCCGCGTCCCGGCATCCTCGACATTGCCGCTTATCAGGGCGGCGAAGGCCGCATTCCCGGCGTGGCCAAGCCGATCCGGCTCGCTTCGAACGAGAGTGCGCTCGGCCCGAGCCCGGCCGCCATCGCCGCTTACGAGGCCGCCGCCGGCGACATGTTCCGCTACCCCGACGGCCACGCCACGGCGATGCGCGAGGCGTTGGCGCGCCATCACGGCATCGACGCCGCGCGCATCGTTTGCGGCGCCGGCTCGGACGATCTCATCCACCTGTTGGCCGCGGCCTATGCCGGACCGGGCGACGAGGTGCTGTACGGCCGCCACGGCTTCGCCATCTATCCGATTGCGGCGCAGACCGCGGGCGCGACGCCGGTTGGCGTGCCCGAGACGGATCTGACGTTCGACGTCGACGCGACGCTGAAGCGGGTGACGCCGAAGACCAAGATCGTCTTCATCGCCAACCCCAACAACCCGACCGGCACGTTCATTCCGCGCGACGATCTGGCGCGGCTGCACGACGGCTTGCCCAAGTCGGTGCTGCTGGTGATCGATTCCGCCTACGCCGAGTACGTCGTGCGCAACGACTACGATCCCGGCTTGGCGCTATCGATGTCGGCGCCCAACGTGGTGATGACGCGCACCTTCTCGAAGATCTATGCGCTCGGCGGCCTGCGCCTCGGCTGGTGCACGGCGAGCCCGGCCGTGATCGACGTGCTCAACCGCGTGCGCAATCCGTTCAACGTCAGCTCGGCGGCGATTGCCGCCGGCATCGCCGCGCTCGACGACGTCGCCTCGATCGACAAGGCGCGCGCCCACAACGACATCTGGCGGCCGTGGCTCGCGCGCGAGCTTGCCGCGCTCGGCCTCGACATCGTGCCGGGCGTCGCCAATTTCGTGCTGGCGCGCTTTCCGGCCGCGCCCAAGGACGCCAACGCGGCGTGGGATTTCCTGCGCCAGCGCGGCATCCTGGTGCGCAAGGTCGGCGTCTACCACCTGCCGGATTATCTGCGCATCACCGTCGGCACCGAGGCCGAAATGCGCGCGGTCGTTGCCGCCGTGTCGGCGTTTTTGGGGAAGTCATGAGCAAGCTGTTCGAGCGCGTCGCCTTCATCGGCATCGGCCTCATCGGCTCGTCGCTGGCGCGCGTCATGATCCGCGACAAGCTGGCCGGCGAGATCGTCGCCTGCGCCCGTACGCCGGCGACGCTCGACGCGGTGAAGACGCTCAAGCTCGCCGACCGCGTCACCAACGATCCGGCCGAAGCGGCCAAGGGCGCCGATCTGGTCGTCATCGCGACGCACCTCTCGGCCTATGCCGCAGTCGGCAAGCGCATCGCCGACGTGCTGAAGCCCGGCGCCATCGTCACCGACGTTGGCTCGGTCAAGCAGGCGGTGATCCGCGACCTGAAGCCGCTGCTGCCGTCGGCGGTGCATTTTGTTCCCGGCCATCCGGTTGCCGGCACCGAATTCTCCGGTCCGACGGCAGGCTTTGCCGATCTGTTCCGCGACCGCTGGTGCATCCTGACGCCGCTCGCCGGCACCGACGCCAAGGCGGTGGCGCGCGTCAAGGCACTCTGGGAAAGCGCTGGCATGAAAGTGACGACGATGGATCCGGCGCATCACGACATGGTGCTGGCCATCACCTCGCACCTGCCACACCTGATCGCCTACACCATCGTTGGCACCGCCAACGATCTCGAAGACACGCTCAAGTCCGAGGTCATCAAGTTCTCGGCCGGCGGCTTCCGCGACTTCACGCGTATTGCCGCTTCGGACCCGGTGTTTTGGCGCGACGTGTTCCTGGCCAACCGCGAGGCCGTGCTCGCCATGCTCCAGCGCTTCACCGAGGATCTGACGGCGATGCAGCGCGCCATCCGCTATGGCGAAGGCGATACGCTGGAGCGCGTCTTGAGCCGCACCCGCGCCATCCGCAAGTCGATCGTCGACGCCAAACAGGCGTAAACTCTTCGGACTGGTCCGTTGACCGGAGGCCCGCCATGCACGTCGTCATCTTCGAAGTCGAGCCCAAGCCGGGGCACGAAGGCGATTACCTCGACATCGCCGCCGCGCTCAAAAGCGATCTCGAGAAGATCGACGGTTTCGTCTCGGTCGAGCGCTTCCGCAGCATGAGCAACGACGGCAAGATCCTGTCGCTGTCGTTCTGGCGCGACGCCGACGCGGTGAAGCGCTGGCGCGAGCACGCCAAGCACCGGCTGGCGCAGGCGCAGGGCCGCAACGCGGTCTTCGCCAACTATCGCATCAGCGTCGCCGCGGTCGACCGGCAATACGGCATGTTCGCGCGCGAGCAGGCGCCGCAAGCACCGCCCGAAATCGGCAAGCGCTGACGCCGGCGAAACCTGGAGGCTCGGCTCGGGTTTCGTCCCTGTCCCTTGTCGCGAGGATGGCATCGATGGCCGAAAATGGACTCGTCTCGGTACAAAGCAACGTTTCGGCAAGCACGACGCTCGATCGCCTGCTCGCGGCGTTGGCGGCGCGCAAGCTGACCGTGTTCGCTCGCGTCGATCACGCCGCCGGCGCAGCCTCCGTCGGCCTGAAGCTGCGCCCGACCGAATTGGTGATCTTCGGCAATCCGCAAGGCGGCACCGCGCTCATGCAGGACCGTCAAACGGCCGGCATCGACCTGCCGCTCAAGGCGCTCGTCTGGGAGGCTGCCGACGGCACGGCCTGGCTCGCCTACAACGACCCGGCTTGGATCGCGCAGCGTCACGGTCTCGGCGCCGCCAGCGCGGCGGCGACCAAGGCGATCGCGGCGATGTTGGCGGCGGTCGCTCAGGAGGCGACCAAGTAAGGCATCGGCCCCCAATGGGTCATCGGAGAACCCCATGATCGAACGCTATAGCGATCACGCCGCGAACGAGCGCACGTTTCTCGCCTGGGTTCGCACCGCCATCGCGGTCATGGCCTTCGGCTTCCTGATCGAGAAATTCGATATTTTCCTGGCGTATATGACGTCGGCGAGCCCATCGCACGCCGTGCCGCTGCACGGACAAAGATTCGCGAACGACGCCGGTCTCGCCTTCATTCTGCTCGGCATCGCGATGATCGTCGTCGCCGCGGCGCGGTTTTTCCGGACCGCCCGGGACATCGACAAGCGCGAAATCATCCCAGGTTCCGGCTTTCGCGCCGACCTGTTGCTTGCCGGCCTGCTTTTTCTGCTCGGCCTGTCGCTGTTTCTCTATATGTCGCGCGCCGTGTTGCCGTCGTTCTGATTTGGCAACGAAGCGCTAACGCCAGTCGATGGTCGGAATCTTCGCGATCGCCGCCGGGCCGAGATAGAGCCGGCGGTTCTGCGCGCTGATCGGCAGCTGGATCTGCTTGCGGCCGTCGTTGCCTTGCTGCGCGATCATGTTGAGCACGATGCGCGCCATGCCGGCGTCGCTTTCGGGCAGCGCGCCCGCGCTCACCGCCGCGTCGATCATTTCATTCTGGCCGCGCACCGTCGCGGTCAGCGCCGCCAGCGGCTGCAGATCGTCGTCGAGCGCCAGCGTGCCCTGCGCATCGATAGCGAGATGGTCCCACGCCAGATGCGCGCGGCTGAGCTCGATCGCGCCGCCCTTTTTGCGCCAGGCGTCGAGCATCTGCGGCAGCGGCGCCGGCGCGATCATGCCGTCGACGGTCGCGGTCGCCGAAATGTCCTGGATCGTCGTGCCGAAGGGCGCGGGCGCGGCGCGCAGATGCGCGCCCTGAATGTCGAAACTCACCAGCAACGCCGGATCGTGGTCGGTCCGGGGCGGCGAATCGGGCTGGTTCAGCGCGACGTGCACCGCGTCGACGCCCAGGCCCTGCGCCGCGCCGCGGCCGGTCAGGCCGCTCCCCGTAATGTCGGCCGTGCCGCCCGGCTGGAGCGGCACTGACACCGTGCCGTCGAGCGTCTTGGCGTCGAATCCCGCCGATTGCAGGATCAGCTCGACCCGCGCGCCGTCGGGCGCGCTGAAATGCCAGTGCCGCAGATCCCACGGCGCCGACGAAAACGAAATGTCGGTGGCCTGCATCTGATAGGGCATCGGCTTAAGGGAGGCGACGCCGAAGCCGTCGAAGTGCAGGCGCACGGCGAACGGAAAGCCGCCGATGTCCACCGCCTGCCATTTGATGTCGGTGCCCTGGGCGCGCTGCGCCTCGACCCACGGGCCCATTTCTTTCTGGATTATACCGACGAGGTAATACCAATAGCCGCTGTACGCCGCGGCGAGCAGAACCGCCAGACCCCCGACCCACACGACGACGCGGCGCATGGGCGAAGTATAAGGCCGATGCGGCGTGCGGTCGAGCGCGCGAGACAAATCAGTGCGCGACGAACTGAATCGTTGGCCGATAGCGCCACACCGTCAGGTCGCGGTCGTGGTACACGGCATCGGAATCCAGCACGCGAATGCGCACTTTCGGTCCCGCGCCGACCTTGGGCTCGACGACGATGTGACAATTCGGTGCGCCGTCATCGCAGGGCAACAAATGATAGTCCGCGGCGGCGATGTCGGTGACGCCACGTTCGGCGAAATAGATTTGCCAGCCGCCCAATTCCCGCAAACGGCGCAGATATTCCGGCCCTTCGACCAGGCCCTCGGTTTGCACCATCGGCCGCTGGAGCCGGTAGCCCAGGCTGCCGGCGAGGTCGCCCATCGCCACCACGGCATTGGCCGGCAGGATGGCGTCGAGCCGCGTTGCGTCGGCATCGGCATGCACCCAATAGGAGGACTGGTTGTCGCCCAGCGCCAGACGCTTGGCGATGGTTGCGCCGCTGCCCAGCACGAGGACGCCGACGACCGCCGCCGTCACCAAAGAAGTGGGAATCCGCCGCCGCCACAGCACCGCCAAGGTCAACGGCACGACGAGCGCGCCCAACAGCGCGCGGCCATAGCCGTACCACGCCCAGATCGGCCAGCTCGAGCCGACGCAGAGATAGACCAGGTGCAGCAGCACGCCCGTCAGCGTCACGCCGGCGACGATCACAAGCTGCTGGCGCATCGCGTCCGTGCGCGCCTCGCCGCTTTTGCGCCAGGCCAGCGCCAGCACCGTCGCCGCCGCGGCGATAAAGACGAGGCCGAGCGGGATGGTGCGCGCCTGCAAGGTACTGGCGCCCCACAGCGACGCGATCAGCGGGTTCAAATTGGCGAACGGCGCGCCCAGCGCCTTGGCGGTGCCCGACACCGGCATCGCCGCGCCGAACAGGATCTGGTTCGCCGCCATGTAGGCGAGCAAGGTCAACGCGAGGGGCGCGCCCATGACGATGCCGTCGCGCAGACTCGCCGGCCATCCGCGCTTTTGCTGGATGAGAACAAACGCGCCGATATAAGCGCCGGCGATGAACACGGCGTCGAGCCGCGCGAGGCACATCAGCGTCAGCACGGTGCCGACGGTCAGTAAGGTGCGCGTCGGTTGCGGCGCATCGGTGAAGATCGCGTGGCGCAGACTCAATGCGACGAGCCACAGCATGATCGGCAGCGCGAGCGTCGTCTCCATGCCGAGGAAGACGAGGCCGGCGCCGCCCGGCAGCGCGAAGGTGCAGAGCCAGCAGAGATAGATCCCGCCGGCGAGGAACGCAGCTTCGGCATCACACCACTGGCCGATGCGGCGATAGAGCGCGACGCAGGCGATCCACGCGACGGATGCGATCGCAAACACCGCCGGAATCGCCGCGTCGGGCGCGCGCACGATCCAGAACACCGGCACCAGCGCAAGCTGCCACAGCGGGTGATAGCCGTTGGTCGGCACCAGATTGCCGAAGGTCGATCCGGCGCCGTGCGCGATGTTGGCGGCGACGCGCAGATAGTAATAGGCGTCGTCGCTCAGATAGTCGTTGAGCGCCATCGGCGGCGACAGCGCGGCGAGCACGAACAGCGCCGCCACCGGGATCAGCGCCAACGCCCAATAACCCGCGCTCAGTGCGGAAACGCGCGCGCCGCGCCGGGTGGCGCTGCCGGAAGATGCCTCGATGGCCATGCGCGGCACTCTAGGTCGCGTCCGTAAAGGAACCTTTGGCGTCGCCACCGTATGGTTAATTTTTGCTTGTGCGCCTTGCGTGAAGCTCGTCGTCGCCGCACGGGTCCGTCGGGTGCTGCGATCACAGAACCGTCACGAGATCGCCGGCCGGATATTCGGATATTTTTCTACCGTATCCGTTTGGGTTCGTTCGCATGTGGGGGTCGTTCGCATGGACGCGACGCGTCGACGCCCCGCCACCCATCGCAAAACTGCCGAGCCGCGCGCCACGCCAAACAGGCGTGGCCGACGACGTCGTACCTAAATGCAAGAGCGGGGTGTGCCCGCTGCCTTTCGTCATGGTGTTGAATGACCGAAACCTCTGCCACCACTTTCTATCGCAGGAAAGCGGAACAGCTCCGCGCCATGGCGCAAGGCGCTGCCGACGCATCGCGCAAGGTCGAACTGCTGGCGCTCGCCCAGGAATTCGAAACGCTTGCCACGTTCGCCGCGCACAATCCCGCGACGCCCAAGCCGTCCTGAGCCATCGCCGCGCCACACCCCAAATCCGAACCGGAAATACCCGATGGCCGGAACGCGCGCCGCTGCCGGGACGTTTGCTGTCGCGGTCTTCCCTATTCGGTGGCTTGCGATGGCACGTGTCCTGCTGGTCGAAAACAACGAGTTCGTGCGCGACGTTCTCCGCAGCGAGATGGAGGCTGCCGGGCACCGCGTCGACTGCGTCGGTCGGCGGGCCGAGGCGGAGATCGCGCTCGGCCAGGCTTCTTACGATTTGCTGGTCTGCGACATAGAGCTGCCGGACGGCTCGGGCCACGATCTCGTCATGCGGGCCGGCAAGTCCGGCATGCGCGCCTTGGCGATGAGCGGCGCGTCGGACGACGTCGGCGATCCGCCGGTCGCGGCGCCGTGGGCCACCTCCCTGCAAAAGCCGTTCAGGCTGACCGATCTGCGGAAGGCGCTTGAGCTGAGTCTCGGCGCCTAGCGTCGGGCAGGCCGGGGCAATCACCACGTCCGATTCGGGCACGTGGATAATCGTTCTTGAATTGTTCTCAAACCTCTGGCAGGCTAGCGAGCCGTTGGAAAGAGGCGGAAATGGACGCTTTTACGGCCGTGGATCGGCACTTGGCCGGCCGCTATCAGGTCGGGCTCGAGGATTTGCTGTGCGAAGGCTGCCTGACCGGGCGGCTGCCGACGCTGTTCGCCAGCGAGGCGGCGATCGCGCGCCGCTGCATCCGGATGCAGGCCGACGAGGATGGCGGCCAGTGCTTCACCTTCGAAGGCGTCTTCACGCTGGCGGACGTCCGCTACAACTTCCGCTGCCACGTCTTCGCTGACGCCGGCGGCCAGCGCTTCGTCTCCGACGTCGCGCTGTTCGAGCCGGTCGAGTGGGAAACGCGCATGGCGTTGTAGGCGAGAGCATGCAAGACGCGAATGGCATGAAGGTTCTGTTTATCGCCGGATTTGGTCCGATCGTTCGCGACGCCGCGCCGAGCCGTAAGCTTTACGCCGACGACCTCGGTCTCGCTTTCAAGGAAGAGTCCGGCGGCTATCTGCACACCGAGGCGCTTCAGGGCGCCAAAACTTTTGCCTTGTGGCCGCTGTCACAGGCGGCGCAATCCTGTTTCGGCAGGGAGTCCTGGCCCAGCGATATTCCGGTTCCGCAAGCCTGGCTCGAGTTCGAGGTGGACAATGTCGAGCAGGCCACCGCTTCGCTCGAGCGCCGCGGCTATCGGCTGCTCGTCCGCCTCCGGAAGGAACCGTGGGGCCAAACGGTCAGCCGCTTCCTGTCACCGGAAGGCTTGCTGACCGCCGTGACGTTCACGCCTTGGATGCGCGAGAAAAAATAGCGCTCGAGACGCGGATCCGCTTGCACGCGCGCTCAATGAACGCTGAGTGGTTCCATGTCGTTTTGGAGAACTGCGACCTGGGCCGCCGCGAACGTGTCCAAGACAGCGAGCTGTGTGCCGTTCGCGGCGTGGACCGCCATCGCCGGCTGCCCGTCGATCAGGACAGGCTGGATGTAAGCGAAGTCCTTAATGCCCCAGTACGCGAATTCGATCTCCGAACAGGTCTTGAGCCGTCCGACTTCCTGGTTGTTCACGGTACCCTCCCGATCGCTAGGTTGGCACGTGCGGTTCGTCATCGTCGCGTAAGCGTGGCAGCGTTCTGCCGGCTCGGCGAAGGACAAATCCATGAAAGCGGTGATCAGGTTGTGAGAGTCTGACCGTAATGTGGCGGCCGTGAGTCGGAACCGTGTTCCCGCCTCACGCGGGCTAAATTTCGTTTACGAACCGCTCACCCGCACTTCGAGTAGTCGCAGCTCGTGCACTGGTCGCAGTTCTCGATGCGGATCAGCGCCGCCTGGCCGCATTTCGGGCACTGGCGCAGGCCCGCCGCCTGGCCGGGCAGGTTCACCACTTGGCGCTGGGCCTCGACAGAGGCCGGCGCGGTCTTCGGCTGGATGAATCCAATCTCGATCATGTGTTGCTCGATCACCTCGCCGAGCGCCGCCAGGATCGACGGCACATAGTGCCCTTCCATCCACGCGCCGCCGCGCGGATCGAACACCGCCTTCAATTCCTCGACCACGAACGAAACGTCGCCGCCGCGGCGGAACACCGCGCTGATCATGCGCGTCAGCGCCACGGTCCAGGCGTAGTGCTCCATGTTCTTGGAGTTGACGAAGATCTCGAACGGCCGGAGCCGTCCGTCCTGCACGATGTCGTTGATGGTGACGTAAACCGCGTGCTCCGAAAGCGGCCACGCCACCTTGTAGGTGCGGCCGTGCAGCGCTTCCGGCCGCGACAGCGGCTGCGTCATATAGACGATGCCGCCCGCCTCATAGACGTCGGCTGGCCGCGCCTCCGGCGCCGGCAGCGGCAGCTCGGTCTGCCGTTGCGGCTTGGCCTCGGGTTTCACTTCGAGCACCGCGCCGGTGACCTCGTTCGGCCGATAGGTGGTGCAGCCCTTGCAGCCGAGCTCGTAGGCCTGGAGATAGACGTCCTTGAACTGCTCGAACGGGAAATCCGCCGGCACGTTGATCGTCTTCGAGATCGAGCTGTCGATGTATTTCTGCACCGCCGCCTGCATCACCACGTGGTCCGACGGCGCCAGCGCCTGCGCATCGACGAAATAATCCGGCAGCGGCGCGCTGTCGCCCTTGAGGCGGCGGAACAGGCGATAGGCGTGGTCCGAAACCTCTTCCTCGCGCCGCGAACCGTCGGGCATGAGCACGTTGCGCGTGTACTTGAAGCTGAACACCGGCTCGAGGCCGGACGAGACGTTGTCGGCGAAGATCGAGATCGTGCCGGTGGGCGCGACCGAGGTCAGCAGCGCGTTGCGGATGCCGTGTTGCGCGATCGCCGCACGCACTTCGGCGTCGAGGCCCTTGATATTCTCGCCGGCGAGATACTTTTCCGTGTCGAACAGCGGAAAGGCGCCTTTCTCGCGCGCCAGCTCCGCGGAGGCGAGATAGGCGGCGCGTTCGATCGCCTTCATCCAGGCTTCGGTCGTCGCCACCGCCTTGGCCGAGCCATAGCGCAGGCCGCACAGGATCAGCGCATCGGCGAGGCCGGTGACGCCGAGGCCGATACGCCGCTTGGCCTG
>DASYYB010000050.1:0-13702 GCA_035934235.1 Allostellaceae bacterium | reverse complement strand
GCGCGCCAAACCGATGACGTGGCGGCGGGTGATGCCGTCGAGGAAGCAGTCGGGCGTCGGCGTGTGCAGCGTGCCGTCGATGTTGAGAAACAGATTGGCGCCGGTTGCCTCGGCGAGCTGGCCGCGCCAGTCGAGCATCAGGGCGTCTTCGTAGCCTTCGGCCTCGGCGGCGTGCTTCGACATGGTGCAGATCATGTAGAGGCCGGTCGCCTTGGCCTTGGTCGGCGCCGTGTTGGGCGCCGGTCGCGACCATTTCGCCCACGCCATGCGGATGCCCTTGAGCCGCGCCTCGGGCGCAAAATAGGTGCCCCAGTCCCAGGCGGCGACCGCCATGTGGATCTTGGTGGCTTGCGCCGAGACGCCCATCTGCTCCGGTCCGCGCCAGGCAATCGGCCGGACATAGCCGTCCTTGATGTTCTGCGCCTTGATCGCGGCATTGCACGCCGCCTCGATCTGGTCGCGCGTCCATGGAATCTCGAAGCCGAGCACGCGGCCGGAATCGATCAGCCGCTGCGCGTGATCGCGCAGCTTGAAGATGGTGCCGCCATAAGCGCGCGCGCCTTCGAACACGGCGCTGGCATAATGCAAGGCGTGCGTCAGGACATGGATCTTGGCGTCGCGCCACGGCACCAATTTGCCGTCGAACCAGATCGAGCCGTCGCGATCGTCGTAAGGAATAAGGCTGGCTGCCATGGCGGTTTCCTAGTGCGTTCCCCGGTGTTTTCTTCTGGCACGATAGACGATAAAGGCTGCGCCCTGCACCTGCATCGCCCAAGACGATTATGTGCGAATATGACCCCGAGGAAACGGTTCCATACAACCACCCGGGCGCATATAAGTCAACATGGCTGACGTAAAATCCACGGCCAATCCAGCGTTCCTGCGCGAGGAGGAGCTGCGCCAGGCCATCGAGCTGCTCTACTACGGCTATCGCGACTTCACCGCCGAGCCCGACGCCATGCTGGCGCGCTACGGTTTCGGCCGCGCCCACCACCGCGTCATCTATTTCGTCGGCCGCCATCCGCAGATGAGCGTCAGCGATTTATTGGCGATCCTGCGCATCACCAAGCAGAGTCTGTCGCGCGTCCTCAGCCAGCTGGTGCGGCAGGGCTTCATCCGTCAGTCGCCTGGCAACCGCGACCGGCGGCGACGACTGCTCGAGCTGACCGAAAAAGGCGTCGAGCTCGAACGCCAGCTGTCCGAGAATCAACGCCAACGTATCGCCCGCGCCTATCGCGAAGCCGGCGCGCCGGCGGTCGAAGGATTCCGCAAGGTCATGTTCGGCATCATGTCGAGCGAAGAAGACCGCAAGCGGATTGGCCGGCGCGGCGAAGGCTCTTGGTGAGTGGACCGTGCGTCGGCGGCGATGAGCGCCTATACTGAGACCATGGACGCCACGGAGCCGCATCTCCTGGTCGTCGACGACGATGCGCGGCTGAGGGATTTGCTGCGCCGCTATCTCACCGACCAGGGCTTTCGCGTCACAACCGCCGGCGACGCCGCCGAGGCGCGCCGCAAGCTCGACAGCATCGCCTTCGACCTGCTCGTGCTCGACGTGATGATGCCGGGCGAGGACGGCCTTGCCCTCACCGCCAGCCTGCGCGCATCGAGCCGCATTCCCATCCTGCTGCTCACCGCCAAGGCGGAAACCATCGACCGTATCGGCGGCCTCGAGCGCGGCGCCGACGATTATTTGACCAAGCCGTTCGAGCCGCGCGAGCTGGTGCTGCGCATCCGCAACATCCTGCAACGCGCCGCGTCCGAAATCGAGCGCCTGTCGGTGCTGCGCCTCGGCGAGTACCGGCTCGATTTGCGGCGCGGCGAACTGCGCCGCGGCGAGGAGCCAGTGCGCCTGACCAGCGCCGAACAGTCGCTGCTGGCGGCACTGGCCTCGCAGCCCGGCGAGGCGGTGTCGCGCCAAGCCTTGGCCGAGGCGACGCAACTCGGCGGAAATTTGCGCGCCGTCGACGTGCAAATGACGCGGCTGCGGCGCAAGATCGAGCGCGATCCGCGCTTCCCACGTTATCTCCAGACAGTCCGGGGAACGGGTTATGTCCTCAAGCCCGATTGAACGCGGCGAGGACGGGATCGAGTTGCTGTCGGACGTGGCGGCGCGGCGCGCGCTCGGCCTCGACAGCCATCGGCGCTGGTTCAAGCGCATGCTACCGCGCTCGCTTTATGGCCGGTCGCTGCTGATTCTCATCCTGCCGCTGGTGCTGGCGCAGTCGATCGCCACCTGGATCTTTTACGACCGGCATTGGGAGACCGTGGCGCGCCGATTGTCGACGTCGGTTGCCGCCGACATCGCCCTCA
Organism: Allostellaceae bacterium; assembly: GCA_035934235.1. Lineage (GTDB taxonomy): Bacteria > Pseudomonadota > Alphaproteobacteria > ATCC43930 > CGMCC-115725 > REEB95. The sequence goes on along the minus strand of DASYYB010000050.1, from coordinate 11,389 downwards.
CGCTCGATTCGCTGACGCCGGCGACGACGGATAAGCAGCGCGACGCGATTTTCCGAACGGCCACCGACGACACCGAAATCGCCTACAGTTTCCACCCCGACGCGACCCTACCCACCGGCGTGCCGCAAACAGACGGCTCGCGCATCGAGGAGACGCTGGCACACGCGGTCACCGAGCGCGTCGGTCTGCCGTTCGTCATCAGCGGCGAATACGCCGACCGCAACATCCTAGTGTCGGTCCAGACCGGCGGTAATGTCCTTTTGGCCGTGGTGCCGCGTGAGCGGTTGTTCACGCCGACGACCTACATCTTCATCATGTGGATGGTCGGCTCGTCGCTGGTTCTGTTCGCGATCGCCTCGGTGTTCCTGCGCAACCAGATCAAATCACTGCGGCGATTGGCCGTTGCGGTCGACGATTTCGGCAAAGGCCGCGACGTGCCGAACTTCAAGGTCGAAGGCGCGACTGAGGTGCGGCAGACCGGCATGGCCTTTCTCCGCATGCGCGACCGCATCCAGCGCGCCATCACCCAGCGCACCGAGATGCTGGCCGGCGTGTCGCACGATTTGCGCACACCGTTGACGCGCATGCGGCTGGCGCTCGAGCTGCAAAAGGACGATCCGCGCACCGCCGAGCTCAAGGCCGACGTCGCGGCGATGGAGCGCATGATCCAGGGTTATATCGACTTCGCGCGCGGCGAAGGTAGCGAGCAGACACAGCCGATCGATCTCGTGGCGCTGATCCGCGCGCTGGTCGCGGGCTTGGGTCAGTCCGGCGTGCCGGTGATGTTGGCGCTGCCCGAGGAATGCGTGTTGCCGCTACGGCCCGACGCCATGCATCGCTGTCTCGGCAATCTGATCGCCAACGCGCGGCGTTACGGCGCGCATGTTTGGGTGACGGTCGTCGAAAGCAATGCGCTGGTTGAAGTGCTGGTCGACGACGACGGACCTGGCATTCCGCCCGGTGACCGCGAGGCGGTTTTCCGGCCGTTCTTCCGGCTCGATCCGTCGCGCAATCCGGAAACCGGGGGCACCGGCCTGGGGCTTGCGATCGCGCGCGACGTCGTGCGCGTCCACGGCGGCGAGATCGCGCTCGACGATTCGCCGCATGGCGGCCTGCGCGCGCGCATGAGATTGCCGAAATAGCGCATGGATCTGACCTTCATTGGCAGCGGCGACGCCTTCGGCAGCGGCGGCCGGTTCAATACCTGCTTCCTGGTGCGCGGCGCCGGTTGCCGTTTCCTCATCGATTGCGGCGCGACGGCGCTGGTCGCGCTGAAGCGCGCGGCGGTCGATCTCAATACGCTCGACGGAGTCGTGCTCACGCACCTGCACGGCGACCATTTCGGCGGCCTGCCGTTTCTGCTGCTCGACGCCCAGTTAATGAGCAAACGCGCGCGGCCCATCTTCATCTGGGGGCCCGAAGGAACCGAAACGCGGTTGGCGGCGCTGCGTGAGGCACTGTTCCCCGGCTCGTCCAAGGCGGCGCTCAAGTTCGTGGTCGAATTCGCGGCACATCGGCCGGGCATGCGCCACGCAGGCGACAAGCTCGCGGTGACGCCGTATCCGGCCGCACATTCTGCCGGCGCACCATGCTTCGCGGTCCGGATCGAATGCGACGGCAAGATCATCGCCTATTCGGGCGATACGGCCTGGATCGATTCGTTGATCGATGCAGCGCGCGGCGCCGATCTGTTTGTCTGCGAATGCAGCAGTTTCGAGCGCGATCTGCCTGGCCACCTGAGCTGGCGAACGTTGGCGGCGCGGCTGCCGTCGATCGGCGCCAAGCGCATCGTGCTGACGCATATGAACCCCGACATGCTGGCACAGGCCGCGCAGCTCGGGATCGAAACCGCCGCCGACGGTTTGACGCTCAGCATCTGACGGTAGCGCCACATAGAAAAAGGGCCGCCCGGGGGTGGGACGGCCCTTTCACATCCGTTCCCGCGCGGTCTCCGTGACGGAGCCGCGCCGGCCCGGTTACTTCGTGACGCGCTTCTTGGCCTCGTCGCGAATCTCTTCGAAGCCCTGCGCGACGCGCTTGGCGACGACATCGAAGGCTTCGGTGTTGGCCTTGGCGAGCATCAATGCCAGCTCGCGGGCGTTCGCGAGACCGCGCTCGAACGTCTGTTTCAACAGCTCGGCCTGCTTGGCGACGCGATCTTCGGACGCCGTCGGCTGCACGATCTCGCGCAACACCGTCGAAGCCTCGTCGATCGCCTCGCGGGCGATTTCGGCCTGGCGCCGGGCGACCGCTTGCACGCCTTCGACCGCAAGCTGATTCGCCTGGGTCAGCGCTTCAATGTTCTTGCGTTGGCTGGCGAGCACCGCCTCGACGTCGAAGCCGGGCAACGTGAAGCCGGCAAACGCCTTGCTGAAATCCGTATCCAGGAAAGTCTGTCGGCTATCCATGTGTGGGTCCTCGGTTGGAGTGAAGCTTTATGCTGCACTGCACAATCGTAAATATGACCCCTCACCCTAGGCCCGTCAAGGGCCAACAAGACCGCCTGCGCCGAATTTTGCGGCGCAACAATATTTCAATATAAGTTCAATAAAAGCGGCCGCCGTTAAAGCCCGAGGAAAGGCTCGATCAACGACAGCCGGCGGTCCAGCGCCGCCATGGTCTTGCCGAGGTCCGGGCTGTCGTCGCGCAGGAACACGGCAAGAACAGAGGCATAGGCCAAGAGCAGAATTCGCCGCTTGGCCAATCCGGCCACGCCAGCAGTCGGCACGCCAGCTGCCTCGAGCATCCACCCCATCGACGCCAGCAGCTGCTTCAAGGCGAGCAGCGCGGCGGGATCGCCGAGACTGTCCCAGGCCATCGAGCGAACCGCCTTGCGGTGCGGCTTCAACGCCTCGAACCGCCGCATCAGCAAGTCGAACAGCCGGTCCTTCGGCTTATCGTCCTTGTCTAGCGCCGGCCCCGCGAGCGCAATCCGATCGAAATGCCGCACGCAAGTCGCCAGGATGGTGCTGCGCGCGCGCAGTTGACCGTGGAGGTCGGCCAGCGACAGCCCGGCCGCACGGGCGATGTCAGCCAACGTCGTTCGACGCCAGCCCTGGCTGTCCGCCAAATCGAGCGCCGCTTCGACAACGCGGCCTTCGGCGTCGCCAGAGGCGGTCTTTCGCCTCGGCGTGGCGCGTTTGGACGCGGTTTTCCGACCTGTCGCCATGGCGGCAGCTTAGCCCAAGCCGGGACGGCCGCCAAACAGCGGTCCGAGTCCTTATTGTGCCAGTTCGCGTGCGCGCCGCGTCGCGGCGGCAACCGCTTCGCGAATGAGCCGGGCAAAACCGTTTCCTGCCATCAGCACGTCAAGCGCGGCGCGAGTCGTGCCGCCCGGACTGGTCACCGCCTCGCGCAGCTGCACCGGCCGGTGTTCGGCGACGCGCGCCAGCTCGCCGGCCCCGGCGACCGTGGCGATCGCCAGCCGATGTGCGAGCGCGGCCGAAAGTCCCTGTGCTTCGGCCGCCTCGGCCAGACATTCGATGAAGAGAAAAACATAGGCCGGCCCGCTGCCTGAAACCGCCGTCACCGCATCGAGCAAGCCTTCGTCGTCGACCCAGGCGATCTCGCCGACCGCACCGAGCAGCTTGCCACACAAGCTCCGCGCCGCCGTGCTCGCCGCCGGTCCGGCACAGGCGACGGTCATGCCGCGGCCGATGGCCGCCGGCGTGTTCGGCATCGCACGCACCAGCGCGGCGTCCGTGCCGAGAAGCCGCGCCATGCCGCCGAGCGTTTTGCCGGCGGCGATCGACAGCATCACCGCGCCGCCATCGGCAAATCGACGATAAGCGGGCATGACAGCGTCGAAGACTTGCGGCTTCACGGCGAACACCACCGCCGCCGGCTTGAACGTGCGCGGCAGGCGATCGGGCGTGGCGTAATAACGTGCGCCGCGCGCGCGGTGAGCGGGCGATGGCTCGACGACATGAAATGGTCCGCCGACACGCTTCCGGATCCAGCCGGCCAGTAGAGCGCCGCCCATCTTGCCGCAACCGATCAGCAGCACCCCCGCCGAACGGGCGCGTCGGCCGCTCACGCCTCGCCGACCGGATCGATCATCGCCGAAGCGATCGCCTCGTGCGCCGACTTGCCGCCCCAGACGACGAGCTGGAAGGCGGGATAGAAGCGCTCGCATTCGGCCAGCGAGATGTCCACGAGGTCCTCGATCTGTTCGACGCTGGGGCCATTCGCGCCACGCAACAGGACGCCCTGGCGGAAGGCAGGGCTCTTATCGTCGGCGAAATCGAAATGGCCGATCCACAGCCGCTCGTTGACCACCGCCAGCAGCTCGTGCGCGGCGGGACGCCGGCCACGCGGCACCTTGAGTTCGAAGCTACAAGAATATTGCAGGGCGTTGACCGACGGCTCCCAGACGAAATGCAGGCGATAGGAGCACCAGCGGCCGACCACCTCGATCACCATTTCGTCGTCGCTCGTGCGGTCATGCGGCCAAGCGTTGGCCTGCACGATTTCCTCGACCAGATCGATGGGATTGGCGCCGGCGACCGGGGTTTCGAGCAACAGTGCCGTCATCCGCCCTCCTTGGCGGCGGGGCGGGGATTTCGACTAATGGTATGGAGTCTCCCCGCCAACCACTACGGCTAATCTGCCAAATGGTTTCGAGCCGAGGCAAGGGCCGAATGACGAAAAACTGTGGAGAACTCGCGTCCTAGCGCGATTTGCCGCGGGCGCCGGCGCCCCGACGCGGCCGTGTCGACCCCGCCTTACGCGACGCACCGCCGCTCCGCCGGCCTTCGAGCGCGTCGAGCCGCGCGCCCAAGGCTTCCTGCTCGCGCCGCGCTTTGGCGGCCATGGCCTGAACCGCGTCGAACTCCTCGCGCCGGACCAAATTCATGCGCGACAGGACGCGATCGACCTGATCCTTGATCCGGGCCTCGAGCTCGTCGCGCAGGCCGGCCAGTGCGCCGGCCGCGCCTTGCGCGACGCGGGCGAAATCCTCGAACAGGCGGTTGTTGGGTGCCATTCCTGTCTCTCCCTTACGGTCAACATAAGCAGGCGCGCGGCCGGGGAACAGGCTATAACACCGCCCGCAGGAAACCAGCCATGATCGTCGTCACCGGCGGCGCCGGCTTCATCGGATCGAATCTGGTCGCCGCGCTCGAGGAACGGGCGGCCGGCGACATCGTCGTGTCCGACTTCCTCGGCCAGGAGGAAAAGTGGCGCAACCTAGCCAAACGTGAGCTGGCGGCGGTCATTCCGCCCGACCGGCTGTTCGCCTATCTCGACGACCATGCCGCCGAGATCGAGGCGATCTTCCACATGGGCGCGATCTCGGCGACCACCGAGCGCGACGTCGATCTGATCGTCGCCAGCAATTTCGCGTTGTCGCAGCGGCTGTGGGATTGGTGCACGCAGCACCAGGCGCGGCTGATCTATGCCTCGTCGGCGGCAACCTATGGCGACGGCAGCGCCGGATTCGACGACGACCTCACGCCCGCCGCCCTGGCGAAGCTGCGGCCGCTCAACGCCTATGGCTGGTCGAAGCATCTGTTCGACCGCCGCGTCGCGCGACTCGTCGCCGGCAACGCGCCGCGGCCGAAGCAATGGGCCGGACTCAAATTCTTCAACGTCTACGGGCCGAATGAATACCACAAAAGCGCGATGAAGAGCGTCGTCGCGCACATTTATCCGCGCGCCAAGGCCGGCGCACCGGCGCGGCTGTTCAAGTCGCACAATCCAGCCTATCCCGACGGCGGACAGAAGCGCGATTTCGTCTATGTGCGCGACTGCGTGGCGTTGATGCTGTGGCTCTACGATCATCCGAACGTCAACGGCCTGTTCAACGCCGGCACCGGCAAGGCGCGCAGCTTCGCCGACCTGGCCGCCGCTGTGTATCGCGCACTCGGCAGCGAACCCAAGATCGAGTACGTCGACACGCCGGCCGAGATCCGAGACAAGTACCAATACTTCACCGAGGCGCGGATGGACCGCGTGCGCGCCGCCGGCTACGCCACGCCGGCGACCGAGCTCGAGGACGGCGTCCGGCACTACATCCAGACCTATCTCGCCGCCGATCCGTATCGCTGAGGGCTCCCGCCGTTCATGCTGGCGATTCCGTATCCCGTCATCGATCCAATCGCGCTGTCGCTCGGCCCGTTCGTCGTCCGCTGGTACGCCCTCGCCTACATCGCCGGGCTGGTGATCGGCTGGCGCTATTGCCTGTGGATCGCGTCGCAACCGCCGCGCGTCGCCCGGCGCGAGGACGTCGACGATTTTCTGGTGTGGGCGACGCTCGGCGTCATCATCGGCGGCCGTACCGGCTACGTCTTGTTCTATCGGCCGGAGTTTTATTTCGCCAATCCGAGCGAGATTCTCAAGTTGTGGCACGGTGGCATGTCGTTTCACGGCGGCGCGCTCGGCGTGCTGGTCGCCATCTGGCTGTTCGTCCGGCAGCGCAAACTCAAGTTTCTCGCGTTCGCGGACATCATTGCGCCGGCCGTGCCGATCGGCTTGTTCTTCGGCCGCATCGCCAATTTCATCAACGACGAGCTCTGGGGTCGGGTCACCGACGTGCCGTGGGCGATGGTCTTTCCATCCGATCCCAACCATCTGCCGCGCCACCCGAGCCAGCTCTATGAGGCGACGCTCGAAGGTCTCATCCTGTTCACGATTCTGTTCTTCGTCATGCGCCGCACCGACGTGCGGCAACGGCCAGGCACGCTGGCCGGCACGTTCCTGATCGGCTATGGCGCGGCCCGGATCATCGCCGAATGCTTCCGCCAGCCCGACGCCAATCTGGGGTTCATTGTCGGGGGCGTGACCATGGGCCAGATCCTGTCGGTGCCGGTGCTACTTCTCGGCGTCTGGTTGCTGTGGCGCGCGCGGCGGCAGCCGAAGCAGGCGTGAGCGCGACGCCGCTGATCGAGCATCTGCGCGAATTGATTCGCGCCGGCGGGTCGCTGACGGTCGAACGCTACATGGAAATCGCGTTGTGGCACCCCCAATGGGGTTACTACGCGACGCATTCACCAGTCGGCGCGCGCGGCGATTTCGTCACCGCGCCCGAAATCAGCCAGGTTTTCGGCGAGCTGATCGGACTCTGGCTGGCCGACATCTGGCAGCGGAGCGGCGCACCCGATCCGGTAATCGCGTGCGAGCTCGGCCCCGGCAAGGGCACCTTGATGGCAGACCTGTTGCGGGCGGCCACGACGGTCCCGGCGTTCCGACGCGCCATCCGGGTGCACTTGGTTGAAACCAGCGCGAAGCTGCGGGCCATCCAGGCAGATACCTTACATGCGGCGACGCCGACGTGGCACGAATCGCTGGCGGCCGTGCCAGCAGGTCCGTTGCTGCTGGTCGCCAACGAGTTTCTCGACGCGCTGCCGATCCGCCAATTCGAACGCCGAACTGACGGCTGGCACGAGCGGCAGATTGGTCTCGACGCAGGCGGAAATCTGACATTCACCGGCGGTCCAGCGACGAGCGCCGATGACTTGGCGGCCTGGCCCGTCGGCAGCGTCGCCGAACGCCGGCCGGCGGCGCGGGCTTTGGCACGCGATCTCGGCCAGCGCCTCGCAGGACACGGCGGCGCGGCGCTGTTCATCGACTACGGCTATTTTCCACCGGCGCCGGGCGACACGTTGCAGGCCGTGGCACGACACCAACGGCACGATCCGCTGCACGATCCTGGCGCCGCCGATCTCACGGCGCATGTCGATTTCACCGATTTCGCCGCGGCCGCCGCCGCCGGCGCACGCGCGTGGGGACCGGTGTCGCAGGCGCGATTCCTCAAGGCGCTCGGCATCGACATCCGCGCCCGCCGCCTCGCCAACGGCAAGGACGCGCAACAGCGGGCGCAGATCGAGTCGGGCTGCCGCCGCTTGCTTGACGAGACGCAAATGGGCACCTTGTTCAAGGTGCTGGCCTTGACCGGCCGCGACGCGCCGCCGCCCGCCGGCTTCGATTGACGCGCATGATTCGCCTCGACGTTTTCGCCTCGGCTCCCATCCGCCACGCGTTCTTTACGCGCGCCGGCGGCGTGAGCGAAGGGGTTTGCGCGTCGCTCAACTGCGGCTTCACGACGACGGACGACGCCGCGCGGGTCAGCGAGAACCGGGCGCGGGCAATGCGCGCCCTCGATCTCGCGCCAGACCGTCTCGCCACCGCCAAGCAGGTGCACGGCGCCGAGGCGCTGGTGGTCGAGACGCCGTGGCCGCAAGCGGCGTTGCCGCGCGCCGACGCGCTGGTGACGCGCGTCCCGGGCCTGGCGCTCGGTATCCTGACCGCCGATTGCGTGCCGATCCTGTTCGCCGATCCCGAAGCGCGGGTGATCGGCGCCGCGCATGCCGGCTGGCGCGGTGCGCTCGCCGGCGTGGTCGAGGCGACAGTGGCGGCAATGGAAGACATCGGCGCGTCGGCACAGCGCACAGTCGCCGCCATCGGCCCGGCCATCGCCCAGATCTCGTATGAGGTCGGACCCGAATTTCCGCGCCGTTTCCTGGCGCAGGACCCCGGCAACTCGGTCTTCTTCACGCCGTCGCCCAAGACCGGCCATTTTCTTTTCGACTTGAAAGGCTATGTCGCGCGGCGACTGGCCGCGCTCGGCATCGGCGCGGTGGCCGACGTCGGGGCCGACACTGCCACCGATCCGGACCGGTTTTTCTCCTATCGGCGTGCCTGCCTGCGCGGCGAGCTTGGTCACGGTCTCGGCCTGTCGACAATCGCCCTCGCGCCATAGCTTTGTCGCCGACGCGACGATAAGATCGCCGCCCGATGCGCCGCTGTTGGCTTCTCGCCCTTCTGTTATTGGCTGCCTGCAACGGCGCACCGCCGCCGATCATGGCGCGAACCGCGCCCGCGGCGGCGCTGAGCCCGCCCGACAGCGCCGGCATCTACGTGCTGCCGGCCGAGAACGCACCGGCGGCGAGCGCCCCTGCCCTGGCCACAGCGATGGCGACGGCGTTGCAACAGGCCGACGTGCCGGCGAGCGCGCAATCGTCGAACCGCGACAGCTACCGTCTGCAACCGATCACGACGGCCACGTCCGCCTCTGACGGGCGCGCAACCATTCGCGTCGCATGGGAGCTGCGCAACGCCGCTGGCGCCGTCGTCGGCTCGATCTCGTCGGGAACCGTCGCTGACGCCGCTGCGTGGCAGGGCGGCGACGCCAAGCTGGCGGCGGCGCTTGCCGCACCTGCGGCGCCAGCGGTCGCCAAGCTGATCCAGGGCGATGTGTCGCCGGCACAAGGCGGGCTCAATCCGGTGGTCGCCTTGCGCCCGGTCGCCGGCGCGCCGGGTGACGGCGACCGCTCGCTGACCCGCGCGATGAGCTCGGCGCTAGCGCGCACGAACCTCACCCTCGCCACCACGCCGTCCGACAAGAAGGACTTCGTCGTCGCCGGCACGGTCGAGGTTTCGCCGGTCGACGGACAACAACAGCAGGTCAAGGTGACCTGGGTGCTGCTGCGACCGGACGGCAGCGAAGTCGGTCGGGTCAAGCAGGAGAACGCGGTCCCCGCCGGCAGCCTCGACGGGGCCTGGGGCGACGTCGCCTATGCCGTCGCCGGCGCCGCCGCGCCCGGCGTCCGCAGACTCATCGAAGAGGTCGGGTTGGCCACCGCCGGGCACTCCTAAGGCCCTGGACTGCCGCGACTTTTTGCCCTCCGTTGGGCGGTCAAAATCATTGCGGCAGCGAAACCCCTTTGTTACATTCCGCCGCGCTTGGGGCGGCCCATCCGGGCGCACTGCCGCGGACGGCGAAACCGACATGAAAATCCTTGCTTGCAATGCCAATCGGCCGCTCGCCGAAGCGATTTCTGCGTATCTGCACATTCCGCTGACCGACGCCAGCGTGCGGCGTTTCTCGGACATGGAAGTGTTCGTCGAAATCCACGAAAACGTGCGTGGCGAGGATGTTTTCGTCATCCAGCCGACCTCGTATCCGGCGAACGACAACCTGATGGAATTGCTGGTGACGCTCGACGCGCTTAAGCGCGGCTCAGCGCGCCGCGCCACCGCGGTCATCCCCTATTACGGCTACGCCCGCCAGGACCGCAAATCCGGCCCGCGCACGCCGATCTCGGCCAAGTTGGTCGCCAACATGATCACGGCCGCCGGCGCCGATCGCGTCCTCACCCTCGACCTCCATGCCGGCCAGATCCAGGGGTTCTTCGACATTCCGACCGACAATCTGTTCGCCGCACCGGTGTTCGTGCAGGACATCAAGGAGCGCTTCGACGGCGGCGACTTAACCATCGTGTCGCCCGACGTCGGCGGCGTGCTGCGCGCCCGCGCCATCGCGCGCCGGCTTGACGCCGACCTCGCGATCATCGACAAGAGGCGCGAGCGGGCCGGCGTTTCCGAAGTGATGAACATCATCGGCGACGTCCAGGGCCGCCGCTGCATCCTGGTCGACGACATCGTCGACAGCGCCGGTACGCTGTGCAACGCCGCCGAGGCGTTGATGGAGCGCGGTGCCAAGTCGGTGTCGGCTTACGTCACGCACGGCGTGCTGTCTGGCGGCGCGGTCGCCCGCGTTACGGCGGCGCCGATCGCGGCGCTGGTCACCACCGACAGCATCGCCGCCACCGAGGCGGTGCGGGTGGCGCGCAATATCCGCCGGCTGTCTATCGCGCCGCTGATGGCCGAAGCCATTCAGCGGATCAGCGAAGAACGGTCGGTTTCGAGTCTGTTCGCGTAGCTAAGGAGTTTTGTCATGGCTGAATCGATCACATTGAGCGCCAAGGGGCGCACGGGCGCCGGCCGCGGGCCGGCCCGCGCCGTGCGCCGCGAGGGCCGCGTACCCGGCGTGATCTATGCCGAAGGCAAGCCGCCGACGATGATCTCAGTCGATCCGCAGCAGTTGAGCCGCGAGCTGGTGAAGCCCGGCTTTTTCGCGCGCCTGGTCGAGGTCGAACTTGACGGCGCCAAGGTCCGCGCGTTGCCGCGCGAGGTGCAGCTCGATCCGGTCACCGACCGACCGGTGCATGTCGACCTGCTGCGCGTGACGGCGGGCACCCGTATCCGGGTCAACATTCCGGTGCGCTTCCTCAACCCCGAGGCGTCGCCGGGCATCCGCCGCGGCGGCATCCTCAATGTCGTGCGCCACGAGATCGAGATGCTCTGCCCCGCCGAGAAAATCCCGAGCGAGATCACCGTCAACCTTGACGGTCTCGAGATCGGCGACAGCATCCACATCAACCAGGTGAAAATGCCCGACGGCGTCAAGCCGACGCTGGCGCGCAACTTCACCGTCGCGTCGGTGACGTCGCCGACGGCGGTGCGCGAAGAGGCGGCGGCAGCCGCAGCGGCAGCAGCCGCAGCGGCAGCGGCCGCAGCGGCAGCAGCCGAAGCCGGCGTGCCGGCCGAAGGCGAAGCCGGAGCCGCGCCGGGTGCTGCGCCTGGCGCGCCGGGTGCCGCAGCCGGCGCA
>DASYYB010000049.1:0-4873 GCA_035934235.1 Allostellaceae bacterium | reverse complement strand
GAAGACGCTGCACCGCGCCGGCTTCGGCAACCCCGCGCGCGGCGCCGCTTCGACGGGCGTCGGTTGATGCGCGAGCCCACGACCGCGCCAGCGGCGCCGGTGATTTTTCCGCTCGCCGGCAAGCGCGTTCTGGTTGCCGGCCACCGCGGCATGGTCGGCAGCGCGCTGGTGCGCCGCCTGGGCAGTGTCGGCTGCACGGTGTTGACTGCCGGCCGCGGCGACGCCGACATGCGCCGCCAGCACGCGGTCGAAACACTGGTGCGCGAGCTCAAGCCCGAGGTGGTGTTCGTCACCGCCGCGACGGTCGGCGGCATCCTCGCCAATTCGACGCGGCCGGCCGAATTTCTTTACGACAACCTGATGATCGCCGGAAACCTGATCGAGGCGGCGCACCAGAACGGCGTCAAGAAGTTGCTCTTTCTCGGTTCGTCGTGCATCTATCCGCGCCTCGCCAAGCAGCCGATGGTCGAGGCCGAGCTGCTGGCAGGTCCGCTCGAGCCGACGAACCAGTGGTACGCCGTCGCCAAGATCGCCGGCCTCAAGCTGTGCGCCGCCTATCGTCGGCAGTGGCAGTGCGATTTCATCTCGGCGCAGCCGACCAACCTCTACGGTCCTGGCGATCGCTACGATCTCGAAGGCAGCCACGTCATTCCGGCGCTGATCATGAAAATCGACCGCGCCAAGCGTGCGAGCGCGCCTCATGTGGACATCTGGGGCAGCGGCAAGCCGCGGCGCGAATTCCTCCATGTCGACGATCTCGCCGACGCGATGGTGTTCCTGATCGAGCGCTATTCCGACGAGAGCCACGTCAACGTCGGGTGGGGCGAGGATTTGACCATCGCCGAGCTCGCCCAGTCGGTTGCCGACGTCATCGGCTACAAGGGCGCTTTCCACTTCGACGCGTCGAAGCCCGATGGCGCGCCGCGCAAGCTGCTCGACACTGGCAAGCTCGGGGCGATGGGCTGGCGGCCGCGCATCCTGCTGAAGGACGGCCTCGCCGACGCCTATCGCTGGTATCGCGAACACGCCGGGACATGAGGGGCGACGCGTGAGCCAGGGCGTCGTCCGCCGCAAGGACAAGGAAATGAGCCACGCCGAGGCCGAAGCGTTCCTCGGCCAGGTCGCGCTCGGCCATATCGGCTCGGTCGACGCGGCCGGCCAGCCTTACGTGATCCCCAATCTGTTCGTCTACGAAGCCGGCAAGATCTACATCCACACCAGCGCCGCCGGCCATTTCCAAAGCAACATCGAACGCAATCCGCGCGTTTCGTTCGAGGCCGCCGAGATGGGCACGATCTATCCCTATGGCGAATTCGAGTGCGACACGACGGTGAGCTATGCCAGCGTCGTCGCCTTCGGCGCCGTCACCATTGAAAGCGATCCGGCGGCCAAGGCGCGCTTCTTCGACCGCTTCATGGCGAAATACGGCGATCCGAAATGGGTGCGGCCCAAGGGCTTCTATCCGCGGTTCGATCAGGTGACGGTCTATCGCATCGATCTCGAGCGCATCACCGGCAAGAAAGGGCCGCTGCCGACCGTCGGCGACCAATGGCCGGCGAAGAATCTCACCAAGTCGCCGGGCGCGAAGGCGCCCCGCTAAGCGCCTCGTTTCGCGTTGTGGATGACCCGCCACAAGCGCTCGGGCGTCGCCGGCATGTCGAAATGGCGGATGCCGAGCGGCAAGAGCGCGTCGTTGATCGCGTTCATCACCGCCGGCAGCGCGCCGACGCAGCCGGCTTCGCCCGCGCCCTTGATGCCGAGCGGATTGCTCCTCGACGGCACGTTATGCTCGCCGATTTCGATCGGACAGAAATCCGTCGCGCGCGGCATGCAGTAATCCATGAACGAGCCCGATAGCGGCTGGCCGCTGTCGCGATCGTAGACCATCGCCTCGCACAGCGCCTGGCCGGCGCCTTGGGCGATGCCGCCGTGGATCTGGCCTTCGAGCAGCAGCGGATTGACGATGCGGCCGACGTCGTCGACCACGGCATAGCGCACGATCGCCGCGACGCCGGTGTCGGGATCGATCTCCACCTCGCAGATATGGCAGCCGTTGGGAAAGGTGCCGGCCGGCGGCCGGAAGACGGCGTTGGCGTCGAGGCCGATCTCCAGACCTGGCGGCATCCGCAGCGGGTTGAACGCCGCGCGCGCCATGGCGGCCAGGTCGATGGATTTGTCGGTGCCGGCGACGGTGAACTTGCCATCGGCGAATTCGATGTCGGCGGTGGCGGCCTCGAGCAGATGCCCGGCGACCTTCTTGCCTTTTTCGATGATGCGTTCGGCGGACAGTTGCAGCGCGGCGCCGCCGACCGACAACGAGCGCGAGCCGAAGGTGCCGCGGCCGTGGAACACCTTGTCGGTGTCGCCGTAGATCACCGTCACCTGCTCGGGCGCGAGACCGAGGAAGTGATAAGCGAGTTGGCGGAATGCGGTCTCGTGGCCCTGGCCGTGATTGTGCGAGCCGAGCAGGAGAGTGGCGCTGCCGGTCGCATCGAAGCGGATTTCCGTCGCTTCTTCAAAAGGCGCGGCGGCGGGTCCGCCGGCAACCTCGATCACGGAGACGACGCCGGCGCCATGAAGCTTGCCGCGGCGCCGCGCGTCTTCCTTGCGCGCCGCCACGCGTTGCCAATTGCCGAGCGCCAGCGCCTTGTCCATGACGCGCTCGAACTCGCCGCAATCGTAGGTGAAGACCAGGCCGGTCTTGAACGGCATCAAAGACGGCGGAATGAGATTACGGCGGCGCAGCTCGACGCGGTCGATCTTGAGTTCGGCGGCGGCGATGTCGATGATGCGCTCGACGCAGAACGAGGCTTCGGGCCGGCCGGCGCCGCGATAGGGACACGTCGCGTTGGTGTTCGAGAACACGCCGGTGACTTTCACGTGGATCGCCGGCGTGGTGTAGGGGCCGGCCAAGCCGCCGAGATTGCCGACCGGCACGTGCAATCCGTTCGACGCGATATAGGCGCCGATATTCGCGATCGTCGCGACGTCGAGCGCCAAGAACTTGCCGTTTTCGTCGAGCGCCAGCGCCACCTCGGACACGTTGTCGCGTGCGTGATGGTCGCCGACGAAGGATTCGCCGCGCTCGGCGAACCATTTCACCGGCCGACCAACGCGCTTTGCCGCCCAGAGAACCAGCGCATATTCGGGAAAGGCGCTGCCTTTCATGCCGAAGCCACCGCCGACGTCGGGCGAGATCACGCGGAACCGGTTCGCCGGCAGCTTGAAGATGTTGTCGGCGAGATCGGTGCGCATCAGGTGCGGCGCCTGCAAACCGGCGGAGAGGATGTAACGCTCCTCGCGCGTGTCGTAGAAGCCCAGGGCGGCACGGCCTTCCATCGGCGACGCGGCGACGCGGCTGACGACGAAGCGCTGCCGCACGATGTGCTTGGCGCGGGCGAAGGATTCCTTGACCGCGGCTCCGTTGCCGACGTGCTCGACGAAGCAAATGTTGCCGGGCGCTTCGTCCCAGACCTGCGGCGCGTCGGGCGCCAGCGTGCTGGCGGTATCGGTGACGGACGGCAGGATCTCGTAATCGACCGCGATCAGTTCGGCCGCGTCCTTGGCCTGAACGAGGGTTTCCGCGATCACGGCCACGACGGGATCGCCAACGTGCTGCACCCGGTCGAGAGCCAGGACGCGATAGGCCGGCTGATAATTGGGGCTACCGTCGGGCCGTTTGCGGGCAATGCGGCCGCGCAACATGCCCAGCCCATCGGCGACGGCGTCGCGGCCGGTGAGCACGGCGACGATGCCCGGTGCGCCCTGTGCGGCCGCCGTATCAATGCCGCGAATGCGCGCCGCCGCGTGCGGCGAACGCAGCACGTACATATGAGCCGTGCGCGGCAGGTCGATGTCGTCGGTGTAGCATCCGCGGCCCCGCAGCAGCCGCAGATCTTCGGTTCGCGGCACGGCCCGGCCGAGGTCGAATTCGCGCATGGACTCACAGTTCCGGCATCGTCGCGGGCGGCGATCCTGCCCATTCCGTCACGCTCCTGTCCAGAGCCCGAACATGTTCGAGGATGGGTTGACAATCGAGGGTGGGACCGCAAAAGTTCTGCAAGCGTCGCGCAAGCCGACGGTCGGGGAGGGATAAAAGATGCGCAAGATTCGTGCAGCGGCGGTGGCGATCGCGCTCGCGGCCGCCGCCTTCGCGCCGGCACGCGCCGCCGAGCCGTTGAAGATCACGATCTCCTGGGCGGTTGTCCCCGGTCAACTAACCGCGGTGCTGTTCAACAATCCGGCGATCCTCAAGCACTACGGCAAGAGCTATACCGTCGAGCTGACGCATTTCCGCGGTAGCACGCCGCAGATCACCAGCCTCGCTTCCGGCAACATCGATTTCGCGTCGCTGGCCTTCTCGTCCTTCGGACTGGCGATCCAGAACGCGCATCTCGATGACATTCGCGTCGTTGCCGATCTCTATCAGGACGGTATTCCGGGCTATTACACCAGCGAATACATGGTCCGCGCCGACAGCGGCATCGCCAAGCCCGAGGATTTGAAGGGCAAGATCGTCGCCACCAACGCGATCGGCGGCGCGGTCGACATCGCGTCGAAGAAATTCCTGCTGACCCATGGATTGCAGGCGACGCGCGACTACCAGGTGGTCGAGGTACAGTTCCCGAACATGCTGGCGTCGATCGAGGAGAAGAAGGTCGATCTCGCCACCATGATCATGCCGTTCTCGATCGAGGCGCACCGGCAGAGCAATCTCAAGACGCTGTTCACCGTCGGCGACGCGATGGGGCCGGCGCAGACGACGCTGTTGGTCGGCCGCGCGCCGTTCATCAAGGCGCATCGCGCCGTGCTGGTCGATTTCTTCGAGGATTGGATCCGCGCGCTGCACTGGTTCTACGATCCGAAGAACCGC
>DASYYB010000042.1:0-12324 GCA_035934235.1 Allostellaceae bacterium | reverse complement strand
TTACATCCACGTCCAGGACCTGGCCGAGGCGCATGTCCGCGCGCTGCAATATCTCGAAGGCGGCGGCGCCAGCGTCGCGCTCAATCTCGGCACTGGCACTGGTCATTCGGTGCGCGAGACTATCGCCTGCGCCGAGCGTGTCACCGGGCTCAGCATTCCGAAGCGCGAAGCGCCGCGCCGCGCCGGCGATCCGCCGATGCTGGTCGCCGATGCGCGCCGCGCGCGCACCGTGCTCGGCTGGCAGGCGCGGCTGTCGGATCTCGATACCATCGTCGCCACCGCCTGGGCTTGGCATTCGTCGCGCGCCGGCCACTCTGCGCCGGTGCGCGGCGCCGCGGGCGGCTGATGGCCATCGAAACCGCCGACCGCAGCATCGCAGCGCTGGTCGCCGCCACGCCGGATGCGCCCATTCGGGTCTCGGGCAAGTTCTTCTTCCGGGGCGACAGCAAGCTCTTCGTCAAGGGCGTGACTTATGGACCGTTTCCGCCCGGTGCGGACGGCACACAATTTCCGCCGCGCGAGACGGTGAAGCGCGACTTCGCGCTGATGACCGAGCTCGGCGCCAACACCGTGCGCGTGTTCACCGCGCCGCCGGTGTGGCTGCTCGACGAGGCGCAGGCCGCCGGCCTCAAGGTGCTGGCCGGGATTCCCTGGTCGCAGCACGTCACGTTTCTCGACGATACGGCGATCGAAAGCGACGTGGTGCGGGTGGTCAGCGCCGCGATCGATGCGATCAAAGGCCACCCGGCGATCTTCGCCTATCTCATCGGCAACGAGATTCCGCCCGATATGGTGCGCTGGCACGGCCCGGACCGCGTGCGCGCCTTTCTCAAGCAGCTGGTCGCAACCGCCAAAGCGATCGACCCCGACCGCCTGGTCAGCTACGCCAACTTCCCTTCGACCGAATACTTGACGATCGACTTCGGCGATTTCGTCTGTTTCAACGTCTATCTGCATCAAGAGGCGGCATTCCGCCACTATCTGTCGCGGTTGCACAATCTGGCGATCGACCGACCGTTGGTGCTGACGGAATTCGGCATTGATTCCATGCACGAAAGCGAGGAAGCGCAGGCGCAGACGCTCGCCTGGCAGGTGCGCACCGCATTCGAGATGGGCTGCGCCGGCGCGTTCGTCTTCGCCTGGACTGACGAATGGTTCACCGGCGGCCATCTGATCGAGGATTGGGCCTTTGGCCTGGTCGATCGCGCGCGCCAGCCGAAACCCGCCTTCGCCGCGGTTCAAGCGTGCTTTCGCGGCGCGATGCCGCCGTCGTTGCCGCGCACGCCGCGCGTGTCGGTCGTGGTCTGTGCCTACAACGCCGAGCGCACGATGAAAGCGTGCCTCGAATCGCTCGCAAAGCTACGCTATCCCGATTACGAGGTGATCGTCGTCAACGATGGCTCGAAAGATCGGACGCTGGCGATCTCCGAGGCGTTTCCGTTCTGTCGCATCATCAGTCAGCCGAACAAGGGCCTCTCGGTCGCACGCAATGTTGGTGCCGAGGCCGCCATCGGCGAGATCATCGCCTACACCGACAGCGATTGCGTCGTCGATCCGGACTGGCTCACCTATCTGGTGGCGCGCATGGCGGCGGCCGATCTCCATGCCTGCGGCGGCCCCAACTTCCCGCCGCCCGAGGACAATCTGACCGCGGCGGCGGTCGCGGTATCGCCCGGTGGCCCGACCCATGTGCTGCTGTCCGACGATACCGCCGAGCACATTGCCGGCTGCAACATGGCGTTCCGGCGCGCGACGCTGCTCCAGCTCGGCGGCTTCGATCCGGTGTTCCGCGCCGCGGGCGACGACATCGATATCTGCTGGCGTTTCCAGGATGCGGGCTACACCATCGGCTTCGCGCCGGCGGCGATGGTCTGGCATTTTCGCCGCAACACCATCGACGCTTATGTCGGCCAGCAGAAGGGCTACGGCAAAGCCGAGGCGTTGGTCTATTCCAAGCATCCGTTCCGCTTCAATCTGTTCGGTCAGGCGAAGTGGCTCGGCCGCATCTACGGCGATCTGTCGACCGCGCTGCTGCTGTCGCGTCGGCCGTTGATTTATTCCGGCGTCTTCGGCCGTGGCTTGTTTCAGACGCTCTACGAACCGTCGTCGTCGCTGGCCCAATACCTGCCGCTGACCTTCGAATGGAACGTGGTCGCGATCGTGCTGGCGGTCATCGGCCTCGCCGGCGGCGGCTGGATGTCGCTGCTGATCGTGCCGATCGTCATCACGTGGGTGATGTGCATCAATGGCGCGCTCAAGGCGCCCATTGATAAGCGCTTCAAGGGCTTGAAGGCACGGGCGCTGATCGCGCTACTGATCTATCTCGGACCGCTGTTGCGCGGTTGGGAGCGGCTCAAATGGCGCTTCCGCGAAGTCGAGGCGGCAGAGCAGGCGCATTTCGAGCCGACGACGCCCGCGCCGATGCAAACGCCGCGGCGTTCGTGGCGCGAACGCGCATTCTATCTGTCCTATTGGAGCGAGGGCGGCGCCGAGAAAGAAGTGCTGCTCGGCGGCTTGATGCGCTTTCTCGCGCCGCAGAAATATTTCGTGATTCCCGACCAGGGCTGGGACGAATGGGATCTCAAGATCGCGCGCGGCTTGTGGAGCCGCGCGTTAGTTTTGGTCTGCGTTGAGAACCACGGCAGCGGCAAGCACCTGCTGCGCGTGCGGTGCGCCATGCGCCTGTCCCGGCTTTCGGCCTTTCTTCTGCGCGGCTGGGCGGCGGCGACGGCGGCGGCCCTCATTCTCGACGTGCCGATGGCGGCGGTGGTGATCGGCGTGCTCGGCCTCTGCCAGGCGGTGCTGATCGCCTACCGCACCCTCGAATTCGGCCGCCTGATGCACGGCATCATCGAGACCGTGGCGCGGCGCGAAGGCTTGCAGCCGCTGGCGCCGGCCGGCGCACCGCCCGAGCCGCTGGCCCAAGCCGCGCAATAGCATGGGCCTGCTGGTCAAGCTGCTGCCGTTCCTGCGGCCCTACCGGCTGAGCTTCGCCTCGGCGCTGTTGCAAGTCTTCCTCATGGCCGGCTTCAATCTGTTGAAGCCGTGGCCGCTCCAGCTGGTGATCGACGACGTGCTCGGCGGCAAGACGGTGACCTTGCGGCCGCTGGCCGGCCTGTCCGCAGCGACACTGCTCGTCGTCGCCTGCGTCGGTCTGGTCGTGATCAACCTTGGCGCCGGCCTGCTCGAGTTCCTGCACAACCGCACGACGATCGCGGTCGGCCAGAACATGGTCAACGATCTGCGTGGCGCACTCTATGCCCAGCTGCAACGCTTGTCGCTCGCTTTCCACAGCCGGCAGAAGGTTGGCGACCTGATGCATCGCATCACCGCCGACGCGTTTGCGGTGCAGACCATGCTGATGAATGGGCTGCTGCCGATCATGTCGGCGGTGATCCTGCTCGGCGGCATGCTGGTCGTGCTGATCCCGCTCGACGCGCGACTGACGGCGTTGTCGCTTACCGTGGTGCCGGCGCTGTTCGTGCTGATCGGCACCTTCAACCGCAAGATCAACGACGTTGCGACCGATGTGCGCGAGCGCGAGACGCTAGTCTATTCGCTGGTCCAGTGGGCGATGCAGTCGATCAAGATCGTCCAGGCCTTCACCCAGGAGGAGGGCGAATATCGCCGCTTCATGGGCGCGAGCGAGGCGAGCTTGGGCGCGACGCTGCGACTCTATAGCTGGCAGACGCTTTATTCTGCCGCGGTCAACGGCTTGGTTGCCGTCGGCACCGCGGCGGTGGTCTATGTCGGCGCACGCAATGTCCTGGCGGGTGAGCTCACCATCGGGCAGCTGGTCGTGTTCATCGCCTATTTGGCGCAGCTTTATGCGCCGGTGAACCAGCTGACCCAGAGTTGGGGCCTGATCGCCGGCGCGCGGGTCGGCGCGACGCGCTGCTTCGAGATTCTCGAGGTCGAAGCCGATCTCAAAGACGGTACGCGCGATTTTCCAACGGCGGGCGCCCGCGGCGACGTCGAGTGGCGCGACGTCGCTTTCGGTTATCGCCACGACATGCCGGTGCTGCACCGGATCGATTTGCGCGTGCCGGCCGGTACCAAGGTTGCGGTGGTGGGGCCGTCGGGCGCCGGCAAGTCGACGCTGCTGTCGCTCGTGCCGCGCTTCTTCGATCCGTCGGCCGGCACCGTGCTGATCGATGGCCTCGACGTGCGCGAGCATACGCTCAAATCGCTGCGCCGGCAGATCGCCATGGTGCTGCAGCCGCCGCTCATCTTTCCGATGTCGGTGCGTGCCAATGTCGCTTACGGCCGGCCCGAGGCGACCGACCCGGAAATCGAGGAAGCCGCGCGGCTCGCGCGCATCCACGACGTGATCGTGCGCCTGCCGCAGGGTTACGACACTGTTCTCGGCGACACCGCGACGTTGTCCGAAGGCGAAAAGCAGCGCCTCACCATCGCGCGCGCGATCCTCCGCGACGCGCCGATGCTGATTCTCGACGAGCCGACTTCGGCGCTCGATGTCGAAACCGAGACGCTGGTGATGGCGGGAATCGACCGGCTGACGCGCGGCCGAACCACCTTCATCATCGCGCACCGGCTGTCGACCGTGCGCAACGCCGACCGGATCATCGTGCTCAAGGACGGTGCGATTGCGGAGGAAGGCAGCTTCGCCGCGCTGATCGCCAAGGGCGGCGCCTTCGCCGAGCTCTACAATATGCAGTTCTTCGCCGCGCCGGCCGGAGCAGCGCAGAAAACCGCCTAAGACGCCGCGGCCGCGACCTGTAGCGAACCCCCGACGATCATGCGGAGCGCGACGTAGGTGACGATGGCGAGGCCGACCCACGCGATCCAGCGATGGCGTTCGAGCAATTTCGCCAGGAACTGCGAGGCGACCGCCATCAACGCCACCGACAGCAGCAGGCCGCCGGCCAGGATCCACGGATGGTTACGCGCCGTGCCGGCGACCGCCAGTACGTTGTCGAGCGACATCGACAGGTCAGCGACGATTATGCGCGTCACCGCACCGCCGACGCTGTGGCGGCGATGGCTTGTGGATGCAGCATCGTGCGGCGGGCGGGCGGCGAGATCACGGTAGAGCTTCCACGCCACCCAGAGCAGCAAGATGCCGCCGGCGAGCGTCAAGCCGATGATCGCCAGCAGATCGACGGCCGCGAGCGCGAGCAGAATACGCAGCGCCGCCGCCGCGCCGATGCCGACCAACAGCACTGTGCGGCGCATCTCGCGCGGCACCAAGGCCGTCGCCATGCCGACGACGATGGCGTTGTCGCCCGCCAGCACGACGTCGATGAGGACGACGGATACCAAGGCACCGAGCGCGCCCCAATCGGCGATGGCCCAATCCATCGGCGATGAGTGGCGGGCGGGCGGCGAGTCTGTCAAGCGCACTCGGGTGGGGTTGCGCCCGCGCCGCGCGCCGATCACACTCCGCCGCCGTGTCGCTCGCGCTGCGCTTGTCGCTTTTCTATGGCGGCTTCTTTTTGTCCGCCGGCATTTTGTCGCCATTCTGGCCGGTGTGGCTGACGTCGCGTGGTTTGTCGCCAGGCGAAATCGGTGTTCTGCTGGCGATCGGTCAATGGGCCAAAGTCGCGGCCACGCTGATAACGGGCGGCGTCGCCGACCGCAGCGGCGATCCGCGTCGCGTCATGCTGGTGCTGGCGATCGTCGGGGTCGCCAGCTATACGGCGTGCTTTCGGGCACACAGCTTTGCCGTGCTCGCGACGCTCAACGCGCTCGCCGTGGGGAGCCTGGCGGCCTTGCTGCCGGTTGCCGACTCGTTGGCAACAACCGCAACGCAGCGTGGTCACATCGACTTCGGCCGCGTGCGCATGTGGGGCACGATCGCGTTCGTCGTCGCGACCCTGCTCGGCGGCCAAATCCTCAACGGCCGCGTCCCTGACATCATTCTCGTGTTGGTGATCGCGTTGGTTGCGCTCAACGTCGTCAGCTGCTTGCTGTTGCCGCGCGGCGCGACGCATCTCGGCGCCGACTTGGTGCAAAGCAGCACGTGGCGGTTGGTGTTGACGCCGCAGTTTTTGACGTTCCTCGCGGCGACCACCCTGCTCGCGGCGAGCCACAGCGTCTATTACGCCTTCGGTTCGCTGCGCTGGCAGGCGCAAGGCTTCTCCGACACCGCGATCGCGGGGCTGTGGGCCGAAGGTGCGGCCGCCGAAGCGGTGTTCTTGTACTGCGGCGCGCGGGCGGTGACGCGTTATGGCCCGGTGCCGATGATGGTGCTGGGCGCCGCGAGCGGCGCGGTACGGTGGACCGTGCTGGCGTTGGCCGGCGATTGGCGGCTGCTGGTTTTGGCACAGCTGCTGCATGCGGGCACGATCGCCTGCGCCGGTCTCGGCGCCGTCCATTATCTCGGCCGGACGATTCCAGCGGCGCGCATGGCCACGGTCCAGGCGATCAACGTCGCGGTCATCGCCGGCGTCGGCTACGGCGTCGCCATGCCCCTGTCGGGTGCGCTTTACGGCGCCTATGGCGGCCGCGCCTATCTGGCGATGGCGGTTCTGTCGGCGGCGTCGGCGGTGGCCGCGATGATGCTGAAACGGCTGCCGGCGGCGGCGCCCACCAATTCTTAACGCCTCGCCCGCATGATTCGACCATGGCGGCATCACAGGAAAACCGCGCGTCGGCGCCACTGCGCTCCGGCGAGGACGGATTCGATATTCGGCGCATCCGGCCGCTGCTCGGCGCCGCCGGCGCCCCGCCGTTTGCATGGCCGAGCGACGATCTCAGCTTTCTCGCCGAAGTGCTGCGCACGCAGCACACGCCGCAGCCACTGATCGAGCGTCTGATCGCGCACGCCGCCGCGCCCGACCGCACGTTGTCGCCGGCCGAGCGGCTCGAACATGCGCTCGGCGCGCATTATCGTTTCCAGTCGCTCGACGATGCGTTGCGTTTGCCAGGTCTGCTGGTCGTCGGTCCGCCCGGCGCCGGCAAGACCGTGTTGGTGGCGAAGCTGACGGCGCGGCTCGATCCGCGCCGCGCGCTGGCCGCCAGCGTCGATACCAGCAACGTCGCCGGGATCGCGCAGCTCGAGGAATACGTCAAGGTGCTGGGTATGGCGTTGGCAGTCGCCGACGACGCAGCCGCACTGCGCGCCATCGTCGCCGGCGCCGACCATCGCACCGTCATCGTCGACACGCCGGCAGTGGCGCTGGGCGACACCGGCGCGGCGGACCGTCTACGACAGTTGAAAAGCGCCGCCGATGCCGAGATCGTTCTGGCGCTGCCGGCCGATCTCGCCGCCGCCGAGGCCGAAGCGCTTGGCGTCTGGGCGGGTGGCCTCGGCGCAACTTTGATGATCGCCACGCGGCTCGACCTGGTGCGGCGCGTCGGCGCGGTCTTGGCCGCGGCCGATGCCGGTAATCTCGCGCTGATGGCCGTCAGTCTCGCGCCGCATTTCGCTTACGGTCTCAAGGCGCTGACGCCAGCGTTGCTCGCCCGGCGCGTTCTCACCGGTGCGCTCGACAGCGAACGCTGGCAGCGGCGCTAATTCCGTCGATCAGTGCGCGGTTGCGGCGGTGTGTTGGTCGACGCAGGGCCGGAAATCGCTCTTCTGTTTGGTCATGAGGTCGGCCACGAACTGCCGGAATTTCTCGCCGGCGAGCGACTGGGCGTTGGCGAAATAGCTCGCCTTCTCCGCGCAAAGCTCGGCCGTCGACATCTGGCCGTCCTCTTCCGAAACTTCGTTCGCCGCGTGCGTCACATAACGGTCGACGGTGTCCTCGGGATGGCGGTCGCCGGCCTCACGGAAATGCGCGACCAGTTCCTTATGGTAGGCATCGAGCGCCGCGAAATTCGTTTTGATGAAGCCTTCGTAGACATGCACGCGGCAGGTGTCGTTGAGTACCATCAGCTCGGTCATGTAGCGTACCGCCTGCCAGGCCTCGAGCGCGTCCTTCTGAAAGCAGCTCGACGCCGCGAACGCCGTGTTTGCTGTCAGCAAAAACGCCGCCAGCGTCGCCACTCCTCGCTTGAACCACATGGTCCCCACCCTCTTGTTAACTGAATCCTATGCCGACGACGAACGGTGCGCAACGGGGTGCCGGCGGCGTCGGCGATGGAGGCGGTGCGCCACGTGCGCGCCGATCAGGAGCACCGCGAAACCCGCCAGCATGGCGAATCCGAAATCGCGCGCAATCTGTCCCAGCAATGTCCGCAGTTCGCGGCCGCAGAGATAGCCCGCGCCGACGAAAACGGCCGCCCAGATCCCGGCGGCCATGAAATTGAGAAGCATGAACCGACGCCAGCCGATGCCGCTGATGCCGAGCGCGAACGACGAAAAATTGCGCACGCCGTAGATGAAGCGGAAGCTCAGGATGAACCAGATGTCGAAACGTTTGAGCCAGGCCAGCGCGCTGTCGACGCGCTCGCGCCAACTCGGCTGCCGCGCCAGCACGCGCAGGCCAAAGCGCCGGCCGATCCAGAAATAGCACTGGTCGCCGGCGAAGCTGCCGAGCCAGGCGGCGACCATGAGCAGCGGCGCGTTCAACAGGCCTTCCGCTGCCGCGAACGCCGCGAACAGCACGAACGTCTCCCCTTCGAAGAATGTCCATACGAAGGTGATCGGATACGTCCACGCGCCGTGTGCGGCAATGAAGTGCTGAACGTTCATGCCCGATGCGTTTCCTCCGGCCCCGTCCGAAGGGTGGGGCGATCAAAACATGCTCCGTCCCAAACGTCGAGCCTAGATTCCGCGCGGTCGCAAAATAATTACCATGCGCTGCGGCCTCATGTTGCAACGCCATACGCGACGTGGGCCGCGGCACACGCGGCTTGGGCGCGGGCCACGGGACGTGTATCCTGCCGCTCCGGTCATGACGGTTGAAACCGTTCCCTCGCTGCGTTCGCTGCGCACCCAGACGCTAGTTGGCGCCGTCAGCCTCGGCCACGGCGCGACGCATTGGGCAGCGGCGACCTTCTTCCTGCTGCTGCCGGCGATGAGTCGCGACCTCGGCCTTAGCTACACCGAAGCCGGATTGCTGGCGACGGCCTATTACGTCGGCTCGATGCTCTCGAATCTGCCAAGCGGCATCGTCGTCGACCTGACGGGCAAGCGCATCCGATATCAACTGCTGGCGCTGCTGCTCGGCAGTGCGTCGCTTGCCGCGCTCGGCACGACCGGCAGCTTCGTTACGCTGTGGTGCTGTCTGGCGCTGCTCGGCGCATCCAATCAGATGTGGCATCCGGCCGCGATTTCGTACCTGTCCATACATTTGCCGCGCAATCGCGGCTACTCGCTGGCGATCCATTCGCTCGGTGCGCATATCGGCGACGCCGCGGCGCCGCTCGCCGCGGGCTGGCTGCTGCTCAGCTTTTCGTGGGAGCACGCCGCGCAGATCAACGCGCTGATGGGCGTGTTGTGCGCCGGACTCATAATCCTGGTTTGTGGCCGCGACGATCCGCGTTCGGCGCCGAAACGGCGGCCCGGCGAGAATTATTGGAAGGGACTCGCCCTGTTGCTGAAGTCGCGGGCGCAATGGAGCTTCTTCCTGATGTCCGGCTTCCGCACGATGACGCAGGCCGGGCTGCTAACCTTCCTGCCGCTGTTCCTGGCGAACGAACTGCACATGAGTCCCGTGTTGATGGGCGTCGCGATGATGGTGTTGCAGCTCGGCGGCATGGTGGCGACGCCGGCGGCCGGCATCCTGTCGGATCGCATCGGCCGGCGGCCGATCGTGATGGCCGGGATGTTCAGCACGACGGTCATCGTCGTCTTGATGACCTTCATCACCAATCACGCGGCCTACGTCGCCTGCATCTCGGTGCTCGGATTTTTTCTCTATGCGATGCGGCCGGTGATCCAGGCCTGGCAGGTCGACCGCTCTCCGCCCGAGCATCTGGCGGCGATCACCAGCGCGCTGTTCACGGTGCAAGCGATGCTGTCGGCGCTGGCGCCGGTTGTCGGCGGTTTCCTTGCCGACCGCTTCGGCCTGATCTCGGTGTTCTATTTCCTCGCGGCGTCGGTGCTCGCCGGCAACGTGTTGTGCTTCCTAGTGCCCAAGACCGAGCACGGCGACTGACCGCATGAGCAAGCTACCGTTGGCCCGCTTCAAGGTGGTCGATCTGACGCGTGTGCGCGCCGGTCCGACCTGCGTGCGCCAGCTCGCCGATTGGGGTGCCGACGTGATCAAGGTCGAGGACCCGAAGGGCGATTCCGGTTTGGGCGGCGAGCGCGACGGTCCCGATTTCCAGAACATCCACCGTAACAAACGCAGCCTGACGCTCAACCTGAAGAGCGCCGAAGGTGTGGCGATCCTGAAGAAGCTGGTGGGGCAGGCCGACGTGGTGGTCGAGAATTTCCGCCCCGACGTCAAATTCCGCCTCGGCGTCGATTACGACAGCCTCAAGGCGGTCAATCCGCGCATCGTCTATGCCAGCATCTCGGGCTTCGGTCAGGATGGCCCCTATCGCGAGCGGCCGGGCGTCGATCAGATCGCGCAGGGCATGGGCGGGCTGATGTGGATCACCGGCGAGCCCGGCCACGGGCCGATGCGCGTCGGCATACCCATTGCGGATCTGACGGCGGGTCTCTTCACCGCCATCGGCGTGCTGATCGCTCTGTTGGAGCGCGAAGAAAGCGGCGAGGGACAATATGTCGATAGCTCGCTGCTGGCGTCGCAAATCGCCGTGCTCGATTTCCAGGCGGCGCGCTGGCTGATGAAGGGCGAGGTGCCGGGTCAGGCCGGCAACAACCATCCAACCAGCATTCCGACCAGCGTGTTTCCGACCAAGGACGGCTTCATCAACATCGCCACCGCCGGCGAAGAGTTGTGGCATCGCTTGGCCGATGCGCTCGGCAAGCCCGGGCTCAAGACCGACAAGGACTACGCCACCGCCGCGGCACGCCGCAAAAACCGCGACAAGCTCAACGCGCTCATCGCTGGCGTGACGCCGGGCAAAAGCTCCGCCGAATGGGTCGATCTCTTGACCAAGGCCGGCGTGCCGTCGGGGCCGATCAACAAGATGGACGAGGTGTTCGCCGATCCGCAGGTGCAGCACCTCAAGGTGGCGCACAAGGTGAAACATCCGCGGCTCGGCGAGATCGAGCTGGTTGGCCAGCCGGTGAACTTGTCGCGCACGCCGTGGGCGCTGCGGCGCGCCACGCCTGATCGCGGCGAACATACCGATGAAGTCTTGCGCGAGCTCGGCTACGCCGAAACCGATATCGCCAAACTCAAGCAGGACGGCGTGGTGTGATGCTAAGCTGCCGCGACGCCGACCGGGCAGCTCACGCCGGTGCCGCCGAGGCCGCAATAGCCGCCCGGATTTTTCGCCAGATATTGCTGATGATAATCCTCGGCGTAATAGAACTCGCCGGCCTGCTTGACCTCGGTGGTGATCGCGCCGAGGCCCGCCTTGGCCAGCGCCGTGGCATAGGCGTCGCGTGAGGCTTCGGCCGCCTTTTGCTGCGCCGGTGTCGTCCAATAGATCGCCGAGCGGTATTGCGTGCCGACGTCGTTGCCTTGGCGCATGCCTTGCGTCGGGTTGTGGCTCTCCCAGAACGCCTTGAGCAGCCGCTCGTAGGAAATCTTCTTCGGGTCGTAAGCGACCAGCACGATCTCGGCATGGCCGGTGTGACCCGAGCAGACCTCTTCGTAGGTCGGATTGGGTGTCGTGCCACCGGCATAGCCGACCGCCGTGGCGTAGACGCCGTCCAATTGCCAGAACGCGCGCTCGGCGCCCCAGAAGCAGCCAAGGCCGAACTGCGCCGTCTCGATGCCGGCGGGGAAGGGCGGCACGATGCGCCGGCCGTTGACATAATGGGCTTCGGTCAGGTGCATCTTGGTGGCGCGGCCGGGCAGGATCTCGCCGGGCGCGGGCATCTCGATCTTCTTGCGGCCCATCAACATGCGCGGTCTCCCTGGTTTCGTTGTTGGCGGGGGCGGGTGACCTTGAATCTGGGCCCGCGGCGGGCCGAAGGCAACAGGCGCTCACGCAGGCTTGAAGAGGGCGCTCGCCGGGCGGCGCTGTACGACAAAAAAATTCCGCCGTTGTGCGAAAGCCGCTAGCCTTGTTGTCCGGTACGAGCCGGCCATAAGCAAAAGACGCACGGGGAGGGCGACAATGCCGCGACGCTACGACGCCAAAACCTTCGACATGGCCCATCTGCGCAAGACGGCGGAAAAGCTCAAGAGCTGGGGCAAGTGGGGGCCAGACGACGAACTCGGCACGCTCAACTACGTGAAGCCCGAAGACATCGCGGCGGCGGCGCGGCTCATCCGCAAAGGCAAGGTGTTCTCGCTGGCGCTGCCTTACGACAGCAACGGTCCGCAGAAAGGCCTGTGGGGCAACCGGCACAATCCGGTGCACACCATGCTGGCGACCGGCACCGAC
>DASYYB010000067.1:0-44099 GCA_035934235.1 Allostellaceae bacterium | reverse complement strand
CGCGCGGCCTCGCGGTCGCGCGCATGGCGGCGCACATCACCTATCTGTCGGAGGCGGCGCTGCACCGCAAGTTCGGCCGCAACCTACAGAACCGCGAGGCGCTGACCTTCGGCTTCGACGCCGATTTCCAGGTGGAGAATTACCTGCGCCACCAGGGGATCACGTTCGTCGAGCGCTTCGACGCGAACTCGTATCTCTACATCACCCGCGCCTGTGACTATTTCGACCTGGCGGCAGAGCACAACGGCGCGCTCGCGAGCGCCTTCCGCAGCTCGCCGACGCGCTTCTGCGTCATCTCGTTCACCAGCGACTGGCTCTATCCGACGCGCGAGAGCCGCGAAATCGTGCACGCGCTCAACGCGGCGGCGGCGAACGTCAGCTTCGTCGAAGTGGCGACCGACAAAGGCCACGACGCCTTTCTGCTCGACGAGCCTGAATTCCACGCCACGCTGCGCGGCTTTCTCGACGGCTGCGCCCAGCATCGCGGCCTGCCGGGAGCATGAGCGTGGACGCGCGCGCCTTCAATCCGCCGTCGGAATTGCGCGGCGATTTGCGGCTCGTCGGCTCGATGATCGAGCCGGAGACGCGGGTGCTCGACATTGGCTGCGGCGACGGCGAGCTGCTCTATTACCTGGTGCACAGCAAGGGCATCGACGGCCGCGGCATGGAACTGTCGCAATCGGGCGTGAACTCGTGCGTGCGCCATGGGCTGAGCGTGATCCAGGGCGACGCCGACAACGACCTCGAGGATTATCCGTCGGACGCGTTCGACTACGTGGTGCTCAGCCAGACGCTGCAGGCGACGCGCAAGCCGCGCGAGGTGCTGCTCAACCTGGTGCGCATCGGCCGCCACGCCATCGTGTCGTTTCCGAATTTCGGGCATTGGCGCATCCGCATGGGATTGCTGATCGCCGGACGACTGCCGAGCACGGCGCTCTTGCCCTATCCGTGGTACGACACGCCGAACATCCATTTGTGCACGATCCGCGACTTCGCGCTGCTTTGCCGCGACGAAGGGATTCGCGTCGAGCGCAGTGTTTCTCTGGATCGCTCCGGCCGGCCCTATACCCGCGCGCTCGCCAACCTCATGGCCGAGCAGGGATTGTTCTTGCTGTCGCGGGCAAGGTAGCGGCGCCGTGACGACGGATACGGGCATAGGCCTTCTGGCGATCGCTGTTGCGGTCGTTTTCGGCGTTGGCGCATTAGTCGCAGCGAAAGTCGTGAAGAAATCGCGTCAAAAGCAGCGGCAGAAAGTTGGCGCAGGCGGCGTAGGAATTCAGTCCGGCCGCGACACCAATATCGGCCGCGAATGACAGACCAAAGCCAAAAGGTCGCCGAAGGCGGCGCCGCAATCCAGGCGGCCGGTTCGGTGACGATAAACACCGGTATTACGCCAACCCAGATGAACGAGATCATGATTGGCTTGGCAAAACAGCTCTCGCTTTATCAGGCGGATGCAGAGAGGCTGGCCAACCAACGGTTGGAGCGCTTCCGTCAAGAAATATTGAACGAATTCTCTAAACCGCACAGAGCAAACGCCGAAGCTTTCAAGGATCCAGATTTTCAATATCTCCTGAATCGAGCGCAGCATGCATACGCTCGTATAGGGGACGAACAAGTTGGCGATACACTAGTGCAAATGATCGCGGAACGATCGCAATGCGCCGATCGAAATCGCGTTTCTCTCGTATTAAATCAGGCTGTCGAAACGGTAGCCGTGTTAACAGAGAACGAGTTTGCCGAACTCGGGTTATTATTTTTGATGGCACAAACGAGGAATAACAGAATTAATAATCTAGCGGCGTTCAAGGTTTATGTCGAAACGCTTATTTCGCCGCTACTCGATAACGTCAGCCTCGAGAATAGCTCTTATGCCTATTTGGTCGCGCAGCAATGCATTTCAATAAATTTTGTCGGCAGCATCCCGCTAGAAAGACTTCTGATCGGTAATTATGGAGGAATATTTTGTGACGGCTTCGCTCTTGAAGAAGTGAAGAGCCATATTGGAAACGATGACGAGAAATTTGCGTTAGTGATGCGCCATCTAATGCCGTGCCTTAACGACTCTAACAAACTACAATTTAAAGCAATAAACAGCGATTTAGCTAAGGAGCAGCTAGACAAATCCGGTCTTGATCAGTCCGCAACGCAAAATCTGGTGAACCTATTTTCAGCTAAAATGTGGAATGGGCAAAAACTGATTGAGAAGCTAAAACCCACAATTCCAGATTACGAACGCCTCGCAAAAATATGGTCGGAGACGCCTTTACACCAATCAACTCCGACGGCTCTTGGAACTGCTATTGGGCATGCAACCTTGCGCCGGCTCGATCCAGATTTCGGCGCAATATCTATCTGGATTAGATAGCACCGGCTGTTCCGGGGTCGTACAACATCGCCTATAAGTCGGAGCAGAACGGCCCTCACAACATCGTGCCCCTTAAAAACACCGGCAGGTCGGTGGTCGGCGGCTTGCGCGGCACCTGATGGAACATATCGGCGATCCAGCCGCGGTGATAACTGCCGTGGTTGACGACATGCAGCAGGATCGCGCCGCGCGTCATCGTGCTTTCGCCGCCGTCGATGAAGCGGAAGCGCACCAGCTCGTCGAGACTCTTGTCGGTCTGCGCCGCGCACCAGTCGATCCACCAGCGGTTCATCGCTTGCTGCGCCGTCCATAGCGCCGGCAGATCGGCGTGGATCACCACGTTGCGCGCCTTGAAGCCGTGATCGCGGCCTTCGATATGCGCCTGCCACACCCTATCGATCAGTAGATTGTGGTTGAGCGTGCCGACGATCGTCTTGAACAGGGTCTGGCGCGGCTTGTCGGCTTCGCCGGGCGGCAGCGCGGCGACGGAGTCATAGGTCAGCCGGTCGGCCCAGGCGCGATAGCGCGCGAACAGCGATGCGGTGGCGACATCCATGGCGTCCTCCCACAAGGGTCGGCGGTCATTATAGCGGGCATAACCCCTCGCCTTGCCATTCCGGCCGCGGCGTACCCATACTGGCCGGCGCATCGAGGAGGGGGACCGCGATGACACCGCCACTTCGCACGCTCTTGATCGCCGTTGGCTGTCTGCTGGCCATCGGGCTCGGAACCGCGCGGGCCCAGGCCCAATACAAGGTGGGCGACCGGGTCGATGCGCCGTTCGGCCCGAGCTATCTCGATTCCGTGGTCATCGGGGTCGATCCGAAGAGCCCATTCCCTTACCGCGTCCATCCGCTGGGCTATCTCAACACCATGGACACGTCGTTTTCGGCCCAGATGCTGAAGCCGCCGGGCAGCGAGCCGACCCGGCCGATCGGCGGCATCGCCGACGATCCCGAGCTGCTTAAGATCAAGGGCAAGAAGGCGTTCCATCCGGTGCACGTGTTCCGCGGCGCCTACGAGTGCTATGCGCTGAGCGACGGGCGGCTGGAGCCGCGTTTGGCGCTCAACTTCACCATCGTCGACGACCATCGCTATCGCGACGCGGCCGGCGCCAGCGGCACGTATAAGTTCGACGCCGGCAACGCGACGCTGACTTTCCAAGGCGGCGCGCTCGACGGCCAGCACGCGACCTATATTCAAGCGTCCGATCCGCCGACCAAGGCGCAGCCGCCGAGCATCCACCTCGTCGTTTCAGGCGACGCCTGCGACCGCCCGATCCGGTGATTAAAGGAGTAAGATCGGACACGCCGGCAGGAAAGGATGGGTCATGAACAAAACCAAGAGCCACGCGCGGGTGACCGTGTCAGAAAACGGGCCTTATATCGTCAGCGGCGACGTGCCGTTGAGCAAGCAGACCATCGGCGTCGATGCCGAAGGCGGCTCGGAGAAATGGATCGAGGGCAAGCGGTTCGCGACCGAGGGCGAATACGCGCTCTGCCGCTGCGGCCATTCCAAAAGCAAGCCGTTCTGCGACGGCAGCCACGAGAAGGTCGGCTTCGACGGCAGCGAGACCGCAAGCCGCGCGTCCTATCGCCAACAGGCGCGCACCTTCGCCGGACCGGCGATGAACCTGACCGACGCCGACAGTCTGTGCGCCTTTGCGCGCTTCTGCGATCCGCACGGCAAGGTGTGGAACCAGGTGCGGCACACCGACAGCCCGCAAACGCGGGCGATCTTCGTCCGGCAAGTGGCGGATTGTCCGTCCGGGCGTCTCGTCGCGTGGGACAAGGCGACGGGCCAAGCGCTCGAGCCCGAGTTGCCGGTGTCGATCGGCGTCGTCGACGATCCGGCGCAGCACAGCGGCGGACCGTTGTGGCTGCGCGGTGGCATTCCGGTGATCGCCGCCGACGGCTTCGCCTATGAGGTACGCAACCGCGTGACGCTGTGCCGCTGCGGCCAGTCGAAGAACAAGCCGTTCTGCGACGGCACGCACGCGGCGATCAAATTCCGCGGCGAGTAGCGGCGGGCTGATTGAATTCGCTCGGTGTCCCGCGTCACAATTTTGTGAACACGACGGCAAGGACAAATCTGTCGGTCATCGCCTATAAGGAGACGATATGAGGAGGCTTCCATGCTCGAAGCACGAGCCGCCACCTCGATCTCCAGATTGGCTTTTGGCGTCGCCCTCGTTCTCGCGGCCTCAGTCGGCAGCGTGAGTCCCGCGCGGGCGGATCAGGATTTCAGGTTTCGCCACCCAGCCTTTTTTCACGATCGCGATCGCTTCTTTTTCCGCGACCGTTTCTTTTTCGCCTTCCACGACTTTGGTTTCCCGGCGGTTTTTCCCCCGCCGGTCGTAGGCTACTACCCGCCTGCATATTATTATCCGCCGCCTTACTATCCGCCGCCGCCCTATTATCCGCCGGCCAATTACTCTCCGCCGACCAGCTACTCTCCGCCGGTCACTGACAGCACGCCGCCGCAAGCCGCGGCGAGAGTGAATTGCCGCGAATTTCATCAGACAATCAGCATTGACGGAAACCCCGTCAAAGCTTTCGGCACGGTGTGCCAGCAGCCTGACGGCTCCTGGCGCATCATGCCCTAGGCACGGAATTTCGGCGCTCGACCCGCTAAACCTCGGCGGCTGTGTCGCCGGTCCGCCGCCACGTCGCCATCATCGATGACCGGCAGCCGCGTTCCTCGATTATATCGTGGATTGGTTCAGAGCGGGGCTGAGGTCGCTCGACTGGCAGACCGAGCGGCATGCGACGATGCGAGATCTGAAAGCGTATTCGGCAATCGCATGACGTATCTTGCTGAATTGCTCCAGCCCTCAAAGACCGGGACTTTGACTTTTGCCGGTCCTCAGGGACCGGCGGGGCTCGGCGTGCCGGGCATCGGCAGCAGGACGCGGCGGCGTTGCTTCAGGCGCTCGACCGCCGGCTTGGCCGCGTAGATCTGCTTCGTCGCCTCGACGACGACGACGCCGGCGAAAGTGCCGAACCACCTCTCGCCGAGGCGCTCGCATACCGTCGCGGAGCGCAACAAGAACCGGCTTGCCGTCGGCGGCACGAACAGCGCGCCGGCGCCGCGCTCGGGCGTGAAGCCTTCGTCGCGCAGCAGGTGGCTCAACTGGCCGGTGGTGTAGGGATTGCCCTGGCCGAACGGCGTGTGATCGAAGCGCGCCCAGATGCCGCGCCGGTTGGGCACGACGACGATGAGCCGGCCGCCGGCGGCGAGCACGCGCCAGACCTCGCGCAGCAGCGGCCGCACCTGCTCGCTGAATTCGAGACAATGCACCAGCAGCACGCGGTCCATCGAGAAGTTGGCCAGCGGCAGCTCGCTTTCCTCGGACAGCGCCGCGCGATTCGGCGCGTCGCGCGGCCAGGGCAGCACGCCCTGCGGCGCCGGCATCAGCGCGACGACGCGCTCGGCGTCAGGCAGCAGCGGCCGCAGATAGGGCGTCGCGTAGCCGAGGCCGAGAACGTTGAGGCCTTTGACGTCGGGCCACAGCACGCCGATGCGGCGGCGGATCATCTGCCGCGCGATACCGCCCAGCCGGCGCTCGTAGAAATCGCGTAAATCAACGACATCAATGAACATCGTTTCGAGTGTAGCACGGGCGGCGATTTGCGTTAGTCTGCGGCCATGACGCTCGAGATCCAGCAAATCCCCGCTTTGCGCGACAATTACATCTATCTGCTGCGCGAACCCAAAAGCGGCGCGGTCGGGGCGGTCGATCCGTCGGAAGCGGCGCCGGTGCTGGCGGCGCTTGAGAGAAGCGGCTTAAAGCTCACCCATGTCATCAACACACACCACCATCCCGACCACACCGGCGGCAATTTGGAATTGAAGGCGGCGACGAGCGCGATCGTCGTCGGGCCTCTGGCGGACAAGGGCCGCATCCCGGGCATCGACGTCGCGGTCGGCGACGGCGACACGTTCAAATTCGGCGACGAGGCGGCGACGGTGTTCGACGTGCCCGGCCACACGCGCGGCCACATCGCCTATTGGTTCAAGGATTCGCAGGCGCTGTTCAGCGGCGACACACTGTTCCTGATGGGTTGCGGCCGGCTGTTCGAAGGCACGCCGCAACAGATGTGGAGCTCGCTCAGCAAGCTCAAGGTTCTGCCGCCGGCGACGCGGGTCTATTGCGGCCACGAATATACCCAGGCGAACGCGCGCTTTGCGTTGACCGTCGAGCCGAAGAACGCCGACCTCGTCGCCCGGGCCAAGCGCGTCGATGCGGTGCGCGCGGCCGGGCAATCGACCGTGCCGGGCACGCTGGCCGACGAGCTGGCGACCAATCCGTTCCTGCGCGCCGATGCGCCCGAACTGCAACGGGCGATGGGCGCGCCGGGCGACGCGGTGGCGACCTTCGCCGCCATTCGCAAGGCGAAGGATAATTTCTAATTGAGCGCCGCATGCTCTAAGCTGGCAATCCATTCAGGTCGCTTTGGCGGATTGGCGTGCGACGCGATATAAAACCATTTCTTTCCCGGGCCCTGTTTTCGTCCCTGTCCGTCGCCATTGCCGTGGCGGCCGCGCCGGCAATCGCACAGCCGCCTTCGGACCCCGCCGGCATCTGGACCTTGCAGGACGAAAATTCCTCGGTCGCGACCGGTTCGGGGCTGAAGGACAAATATTACGTCAACGGCTTGCGCCTCAACTGGACGTCGCCGACCGGTACGCTGCCGGCCTCGCTGTCGAATTTCGGGAATTGGTTATGGGGGCCGGGGCTGAGCCGGTACTCGATCGAGCTTTCCCAATCGATGTACACGCCGGCGAACAACCAGATCGTCCCGCCCGATCCCCACGACCGGCCTTATGCCGGCGTCCTGACCGCGACTGGCTCGCTGTTGCACGACAGCGATTCCTCGCGCAGCATTCTCGGCCTCCAGGCGGGCGTGGTCGGGCCGGACGCCTTGGCCAAGCAGATGCAAAACGGCTTCCACAGCCTCATCGGGTATGGCCCCAGCCGCGGCTGGAACTATCAGATTCACGACGAGCCGGTCGCGGATCTGCTGGCCGAGAAAATCTGGCGCGTTCCGCTGGTGCGGGGCGGATTGCAAATGGACGCGCTGCCCGAAGTTGCGGGCGGAGCCGGCAATCTGCGGGTCTATGGGCTGGTCGGATCGGTCTTTCGGATCGGCCAAGGGCTCGATTCGGATTACGGCGTGGCACGCGTCAATCCCGGGCTGAGCGGAAGCGACGTATACGTGCCGACGCGCAACCTGGTCTGGTATTTCTTCGCCGGCGCGGACGGCCAAGCCGTGGCGCACGACATCACGATCGACGGCAACACCTTCCGGTCGAGCGCCAGCGCCACCCGCCAGCCGCTTGTCGGCGAGATCGAGGTCGGCTTCGCCGTCATCCTCGGACGCGCGCGGCTGTCCTATACGCAGGTCGTCCAAACCGAAGAGATCAAGGGGCAGCACGGCGGCCCCCATCAATTCGGATCGCTGGCGCTTTCATTGCGATACTGAACGTCGGCTGGATAAACGCCGTTATTGGGCCGACAAGGCGAAGGACGGTCTCCAGCGTGCGGAAACATTCGCCACGGAGACACGGAAGCAAAACGCGATGAAGCTGCGCTATTCGCCGACGTCGCCGTTCGTGCGCAAGGTGCTGGTGGTGGCGATCGAGACCGGGCTCGACAGCCGCATCGAGCGCGTACCGACCACGGTCGTGCCGGTGCAGCCCAACGAAGATCTGTCGCACCAGAATCCGCTGATGAAGCTGCCGACGCTGCTGACCGACGACGGCCAGGCCCTGTTCGACTCCCGCGTCATCTGCGAATACCTCGACAGCCTGCATGCCGGGTCGCGACTCATTCCGGCCGCCGGCATGGCACGCTGGACCGCGCTGCAGCAGCAGGCGCTGGGCGACGGCGTGCTCGATGCCGGCGTACTCAACCGCTACGAGACCGCGGTGCGGCCCAAGGACAAGCAATGGGCCGAGTGGAGCGTCGGCCAGATGCGCAAGATCCGCAACGGTCTTGCCGCGCTCGACGGCGCGGCGAACGAAGGCGCGCTCGGCGGCCCGCTCACCATCGGCCAGATTGCCGTCGGCTGTGCCCTGGGCTATCTCGACTTCCGCTATGCCGGCGAAGGCTGGCGCGAACGGCATCCGGCGTTGGCGAAATGGTACGCCGAATTCGCCAAGCGCAAGTCGATGCTGACGACGGTCCCACCGCCCGCGTGAATCTGTTCGCGCACGACGCCGATGCCATCATCCGCGCGCTCGACCTGGCGCCACATCCGGAAGGCGGCTGGTTCCGCGAGGTCTATCGCGATCCGTATTCGACGGCGATCTATTACCTGCTGAAGCAGGGCGAGGTGTCGCACTGGCACCGCATCGCACAGAGCGAGGCCTGGCACTATTACGCCGGCGCGGCGCTCGAACTGCTTCTGTCGCCCGACGGCACACGCAGCGAGCGCCATGTGCTGGGGCCCGATGTGGCGACGGGCGAGCGACCGCAGCTTGTCGTACCACCGCGCGTTTGGCAGGCGGCCAAAAGCCTCGGCGCATGGAGCCTCGCGGGCTGCACGGTGGCGCCGCCGTTCGACTTCGCCGGCTTCGAGCTCGCGCCCAAAGGCTGGAAGCCGGCGCCGCGCTGATCCCAATCAGTCCGGGTTCGGACCTTCGACCGCGTTTTCGAGGACCTTGCCGGTCGCCGCGTCGACGCCGACTTCGTAGGTAGCGCCGTCCTTCTTGATGTCGAACGAATAGCGAAGGCCACTACCGCCGGCTTCCTTCTCCAGCTCTTCGTCGGCGATGGTGCCCGGAACCGCCTTGAGGGCGATGGCGCGCGCCTGGTCCAGGCTTACCGCCGCCTCCTTGGCATATTCCTCACCTTGGAACGCGAGCGCCGTCGTCGCGCCAACGGCGACGGCGAGCGCGAACGCGCCAAGTGCGGTCAAAGTGCTCAGTCTGGTCATGGGTCTATCCCTCACGAACATTGGATCAACAGACGCAAGCCTAGCGCGCCGGCCTGACCGGGCTCTGACCGAGCGTGTTCGTGCGGGAATGCGGCGTGGACGGCGCCGGACTCAGCGGCAGACCAGCACCGGAATCTTCGAATGCGTCAGCACCTTCAGGGTGTGGCTGCCGAGAACCAGCGCCCCAAGTCCGCCCCGTCCGTGGGAGCCCATGACGATGAGATCGCACTTCTTCGCTTGCGCGGTTTCGATGATGGAGAGGTAGGGCGGCCCCCTCTCGACGTGAACCGTCTCGCAGGCAACGCCGGCCGACTTTGCCGCATCGGCCAGACCGGCCAGAATGGTCTTCGCCTGCCGTTGCGCAGCTTGTACGTAGTTGGGCTGCAAATCGGCCGGAGTACTGACGTCCTGGAAATAGAACGGCTCGGTCACCGTCACCGCGGTCACCTTGCTGCCGAGGCTCTTGGCGAGCGCGATGCCCTGCCGTGCCGCGTCGACGGCGAGTTCCGAGCCGTCGGTCGCAATCAAAATATTCCGATACATCCCCGCCTCCGCAAATGCCCATCCGCGCCCTCATGATAGCCTCAAGACGGGCCGGATCGCGAGCCGCTCTACGGATGCTCCTGAGCCCATACGGGCGGCCGGCCTTCCACGGCATCGGCGTCGCTGACCTTCACCAACTCGATGCGGACGCGCGCAGTTCCATAGTGCGTCATCCCGAGTTCACGCGCGGCGCGGGCGGAAAGATCGATGACGCGGTGGCCGTCGTAAGGGCCGCGATCGTTGATGCGCACGACGACCGAACGGCCGTTGGCGAGATCGGTGACGCGCACATACGTATTGAACGGCAAGGTCCGATGGGCCGCGGTCAACGCGTTCATGTCGAAGCGCTCGCCATCCGCGGTCTTGTTGCCATGGAAACGCGGTCCGTACCAAGAGGCGAGGCCGACTTGCATAAATTGTGGCCGGTCGTCTTCGGCCGCCGGAGGAATTGGCGGCGGTGGTGGGGGTGGCGCGCTTTGGCAGGCAGCAAGGAGCGCGACGCTCGCGAATGCGGCGACAGCCTTCCATCGGTTCGACATTCGCGTCCCCCCTTCGGACGGAACCGTCCGCGAGCAAGCCCGATCATCGAGTGGCGTCGGCAATCTTCGCCGAACAGTCCCCCAGACGGTGCGTACTTTTTTACGGTCGGCGCCAATAATCGCCGACAATACGCACGATATTATTCAAAATTACTGGCGGCCGTTTCCGACTGCCTAATACATATGCTGGCCGCCGTTGATCGACAGCGTCGAGCCGGTGACGAAGGTGGCGGTGTCGGAGACGAGGAAGAGCACGCCGCGCGCGATCTCGTCGGCATGACCGAGACGGCCGATCGGAATGCGCGCGACGATCTTCTTCAGCACCTCTTCGGGCACGGCGCGCACCATTTCGGTGTCGATGTAGCCGGGCGCAATGGCGTTGACGGTGATGCCCTTACCGGCGCTTTCCTGCGCCAGCGCCTTGGTGAAACCGTGAATGCCCGACTTGGCGGCGGCGTAGTTGACCTGGCCGTACTGGCCCGCCTGGCCGTTGATCGAGCCGATATTGACGATGCGGCCGAAGCCGCGCGTCCGCATGCCTTCGATGACGAGCCGGCACATGTTGAAGCACGAGGTCAGGTTGCAGGCGATGACCGCGCCCCACTGCTCCGGCGTCATGCGATGGAGCACGGCGTCGCGCGTGATGCCGGCGTTGTTGACCAGGATGTCGATGGGGCCGAGCGCGCTTTCGATCTGCTTCACGCCGGCTTCGCACGCCGTGAAGTCGGAGACGTCGAAAGCGAAGGCGCGGATGCCGGTCTCGCCAGTGAAGGCCTTGGCGGCGTCGTGGTTGGTCGAATAGTTGGCGGCGACGGTATAGCCCGCACCCTTGAGCGCTTCGGAGATCGCGCGGCCGATTCCACGCGTGCCTCCCGTAACAACTGCGACCCGAGCCATCGTTCCTCCCCTCGAATTCTTCTTTACGTCAGCTTCGCAAGACGGCCGCGCGCCCGCGCGGCCTTTGCTACGCGTCCCTCTCCACGCACATGGCGATGCCCATGCCGCCGCCGATGCACAACGTCGCGAGGCCTTTCTTCGCGTCACGCTTCGCCATTTCGTAGAGCAACGTTACCAGGATGCGCGTGCCCGACGCGCCGATCGGATGGCCCAAGGCAATCGCGCCGCCGTTGACGTTGACCTTGGCGGGATCGAGACCCAGCTCCTTGTTGACGGCGCAGGCCTGCGCGGCGAAAGCCTCGTTGGCTTCGACCAGATCGAGATCGCCGACTTTCCAGCCGGCTTTCTCGAGCGCGCGGCGCGACGCCGGAATCGGACCCGAACCCATCAGCGCCGGATCGACGCCGCACGACGCCCACGACACGATGCGCGCCAGCGGCTTGACACCGTGCTTTTCGGCAGCGGCGCGGGACATCAGCACCACCGCGGCGGCGCCATCGTTGATGCCCGAGGCGTTGCCGGCGGTGACCGTGCCGTCCTTGGCGAAGGCCGGGCGCAGCTTGGCGAGCGCGTCGAGCGTCGTGCCGTGACGCGGATGCTCGTCGCTGTCGACCACCACCGGGCCTTTCTTGGTGGCGACGGTCACCGGCACGATCTCGTCCTTGAAGCGGCCGGATTTCTGCGCGGCTTCGGCGCGGTTCTGCGAGGTCAGCGCGAAATTATCCTGCTGCTCGCGCGTGATCTGCCATTTCTGCGCGACGTTCTCGGCGGTGTTGCCCATGTGATAGCCGTTGAAGGCGTCCCACAGCCCGTCCTTGATCATGGTGTCGACCAGCTCGGCGTCGCCCATGCGCGTGCCGTTGCGCAAATGGATGCAGTGGCGCGACTGGCTCATGCTTTCCTGGCCGCCGGCGACGAATACCTGCGCGTCGCCGCCGCGCAGCGCCTGAAAGCCCATGACGACCGCGCGCAGGCCCGAGCCACACACCTGATTGACGGCGTAGGCCGGCACCTCTTTCGGCACGCCCGCCGCCATCGACGCCTGACGCGCCGGATTCATGCCCTCCCCGGCCTGGAGGATCTGGCCCATCACCACTTCGGCGACCTCGGCCGGCTCGACACGCGCGCGCTTCAGCGCCTCGGCGATCGCGACCTTGCCGAGTTCGTGCGCCGGCAAGGACGACAAACCGCCATTAAAAGCACCAATCGGCGTGCGGACGGCGGCGGCGATGACGATGTCGGATGATGCGGCCATGGGATGTGCCTACCCGTTATGACGCGTCCTCCATAGATAATCCGGCCCGTGCGGTTTGGGAACCGGCGCGTCGCACAATCGTGCACAGCAAAATCAACGGCCTAGCGTAGCTGGCGCAAGCCAGCGTCAGGCGCAGCCGGAGCGTCAGCCTCGCCGAGATGACGACACGAAAGGCCGGGGACGACGATACGAAAGGCCGGAGACAGCGATACGAAAGAGTGCGGCTCGGCGCCTTTCATTGGCTTACGCAAAGGCGCATGGTGGCCGCCGGTGCCACTCCGGCGCCCGAAGGAGCTTCCTTGAAATCCGTGTTGCGAGCCGGCGCGGCCGCGCTGATTGCCGGTGCGGTGTCCGGCTGCGTGCCGATCATCGGCGCCTTTACGCTCGGCGATCTATATACCAGCACGTCGCTGGTGGCGACCGGGCTCACCGGCAAGTCGCTGACCGACGACGCGCTCGGCATGGTGACCGGCGAGGATTGCAGCATGATGGACGCGGCGCTGGAAAAGGGCCGCAAGCTTTGCGAGGAGCACGGCGCCAAGGTGACGCAGGCGGATTTCAAGGGCCTGCTCGGCGCGCACGAGACTCCTGCCCAACCGCAAGTCGCAGCCGACGCGCCGACCGATACGCAGGATGACGCGAGCTCAGTTGCGGTGGACATCGAGGCCGACACGCAAGCCGCCGCGAGCGCGGTCACGCTGGAAGCCAAGGCCGACATGCAAGCCGACGCAAGCACGGCCCAACCGCAAGCGACGGCGGTGGCGCTGACCCGCGCCGGTGTGGCGCGCGAAGCGAATTAAGCGCGTAGCGCGGCCGGCGGCGTCAGCGCAGCCAGAGTCCGACGAGCTGACCGCACAGGCCGACAACGATCAGCGCCAGACCGATCTGAGCGTTGCGCGACACGCGCAGCCTCTCCTGGACCTGCAACAGCTTGCGGCTCTCGTGACTGCTTTCGCCGGCATCGGGGAAATAGTGCCGGGTCAATTCGAGCGCCTCGGTCTTGGTCAGGATGATGTCCCAGGCGAGCAGGCAGGCGCCCAGCATGTTGAGGAGGAGGCCGGCCGAAACGACGATCTTGCCTAGCATGCGATTCTCGACTCGGGGGCCGGCGCGGCGGCAAGGCCGTTCGGCGGGATTATTGGCCCTTGCGCGGGCCCTTGGGCGCGCGATCGACGAACCGGCCGTGTTGCGCGCCGCCGCGCTGACCGGCGGCCTCGGCCTGGCGGCTGCTATCCGCGGCGTGGCCGTGCGGCGCTTGATGCGCGATGTGCTGATGACCGCTGGGCTGGAAGCGCTTGAGCTGTTTGCCCGCGCCTTTGCGGTTTTGTGCCATGGGGCCTCCGGTGTCGCGGTGCAGGATCGGGCTGCATCGTAGCTTGTGCCGGGACGCCGGCAATGGATTTCGCGTCGCAGAGCGCGGCGGCAGCGCTAGGCCGGCGGCGGCGACAGCGGCGGCTTGTGCGTGGCGGCCCAAGCCCGGGCGCGGCGCAATTCCGTCCGCGCGTGCGCCAGCATGGCCAAAAGCTGTTGCCGCTGCTCGGCGGAACAGCCGGCCGCCAGCAGCTTTTCATAATGTCGGACGTTGAGCCGGACGATGTTGAGGTCTTCGAGCATCGCAGCCTCCACGAAACGGGCGGGAGCGCGCGCGATCCTCCTGAACCGAGGACGGCTTCTCTCTCAGCCGGCGAAGGCCCGTTGCGAGCTCGCCGATGGAGTGACGCTATACCTCGCCGAGTGACGAGTCGAGGATGCCACCTGGTTAACAAGGACGATGCACAGCGATTCGAATCGTCATCGACCGGTTTGAAATTCACGATCGGATTTGGCGTGTGACATTGCCGTGTCCTATAATGCGCGCATGACAACTTATCGCATCGTTGAATTCCGGCGTGACGGATTGGTGGGGTGGACGGTCGAGAGCTCCGCGCCCGACGCCAAACGCAAGCCGCGCTTGCTCTATACGACCCGCGACCGCGCCCAAGCCGAGGCCGACA
Organism: Allostellaceae bacterium; assembly: GCA_035934235.1. Classification (GTDB taxonomy): domain Bacteria; phylum Pseudomonadota; class Alphaproteobacteria; order ATCC43930; family CGMCC-115725; genus REEB95. Next base: position 29,562 of record DASYYB010000067.1, on the reverse strand, counting down.
GGCTGACGGCGATCGAGGCGGCGGCAGGCGATCCGGAGGCGACGGCGAAGCTCGCGTCCTGAACGAGTCGACGCGCGGCGACGGCGTTTATTTATCGTTCGGCGGCGGCTCTTTGCTCAACCATGCGCGGATGATATTGCCGGCAAAAAAGCTGGTGTTGCCGCATTTGGTGCAACAGAGGCCGTAGAAATCGTGCTCGCCTTCGCAGGCCCACGGCACGAAGCGAAAGTTCGCCACGCCCTGATTCGCCTTCTCTTCGTCCTCGACGAGAATCACGGGCGAGTCGTTTCCGCAGTACGCGCATCTATATCTTTGGTCGCGATACCGGCCGAGAAACCGCAAAAGGTCTTCAACCGACAAGGGCATTGTGCTGCGCGCGATCAGACGCCGGCGGGCGGCTGTTCGGGATAGTGGCCGACGATCACCCAGGAATAGACGGCGAAAATCACGGCCGCGACGACCAGGCCGGAGACGAAGCTGTGCAGGAACTCCGACAGGATCAAAGGGGCGACGAGAAGCGTTCCGAGCATGCACACGGTCAGGTAGACGATCCGCAGCAGGCGCGCTTCCCAGCCGTTCCACTCTTTCTCATCCCAGCTCCGGGTCAGCCATTGATGCCACCGATGTTTCCACGGCATGGTCCACCCCTTCGCTGCCTCGGCATGAGCGGGAGATGCAGCTTGGCATTGCGGAGCGCCCCGAGGCAATCGGCCATTAACCCGGCCAGTGACCGATCGGAACGGCGACAAGCGCTCATTCAGCATCGAACGGCGCGCTATTTGACCTCGATCGAGACCACGTCGCGGACGTTGCGGGCGCCATAACGATCGCCGGGCAGGACGAGGCGCAAGCCTTGGGCCGGATCGAAGGGCTTGCCATCCTGCGACCAGGCGACGAGCGCCGCCGCGTGACCGAACGACGGATCGATCTCGCCAACAGAGAGCACGACGGCGTAGCCATCGCGGCCGGTGACCACCAGCCAGTGGCGCACGGACTCCTTCATGGACGCATCGAGACCACCGGATTGATCGAGCAGCGTCCACAGCGACACGCCGAGCCAGGTGCCATGGCGCGGGCCGTGCTCGGTCTGAAACGACGCATCGACCGTTGTCCACGGCATCTTTTGCAGCTCGGCGAGGGTGAAGCTGTGCGGCGCCTTGACCAGGCCGCCGATGGCAAGTGCGGGAGGCGATTGGGCGGCGGGCGCCTGCGCCTGCGCCAGCGCGGGCGCGGACAGCGCGAACACGACGACAATTGCAAGGAGCACGGCACGTCGGGTCGAGAGCATCACCCCTAAGCCTGCCCTTTCCGCCTCGCGGAGGCGAGAGAAAGAAAATAGCGCGCCCGTCCCTATTCCGCCGCCAGCTTGGCCGCCTTGCGGGCACGGCCGAGGATGCCGACGGCGCGCATGCGGTCGGCACGGTCGAAGGCGCGGCGGACGCGGGCGGATAGCTTGTTCGCGAGCTTGGCGCGCGCCTTGGCATCGCCCAGCGTGTGGTTATCCATGCCGAGATGGCGTTCGAGCATCATCAGCGCGGCGAACTTGTCGTGCAGCCGGACGCGGACATGGCCGCAGCCGCGGCGGCCGATGCGGACCGAGATCGACTTGATGGCGGCGCGATCGGTCGCGCTCATCTTGTCCGCCGGCAGAAGGCGGACGCGATCGGGACCGAAATCGAGGATATGACGGATATCGGAGAAGGCGATGGCGGCGAGCTCTTCGACGACGCGATCGGCGGTGACGCCGGTGCGCGCGGCGCGGGCATCCATGGCATCGCGGATGGCGACCTGCACATCCGGCCGGCGCATCAGCGCATAGCCGCGCAGGCCGGCATAGTGCGGCTTATAACCGGCGCGGCGCGCCGCTTCGGTGGCGTTCATGGCGACGAGATATTCGTTCACGAAAAGCTGCATGCGACGGTTCATGGGAATCCTTCCGATGGATACGAGGCGCGGCGACGCGACCGCGCGGGCGGGCGGTGGAAAATCGATCGGGATTGAGCGAATGCGATTGCGTGCGGAGCCGCGCGACGCGCGGATTCCCGGCAATAAAAAACCCGGCGCGCGGGCCGGGCGGATTTCTAAGGTTATATTCTCAGTACCAAATCAGGCCGGATCAGGTCAACGGCGCTGATAGTGCGCGAGGACTATAAGCACCGGGGAATAGCCCGGCCTCCGCTTCCGCAACGGCTGGCGCGGCTGAAGAAACGCTGCTCTAAAATTAGATTCGATGCGACTCGATGCCATCTGATAATCGGGTTCTTGGTTGCCAGCGGTTCCATTTTCTCCACCAGCATTGCTGGGCTCAGCCGGGACCGCGCGAGATGCATACGCATCTCGGAGCAGCGGACTTAATTCCGCCCAGGAGAATAGAGGAGTCCAAGACGTGATCATATTTCTCACGTCACGTTTGAAAGAGGTTTTCGTGCACGCTTACGGGCGTGTTCGACTTGGCCGCCCAGAGCGCGTTAGACAGCACTGGCGGTCCAGGCCGCGACAACTAAAGCTTCCTTTCTTCAGCTAGCCGAGCTTTCCCACCTACGGCTACCGCTGGCAGCTATTTTTTGGACGGAAAATGCAAACCCTTAGCTATTTTCTCGCAGGTGGAAATCTGATCTGCGGATTGATTGCTGCATGGTACTGGTTTAGATCGAGTCAGATTCGGACCAGGCCAAGCTGCCTCGATCAATCTTGGGATAAATCTCTCGACGATGTTTTTCTTGCCGAAGGTAACTGGATGTCCGAGTTTCTAGCTGCGATAGCTTCAGCTGCAGAACTAAACAGTAAAGCCGCTGTATGGACAGCCGCCTCAGTCGTGTTGGGAACCGCCGGAAGCATCTTTCGATAATGGGGCGCGACGCCGCTCCGGGATTTTATATGCCAAACGAGCGACTCGACAAAGCGCGCTTTGGCCTAACGGGCCCACGCGATCTACTGGCGAAGCTTCAACGTGACATCAGACGTCTTAATACCGAAGACAAAGTTGGGCGCGAACACGTTGCATACATCGTTTTCGACTGTGCGGTAACTGCATGGAGCGCTCTCGACTGGACGTTTCACGCAATTCCAGTCGATCGCCGCAGCGAGTTTGGCATTTCAACGTCGAACGAACGAAAGGCGTTGCGCCAATTCGAGAAATATCTAGTTGCAAATAAACGGATGTCGTGGCTGGAAATTTGTCACGACCTCGCAACCGGAGCGAAACACTTTCATGTGGACTCGACGAGAAAGCCTGGTCTTACCACTGGCGTGACCGGAAGTGGCCAAAGAATTACGGATGGGCCCAATGCGGGATCACGCACAATGTCTTACTGGCCATTTTTGCACGTCGGTGATCTTCATGAGTTTGCCGACGACTTTTTCTCAGATGTATGGTTGCAATGGACGCTATTCCTCGACAATGCAGGGATCGACGTGCGCGAGTTAGGGTAGCCACGCATCGCACTGCGTCGGCAACACAGGCTCCTGCACACTACGCAACGATTCCAAGGGGAAAATACGGCGAAGATCTAGGCTTTATGATCTCAGGATGTTGCCGGCCGCCGCTGATTCGTGACACGGAATTAGAAATGTCGTCATGTGCTTTTATCACTGAAATTATTTCATAATCGCTCGGCGCTGCCTCGAAAGTCTCAGACCAATTTTGGATGTGACTTAGCAAGCTATAAGAGTAAAAGCCGCCCCGTTCGGAATCATCGCCTGCGGTTTCACCGCTTCGGCAGGCTTGAAGGACGACGAGCCCCGGAGGGCACTTCGTCAGATACTCGTCGTAATACTCACGACACAATGAAGGATACAGCTTAGGTGCCGCCTTTGCCATTTTACGCGCTTCAACGAGCATGCGCGTTTTTGGCGTACGTATTCGGCAACAATCGAGAATGACAGTATGCTTTGGTGCGCCTCTTCGAAGCTCGGTCGCTGGTATTTCTATGTCTCGTTTTAATTCGATTATGGATGAATCATTATGGTCGGTGTAACCATGGCCGCAAAATACTGCCATCGAATAATCAGCGCTCATCATGGCGGCAATGCCGCTCTGAACCTTCCATAACTCGGGGCTCTCCAAAAAAATTATCTCAGCGGAATTCCACAAACCGCCGATCGAGGACGAGAGGAACCTTTGATATAGGTCGCCATCTTTATTCACGCCTTCACAATAATTGTCGGCGCCGTATTCACCCGGATTTATAATTATCATTGCCTGTCGCTTCACGTGCCGCCTCCCCCGACGGTTTCGATCCTACGTTAGTTATGTCCGATATAATTGATGTAGCCAGCCGTTCGCCATAGCCCGCAGCTACCGCTGCCAGCACCATGACGGTTGCCATTCTAGTGCCGCGCGCAAGAACGGCTAAAACTAGTTCTGATCGAACGGCGAGACCAATAACAAGGCCGGAAATCGCGCCTGCGCATATGCGTGACGCACCCTCTAGATAGTGCAGCCATTGGCCAGCGGAGCAGTCGAACGTCTGTTTGCCTGCGCGCCCGATCACTGAGAGAAGTGCTCCGACAGCACCAGCACACCCGGCAAGAAAAAGCCAAAATGGACCCTCCCCGAGCGACTGGATGAGGAACGTCCGGAACAGCCAAAAGCCGCCACCCAAAACCACAAATGGCAACGTCATTCCGGCGGATGCGGAAAGATACCACCAGCGTGATGTTTCCTGGCTCCGCGCTAAAATGTAATCGGTCGCGGCGCGGAGCATCTTCTTCGCGCCGTCGTAATCGTGATCCAGACTACGGGCAATCCCCTCTCCAATTAATCGCTTGAATTGCGTCTTCGTGGCAACCGGCAAGCCGTTACACGGCGTGGCCTCGAGTAATGCCGCGTCGTTTATTATCGCGTTGTGCGCTTTCTGGTCCTTATAACCCTCATACACCTTTCCCGTTGTCCAATCGATATCCAATGCATCGTCCAAAAAGACGATGAAGCGTTCATTCGATAAAACCAAATGATGCACATCACAATCTGGCCAGCGTTTTTCATAGTCGCGAGGCATAATAGAAAGTCCCCTCTATTGGGCCGCATCACCCAGTCTATTGCGTGTCACATTGACAGACCAACGATAGTTTGACCGCAGATCGGTCGCTATGACTCTTATTAGGTGTTACCCATCATCCGGCTCGCCGAGCTTCGGCCACACCGCCTTCGTCGCGTCGCGGGCCACCACCATGCCGATATGGCCCAGCGGCGACGTCATCACCGTCGGCTTGGGCAGCGCCATGGCGAGCGCCTTGGCGCTCAAAGGCGGCACGCGGCGGTCCGTTTCGGGCAGGATCGCGAGCGCCGGCAAGGCGATCTGTTCCAGCACGATGGCCTTGCCGTCGGCACGCCGTCGTTGAACCCGTCCTCCAACGCAACGAGGCCCAAGGCGGCGGCTCACGCGTTTCGAGGTTCCGCAGCGACCGCGAAATTCCTTAAAAACGCGGTACCGCCGATCAGGCCGGCAATCGGTGACCTCTGATTTATCCTCGATTGACTTGCGGTTGTCCGGTGCCGGCGCACGGGTTTGAACCGGGGCCCTGACCGATCTTTCCGGCGATCGATCGCCAAATCCCGGCGGCGTCGCCGTCTCCGGCGCGCGTAAGATCACTCGCGCGTTTCTCCGCGCGCGGTCCCGCCCAATCGCCATACACGGATATCAGATAGCGGACAGCTCGTTCGAGCTCGAATTCCTGGAGCATTGGATCGTCCCGCGAGAAGGAACCAAGTTCGATAAGCGTGTTCGATTTCATACAAGGCGCGCCGACCGGTCAACGGCAACAAAGGCTATCGATCATTCGCCGTTTGGATTTCAGAAGTAGGTCACCCGGAATTCACCAAGTTGGCGACCGCTGATCTACCCCGAGGACTTCGCTTGCTCCCGCACCCACGCGCCGAGCTTTCCCCACACGATCTTCGGCGCGTCGCGCGCCACCACCATGCCGATATGGCCCAAAGGCGGCGTCATCACCGTGGCCTTGGGCAGCGAAGCGGCCAGCGCTTTCGCGCTCAAGGGCGGCACGATGCGGTCGGTCGCCGGCAGGATGACGAGGCTGGGCACCGCGACATCGCCCGGCACGATCGGCTTACCGCCGACGCGCCATTCGCCGCGGCCGGGGCGATCCTCGCCATACCATTCGCGCAGGCATTCGAGCGCCGAGGGCAGCGCCAGCGCCACGCCGTCGTTGAGCCAATCCTCCAACGCGACGAAGCCCAAGGCGGCGGGACTGTCGGGCGCGAGCTCGGCAAACTTGGTAAATTTTTTCACCGCGAGCAGCGGATCGAGCGAAGAGAACAGCGCCTGAAGCACGTCCACCGGCACCTCGCCCCATTCGCGGAACACGCGGGCGAAAGGCTCGGCCATCGCGCCCAGAAGCTTCGCATGGTCGGCGCGCTCGGCATGGAAGGCCCAGGGTACGGCAAGGAGCGCCAGCGACGACACCAGATCCGGCCGCCGCGCGGCGAGCGCCACCGCGAAAAGCCCGCCCATGCAATATCCCAGGACGCAGAGCTTTTGCCCGCCCGATGCCTTGACCGCGATTTCGGCGGCGCGTTCGAGCCGCGCGACGTAATCCGTGAGCGTAAACGCGCGTTCACCAAGCGGCGCGTCCCAATCCACCGCGAACGAACGTATTCCCTCACGGGCAAGAGACCGCAGCAGGCTGTTCCCGTTCGCGAGATCGAGGATGTAGTAGCGATTGATGAGCGACGGCACGGCGAGGAGCGGCACACCGCCGGCGGGCGAATAATCCAACAGGCGCGTGGTGCCTTCCTCCCACAACAAGGGCATGTCGGGCAGCGCACGGCGATAGGGATGATGGCGGTAGCGGTCGATCCCGGTGAGGAACAGGTCGGCGCGGCGGCGCAGCTCGCGCTCGAGCGCGGCGGGGAAATCAGCGGCGGCGCCGTTTAGGCCGTTGAGGCTTTGCGCGAGGCTTGCCGCCTCGGCCGCGAGATGCGGACTCCAAGGCAGCGAGCCGGTCTTCCAGAGCGGCAAGGCGGCTTGCGAGGAGAGCCAGGTCAGGCTGGCGTTGGCGAGATGCAGCGCCAGCGGCCGCGGACCCTGCCGCGGCGGCCGATTGGAAGGCGCGGGTGAATTCATATGCTCCGCGTTGCGCTCCCTCCGGTGCGGCGGGCCATTGGCCGGGTTGCGGCCAGAGCGGCGTGAGCCCGGCCAAGAGCGCCGCCATGCCCTGGGAGAAGGCGGGATCGGCCGCCATCGCCGTCAACTGATCCTGCCACAGCTCGACATAGCGGCGGGCGAGCGCGGCGAGATCGGGCGGTTCCCCCATGGGCCGATTATAGGCGCTTTTCGTGACGGCTTCGCAAGACGAAGCCGACCATGAAATGCGCGAAGGCGCGCCTAGCGGCGGAGCCGGCGCGTTTGTAAACTGCCGGCATCTTTTCGCGCCCTGGCGGAGCTTCCCGTGGTGCCAAACAAGCTACTCCTTCAAGCCGTGGCCGCCGTGCCGTGGGCCTATGCGCTGTTCTGGTATATCGCGACCAATTCAGGCGGACCGCGGCTGGCCTGGTGGGCGAACTGGGGCTGGCTCGCGGTCATCGCGTTCATGGGCGGCGGGTTCTTCGCCATCCGGGCGCAGGAGCGCCGGCGGCGGCCGCCGTCCTGAACGCGGGTCGCGGTTTGTTGCAGCGCGGCATGGCGGCCTGTATGCTCGCGCCCATGGCAGCGGATACCGCCCACGCGGCAGGCCCCACCGGCGGCGAGACCGCGCCGACCGTCATCAAGAAATACGCCAACCGGCGGCTCTACAACACGGCGACCAGCAGCTACGTCACGCTCGACGACCTTTCCAAGATGGTGAAGGACGGCGGCGAGTTCGTCGTTTACGACGCCAAGACCGGCGAGGACATCACGCGCTCGGTCCTGACGCAGATCATCGTCGAGGAAGAGCAGAAGAGCGGCCAGAATCTGCTGCCGACGAGTTTCCTGCGGCAGCTCATCGGGCTTTACGGCGATAGCATGCAGTGGCTGGTGCCGCGCTATCTCGAGCACGTCATGGCGGCGTTCGGCCGCAACCAGGAGCAGATGCGCAAATCGCTCCAGGATGCGTTCGGCGGCATGTTCCCGTTCGGCCCATTCGAAGAGATGGGCAAGCAGAATCTCGCGATCCTCGAGCAGACGATGAAGATGTTCACGCCGCCCTTCGCCGGCGGCGGCACGGGCCAAGGCGCGGCCGAGAAACCGCCCGAGAAGGACAAGGACGCGGCGATGGCCGACCTCAAGGAGCGCATCAACGCGCTCCAGCGTCAGATCGAACAGTTCACCAAGCCGAAAAGCTAGACGCCGGCGTTTTTCGCCGCGTGGGCCTTACGACGCCAGGCCGGTGTGCGCGTGGCTGTTGCGCAGCCAGGGCTTTTCCAGCGTCGGCGCGCCGAAGAAATAGCCCTGGAGGAATTCGACGCCTTCGCTGCGGAGGATTTCGGCCTCGGCGGCGTTCTCGACCCACTCGGCGACGATCGTCAGGTTGAGGCCCTTGGCGAGACCCACGAGGTGGCGCAGGAAGACCTGATTCTCGGCGCTGGTCGCGAGGTTGCGGACGAACGAGCCGTCGATCTTGACGGTGTCGACCGCGAGCTGCTGCAAGTGGCGGAGCGAGGTAAAGCCGGCGCCGAAATCGTCGAGCGCGACACGGCAACCCAGGTCGCGCAGCGTGCGCACGAAGCGCGCGCTTTCGGCGATGTCGTGCAGCGCGGCGGTTTCGGTGATCTCGACCACCAGGCGGCTCGCGACGTTCGGCCGGTTCTTCAAAATCGAGGTGATGGCGCGCAGCCACGAGCGGTCGGTCGCGGTCAGGCCCGAGATGTTGAAGCCGAGCGTGACCGCCGGATGCTCGGCGACTTCCTGCACCGCCTTGTCGAGCACGTGGCGGTCGATCAGGCGGATGAAGCCCAGCTGCTCGATCGCGGCGACGAAATCGCCGGCCGGCACGATCTTGCCGTCCTCGGCGACCATGCGCAGCAGGCATTCGCTGAAATCGACCTCGCCAGTCTCGGCCGAAACCACCGGCTGATAGGCGAAGACCAGGCGATCCTCCTTGAGCGCGCGCTGCACGCGCTCGCCCAGCGCCAGGCCGTGACGGTGGCGACGGCGCTGCTCCTCGCTCAAGCGATAGGGCACGAAACAGTCGCGGCCGGCGCGCTTGGCTTCGGCGAGCGCGGTCTCGGCGTGCGTCATGACGTCGTGCGAGGTCTTGGCCTGTTCCGGAAACGCGGCCGCGCCGATGGATACCGTCGCATAGACAGGGCCGGCGGCGGTGTCGATCGGCACCTGGCTGACGGCGGAGAGAATCTTCTCGGCGGCGATGGCGACGTTGTGCTCGGCGCAATCGGCGAGGACGATGCCGAAACGGTCGCCGCCGACGCGGCCGACGACGTCGCTGACGCGCAGGCAGTGATCGAGCCGCTGGCCGACCTCGATGATGACGTTGTCGGCGGCCTTGTAGCCGTAGGCGTCGTTGATCGTGCCGAGCTTGTCGATGCCGACCGCGAGATAGGCGCCGGGGCTGCCGGAGCGCAGGCTGCCGGCGATGATCTGGTCGAGCGCCTCGCGCAGGCGCTTCTTGTTGAAGTGGCCGGTGAGCTCGTCGTAATGCGCCAACTGCTCGAGGCGCTGCTCGACCGCCTTGCGCGACGTGACGAGCCGCAACACGCCGGTGATGCGCGCGGGCTTGCCAGCGACGATCTTCGCCGAGCCGCGATCGTGCACCCAAGCGTAATCGCCGTTGTCGAGGCGGACGCGGTATTCGCAATCGAATTCGCCGCCGCGCTGGACGTGCGCCGCCAAACGCTGATCGCGCAGCGGCACGTCGTCGGGATGGATGCGGTTGGTGAGCGCCTTGCCGGTCGGCACCATCGACAGCGTCAAGCCGTCGATCGCGCCGTGCCATTCGATGCGGTCGCCGGCGGCGTCCCAGATATAGGCAACGTCGCCCGCGGCGGCGAGCGCGGCGAGCACCGTCTCTTCGTCGGCCTTGCGCGATTTTTCCATCATCAGAACAAACAGGGTCTCGGGACGCGGCACAGCCTGCCGCGCTTCCTATAGTCCGTTCGAATCCTGAAAGAACGATTTAAGTCCTGAATTCGACATAACTTTTAAGAATCCATGAACGCCGCGCCTTTGACGCTTGGCGCACGCCGTCGACGCCGCCCTGGTATCGGCGCAAGTCCCGGTTTTGCGGCCGATTTCGCGGCGATTCGCGACCGAGGAGACGCCGCTCAGGCGGCCACGGCAGGCGTATGTGCGGCGAGGAAGGGTAGCACCGCGTGGTTGAATTCGCGCGCCATGGTGTGCGGGAACGAATGGCCGCCTTGCGCCAGGAACTTGGCCTCGGCGCCGGGAACGGCGCGCGCCAGGTGTTCCGAGAAATAGGCCGGCGTCACCGCATCGTCCTGGGCTGCGATCACCAGCGTCGGCGTGCGGATGCGGCCGAGATCGGCCGTGCGATCGAACGCCAGGATCGCGTCGATGCGGCTCATGACGATTTCCGGCGGCGAGAAGGTGGCGAGATGTTGCGCCTCCATCTGGCGAAGCTTTTCGTTGTTCTCGGCGATGTAGTATGGCGGATAAAGGAAAAGCGAATTCGTCTGGACGTAAGCCGCCGGACCGAACCTGTGCAGGATCTCCTTGCGGAGCGCGAACAGCCGGCGGAAATAAGCGTCGGCCTTGGGCCAACTCGCGCAGATGACCAGGCTGGCGACACGCTGCGGATGTTCGATGCCGAGAATCTGGGCGATGGCGCCCCCGGTTGAATGGCCGACAATGTGCGCGCGCGCAATGCCGAGCGCGTCGAGTAGGCCGATCACGTCAGCCGCCAAGCGATCGACGGTGTAGGAGATGCGGCTGTGGTCGCTCTGGCCGACGCCGCGGTGGTCGAACGTCACGACGTCGAACGATTTGGCGAAGACGGGAACTTGCTGGCGCCAATAATCGGCATGACCGCTCAGCCCGGAGATGAACACCACCGGATAGCCGCCGCCGGCGCGCTCGTAATGCAGATGGCAATCGCCAACCGAAACCCGCGGCATGGAACCGGAAATACCTCCTGAGCGCTGGTATCATCCGTGGCCGCCCCTGTCAAACCCGCGGGCCGTTGGCTGCTGCGCGGCCCTTGCATGGATCGGCGGCACGCGCCAGACACGGAGACACAGCATGATCACGCTGCGGCGGACGCGGCCTGCGTATCATTGTCATGACCCATTGCCCCGACAATTTTTATCCACTGTGGTGCGTTTCGCACCTCAACGTACCGTTTGCCAAAGGTCGGTGGCATGCTATGAGAGATTTTCCAGTCGCCGGACCGCGGTTGCGACCGATCGATGCCGCTGGTCCCGTCCATTCTTCACGCGCCGCCGCCCGGCGGCCGTTCCAGTCCATCAGTGAACACAGGGGACCATGATGTCTTCTGCGACGGCAAATACCGCACGCATGATTGCCAAGCTCCTGGCGGAGCGGCCGACGGCGCATCAAGAAATTCCGCAGCTGATCGACGTCGTGCATCGCACGCTGGCCGGGCTGAACAGCGCACGTCCGGTCGAGGCGCCCGCGCCGAAAAACGGCCAGGCCGCGCCAGATCAGGCCGATGCCGTGTCGGTCGCGCCCAAACGCCGCGGCCGCAGGCCGCGCGTCGAGGCCGAATCGATTGCGCCGACTCCGGTCGAAACCAAAACCGCAGCTGCACCGGCGCCGACGCTACTGCGCCGCGCCGAGGTCAAGGACAAGGAGCCGGTCCAGGTTGCACCGCTGGCGCCGCCGCCGAGCCGCGAGCGGTTGACGCGTGGCGTCGTCCGTTGGTTCGACCCGCAAACCCGCCGCGGCGCATTGCGCCTGCAGGGCGTCAGCGGCGATCTGCCGTTCGAGTCGCCGCTGCTCGAGCGCAGCAATATCACCCGGCTATTCAAGGGCCAGGAAGTGGAAGCCGAACTCGGTGGCACCGCCGACGCACCGCAGCTCGTCGGCTTCCGCCTACTCGCCGCCGGACCGGCGACGCACGTCAATCCCGGCATGGTGCGCGCACGCCAGCAGAAGCCGGTGATGGTCGAACTGAAACGCGAAGCACTGAAGCGCGCGGCCGCGCGCGACGCCGCTGAGGCGCTGCTGCCCGACCGGCGCGACTGAGGCCGACGACCCGGAACCGGGAAGACGCATGCCGGAGATCGCCCTCATCGTCGGCGCCGGCAGCGGCTTGAGCGCCGCCCTCGCCCGGCTCTTCACCAAGGAAGGCATGCGTGTCGCGTTGGCGGCGCGCGATATCCGCAAGCTCGAAACGTTGTGCGCCGAAACCGGCGCCCGTGCCTATGCCTGCGACGCGACCAAGACCGCCGACGTTGCGGCGCTGTTCGCGCGCATCGCGACCGAGCTCGGCGCGCCCGACCTCGTCGTCTACAACGCCGGCCAACGTGTGCGCGGCAGCATCGCCGAGGTCGACGCCGCCGCCGTGCAACAGTCGTTGATGAGCCTCGCCTATGGCGGCTTTCTGGTGGCGCAGCAGGCAGCGCGCACGCTGCTGCAAAAAGGCGGCGGCACGCTGCTCTTCACCGGCGCGTCGGCGAGCGTCAAGGGCTATCCACGATCGGCGCCCTTCGCGATGGGCAAGTTCGCGCTCCGCGGCCTTGCCCAGGCGCTGGCGCGCGAACTGCAACCGCAGAACATCCATGTCGGCCATGTCGTGATCGACGGCGCCATCGGCCGCAGCGACGGCAACGACGGCCAGCTCGATCCTGGCGCCATCGCGCAAACCTATCTTCAGCTCCATCGCCAGCCTCGCAGCACCTGGAGCTGGGAGATCGAATTGCGGCCGTGGCGCGAAACCTTCTGAGGCGTGAGGCGCCGTCGGCCCGCCTCGGGATGCCGCACGCCTCAGTATAACGGCACTAGGCGCTGACGCGCTCGCACTCGAGCATCACCGTCGACGTCAATACCCGGCCCGGCGGTCCGGGCTCCGGCAGTGCCAGATTGAAATAGCGAACGTGCCGGTCGTCGATCGTGCCAATGAGCTCGTTATAGTTCGGCCCTTCGCGCCGCGTACGAAGAATTCGCGCGTGCACCATCATCGCATAGTCGGTATCGGCGCGCGCGAGAACATTCACTCCAACCAGCAAAGACGTATCGAAACCGAAGCCCGTCGCAACGTGGTGCGAAACGACTTCGTCATGATTGACGCCGAAGAGATTGCTGGTCGTGAATGCCCCTAATTTCGCGGCGGCATGGATCAACTGATGCGGCGCCTGATGGTAGGTCGCCATCAATTCACCGAGCAACGGGTCGGAAATTTGATCGAGCGATAAGGGCTTCACGGTCCATGGCCGTCGGGTGACGCGCAAAATGAACGCAATGCGTGCAATTGCCGCCCCGGCCGCGTCTGCGCCCGTATGATTGGCCTCGACCCATTGTCGATCCATATGAACCAAGCGGCGGACGCGCCTGATGCGGTCGGCACATCCGTCGAGCCATTCCTGGATGCGTTCGGCCGCAAGTGGCGCGACGCGGCGACCGTCGTGCCGGATAACGACCGTCCCGTCGGTACGCTCCGTAACGGCAACCCACCCCAGAACGCGCATTGCATAGGCGGCCAAATCTCCTGAGCCGTGGGGCAAGCCCAAGTTCCGACGAACGTAAGCCGCATGTCCTGAATTCGCGGCCGCCAACTCGCCGTCGGCGGTAAACCAACTGTGGCGGTCGCCGCCGTCGGAGTCGACCGCGCCAACGCGTCCCATGAGCTTTCGAATTAGCTCAAGCACCTTTTCTTCTTCGTTCTGGACGCGCAGGCCGTCGGCCGCCAAAAGGTCCTCAAATATGTCGCGCAAAAAGGTACCGTCGCCGCGACTGACGAGATAGCGGGTGATGCGGAATAGATCGTCGGCAGCAATCCGCGTCTCGCCCCGCCACCAGCGCGTAACCGTATTCTCCGATCGTCCGATCGCGCGCGCGATCTGCTTCAGATGCAAGGGCGCGTTCGGGAACAGGCGCCGACGAAGCGCCTCCTGAAACTTTGACTGAAAGTCCCCCATCCGCGCTTCCAAAGTTGTCAGGCGGGACACCAGACCTGTCCCGAATATTACGCATTTTATTCGTCATGCATACTCTAGCACGCGAAGCCAACCTGGTATGCCTCGTCGTGAGACCCTGCGGCGAGGCCGGCGGCAGTTCTTGTACACGCAGTAATTATTATAATATTTCCAATGGCTTATACTCGCATTGCGCCCCCAAAACCGCGACGCGCGTCTGGGCCGGGCATGGGATGCCATGACGTCACTGACCGCCGTGCCGCTGGTCATCGGCGATCCATTGCTGCGCCGTCTCTATCAATATTGGGACCACGAGCGTGGCAGCCATCCGATGCCGACGCGAGAAAGCGTCGACCCGATCAAGATGCGATACATCCTCGGGCATCTCGCGCTCATCGATGTCATTCCAGGCCGGAAGGGTTTCCGCATCCGTCTCCATGGCACCGAGCTCGTCTCACGACTCGGCGCTGACTTTACTGGCAAAACTCTGGACGAGTTGCCGCTTGCCGATCTGCGGAAGCATGCATTGCGGTGGTTTGCCGATGTCGTCGAGCGCCGAGCGCCGATCCACGAACATGTTGACGGCGTCATCGACGGTTTCGCGCGCAACTTCGCTGTGCTCGTCCTGCCCTACTCGACCCAGAAAGCTGCTGTCGATTTGATGCTGGTCGCGGTCCGGTGCCAGACACCGGTAGCCGGCCGGGCAGCCGGCGGTAGCGGGCCGGTCAACCCATGAAACGCGCGCGCCACGCTTCAATCACGACCGTGAATGCCCGACGTGGAACGAGTCCGGGCTATGTCCCAACGTGTGAGCGCGCACGAATGGTCGGCGCGGCGCTTTTCGACCGGGAGCCGGACGTGAGCGCTCTGCAAAACGGCTCCTGAGGCACCGAAACCATGCACGACGGCGGTCACGCTCCTAGCAACGATGCGCGGCTCTTCCGCGATGAATTCCATGATTTTCTCGATGAATTCATGCCGGACGAGGCGCTCCCGTTCGATCGGATCCATACGGTCGGCGCGGCGCTCATTCCGCCGCTGCTAAGTTCACTCGAATCACAAGGCCTTCGGCTCGTCGTCAGCCGTGACCTCGCCAGCGCCGATAAACTTTATCGGACAAGCGGTGGGCGGATGAAGCGGCTGATCCAAACCAACGATGTGCGCTTCCACCCGAATGCCAAGCCGGCCGACACGGTCGTGATGGCGTTGATGCGCGACAACGCACCACAAGGTTGCATCGCGTCGCGTTTGATCTGGGTCGAACACAGCCTGGCCGAGGAAATGGAAAACGGCCGTTTCTGGGTGATGCATCCACCAACCATGTGGCAAGCCCCGGATAAATGCGTCGTTCGCGCCAACGTCGCCAAAACGATCAAGGCATGTCACGTCGTCTGCACAGGCTCGGTCTACTTGGCCCAAGGCGTAACAGGCGGGCATACGCTCGCGGCCATGCTGCGGTTGCATCATCTTTGGGCTCTCTGTCATTGGCGCTGGTCATGGCTCGTCGCAATCATCGAGGGGGCGCTCGTGCGTCGCCACGCCTTCGACGTCTATGGCATGACCGGCATCGACCTTGGGATTTGGCGTACGCGCCCGGACGAGGGCGACGAATTGCATCGCTATGATTTGCTCACCTGTCCACGCGATGCCGCAATGGAATCGTGGCTTCGCATCGAGACCGGCGATCTGAACCGGCCAATGGGATTGCCGCCTCGGTCAATCTTTCCGCATGCCGAGCAACGGGCCGGAATTAACGTGTAATCCTTTCTCGTCGACTGCGCCGAGCGATCGCATTGCCGCGAGCGCGAGCACGCTGATGAACACGCCGGTCATGACGTAGTACGCAGGCGCGATCGGATCGCCGGTCCGAGCAATGAGCCAAGTGACAATAATTGGCGCGCCGCCACCGAAGACTGCGACGGCCACGTTGTAGGCGATAGCCATTGCCGTCGCGCGGCTCTGCACGGGATAAAGCGCCGCAATCGTGGCGCCGCCTGGCCCCGCATAGGCTGCAAACAGGAACCCGAATCCCAGCTCAAGCATGACGAGCGTCGTGCCGCTCGGTGCGACCTGCAACCACCGGAATCCAGGATAAACAACAACCAGGAAGGTCGTGGCTGCCGCCATCATGACCGGCCAACGCCCAATTCGATCCGAAATCAATCCCATCAACGGGCAACAAATAGCGACGGTCAGGCCCGCGGCGACGATCGCCAAGAATGACACCGCTGAACCCAGATGGAGCACCCGGATCGAATAAGTCGGCATGAAGACAAACAGGACATAAAAAGCGGCCGTTCCACCCACGACGAGTCCGAGGCCGATCAACACATTGTATTTGTACGTGGCGATCATACTGATCACAGATCTGCCGTCGCCACGACGCGACTGTTCTTCGAGAAATTCCGGCGTTTCCGAAAGTTTAAATCGGATATAGACGCCAATGGGCCCGAGCACTAAGCCCAAAAGGAACGGCAGACGCCATCCCCAGGATTCCAATTGGCGAGGATCGAGGTAATGCGTCACGAACATCCCGACAACGCCCGAAAGCATGATGGCCGCTCCTTGTCCTGAGAATTGCCAGGAGCCGTAGAGTCCACGGCTTTTCGCCGGTGCGTGTTCGACAAGGAAAGCCGTGGCGCTACCGAAAACACCGCCGGCGGCGAGGCCCTGTAAAACTCGAGCGACGACGATGAGCGACGGAGCAGCGACACCAATCATCTGATAAGTAGGCGCCGCAGCGATCATTGCGCTTGCAACCGACATCAAACCGATCACGAAGACCAACAATGCCTTGCGACCGTATTGATCGGCATAGTGCCCAAGCAGGATGCCGCCGACGGGCCGAACAACATAGGACACCGCAAAAAGCCCGAACGTGGCCAATAACGGAGCCCAGCCGGTCTCGGGCGGAAAGAAGAGCTTTGAAATGGTTACTGCGACATAGCCATAGATGGCGAAATCGTACCACTCGAGCGCATTGCCGACGGCCACCGCAACGATCTGCCGGGCTTTCCAGTTTGCGACGGTCATGCGGGCCCTGTCGGCAGATGGCCGCGGCCGGGCGCAAGAATCCGGTCATGGCGACTCCAGACCGGTGCATCATGCGGCAATGAAGCGTGAGACAATCGCATCGATGTTCGGCTAAATATCGGCATCCGACTTGCGGCTCAACCGAAATAACCGGCGATGGCAATCCAAAGCGGCCTGAAAGCAACCGGTGCGTGTACCGCGCCATGGCACTCGCGGGCTCATCGCAGCGACGGAGCCTGAGCGATGATTGCAAGAACATCGGGGGCACCCGGCGAATCACCAGGCATTGTTGAGATCCCCGACAAGGATTTGCCGCTGCGCAACGATATCCGGCTGTTGGGACGGATTCTCGGCGAAACGCTGCGCGATCAGGAAGGCGAGGCGATTTTCGAGATCGTCGAGCGCATCCGGCGTTCATCGATCCGTTTCCATCGCGACGCCGACGAGGCCGCCCGCGGCGAGCTTGAAACGACCCTGAACCGGCTTACCCGCGACGAGACCACGCGCGTAATCCGATCGTTCACTTATTTCTCGCATCTCGCCAATCTGGCTGAGGATCAGCACCACATCCGGCGGACGCGCGCACACGCGATGGCCGCCGCGACGCCGCGTGAAGGTACGGTCGCGCGCGCGGTCGCCGCCGTGCGCGAGTCCGACCGATCGCCGGCGGTTTTGCGCGCGTTCTTCGAGCGGGCGCTGATCTGCCCGGTGCTCACCGCGCACCCGACCGAGGTGCGGCGCCGCAGCACGCTCGACCGCGAGCGGGAGATCGCCGCGCTGCTCGACGAGCGCGATCGCATCACGCTCACGCCCGATGAGCTGGCAGTCAACGAAGAAGCGCTGCGTCGGGCCGTGCTTACGCTGTGGCAGACGGCGCTGCTGCGCCGCAGCCGGCTGGCGGTGATCGACGAAGTCGCCAACGGCATCGCCTACTACGATTACACGTTCCTGCATGAGCTGCCGCGCCTTTATGCGACCTTCGAGGATCTGCTCGCCGAGGCGATTTCAGGGCCATTGCCGTCGTTCCTGCGGATGGGCAGCTGGATCGGCGGCGATCGTGACGGCAATCCCTTCGTCACGGCCGACGTGCTGCACCAGACCGTTTTGATGCAGAGCGACCGGGCGTTGGGATTCTATCTCGACGAATTGCACGCGCTTGGCCGCGAGTTGTCGCTGCACGCTCTCTTGGTTCGCACGACGGCTGATCTCGACCGGCTCGCCGCGCGCTCGCCCGATCATTCGCCGCATCGCGCCAGCGAGCCTTATCGCCGCGCCATCTCGGGGATCTATGCGCGCGTCGCCGCGACCGCCAGGACGCTCAACGACGCCGAAGTGCATCGCGTTCCGGTCGGCGAGGCCGCGCCTTATGGCAGCGCCGGCGAGTTCGCCGCCGATCTCGGGGTGATCCACGAATCGTTGGTCGCCAACGGCTCGGCGATGCTGGCGCGCGGCCGACTGCGCGATCTGCGGCGCGCGCTCGACGTGTTCGGGTTTCATCTTGCGGCGCTCGATCTGCGCCAGAATGCCAACGTGCACGAACGCGTCGTCGTCGAGCTGCTCGAAGCCGCGGCACCGGGAACCGATTACCGTGGCCTCGACGAGGACGAAAGGATCGCCGTGTTGACCGCCGAGCTCGCGACCGCGCGGCCGCTGGTATCGCCTTCGGTCGCGTATTCCGAGGAAACCGCTTCCGAGCTCGGCGTCTTGTGCGCGGCGGCCGAGGCGCAACGGCGCTACGGCAAGGGCACGATCGCCAACTACGTCATCTCCATGGCGAACGGCGTTTCGGACGTTCTCGAGGTTGTTCTGCTGCTGCGCGAAGTTGGTCTCTATCGGCTACAGCCGCACGAGATCGACCTCGACATCGTACCGCTGTTCGAAACCATCGACGATCTGCGCCGGTGCGGCCAAATCGTCGATCGCCTTTTGGCGCTGCCGATCTATCGACGCCTCATTGACAGCCGCGGCGGCGTGCAAGAAGTCATGCTCGGCTATTCCGACAGCAACAAGGACGGCGGCTATCTCACCTCCGGCTGGGAGCTTTGGAAGGCGGAAACCGCACTGGTCGAATCGTGTCGTCGCCACGGCGTGCGCCTGCGGCTGTTCCATGGCCGTGGTGGCACCGTCGGCCGCGGCGGCGGCCCCAGCTACCAGGCGATCCTGGCGCAGCCCTTCGGCGCGGTGAACGGCGCCATTCGCATCACGGAACAGGGCGAAGTCATCGCCGCAAAATATTCCAATCCCGAAGTCGGCCGCCGCAACCTCGAGGCCCTCGCCGCCGCAACCATCGAGGCGAGCTTGCTATCGAGCGCCGCGCCGCCGCCGCCGGCTTTCATCGCTGCGATGGAGAAATTGTCGGCGTCGGCCTATCGCGCCTATCGCGGCTTGGTTTACGAAACGCCGGGCTTCGAGGATTATTTTTGGGAAGCGACGGTCATCGGCGAGATCGTCCACCTCAACCTCGGCAGCCGACCCGCGTCGCGTCGTCCGTCACGCCGTATCGCCGACTTGCGTGCGATCCCCTGGGTATTCAGTTGGGCGCAGTGCCGCCTCATGCTGCCAGGCTGGTACGGCTTCGGCTCGGCGGTGCGTGCGTGGCTTGCGGAACATCCGACGGACGGCATGGCGACGCTGCGGGCGATGTATCGCGAGTGGCCGTTCTTCGCCGCGCTGCTGTCCAACATGGACATGGTGCTGGCCAAGAGCGATATCGCGATCGCTGAGCGGTATGCCGGCCTGGTGACCGATGCCGCACTGTGCGACACCATCTTCACGCGGCTGCGCGGCGAATGGCAGGCGACCGTCGCGGCACTGCTCGACATCATGGAGCAGAAGTCGCTTCTCGAAAGCAATCCGCTGCTCAGTCGCTCGATCCGCAACCGTTTTCCCTATCTCGACCCGTTGAATCACGTGCAGATCGAGTTGCTCAAGCGCCATCGCGCCGGCGACACTAATGACGACACCGTGCGCGACATCCATCGCACGATCAACGGGATCGCTACCGGACTGCGCAACAGCGGTTGAGCCGCGCCGGCGCGCGGCGGCTGTCGTTAGGCGCGTCGCACCAGCCGGATGATCGCGACCAGGATCACCGCGCCGATGGTGGCACTGATGACGGCGCCGATCAGGCCCATGCCGACGAAGATGCCGAGCGCACCGAAGATCCAGCTGCCGATGAAGGCGCCGACGACGCCGACGACCAGATCACCGACCAGTCCGAAGCCGCGACCGCGCACGATCTGACCGGCGAGCCAGCCGGCGACCAATCCGACGAGCAACAGGACGAGAATGCCGCTGCCTTGCATGATGCTTAACCCCCTTTGAATTCACTGGTGCCCCTGGCCGGACTCGAACCAGCACATCCTTGCGGATAACAGATTTTGAGTCTGCCGCGTCTACCAATTCCGCCACAGGGGCAACGGCGGCCACTATAGCCGGGGGTCGCGCGCGGTCAATCCGGCTTCGCGCTTGCGGCCGCGACGCGGATACGGCTAGATCGCGGCTCCCACGGCGACGCCACTCGAGGCTGGACCACACCATGCTCGCCAAGATCGTTCCGTCGCTCGCCGGCTTCATTGTCGCGACGATTTCGAGCCTCGGCTACGGCGGCATCGTCGTCCTGATGGCGATTGAATCCGCCTGCATTCCGCTGCCGTCCGAAATCATCATGCCGTTTTCCGGCTACCTGGTCTCAACCGGCCGGTTTGATCTGATCCTGGTGGCGACCGCGGGCGCGCTCGGCTGCAATCTGGGCTCAACCGTCGCTTACGCCATCGGCCATTACGGCGGCCGCCCGTTCATCGAGCGTTGGGGCGGCTACCTGCTGATGGGCCGACGCGAACTCGACTGGGCGCACGATTTCTTCGCGCGGTACGGCAGTGTCACGGTCCTCATTGGCCGGTTGTTGCCGGTGGTACGCACGTTCATCGCCTTGCCGGCTGGTATCGCCGGCATGTCGCAGATCAAATTCCAGATTTATACCTTTATCGGTTCGTGGCCGTGGTGCTTCGCGCTCGCCTATATCGGCGACAAGCTGGGCGAGCAATGGGACCACGACCCGCGTCTGCGCGCCGTCATGCAGCGTTTCGATGTCGTGATCGTCGGCCTCATCGTCGTCGGCGTCGCTTGGTATATCTGGCGGCACCTGAAGCATCGCCTGCGGCCGGACGGTTAGGCCGTGCCGGAGACAATATGAAGTCTGCACGTCAGCCCTTGATGATCATCCTCGTTGCCGCCCTTGCCGTGATCGGCGCGGCGCTGGTCTCACAATATTGGGGCGGCCTGCAACCTTGCGAACTGTGTCTGCTGGAGCGCTGGCCCTATTACGCGGCCATCGCAATCGCGTTTCTCGCCCTGGCCTTTCCGGCCGCCGTATGGTCACGCGCGGCCTTGCTGCTGCTCGCCGTCGTGTTCGTGGTCAGTGCCGGCTTGGGCTTCTATCATGTCGGCGTCGAATATCATTGGTTCCGCGGTCCCACATCCTGCACCAACAACGGCGGCGTGCCGCAAACCTTGGAGCAGCTGAAGCAGATGCTGGCGCACACACAGGTCGTGATGTGCGACCGGGTGCAATGGTCGCTCGGCGGCATCTCCCTCGCCGGCTGGAATTTCATCGCCTCGTTCCTCATTGCCGCATTCGCCTTCTTCGCCTGGAAGCAACGCGCATGAGCCGGCGGCGCACCAAAACGTCTGCGCGCAAATCTGTGGCGCGGCTACCCGGCGATCGCGCCAGCACCGAAGCCATCGCGCGCATGATCCGGGTCGATCAGGCGGGCGAATATGGCGCCGCCCGCATCTATGACGGGCAGCTGGCGGTGCTCAAGGATTCGCCTGCGGCGACCGCGGTGCGACACATGGCGGCACAGGAAAAGCGCCACCTCGAACGGTTCGACGCGCTGGTTGCCGAGCGGCGTGTACGGCCGACGGCGCTATCGCCGCTCTGGCACGTTGCCGGTTACGTGCTCGGCGCGGCAACGGCGCTCATGGGTGAACGCGCGGCGATGGCCTGCACCGTCGCGGTCGAAGAAGTCATCGACGAACACTATCGTCATCAACTCGAAGCCCTCGGCGAGGCCGACACCGGTCTCGCGGCGATCGTGGCGGATTTTCGTACCGAGGAAATCGAGCATCGCGACACCGCGCTCAAGCACGGTGCCGCCGAGACGCCGGGCTATCCCGTCCTCTCGGCTGCGATCAAAGCGGGCTCGCGGCTTGCGATCTGGCTGTCGACGCGAATTTAACGCGGGAAACGCGGGTGGCGGAGTATCGGCTTTTGACCTATCGCGACGGCAACAAGCCGGTCGCGGGCGTTCTCGTCGGCGACCGGGTCTATCCGGCGGCGACGCTGTTGCGCGGCACCGGCGTCGATGCATCGTCGGTCAAGGCGCTGCTCGGCACTTGGCCCAAGACGCATCGAGCGCTCACCAAGGCCGCCGGCAAAGTCCGGGGGGCCAACGGCAAGCCGCTGAAGCGCGTCAAGCTGCTGGCGCCGGTGCTTTATCCCGACGGCCTGTTCTGCGCCGGCGCCAATTACTGGGACCACATGGAGGAAATGGCGCGCGCACAGGGCCGGGCGGTCGACCGGTCGACCCGTCCGGACGGGCCGTGGTTTTTCCTCAAGACGTCACAGCATTCGATCATCGGCCCGAACGTGCCGGCGAAGTTGCCGGCACGATCGCACCAGGTCGATTGGGAGGCCGAGCTTGGCGTCGTCATCGGCAAAGTGGCATGCAATTTACCGGTCACCCGCGCGCTCGACGCGGTTGCCGGCTATACCATCGTCAACGACCTGTCGGCGCGCGACCTGATGATGCGCAAGGACCGGCCGCCGGTGATGGCCTACGACTGGATCGGACAGAAATGTTTTGACGATGCCTCGCCGATGGGCCCGTGGATCACGCCAGCCGCCTTCGTCAAAGACGCCGGCAATTTGTCGATCAAGCTGTGGGTCAACGGCGTGCTCAAGCAAAATTCTAACACCAACCAGCTCATCCACACCGTCGCCGAGCAAGTGTCGTGGCTTAGCGAACAGCTGACGTTGCGACCCGGCGACGTGATCGCCACCGGAACGCCAGCGGGCGTCGGCATGCCGCGCGGCGAATTCCTGAAGAAGGGCGACGTGGTGAAGATCGAGATCGAGCGCTGCGGCACGCTCGTCAACCGGATGGCCTGAGCCGGCCACGCGGCCGAGCGGCTAAAGCGCGCGTTGCTTCGTCGTCACGCCCGACGCAGCGATCACTTCGGGAATGTCGGACGGATTGAGCGGCGCCATCACGTGCGCGCCGGAAATGCCCGGAACCTCGGCCAGTTGCTGCAACAGCTCGACGCAGATGCGCTTGCCCTCGGCGCGTGCATCCGCCGCTTTCTCGATGCGTTCGACGATGGCGTCGGGAATGATCGTGCCGAAGAGCTTCTCCTTCATCCAACGCGCCGACCGCACCGACGGAATCGGCGCAACGCCGATCAGGATCTTGAGCCGCGGTACGAGGTCGAGCTCGACCAGTCGTGCGGCGTAGCGCCGGACGACGCCAATATCCATGCAGAACTGCGTCTGGATGAAATCGGCGCCGGAGTCCGCTTTGCCTTTGAGGCCTTTGGCGTCCCAGTCCGGCGGTGGGTCGGCCGGCAGGTCGGCGGCGCCGAGGAAGAGATCGAACCCGCCTTTGATTTCGGTGCCAGGAAGCAATTTATGCTCGCGCCGCATCTTCTGCGCTGTCGCCAGCAAGGTGCGGCTATCGAGATCGAACACCGCCTTGGCCTCGGGCTGGTCACCGGCCTTCGGATCGTCGCCGCCGAGGATGAGGACGTTGCGAATGCCGAGCGCGACGGCCCCCAGCAGATCGCTCTGCAACGCGATGCGGTTGCGATCGCGGCAGGTCATTTGCAGGATCGGCTCGACCCCGTTCTGCACCAGGAAATGCGCCGCGACCATGCTGGCCATGTGCGATTTCGCGCCGGCGCCGTCGGTGACGTTGACCGCCGCCGCGACGCCCTTCAACGGCAAGGTACGGGCGATGAAATCGGCCGGGTCGGCCGTGAGCGGCGGCGTAACCTCGGCGGTGACGCAAAAGCGGCCTTCGTCGAGACGACGCTGCAACGTGCTGACCGCCGGCGTCACCGAAGTGCGGGATTCGTTGAGGAGGGCCATGCGGAACGCCGCCAAGTATAAACGGGCCGCCAACCGTCTCCAGCGGAATCTTCGCCCGGGAACTTATTGCACGGCGACCGCGGCACGGCGATCCGCGCGGATCATGTCGGCAGCTTTTTCGGCGATCATGATGGTCGGCGAATTCGTGTTGCCCGACGTGATCGTCGGCATGATCGAGGCGTCGGCGACACGCAAGCCGCCGATGCCGCGCACCGCGAGCCGCGCATCCACCACCGCGGCCGCGTCCGTGCCCATCTTGCAGGTCCCGACCGGATGAAAAATCGTCGTGCCGATGTCGCCGGCGGCGCGTGCCAGTTCGTCGTCGGTTTGGAGCTGCGCGCCCGGCCGATATTCCTCGGGCGCGAACCGCGCCATCGCCTTGGCGGCGACGATATGGCGTGTCAGCCGAATGGCAGCGGCGGCGACACGGCGGTCGGAATCGACGGCGAGATAATTCGGACGGATCGCCGGATGAGCAGCCGGATCGGCGCTCTTGATGCGCACCGAGCCGCGACTGTCGGGCCGCAGATTGCACACCGATGCCGTGAACGCGGGAAACGCGTGACACGGATCACCGAACTTGTCGAGGCTCAGCGGCTGGACGTGATATTCGAGATTGGGCGTCTCGCGTGACGGATCGCTTCTGGCGAAGCAGCCGAGCTGCGACGGCGCCATGGTCAGCGGCCCGCGCTTGAACAGAAAATATTCGAGCCCCATGCCGACCCGGCCGACGAGGCTGTTGGCGCGCTCGTTGAGCGTACGCGTATTGGCGACCTTGAAAACCGTCCGGATCTGCAAATGGTCCTGAAGATTCTCGCCGACACCGTCGAGTGCGTGCACGACGGCGATACCGTGCTGCCGCGCCAGCGCCCCGGGCCCAATACCCGAAAGCTGGAGCAATTGCGGTGAGCCGATCGCACCCGAAGCGAGGATCACCTCGCCGCGCGCTTCGACATGGCGCGGCACGCCGCCCTTCACGAATTCGACACCGACCGCGCGCCGCCCGACCAGTCGGATGCAGCTCGCCTGCGCACCGGTGACGACTGCGAGATTGAGCCGGTTCATTGCCGGCCGCAGAAAGGCGCGCGCCGTGTTCCAGCGCACGCCGCGCCGCTGATTGACCCGGAAATAACCGCAGCCTTCGTTGTTGCCGCGGTTGAAATCGTCGATCTTGGGAATACCGATTTCGGCCGCAGCGTCACGGAAAGCGTCGAGGATTTCCCACCTCAGTCGCATTTCCTCGACGCGCCATTCGCCGCCTTGGCCGTGGAATTCGTCGGCACCTGCGACGTTGTCTTCCGAACGCTTGAAATAGGGCAGCACGTCGTCCCACGACCAACCCGGATTGCCGAGTTGGCGCCAGCCGTCGTAGTCGCGTGCCTGGCCGCGCATGTAGATCATGCCGTTGATCGACGAGCAGCCGCCAAGAACGCGCCCGCGTGGATAATTGAGCGCGCGGCCGTTCAATCCGGCCTCGCTCTCCGTCTTGAAGCACCAATCGGTGCGTGGATTGTTCTGGGTGTAGAGATAACCAATGGGAACGCGGATCCAGATATAGTTGTCGTTGCCGCCGGCTTCCAACAGCAGCACCGAAATATCCGGATCGGCGGACAGACGATTGGCCAAGACGCAGCCGGCGCTGCCGCCGCCAACGATGACGTAGTCGAAACTCCCGAATGTCTCGTTCACAGTGCACCCGCCAATTGATCTTGCCATACCGGCAATGCGGCCGCGACCGCGGGCCGGGCTGCGCTGGCGGCCATGTTAGACGTTGCGGCAAATCCACGTAATCCCGGCTTGAAAATTACCGGCCAATCCCCTAGGTTTCTGGCCATCGCTTCGCTGGGTTCCGGCCTGCGCTCGATCGCTCCACTGTGAGCCCGACCCTGCAATCCGTGCCTTTCGACAGCCGATCGGTTGCGCAATCGCGCGCACTGGTAACCGCCATGGAGACATGAATGGCAATTGGCACGGTCAAGTGGTTCAACGCTCAAAAGGGGTACGGCTTCATTGCGCCTGAGAGCGGTGGTAAGGACGTTTTCGTCCACATCTCCGCCGTCGAGCGCGCCGGCATCGGGTCCCTGAACGAAGGTCAGAAGGTCAGCTTCGACCTCGAGCAGAGCCAACAGGGCCGCACATCGGCCACGAACCTGAAGCTCGTCTAACCACGAGCCCAGATAATTCGACCGGACGCCGCGGCGGCAACGCCGCGGCGTTTGCTTTTTGCGCGGAACGAATTAAAGACCGAGAACGCGCTCGGCGTTGCGGTGGAAGATTTTTTCCATCACGTCGTCGGCATAGCCAAGTTCGCGCCATTCCTGGAACAGGCGCGCATACGGAATGCTCGGATAGTCGCTGCCGAACATGATCTTGTCCTGCAGCCGCGCGCGGATATCGGTCTTCAGCTGCGCCGGGAAATATTTCGGCGCCCAGCCCGACAGCTCCCAGAACACATTGCCCTTGTGCAGCGCCACCGCGGTCATCTCGTCGATCCACGGCCAGCCGGGATGAGCGGCCACGATCGTCAAATCGGGAAAATCGGCGGCCAGCTCATCGATGCATGACGGATGCGCGTGGCGCAGCTTCGCGCCGAGGCCGCCGGGCATGCCGGCGCCCATACCCGTCGTGCCGACATCGATCATCACCGGTACTTTGAGCGCGGCGATTGCTTCCCAGAGCGGATAGAAACGCCGCTCGTTGACCGCGAAGTGCCCCATGATCGGATGGAAATGGAAGCCCAGCATCTTGAGGTCGCGGATCGCGTACTGCGCCTCGGCGATCGCGGCATCGCCTTTGAGCGGATCGACCGCCGCCCAGGCCTGGATGATGCGGTCCTTGTGCCGCTGCTGCATGCCGCACACGTAGTCGTTGGAGCATGGCGGCGTTTTCGCGATGGTCTCGAGGTCGAGCGCGACTAGAACGGCGTCGACGCCGGCCGCGGCGAACTCCCGCACCACGTCGTCTTCCGGCTTCCACGTCCATTGCCGTTTCCAATATTTGGCCAGCGCATCGACATAAGGACCCTGGCATTTGATCCAGGGCTCGGTATTTGGATAGCAGTGCAGATCGATGATTCGCATAGAGCCTCAGGGCGCCTCCGCCATTGATTTCAAGACCATTTCGGCCAGCGCCTTCTTCGATACCTTGCCGAAGCTCGACAGTGGAAACTCGGTCATCAGCTGAAGTCGCTCGGGCAGCTTGAACTTCGCGATCTCCTTGGCGGCGAGGAATTGCACCAGCTCGTCGAGCGTCAGGCTCATGCCTTTCTGCGCAATGACGCAGGCGCACATACGCTCGCCGAGTTTGGAATCCGGCACCGCGATACAGGCGACGTTCTGCACCGCCGGATGCTGCAGGATCAAATTCTCGATCTCTTCGGCGCTGATCTTCTCGCCGCCGCGGTTGATCAGATCTTTCTTGCGCCCTTCGACCACGTAGTTGCCCGACGGGTGCCGCCGCATGAGATCGCCGGACCGGTAGAATCCGTCCGACGTGAACGCCTTCTTGTTGTGCTCGGGCGCGCCATAGTAGCCGCGCAACGTATACGGACCGCGGACGCACAGCTCGCCGACCTCGCCGACCGCCACTTCCTTGTCGTTGTCGTCCAGAAGCCGCACCTCATCGTCGGGTGAGATCGGCCGGCCGACGGTTTCGAGCCGCACGTCTTCCGGATCGCCACGGCGGACGAAGAACAGCATGCCCTCCGACATGCCGAAATTTTCCTGCACGAAAGCGGTGGGAATGACCTCGTGTGTCTTGAGCCACACCTCGGGCTGCAGCCGCTGGCCGCCACTTTGGATGTAGCGCACCGACGACGTGTCGTATTGCTGCACTTCCGGGCTGTTGATGAGGCGGATGAGCAGCGCCGGCACCACTTTGATGTGCGTGACGCGATACTTTTCCACCAGCGGAAACATGTGTTCGGCCCGCGCCGTCGGACTGAGCACCACGGCGCCGCCGTTGAAAAAGAAGCCCTGGATACCGGGACAGGCAAGCGGGAGGTTGTGCGCGATCGGCAACGCCAGCAGCAGCCGGGAATCGGCGCCGACCTCGCACACCCGCGCCGCCGCCTTGGAATTGTAGGCGTAGTCGTTGTGGGTACGCGGAATCAGCTTGGGGATGCCGGTGGTGCCGCCCGACAGCTGGAAAATACACGGATCGGTCGGATCGAGTGTGATCTCGGCCAGCCGGCTTTTCGGCAGTTCAGCCGGTGTCTCGATGAGCTCGGTCAGCGACACCTCGCCCGGCCCGGCGCGCCCGAGCACCAGGCGCAGCTTGAGGCACGCATTCTCATCAGCGATGCGCTTGATCGCCGGACCGAAGGCGAAATCGCCGGATCGCCCGGGATAGACACAGGCGGTCGCCTGGGCGATTTGCACGAACTGCTTGATCTCGCTGTAGCGATGCGTGACCAGCGCCGCAATCGGAATACCGCCGATCTTCTGCAAAGCGAAATAGAGCAGCACGAATTCCGCGACATTGGGCAGCGTCGGCACGATCCGGTCGCCCGGCCGGAGCCCGAGCGTCAGAAGATTGAGCGCGAGATTGTCGGTAATGCAGTCGATATCGGCATAGGTGTAGCGCCGCGCACCGTCGATCAATGCGATGCGGTTGGCGAACTTGCGCCACACGTCGGCGAATTCGTCGCGCAACGGACGATCGCACCAATAGCCCTTGGTGCGATAGCGAGCGGCGAACTCGGCCGGAAACGGCACGACGCCGGGCAGCATCAGGTCGAACTCGAGAATCCGCCGTCGACGACGACGATCTCGCCGGTGACGAAACGATTGCCTTCGATGAGCGACAGCATGGTCTCGGCGACGTCTTCGGCCGTGACGACGCGCTTCAGCGGCGTGAGCTTGGCGCGCCGGCCCATCAGCTCGTCGTACTTGTCCTTGAGCATGCGCTTCATCCAGTCGCCCTCCATCCAGCCCGGCGCCACGGCATTGACGCGGATTTCGGGACCGAGATTGAAAGCGAGCGTCTTCGTCAGATTCACCACCGCCGCCTTACTGGCAGCGTAGGGCAGCGGCTGCGGACCGGGGCGCAAACCGACGATGCTGGCGGTGTTGACGATCGCCGGATGCGGCGCTTTGCGCAGCAGCGGCAGCGCCGCACGCGTCACCGAAAATATGCCACGCACATTGACGGCGAAGACGCGATCCCATTCTTCGACGGTCATCGCGTCGAAATCCTTCGGCCGGATCTCGGTCGTCGTGCCGGCGTTGTTGATCAGCACATCGAGCCGTGAAAATTTTGCCGCCACCTCGCCAAGCATCGCGCGCACGGCCGCATCGTCGGCAACGTCGCATGGGCAAAGGAGTGTTTGCGCACCGTGGCGTTGCGCCTGCGCCGCCACCTCACGCGCCGGTCC
>DASYYB010000026.1:0-7222 GCA_035934235.1 Allostellaceae bacterium | reverse complement strand
GTCGTGCCGCGGCTGGTGCGCTTCGCGCGGCGATTCATGGCCAAACCGAAGCCGGTCGAGCTCGGCAGCACCGCGCATCGCGATCTCTTCTGTCAGCATTTCAAGGCGACGTACCAGCACTACGAGCCCGACAAGCTGCCGTGGCCCGAACTCGACGAGGCCGCGCTCGGCCGCCTGCGCTCCGTGCCGTTCTGGCAAGAGGTACTGCACACCGAATTGCGCGCCGGCCTGATCGTCAAGCAGTTCACCGAGACGGTCGACGATCCGGTGCTCAAGGAAGCAATCGCGCTGCAAGGCTTCGAGGAGGCGCGTCACGCCGATCTCATCCGCGTGATGATCAAGCGCTACGGCATCGACGTGCAGGAACACGCGCTCGACCCGCTGCCGGCCGACATCGCTACCGCGTTCAAGGATTTCGGCTTCGGCGAGTGCGTCGATTCCTTCCTCGGCTTCGGCGTGTTCAAGATCGCGCGTCAATCGGGCTTCCTGCCGGAA
This sequence comes from Allostellaceae bacterium, assembly GCA_035934235.1. GTDB lineage: Bacteria > Pseudomonadota > Alphaproteobacteria > ATCC43930 > CGMCC-115725 > REEB95. The sequence goes on along the minus strand of DASYYB010000026.1, from coordinate 6,727 downwards.
TCGATGTTCGCGATCTTCGACACGTTGATGTACGAGGAGACGCGCCACATCGTCTTCTTCGTCAATTGGATGGCCTATAACGAGGCGCAACGCGGGCGCGCGGCAGGCTGGCGACGCGGCCTGACGTCATTGCGCTTCTATGTCCGCGCGCTGAAGCGGCTGGTCGGCACCGCGCGGCGCGGCGCGCAAGTCAACGACGGTAAAGAGTTCTCCGCCACCCAGGCGAGCGTTTTCCTCGACGGCTTCACCTTCCGACGTTTTCTCGAGGACTGCTACGCCGAAAACGCGCGCCGCATGCAGGAATTCGATCAAGGTCTGCTGCGGCCGAGCTTCCTGCCCAAACTCGCCGACGTTGCGCTCTCCAGCCTGCGGCTGTGGAGCTTCCGTCGCAAACCGGCCTGATGCGGATCGTCAGTATCGTTTCGGCGATCGTCGGCTTGCTGGTCGGCACCGCGATCGTCGGCTATTACGGCTTCGCCGACGTGTGGCATGCGCTCGCCGCGATCCACTGGGCCGGCTTCGCGATCGTTTGCGCCTATCATCTGACCTTGTTCTGTTTGCTCGGGCTGGCCTGGTACGCCGTGCTGCCGCCGCCACGATCCGTCGGCGTCGGCACGATGATCTGGGGCCGTATCGTGCGCGATTCCGGCTCGGAAGTTCTGCCGCTGTCGCAGCTTGGCGGCTTCGGCATGGGCGCACGCGCGACGACCCTTGCCGGCTTGGCCGGCATGCTGTCCTTCGCCTCGACGGTGGTCGACGTCACCCTCGAGACGCTGGCGCAGCTGGTCTATGCCGCGGTCGGTCTTGGATTGCTGGTCTGGCTCCATCCCGGCGCGGCCATCGCGAAGCCGATCGGGGCCGGGCTGATCGTCGGCGTGTTCGCGGTGTTCGCGTTCGTTTTCGTGCAGCGGCGCGGCATGGGCGTCGTCGAGCGCCTCGCTGAACGTCTGGCGCCGCGCTGGATTCCCAATGCGGTTGGTCACACCCGCTCGTTCCACGAGCACATTCACGCGATGTACACGCGCATGGCGGGTCCGCAGCTCGGCTTTGTTCTGCATCTGGCGGCCTGGTTCGCCAACGGCGTCGAGGCCTGGATCGCGCTTCATCTCATGGGCGTGGACCTCAATATCGCCGCCGTGCTGACGATCGAAAGCCTGCTCTATGCCTTGCGCAGCTTCGCGTTTTTTGTGCCGAACGCCGTCGGCGTGCAGGAAGGCGCCTATGTCATCCTCGGCGGTCTGTTCGGCTTGCCGCCGGAAACCGCGCTGGCGCTGTCGCTGCTGAAGCGCGGCCGCGACCTGGTGGTCGGTGTGCCGGCGCTGCTCATCTGGCAAGGTAGCGAGGGACGGCGAGCGCTTCGCGGCGACCGCGACGTGCGCTCGGGCAACGAAGCGCGCTGAGCGCGCCCGGCGCTTCTATTCCGGTTGCGTCACGCGGGCGGCCAGCGCGGCGGTGCGTTGTGCGGCGCGTTCGATGTGACGCAATCGCCGACCGAGAAACGCCAGGGCGTGACTTGCCGGCATCTCGGTCCAACCGCGTCGACGCAGACGCGCAGGCGCCGGCAAGGTCTCCGGCTTGAGCGTCAGAAGGTCGAGCGTGCGGGTGCGCGTCGCTTCGAGCGCAGCGCGCGCGTCGTCCGGCTTGATCTCGCGGCCGCGGGCCCGCAGCAAGCCCTGCACCGACGCCAAGTCGGACGCGAGCATGTAATTCGCACCGAGCAGCGCGTTGAGGCTGGCGAGCTGACGCTGCCGCACGCCGGGCTCGCTCGACAGCCGTCGCGTCGTGGTGGCGACGACCGTGAAATTGTCGAGCGCGCGCTTGCGCGCCAGCCGATAGCGTTGATCGACCGGCGCCGGCGCCAACGCTTCGCCGGCGAAAACGCGATCGGCATCGATCAACCGGCCAACGAGGCGCGGCACGTCGCGCCATTCCCAGCTCGGCAGGAGATAACTGAACGCCACCGACAGGCCGGCGCCGATCAACGTGTCGACGATGCGGTTGATGAGCAGGAATTCAGTCGGATCGAGCAGATGGATCAGCACCAGCGCCATCACCGACGCGGCGAACGACGCGACGCGGTAATCGACCGTGGCATAAGCGTGCGCGACACCGGCGGCGACGATGATCAGCACCAACGACGCCATCGGCGGCAGAAGCGGGACGAGCACCGCCGCCGCGGCACAACCGATCAGCGTTCCGACGATCCGGTCGTTGCGGCGCTGACGCGTGACGGCGAAATTTGCGCGCATGACGAGCGCGATGGTCAGCAGGATCCAACCGCCGTGGACGTAGCGCGGCATCGCCACGGTCAGCGCGTAACCGACCAGCATCGCCAGCGTCAGCCGGATCGCATACCGCATCACCGGCGACGTCGGCGTGAGATGGCCGCGCAATGTCGTCAGCCGCGTGTCGGCCGTCTGCACGAACGCGATCAGGTTTGCATCGGGCAGGGCGGTCGCCCGATCCGCGCTGCCGGCGACGATATGCGCGAGCAATTGGACATGGCGCACCGCAACGGCGATGGCGTCGCGGGTCGTACGCAAGCTCGCACGCATCTCGGTCGGTGGGTTGGCGGCGAAGGCCGCATCGAGCGCCTTGAGCGCCGCGACATGCCGGTTGCTGGGCACGGCGGCAGTCGGCACGACGAGCGCAAGCGCCAATCCCTCCATGTCGTGCGCCAGATCGCGCGTCAACGCCGCGAAATGCGCCAGCACGTCGCCGCTCGCGGTTTGCCGCAGCGTTTCCCAATCGGCGTCGCTCGCCAAGACCGCCTCGTAGATGTCGAGCAGCGCCAGCATGCCGCCGATCCAGCGGCGTCGGCGCGGGTTCGGCCGTCCGGCGAAGATCGCGTTGCGTGCGGCTTGCAGTCGTTCCATCAAGGCGCCGTGCGCCTCGATGACGTCGCGCAGCGCTGTCGGCATCGGCATTGTTGGATCATAGAGTTGCGCGCGGACGTAGAGGTAACGGGCAAACGCAAGCAACGCTTCGTTCAGCACCATGCGCCGGCTGCGATCGTCGAACAGCCGCGCACCGACCAACGCGAGTGTCGCATAACCGGTCGCGCCGGCGACGAATAGCGCACCGTGCCGCAGAACCTCTACCGGGCTGCCGAGCGGCACGGCCATGCCGAGCACCAGCGACAGGACGCCGGCGATGCCGAAGACCAGGGCCGTGCGACCATAGGCGGTTGCCAGCGCGAAGCCGGCGCTCATGACCGCGATCACTGTCGCCAACTGCCATACCGAACCGCCGGCGAAGCCAGCGAGGAGCGAGATCGCGCCGGTCGCGACGATGGTAACAAGAAACACCGGCAGCTTGCCGGGCAACGGCCCCGGTTGATCGACCACGCTGACGCACAGTGCGCCGGTGCCGACCAGCACGGCCGTCTCGATGCCGAACAGGATGCCGGTGGCGATGCCAACGATCGCGAGACAGACGGCAACAGCCAGGCCGTTTTCGATGTGATGCCGGAAGAACAGCCGCGCGGCGCGGCGGGGCAGACCGAGAGGACCAGTCGGAACGAACATGGCCGGCAGAGTGTTCGAGAATGCGTTCGCTGCCAACTGCTGCGGTTCGCCCGGCAGGTTTGACACCTGTCGAGGTATTATAATACCCGCTCTTAAAGCTTGACCCCGCACGGTCTGTTCCCTAGGGTGCGCGCCTTCGCGAGGACAGAACCCCATGCAAGCCGGCCAGACCATATCGCTCAAGCCCAAGGAACTCGACAAGAAGTGGCTGCTCATCGACGCCGACGGGCTGGTGCTCGGCCGCCTCGCGTCGCTGATTGCGCTGCGGCTCAAGGGCAAGCACAAAGCGAGCTACACGCCGCACATGGATTGCGGCGACAACGTCGTCGTCATCAACGCCGAGAAAGTCGCGTTGACCGGCAACAAAGGCAAGCAGAGCCTCAACCGGCATTATACCGGCTATCCCGGCGGCTTGAAGGAACTCTCCAAGGGTTCGATCCTCGCTGGCGCGCATCCTGAACGCGTCATCGTCAAGGCGGTGGAGCGGATGATGCCGCGCGGTCCGCTCGGCCGGAAGATGATGGGCCATCTGTTCGCCTACAAGGGCGCGGACCATCCGCACGAAGCGCAGCAGCCGAAGGCGGTCGACATCGCCGCGATGAACCGGAAGAACACCAAGAGGTAAGCATGGCCGACTTGCAGCAATCTTTGCGCGAGGCGCAGGGCGCCCAGCTTCTCAAAACCGCCGCGCCGGTGGCCGCCACCGAGGCCAAGCCGCGTCTCGACGCGCAAGGTCGCGCTTATGCCACCGGCAAGCGCAAGAACGCCGTCGCGCGCGTCTGGCTCAAGCCGGGCAAGGGCACGATCAACGTCAACGGCAAGGACAGCCAAATCTATTTTGCGCGACCGGTGTTGCGCATGCTGCTGAACCAGCCATTCGGCATCTGTCAGCGCGTCGGCCAATACGACATCGTCTGCACCGTCACCGGTGGCGGCCTTTCGGGCCAGGCCGGCGCGGTGCGCCACGGCATCAGCAAGGCGCTCACCTATTTCGAACCGGGGCTGCGCGGCGTGCTGAAGGCCGGCGGCTTCCTGACGCGCGACAGCCGCGTCGTCGAGCGTAAAAAGTACGGCCGCGCCAAGGCCCGACGCCGCTTCCAGTATTCGAAGCGCTGAGTTCCGCACGCGATTCACGCACGCAGGGCATCGGCGCAAGCCGGTGCCCTTTTCTTTTGTGCGCGATTATAGTGTGAAAGGACTGCTGATGACTGCGAAAATCTTCATCGATGGCGAGGCCGGCACGACCGGCCTGCAGATTCACCGCCGGCTCAAGGCGCGGCGGGATCTTGATCTGCTGTCGATCGATCCCGCACGGCGCAAGGATACGAGCGCGCGTCGCGACCTGCTCAACGACGCCGACCTGGTGGTCTTGTGCCTGCCGGACGACGCGGCACGCGATGCGGTCGGCCTGATCGAGAGCAATTCGGTGCGCGTCATCGATGCGTCGACGGCGCATCGGACGGAGCGCGGTTGGACCTACGGCTTTCCGGAAATGTCCGAGAAGCAGCGCGGCGCCATCGCAAATTCGCGGCGGGTCGCCAATCCCGGCTGCTATGCGACGGGCTTCGTCGCCTTGGTGCGGCCGCTGGTCGAAGCCAAGCTGTTGCCGGCGAACTGGCCGGTCACGGTCAACGCCGTGTCCGGCTATTCGGGCGGCGGCCGGAGCATGATCGCCGAGTTCGAGGACACGTCCGCGCCCAACTACACAAAGGTGCCGTACCGCATTTATGCGCTCGGTCTCGCGCATAAGCATGTGCCGGAGATGCAGGCGCACACCGGTCTGACGCATCGCCCGTTGTTCGCGCCGGCGGTCGGCCGTTACGCGCAGGGCATGATCGTCGAAGTGCCGTTGCAGCTCGACGCGTTGCCGACGACGCCCAAGCTGAAGGATCTGCATGCGGCGCTCGCACGCACTTATGAGGGTGAAGCGTTCGTCCAGGTGGCGTCGCTCGACGAAGCCGCCGCGCTCAAGACGCTTGAGCCCGAGGCGTTGAACGGCACCAATCGGATGACGCTCTACGTGTTCGGCTCCGAGACGGCGCGTCAGGCCCGGCTCGTGGCGCTGCTGGACAATCTGGGCAAGGGCGCGGCCGGCGCCGCCGTGCAAAACCTCAACCTGATGCTGGGCCTGCCTGAAGCTGCCGGCCTCGCGTCGGAGAAATTGTCGCCCTAAACCGCTCGCCTGAGGGCTCATGTTCGCGCATGCGCTGATCGTTTCGCCGCTTTATGTGGGCCTCTTCGCGCTCATCTTTGTCGTCCTAAGCGCACGGGTGATCCGCGGGCGCGGCCGGCGGCAGGTCAATCTCGGCCATGGCGGGCACGCCGATCTCGAAACCGCCATCCGCGTTCACGGCAACTTCGCCGAATACGTGCCGTTCGCGCTGCTGGTGATCGTGCTGATCGAGGCGGCTGGGTTCAGCCGCTATTGGGTCCATGCCCTCGGCATCGCTCTCATCATCGGGCGCCTGGCGCACGCCTATGGCCTGCGCGCAACCAAACAGCCATCGCGCGGCCGTATCGTCGGTATGACGCTGACGTTCGCGGTGTTGGTGATTGGCGGCCTGTTGCTGATCTGGTGCTTCGTCCGGAATCGCGCGTTTTAGCTTCCCGACCGCACCATCACATAAGTACCCGGCGCATCGGCCAGCGGCTTGAGTTTCTTGTCGCCCGGAACGCGCGCGTCAACTTCGCCGCCGGCGAATTGCTTGACCCATTCCTCCCAACGCGGCCACCACGAGCCGTCATGAAACTGCGCGTCCTTGAGCCAGGCTTCCGGATCCTTGGGAAACTTGTCGTTGGTCCAATGGCCGTATTTCGATTTGCTCGGCGGATTGACCACACCGGCGATATGGCCCGACGCCGCCAGGACGAAGGTCACCGGACCGGCATAGAGCTGCGTCGCGACGTAGGTCGAACGCCACGGCGCGATGTGGTCTTCGCGCGTCGAGAGAATGAAGGTCGGCGTCTTGATCTTGCGCAAATCGATCGGCACGCCCGCGAGCGTGATGCCGCCCGGCCGCGACAACCGGTTCTCCTGGTACATGTTGCGCAGATAGAAGCTGTGCATCGCCGCCGGCATGCGCGTTGAATCGCTGTTCCAATAGAGCAGATCGAACGGGAAGGGTTCCTTGCCCAGCAGATAATTGTTCACCACGAACGACCAGATCAGGTCGTTGGCGCGCAGCATGTTGAACGTGGTC
>DASYYB010000023.1:0-16269 GCA_035934235.1 Allostellaceae bacterium | reverse complement strand
CAGGTTGGGCAGTGTCGTCAGCATGGCATTCCGGGCAGACGGCCGGGATCCGACTCAACAACCCCGGCGGTGTTCGGCTGCGAGTTTAGCCCTCGGCATGGAAATGATCATAAATCTTTTTTGCGACGATTTTACTGATGCCGGCGACGCGTTCGAGATCGGTAAGGCCCGCGGTCGCGACGGCGCGCGCCGACCCGAAATGGTGCAAGAGGGCGCGCTTGCGCGCCGCACCAATGCCGGCGATCTCGTCGAGTGGCGACGCGCCGATGGCCCGCAACCGCTTGCTGCGATGGGCGCCGATGGCGAAGCGGTGCGCCTCGTCGCGCAGCCGCTGAAGGAAATAGAGGACCGGATCCTTGGGGTCGAGGCTCAAGGGCGGCTTGCCGGTGCGGAAGAAGCGTTCGCGGCCGGCGTTGCGGTCGGGTCCTTTGGCGACCCCGACCACCGGCACGTCGTTGACGCCCAAATCGGCCAGCACCTGACAAGCGGCGGTCAGTTGCCCCTGGCCGCCGTCGATCAGCACGAGATCGGGCAGGCCGCTGCGGTCGGGACTCTCCTTCAGGGCGCGGGCAAAGCGGCGGCTGAGCACTTCGCGCATCATCGCATAGTCATCGCCGGGTGCCGCGGGCTCGCGGATGGTAAACTTGCGGTAGGCATTCTTGATGAAGCCTTCCGGGCCGGCGACGATCATCGCGCCCACCGCGTGCGCGCCCTGGATATGGCTGTTGTCGTAGACCTCGATGCGTTGCGGCGGCGCTTCGAGGCCGAAGGTTTCGGCGACGCCTTCGAGCAGGCGGCGTTGCGCGGTGCTTTCGGCCAGCCGGCGGCCGAGCGCCTCGCGCGCGTTCAACAGCGCGTGCTCCACCAGCTTGCGCTTGTCGCCGCGTTCGGGCGCGACGATCTCGATGCGGCGTCCGGCGCGCGCGCCCAGCGCCTCGGCCAGCAGCGATGCCTCAGTCGGCCGGTGGCTGACCAGAATCTGTGGCGGCGGCGGTTTGTTGTCGTAGAACTGTCCGAGGAACGCGCCCATCACGTCGCCGGCTTCGAGATCGCGCGCATGCGCCGGGAAATAGGCGCGATTGCCCCAGTTCTGGCCGCCACGGAAAAAGAACACCTGGATCGAGCTGTTGCCGCCGGCCTGGTGCAAGGCGACGACGTCGGCGTCGCCCAGCCCGTCGAGATTGATGTCCTGGCGTCCCTGCACCTGGGTCAGTGCGCGGATGCGGTCGCGGATGACCGCCGCGCTTTCGTATTCGCGCCGGTCGGAAAGCCCCTGCATGTGCTTTGCCAGCCGCGCTTGGACCTCCTGGCTGCGGCCCGCCAGGAAGCCGCGTGCTTCGGCGACCAGCCGCGCATAGCCGTCGTGGTCGATGCGTCCGGTGCACGGCGCACTGCAACGCTTGATCTGATAGAGCAAGCACGGCCGCGTGCGGGCGGCAAACACGCTGTCGGCGCATGACCGCAGCAAGAAGGCGCGTTGCAGCGCGATGAGCGTGCGATTGACCGCGCCGGCCGAAGCGAAGGGTCCGAAATAATCGCCTTCGGGACCGCGCGCGCCGCGATGCTTAGTCAGTTGCGGAAACGGATGGCCGCCGGTGAGGTGGATGTACGGGAACGACTTGTCGTCGCGCAGCAACACGTTGTAGCGCGGCATCAGGCGCTTGATCAGATTGCACTCGAGCAGCAGCGCCTCAACCTCGGTGTGCGTGATGGCGATCTCGAGCGAATGGGTCTCGGCCACCATGCGCTTCAATCGAACCGGCAGGCCGTTGACGTTGGCGTAGTTGGCGACGCGGTTCTTGAGATTCGACGCCTTGCCGACGTAAAGCGCGTCGCCCTTGGCGTCGAGCATGCGATAGACGCCTGGCGCCGGCGGCATGGTCTTGAGCGCCGCGCGAATGACGGCGACGCCGCGCGCCAGATTGCCGGCTGGCGGCGCGGCGCGGTCGATCTGGTCGTCGGCGTCGGATGCGTCGCTCATCGCGCCGGCATCGCCGCGCGCCGTGCGCCGCGATATCCACGGAAGCTGTGCATAAGTTTGTTCATAACGAACGACCGCCTCGGTCGGCCGAAGATTAAATCTAGGATCTGACCGCTTTGCTCAAAAAAATGGCAACCGCGCCAGCGGATTGTTTTTACATGGCGTTTTTGGCGCGAACTGTAAACTCCACGTAACAGCAAGGAAATAAAGGCCTTTGCGACACACAACGGACACAGGACACGCGACCTGTTGACAACTGGCGGCTGCCGGCCGGCATCCGGTGAAAGCGAAAAACGCCTCTCCGGACAAAAACTTAGCGCGATTGTGACGACGCGCCCGGCCGACCATGACAATGGACGGCGACGAACGGTTGCAAACGCCGAAATTCTTTTACTCGCTCGCCGGCGGCACACGGCTGGTCGGCGCCCAGTTCAGATGCTGGCCGCCGTCGAGCGCGATCATCTGTCCGGTCATCGCCGGCGATTCCAGAATGAACATGACGGTGCGCGCGATCTCGTCGGGCGTGGTGCCGCGCCGCAGCGGCAGCAGATCGACCTGCTGCTGGAACTGTTCGTCGCTTTGACGCGGGCTCGGCAGCGTCGGGCCGGGACCGATGCCGTTGACCCGGATACGCGGCGCCAGCGCCAGCGCCATGGTCTGGGTCAAGGTCCACAGCGCGGCCTTGCTCACCGTATAGGAAGTGAAATACGGCGTCAGGTTCCAGACACGTTCGTCGAGGATGTTCACCACCGAGCCTTCGGCGCCAGGGGGAAGCTGGCGCGCGAATTCCTGCATCAGCACGAAGGGCGCGCGCAGATTGGTTTCGAGATGCTGGTCCCAGCTTGCGCGTGTCACGTTCAGCACGTCATCGCGGTCGAAGGCCGATGCGTTGTTGACGAGCAGGGCCAGCGGTCCGATCGCTTCGACTGCACGCGGTACCAGTGTCGCGACTTCGGCCTCGCGCGTCAGGTCGGCCGCAAGCGCCACGGCGCGGCGGTTGTGGCGGCGAATTTCGCCAGCGAGCGCTTCGGCGTCGTCACGCGATGTGCCGTAATGCACGGCGACGTCCCAGCCGTGCGCGGCGAGCGTCAATGCGATCGCCCGGCCGATGCGGCGGGCGCCGCCGGTCACCAGCGCGCTGCGGCTCGCCATCAATAACGCTCGCGCATACGGCGGTTTTTGGCCGCCTTGGCCTTGGCCAAGGCCTTGGCCGAGGTGCCGGCGCGGCCGCCGGTCGAACGGCCGCGCGGCGTCGCCGCCGCGCCGGGGCTGCCGATTTCCAGATGATATTCCTCAAGCCGCCGGATCTCGTCCCTGAGCCGCGCCGCTTCCTCGAATTCGAGATCGGCCGCCGCCGCCTGCATGCGGCCTTCGAGATCGACGACCACGGCCTGGAGGTTGTGGCCCTGATAGTGGAGGGCCGCGTCCTCGCCGGTTTCGACCGTGACGCGATCTTGCTCGTAGACGCTTTCGAGAATGTCGGCGATGGCGCGCTTGACACTTTCGGGCGTGATGCCGTGCGCTGCGTTATAGGCCTGCTGTTTTTCGCGCCGGCGATTGGTTTCCTCGATCGCCGCCTTCATGCTTTCGGTGATGTGGTCGGCATAGAGGATGGCGCGGCCGTCGACGTTGCGCGCGGCGCGGCCAATGGTCTGGATCAGCGCCGTGCGCGACCGCAGATAGCCCTCTTTGTCGGCATCGAGGATCGCCACCAGCGCGCATTCCGGGATGTCGAGGCCTTCACGCAACAGGTTGATTCCGACCAGGACGTCGAAAACGCCGAGCCGCAGGTCGCGAATGATCTCGATGCGCTCCAGAGTGTCGACGTCCGAATGCATGTAGCGCACGCGGATGCCGTTTTCGTGAAAATACTCGGTCAGCGCCTCGGCCATCTTCTTGGTCAGCGTCGTCACCAGCACGCGCTGTCCTTTCCTGGCGCAATCGCGGCATTCGGCCATCAGGTCGTCGACCTGGGTCTCGACCGGCCGAATGACGGGCACCGGATCGACCAGGCCGGTCGGCCGCACGACCTGTTCGGCGAATACGCCCTGCGTCCGGCCGAGCTCCCACGGGCCAGGCGTCGCCGAGACGCAGACGGTCTGACCGCGCATCACGTCCCATTCCTCGAACTTGAGCGGCCGATTGTCGGTGCAGGATGGTAGGCGGAAGCCGTATTCGGAGAGGGTCGATTTGCGTGCCCAGTCGCCTTTGAACATGCCGCCGAGCTGCGGCACCGTGACGTGGCTTTCGTCGACGAAGACGAGACAATCCTCGGGCAGGTATTCGAACAGAGTCGGCGGCGGCTCGCCCGGCGCGCGGCCGGTGAGGTAGCGCGAATAGTTCTCGATGCCGGCGCAGCTCCCGGTTGCCTGCATCATCTCGACGTCGAAGGTCGTGCGTTGTTCGAGCCGTTCGGCCTCGAGCAGCTTGCCGGCCTGCCTGAATTCCTCAAGGCGGATCTTGAGGTCGCGCTTGATCTGCTCGATCGCCTGGTAGAGCGTCGGCTTCGGCGTGACGTAGTGGCTGTTGGGATAGACCTTGATCGACTCGATCGCCGCGGTCTTCTCGCCGGTGAGCGGGTCGAACTCGTGGATCGCCTCGATCTCGTCGCCGAAGAGCGACAGTCGCCAGGCGCGGTCCTCGTAGTGCGCCGGGAAGATTTCGATCGTATCGCCGCGCGCGCGGAACGTGCCGCGCGCGAAATTCGTGTCGTTGCGGCGATATTGCAATTCGACCAGCTTGGCGAGCAAGTCGCCGCGTGCCACGCGTTCGCCGGCGGTTAGCGTGAACGTCATTTCGGAATAGGTTTCGACCGAGCCGATGCCGTAGATGCACGAAACCGAGGCGACGATCACGGTATCGCGCCGCTCGAGGATCGCGCGCGTCGCGGAATGGCGCATGCGGTCGATCTGCTCGTTGATCGAGGATTCCTTCTCGATATAGGTGTCGGTGCGCGGCACATAGGCTTCCGGCTGGTAGTAGTCGTAGTACGAGACGAAGTACTCGACGGCGTTCTCGGGGAAGAAGCTCTTCATCTCGCCATACAGCTGAGCCGCCAGCGTCTTGTTGGGCGCGAGGATCAGCGCCGGACGCTGCGTTTCGGCGATGACATGCGCCATGGTGAAGGTCTTGCCCGAACCGGTGACGCCAAGCAGCACCTGATCGCGCGCGTTCTCGCGGATGCCACGGACGAGCTCGACGATCGCCTGCGGCTGGTCGCCGGCCGGGCGGAATTCCGACTGGATGGAGAAACGCCGGCCCTGGTCGGCAAGCGGCCGGTCGACGGTCAGCAACGGTGCGGGCATCGGTCTCTAAGATAGGGAATTGAGGCCGCGGTTGCTAGCGAGGCGGCGTTTCTTCGGCGCGCGGAAAGCGACGGCCCTGGAGATCGGAGACAAAAGCCTGAAGTTCCGCGCTCATGCGGTAGCAGCGATAGCAAAGATAGGCGACGCTGATCGCGGTGACGATCCGGAGCGCATATTCGAGATGGACCCAGTCCGCCCCGATCATGCGCACGTTGAACGCGTAATTGCGCTCAGTGAAATCGCTTCTGATGACGTAGAGATTCAACAATGCCGGCACCGAATAGAGCGCGATGAACGTGGTTTGCCAGGCCAGCGACAGGCGCTTGTGCCGTTCACCGGGCAGCGCGAAGATCTGCGCCATCACCAGCAGATCGCGGCACGTGTCGTTCGGGCAGGCCTTGGCGGCCTTTTCGTAATTCGCGAATTCGCGTTCGATGTGGGCCGTCAAGATCAGCAGCAGCAGCGACATCAACACGCCGCTCACCAGCCACAAATCGTTGCCGTCGAGATACACGCCGAACAGCGGAATCTCGAGCGCGTAGCCGCGCAAATCCTTCTTCATCAATTCGATGATGCGGCGTTCATAGACCTTGAGCGCGAGATCGCGCTGAAGGGTGCTGGCTGCGGGATCGCCGCCTTGCGGCGGGCCGAAAATGAGCCCTTGATCGGCATAGTCCGCGAGCAGGTGCGCACAGTCGCTGCCGGTCGATGCCGCACCGGTGACGCAACCGTAATTATCAAGCATCACGTGCAGGCGTTGTTCGTCCCAGCTCGGCCAGTCGAAGTCGCGGATGCCGCAGCTGACGAAGAACAGCACCAGCAGCACGACATACATGACGAGGCGTGTGCGCTCGCCGCTGCGCGTCACCGCGTCAAGATAGGGCTCGAACTCGTCGGTCTCGGTTAGGGTTCGGGCCCGGTGCGGCATTCGATTTAGGCCGGCTGTCGTCGGCTACCGAGGTTCCGCCAGCCCATCAGCGCCAGCGCCTCGCGCAGCACGACCAGCGCCGCAAGCCACGCGGCATCGAGCGCCGCGAGCCGGGCGACCGTCGTCGGCGCGAATTCCGCTAGCTCGCCGGTCGCGGTCGCGACCAGCGCCAGCGCGATTTCGTAAACCGCGAACGCGGCGGCGAAGGCGAGCACCAGCCGCAGCCAGTGCCGCAGGCCGGTTTGCGCCACGGCGGTGGCGGCGCCAGTGGCCAGCAACGCGGCAACGCCGATCGCCGCGCCCCAGCCGATGCTGTGAACGTCGAGCGGATAGCCCAGCACGGCGACGCCCACCGCCTGATTGGCAAACCAGATCAGCGCCATGGTGCCGAGCGCGGTGCCGCGATTTTCGGTCGTCGCCAGCATGGCGGCGAAGGCGGCGAACGGCGTGACGCAGGCGAGCGCCCAGCTACCGCCGATCGCTGCAACGGCCAGCAATGCCGGCCATAACCAGGTGCGGGCCAGCGGCGACAAGGGGGCGGAAGTCATTGTCATGGTTGCATCCTTTGGTTGCGGTCGATTCTAGAGGTTTCGCGGCGAGCGATCAATTCGGGTCGCCGGCGGGCTCGCCGCCCCAACTCACGCGGATACCGGCCACCACCGTCAGCGACGGCTGCAAGAAGCCCAGCGGTTCCTGGTAATGTCGGTCGAGCAGATTGTTGATACGGCCGAAGAAGGTGGCGTTCGCGTTGGCCCGGTACTCGGCCGCCAAATTGACCAGGGTGTAGGGCGAAGCCTGGGCGGTAAAGATGGTCGGATTATCGCGGGTCGAATCGAGCCAAGTGCCGACGCGCAGGATCTCTCCGGTCAGGGTCAGCGGATCAATCGGTGTCCAGCTGGCGTCGAAGCTGGCCTTGTTCTTCGGTCGCCGCAGCAGTTCCGATCCGGTCTTGTCGCTGCGCGCGACGGTGTACGTGTAATCGGCACGCAAATCGACAGTGGGTAGCGGCTTCACGGCGACGAAACTTTCGACGCCGTAGGTGGTCGCCTGATTGATGTTGATATTCTGGAACGGAGAAGTCGGCGCGAACGTAATCAGGTTCTTGATGCTGTTGTGGAAATACGTCGCGCCGACACGCAGCTTGTCGGCCAGCAGCGGTTGCTCGAAGCCCGCGTCCCAGCCGCGGCTTTTCTCCGGCTGTAGCTTTGGGTTGGCCGACGCGCCGACATCAAGCTGCGTCAGCGTCGGTGCCTTGAAGCCGGTGCCGTAACTCGCCTTCAGCTGCGTGTCGGTGCCGGGCACGAAATAGGCCGGCGCCACCCGCCAGGTCGCCGTCTTGCCGAAGGCGCTGTTGTCGTCGACGCGGACCGAGGCCGTGCCGTAGAGCCGCGGCACGATGAGGGTATGCAGCTCGGCAAAGCCGGCACGGTCGCGCACGCTCGGTGTCACGCCATTGTTGGCGATGCGGTCGGTTTCGTCCTCGAGGCCGAGGACGACGGTGCGCTCCTCGGCCAGGTGCAGCGTGCTCAGCCAGTTCAGTTTGGTGCGCCCGCCAGATACGGTCGACGGCAGGTTGGTCGGGTCGATGTCGGTGTTGCTGCGCAAGTAATGCGTATAGGCGACGCCGAAGCTGTTCTCGAGCGCGCCGTCGAACGACAAAAGCTTGGCCTCGCCGCGCGTGAAAAAGTCGTGCGTCCAGGTCGGCGATTGCGTCCCTTCCGGCACGCCCGTGAACGGCGCGATCGAGAAGGTGTCCGCCGTCGTGCGGGTCAGCGTGTCAACATAGCGGCCGATGATGTTGACGCTGAAATTGTCGGTGAGCTGCGCGCCAACTTTGCCGGCGTAATTCTTGTTGCTGTAGAAGTCGTCGTTGCGCGCTTCGCCCGGTTGTAACAGGTTGGTCGGCGTGACCGGCAGATCGGCCGTGCGCAAATGGACAAAATTAAAATCGTAATTGGCGCGGCCCTGCGAGCCGCTGACGCCAGCCGCCTGGTTGAAGGTGGCGAACGAGCCGCCTTCGGCCATGCCGTTGAACAGCGCCGGGCCTTTGCCGGTTTTTGTGATGATGTTGATCACGCCACCGATCGCGTCCGAGCCGTAAAGCCCGCTTTGTGGTCCGCGCAGCACCTCGATCCGCTTGATGTCCCAGGTCGGAATCTGGCTGAAATCAAAGGCGCCATTGGGCGTGCTCGGATCGGTCACGTCGATGCCGTCGACCAGCACCTTGGTATGATTGGAATTGGTGCCGCGGATGAAAACCGAGGTCTGGCCGACCGACCCGCCGGTCTGCACGACGTTGAGTCCCGGCACGTCCTTGAGCGCGTCGGGCAAGGTGCGCGCTTGCTTGCGCGCGATGTCATCGGCCGTGATCACGGTCACATCGCTGCCGATCTCGGCCGGCGGCACGGGAAACAGAGTCGGCGTGACGACGATCGGCTGCATCGTGCCGAAACCGGACGCCGCCTGCTGCACGGGCGCGTCCTGGGCGAACGCACGGGTGAGCGGAATGGCGGACAGGACAAGAACCAAAGACAGCGCCGCGACGCGGCGTGAACCGAACGGGATAGGGCTGGACATGGTGGACTCGCGGTGGTGGCACGTCACCGCGAACTGAAGGCGACCCGCAGGCGCGCTAAAGCCCCTGCCGGTCGGTCTTCCATCGGTGCACCCCGCCCGACGCGCTCGCGCGTGACCACGGTCGGTGGCAGGTCTCCTGGCTCGCGGGTCGTTGCTTGGACCGGCCTTCCCGACGGCTTTCGCCGCCAGTGGCCTAAGTTGGTCCGCGCTCGCCGCTTACAGTTGCGGGGGCAGCCGCGGCATTGCGCGTCTCGCGACGTGCGCACCGCATTCCCTTTTGATCCCCAAATTGGGAACCACCGGCGCGGAAAATGCGGGCAAGTCCGGATATGAGTCAAGCACGATGCGGCGAAATGCGCCGAACCGGCGCGCTGCGTGCCGTTGCGCGGTGCAGCATGACCGGCTAGCTTGGCCCCATGACCACGACACTCGCCGAATCCAAACCCGCCGCGCTGCTTGCTGTTCGCCTTGGGCGCATCAAGCCCTCGCCGACCATCGCGGTGACTGACAAGGCGCGCCGTCTTAAGGCCGCCGGCCGCGACATCATCGGCCTCGGCGCCGGCGAGCCCGATTTCGACACGCCACAGAACATCAAGGATGCGGCGAAGCGCGCCATCGACAAAGGCGAGACCAAATACACCGCGGTCGACGGTACGCCGGCGCTGAAGCAGGCGATCATCGCCAAGTTCAAGCGCGAGAACGCGCTCGACTACGCGCCGGAACAGATCATCGTCGGCACTGGCGGCAAGCAGGTGCTGTTCAACGCGCTGCTGGCGACGATCAACCCCGGCGACGAAGTGATCGTGCCGGCGCCGTACTGGGTGTCGTATCCCGACATCGTCAATCTGTGCGAAGGCGTGCCGGTGGCGGTCACCGGGCCGGAAAACAACGGATTCAAGATCCGGCCACAGGACCTCGAAGCCGCGATCACCAAGCGCACCAAGTGGCTGATTCTCAATTCGCCGTCGAATCCGTCGGGCGCGGCCTATACGGCCGAGGAGCTCAAGGCGCTTGCGGACGTGCTGATGCGTCATCCGCAAGTCTGGGTGCTGACCGACGATATCTACGAGCACCTGACTTACGGCGATTTCAAGTTCGCCACCATCTGCAACGTGGAGCCGCGGCTCTATCCGCGCACGCTCACGCTCAACGGCGTCAGCAAGACCTATTGCATGACCGGCTGGCGCATCGGCTATGCTGGCGGACCGAAGGAGTTGATCGCCGGCATGGCGGCGTTGCAGTCGCAATCCACCACCAACGCCAGCTCGATCAGCCAGGCGGCGGCGGTCGAAGCGCTCAGCGGACCGCAGGATTTCATCCCGCGGCACAACAAGAGCTTCCTGGAACGCCGCGATCTGGTCGTCGCCGGCTTGAATCGCTGCGCCGGGTTGCGTTGCAGCGTGCCGGAAGGCGCGTTCTACGTTTATCCGTCGTGCGCCGGCGTCATCGGCAAGACGACGCCACAAGGCAAAGTGCTCAAGACTGACGGCGATTTCGTCGACTATCTGCTCGATGCGGAAGGCGTTGCCGTGGTCCAGGGCGAGGCCTTCGGCCTGTCGCCCTATTTCCGCATCTCCTACGCCACGTCGAATCAGGCGCTGACCGAGGCCTGTAAGCGCATCGAGCGCGCCTGTGCCGCGCTGAAGTAAAGCCGCTCCGCCAGATTCCGGTTGCCTCGATCCGGCGACGGCGCGACCATCGTTGCCGGAGAGTGCGTCGCCGCCAGGCGGGGCGTTCCTGATAAAGCCCCGAAGCGGGTCGAACCCGGGCCGGACGCGGCGCACGGCGCGAAGCGGAGGCAAACCATGGGCGAAAGAGCGGGCGGGCCGCGCGTAGCGGCCCTGGTGGGTCCGTACCTGTCGGGCAAGACGACCCTCCTCGAATCTCTGCTCTTCGCCGCCGAAGCCATCCACCGACGCGGCACCCAAAAAGACCAGACCACTGTCGGCGATTCTGCGCCCGAGGCGCGGGCGCGGCAGATGTCGACCGAAATCAATCCGGCGCACGCCACCTATCTCGGCGACCGCTGGTTCTTCCTCGATTGCCCGGGATCGGTCGAGCTCATCACCGAGGCGCAGACGGCGCTGCTGGCGGCCGACGTCGCGGTCGTGGTGTGCGAGGCGGTGCCTGATCGCGTCCTGGCGCTCTCGCCGCTGTTCAAGTTCCTCGACGACCGCCAGATCCCGCACATGATCTTTGTCAACAAGATCGATCAGACCTCGGCGCGGGTTTCGGAGGTGCTGGCGGCGCTGCAATCGATCTCAACGCGTCCGTTGGTGCTGCGCCAGGTGCCGTTGCCCGGTCCGGACAACACCATCGCCGGCTATGTCGATTTGGTCAGCGAACGCGCCTATCGCTATCAGCCGGGCAAGGCTTCGGATTTGATCAAGCTGCCCGACACGATGGCCTCGGCCGAGCGGGAGTCGCGCGCCTCGCTGGTCGAGAAGCTCGCCGACTTCGACGACAAGCTGCTTGAGCAACTGCTCGAGGATGTTCAGCCATCGAAGGACCAAATTTACGGCCAGCTGGCGAAGGATTTGCGTCACGACCTGATCGTGCCGGTGTTCCTAGGTTCGGCGTCGCTCGATCACGGCGTGCGCCGGTTGTGGAAAGCGCTGCGGCACGAGACGCCGGCAGCCGTTGCGACCGCTGAACGTCTCGGCGTCGGCAGCGGCGACGGCACTGTCGTGCAGGTGATCAAGACCTACAACCCGCCACATGCCGGCAAGCTGTCGCTGGCGCGCATCTGGCGCGGCGCGGTGAGCGAGGGCATGACGCTCGGCGGCATCCGCGTCGGCGGCGTGCTGCGGCTCCAGGGCGCCGCCGCGGAAAAGCTGTCCGGCGGCGCCGGTACCGGCGAGATCGCGGCGCTCGCGCGCCTCGAAGGTGTGGTCACCGGCACAGTCCTGGCGACCGGCACTGCGCCGAAATTGCCGCGCCTCACGTTGCCCAGTCCCGTGTTCGGACTCGCGATCACGGCCGAGAAGCGCAGCGATGACGTCAAGCTCACCGGCGCGATCCAGAAACTGATCGAAGAGGATCCGACGCTGTCGCTCGAGCCGAATCCCGAGCTGCAAGAGCTGGTGTTGTGCGGACAGGGCGACATCCATCTGCAAATCGCGCTCGATCGGCTGCGGCACAAATTCAACCTCGCGGCGCAGGCGCGCCGGCCGCAAATCCCCTATCGCGAAACCATCCGCAAGAGCGCGGCGCTGCATTCCCGCTTCAAGCGGCAGAGCGGCGGCCACGGCCAGTTCGCCGACATCCAGATCGAGATCAAGCCGCTGCCGCGCGGCGGCGGGTTTGCCTTCATCGATGCCGTGGTCGGCGGCGCCATTCCGCGCAACTACATCCCGGCGGTCGAGGAGGGCGTGAAGGACTATCTGCGGCACGGCCCGTTCGGCAATTCGGTCGTCGATTTGTCGGTCAAGCTGATCACCGGCCAGTTTCACACTGTCGACAGCTCGGATCAGGCGTTCAAAACGGTGGCGCGACAGGCGATGAGCGAGGCGCTGCCAACCTGCGATCCGGTGCTGCTCGAGCCGATCCATCGCGTCGAGATTTCGGTGCCGAACGCTTTTACCTCGCGCGTCCAGCGCATCGTCTCGGCACGGCGCGGCCATATCCTCGGCTACGACGCCAAGGCCGACTGGACCGGCTGGGATGTCGTGGCGACCGATATGCCGTTGGCCGAGATGCACGATCTGATCATCGAGCTACGCTCGGTGACGCTCGGCACCGGCACGTTCACGCACCGCTTCGACCGGTTGCAGGAACTGACCGGCAAGCTGGCGGACAAAGTGCTGGCCGCCCGCGCCGGCGAAGCCGCGCAATAGCCAGGCTTCCGGCGATCGTGAATATTAATTCAGCCACGGTCGCGGGAGCGTGACTTGCAGTGAGGACGGTGCGGCGGTATCGCTGCGGCCACGCGGACGGAGGTAGGCCATGTGGGTGAAACGCAAGCGCGGCTGGGAAATCGCCGAGCACCAAGCGACGCCGGAAACCGTCTTTCACGACCGGCGGGCGCTGCTCAAGGCGATGGGCATGGGTGCGTTGGTCGCGGCGACCGGTACGGGCTCGCTGGCCGCGGCCGCGCCGGCGTTTGCCGATGCCGATCCGTCGGCCGGGCTTTATCCGGCGAAAGCCAATCCGAAATACGCGCTCGACCGGCCGGTGACGGCGGAAAAGCTGTCGACGACCTATAATAATTTCTACGAGTACACGGCCGAGAAGAACGTCTACGAATATTCCGACGCGCTTCAGGTCCGGCCGTGGACGATCGCCATCGACGGCATGGTCGAGAAGCCGATGACGCTCGGCATCGACGACCTGCTCAAGAAGGTGACGCTGGAGGAACGGCTCTATCGCCACCGCTGCGTCGAAACCTGGTCGATGGCCGTGCCGTGGACCGGCTTTCCGATGAAGGCGCTGCTCGACATCGCGCGGCCGCTGTCCAGCGCCAAGTACGTCCGCATGGTCACGTTCATGGACCCGAAGATGGCGCCGGGCGAGCGCATGTTCTTCTATCCGTGGCCTTATGTGGAGGGCGTGACCATGTTCGAGGCCAACAACGACCTCGCGTTCCTGGTCACCGGCATGTATGGCAAGCCGCTGCCCAAGCCGGACGGCCCGCCGCTGCGTCTGGTGCTGCCGTGGAAATACGGCTTCAAGTCGATCAAATCGATCGTCCAGTTCACGTTCACCGATAAGCAGCCGACTTCATTCTGGACGGCGTTGCAGGCGAACGAATACGGCTTCTGGGCGAACGTCAATCCGGCGGTGCCGCATCCGCGCTGGAGCCAGGCGACCGAGCGCGAACTCGGTGAAAACACGCGGCGCCCGACACTGATCTGGAACGGTTACGGCGAATACGTTGCCGCGATGTACGACGGCATCAAAGGCGAAGAGTTGTTCCGTTGACTTGCGGGCGCGTTCTGCGCCCCGGCTGTCCGGTCAGATGACCTTGAACAGGTACAGCAGGATCAGCACCGGAACGGGTATGCGCATCAGCCAAAGAAAAAGCGAGATCACCTGAACTCTCCGTCGTGCGGTTGGTGGCGTCGGTTGCAGCCTTCGGGATGGACGCGATTCTCGCCGAGTCCCCGATTCGTCGTTTCTGAAGCAATTGCGACGCGCGCCGGCTGGCGGCGCGAATCGGAAATCCACGTAAGCGCTTGATATAACTCAGTTTTGCTCTTGTATGACTTTAACCAAGACATACAAGCCGTTGATTCAATTGAGAGTATTGTATTCCACAAAAATCGCGACCTATACTCTCGCGCCTTTCGCCATTGAGGAGCGAACCTATGCGTCGTATGGCCGTAGTGATTGTCGCGAGTGGACTTCTGGTTGCGGGCTGCGGGTCGAACCCGGGCGACCGCGCGGTGACCGGCGGTGTCATGGGCGCCGGCGTCGGCGCACTGGCCGGTGCGGCGGTCGGCATGCCGCTGACGGGCGCGATCTTCGGCGGCGCGTTGGGCGCCACCGCAGGCGCCTTGAGCGATCCGTCGCAGATCTATCTCGGCAAGCCGGTCTGGCGTTAGCCGGATCGTCGGTACAATCGTCATCATCGTTACGCTGCCGCGGCGAGCGCGTCGAAAGCGCTCGCCGCTTCGTTGAGGTCGCCATAGGCGAAGCGGTAGCAGCCGCTTTTTTCCAGAACCTTGCTTAAAAGCGCGAAGCCCTGCGCACCGTGCAGGCTGTAATTCATCGCGTGGTGGCCAATCTCGATCAGGCTCGCCGCCTTGGAGAAGGGCGTGAATCGCGCCGCCTCGCCTGCGCGCCAGCGCGGAAACACGATCCAGCGGGCCGGCGCGACCTCGTCGACCCGTTCCAAACTGTCTTCAGGCGCGCGCATCAACGCGACCGTGCCCTTAACCGTGTCTGCGACCGCATTGCTGAACACCGCTTGCGGCGCGAAGGATTTCAGCACGTCGATCGACGCGTTCTTGAGATTGATCGGCCGCGCCAACGGCACGACGCGTCCGTCATCGCGGCGAATCAGCGCCAATTCGTCTGACAGCAGGCGCCAGCCGCGATGAACGAGGCCGGCCGTGAGCGTGCTTTTACCCGAGCCGGGCGCGCCGGGCAGGATCGCGACGCGGCCATTCTTCTCGATCGCGGCGGCATGCACGATCATATATTGGTGCGCTAGTCCGGCGATGGCGTAGTTGAGTCCCCATTCGACCAACGGCAACGCCTGATCGGCGGGTAACGGCTTGAACGGGTCCTGGCCGTCGATGAGAAAGCGCACCTGCGGCCGCACGAAGCGGCGGACGCCCTTGCCGGGTACCAGCGCGACGTGGAAATCGGCGAACGTATCGGTGGCCTTGCGGAATCGCGGCGGATAGAGCCGCGCGAGCGCCTCGCCGACCTCGCGGAATGCAGTCGTCAGTGCGGCGGTGAAGGGGCCGAGCCGGAGATGGATGACCTCGTGCCGCATCGCCGTCACGCCACCCGGTCCAGCAAATCGAGCTTGCGGAACAGCGCTAAAGTCCGTTCGACCGTCGCCGCCGGCGCGCCGGAGCGCAACTCAACCGCGTCGGTCGCCGCTGCGGTCAGGGACGGGACGTCGGCGGGCGTCGCCGCCAGCCGGGCGAACAGCCAGCCGGCGAAATCCGCGAAATGGTGCGTGTCGCCGCTCCGGTCGTTGTAGGCGACGATCTCGCCGTCCCAGGCGCGCCAATCGACCGCGGCGGCGATGCGCCAGGTCCCGGTTGCCTCATTCGGTTGCAACGAGTCGGTCATGGCCTAGGAATTGATGTTGAGGTTCGAAACGCGGCCGGTCGCGGCATCGAGCTCGGTCTGCGCCAGGGATTGCGTCGACGGCTGGCTCGACCAGACTGCGGCGACCAAGGCGCGGACCTGACCGACGGTCTCCGGATAATTCGTCGGCGAAAAGCAGCCGGCGTTGAGGATCGCCGCGGCGAGCTGCGCGCCGAAATTGCGCGCGTTGAGCGTCACCGAATCCTTGCCGACCTTGTAGACGACGGTCAGCCCACCCTCGAGCGCCGCGAGCAGCGATTGATCACCGCAAGTCCATTGCGATCCGAACGGCTGCGAGCCGCAGGTCGACAGGAAGCTGGTCGACGGCGCGAAGCCGGTGCGCGTCCACAGCTGCTCGGTACCCGCGAGCTTGATCCAGCTTTCGGGCGTCAGGCCGCAATTGGTGCCTTCGGGCAGCGGATGCGAGAGGTTGCCGGACAGCGCGTTCGACACCGAGCATTCGCCGGTCATCGCCAGCGCCGGCTTGCTCGCCAGCGTCACCGCGACCGGGATGCCGCCGAGAATCAGCCGGCGGCTGGGCGAGCGAAGACCGCCGTCGGACCGTTGGGATTTCGCTGCGTCGTCGCGGTCGCTCATGGGTTCGTCTGCACGCCGGGATGAGACCCGGTTCTAGCGCGAAACCCGATAAAGGACCGTAAAGCAAGATTGGCTTTTGGTAAAAATTAGAACAATCAGCGAAACACGGTGAAGCC
>DASYYB010000005.1:0-8752 GCA_035934235.1 Allostellaceae bacterium | reverse complement strand
AAACGCCCGAATAACCCTGCCTGCGAACGTCATGGCCATATTTGCCCGCTTTCTATCGACCCGCGTCGTCACTGGCGCCGCTGGCCGGTTCCCTGGTAAGGCGAAAAAATCAAGGCCGGTACTATGTTTAGCCCGGCTTGCTGAGGAACCGCAAGCTTTCTGTGGCGGTGACCGGTGTCCGGCCACGCTAGTTCTTGGATTTGTCGACCAGTCGGTTGGCCGAAATCCAAGGCATCATGGCGCGCAGTTTTTCGCCGATCTGCTCCAGCGGATGTTCGGCGCCGCGCCGGCGCATTGCCTTGAAGCTCGCCTGCCCCGCCGCGTTCTCGAGCACCCATTCGCGCGCGAAGCGTCCGGACTGAATGTCGTCGAGCACGCGTTTCATTTCCGCTTTGACGCGCGCATCGATGACGCGTGGGCCGCTTACGTAGTCGCCGTACTCAGCGGTGTTCGACACCGAGTAACGCATGTTGGCGATGCCGCCCTCGTACATCAAATCGACGATCAATTTCACTTCGTGCAGGCACTCGAAGTACGCCATCTCGGGTGCATAGCCCGCCTCGACCAGCGTTTCATAGCCGGCCATGATCAGAGAGGTAAGGCCGCCGCACAGAACGCACTGCTCGCCGAAGAGATCGGTTTCGCACTCTTCCTTGAAGGTCGTCTCGATCACGCCGGCGCGGCCGCCACCGATCGCCGAGGCGTAGCTGAGCGCGAGCTCAAGCGCATTGGCCGACGGATTTTGCGCCACCGCGACGAGACACGGCACACCACCGCCGCGCACGTATTCCGCGCGCACGGTGTGACCTGGCCCTTTGGGCGCGATCATGAACACGTCCATGTCGGGACGCGGCTCGATCAGCTTAAAATGGATGTTGAAGCCGTGCGCGAAAGCGAGTGCCGTGTCCGGCCGCATGTTCGGCTTCAAATCGTCGTTGTAGAGCTTGGCCTGCAGTTCGTCGGGCGTGAGGACCATGACCACATCCGCCCATTTGGCGCCATCGGCGGGCGAGACGACCTGGAACTTGGCGGCTTCCGCTTTCTTGGCGGTGGCCGAGCCGGGCCGCAGCGCGACGCGCACCTCTTTCACGCCGCTGTCGCGCAGGTTCATGGCATGGGCGTGACCTTGGCTGCCATAACCGACGACCAGGACCTTCTTGCCCTTGATCAGGTTCACGTCGGCGTCGCGATCGTAATAAACACGCATGGAAAAACTCCTCCGAAGGCGAAAACGGTTGGATCAGAACTTGCCGGAGCCGCGCGAGATCGCGACGACGCCGGTGCGGGAAATATCGACGACGCCAAGCGGCGCCATCAAGTTGATGAAAGCGTCGAGCTTCTCGGTCGAGCCGGTCATCTCGAAAACATAGCTCTCGGACGTGGTATCGACCACGCGGGCGTGGAAGATGTTCGCGACGCGCAGGGTTTCGGCGCGGGTCTCCGCGCCACCGGTGACCTTGACCAGCGCGAGCTCGCGTTCGACGAACGCTCCTTCCTCGCCGAGATCGTGCACACCGTGCACCGGCACGATGCGGTTCAACTGCGCCTTGATCTGCTCGATGATCATCGGCGTGCCCGACGTGACGATGGTGATGCGCGACAGCTTGTTCTTGGGATCGGTCTCGGCGACGGTGAGGCTTTCGATGTTGTAGCCACGGCCCGAGAACAGGCCGATGACGCGCGCAAGCACGCCGGGCTCGTTGTCCACGAGCACGGCCATGGTGTGCTTTTCGACGGTTTCCGGAGCAGTCATCGCGATCTCAGACCAGGACCATGCCCTCTTCCGAGATTGGGCCGGACGCCTGTTTGTCCTCGGGACCGAGCAGCATTTCGTTGTGCGCCGCGCCCGACGGGATCATCGGGAAACAGTTTTCCGCCGGATCGACCGCGACATCGACGATCACCGGGCGGTCCACCGCGATCATCTCCTTGATGACGCGATCGACGTCGGCCGGCTTCTCGGCGCGCATGCCAACCGCGCCGAACGCCTCGGCGAGCTTGACGAAATCCGGCAGCGCCGCGGTGTAACTCTCTGAATAGCGGCCGCCGTGCAGCAATTCTTGCCACTGCCGCACCATGCCCATGTACTGGTTGTTCAGGATGAACGCCTTCACAGGCAGGCGGTACTGGCAGATGGTCGACATCTCCTGGATGTTCATCAGGATCGACGCCTCGCCGGCGATGTCGATGACCAGCGCATCGGGATGCGCGAGCTGCACGCCCATCGCCGCCGGCAGACCGTAACCCATGGTGCCGAGGCCGCCCGACGTCATCCAGTGGAACGGCTGGTCGAACTTGAAGAGCTGCGCCGCCCACATCTGGTGCTGACCGACTTCCGTCGTGATGAAGACGTCGCGGCCGCGGGTCAGGGCGTAGAGCCGCTCGATCGCATATTGCGGCTTGATGATCGCGTCGGATTTGGCATAACGCAGGCTGTCGCGCTTACGCCAGGTTTCGATCTGCTTCCACCACGGCGCGATGCGTGCGGGATCTGCCTTGTATTTTTGCGCCTGGAGCTCGGCGAGCAACGCCGTTAGCACCTCGGCGCAATCGCCGACAATGGCGAGATCGACACGCACGTTCTTGTTGATCGACGACGGATCGATGTCGACGTGAATCTTGCGCGAATGCGGCGCGAACGCGGCGACCTTGCCGGTAACGCGGTCGTCGAAGCGCGCGCCGATGTTGATCATCAGGTCGCAATCATGCATCGCGTTGTTCGATTCGAACGTGCCGTGCATGCCGACGAGGCCGAGATACTGTTTATCCGTCGCCGGATACGCGCCGAGCCCCATCAGGGTCAGCGTCACCGGAAAACCGGTGAGACGCACGAACTCGGTGAACAGCGTGCAGGCGCGCGGCCCGGAATTGATCAGGCCGCCGCCAGCGTAAAACAACGGCTTCTTCGCCGTCATGATCAACTGCGCCGCCGCGGCGATCCGGGCCGCCTCCGGCTTGGTTTGCGGCCGGTAGGATTTGCGCGCCGGCGCGCTCTCCGGCGGCAGGTAGAGACCGTTCGCGAACAACACGTCCTTGGGAAGATCGACGACGACAGGCCCCGGCCGGCCGGTCCGCGCGACCGTGAACGCCTCGTGGAGGACGCGCGCCAGATCGTTGACGTCTTTCACCAGATAATTGTGCTTGGTGCACGGCCGGGTAATGCCGGTGGTGTCGGCTTCCTGAAACGCGTCGTTGCCGATGAGATGCGTCGGCACCTGGCCGGTGAGGCAAACGACGGGCACCGAATCCATCAGCGCGTCGGTAAGGCCGGTGACCGTGTTGGTGGCGCCGGGGCCGCTGGTGACCAGCACGACGCCGACCTTGCCCGACGAGCGCGCGTAACCTTCGGCAGCGTGCACCGCGCCCTGCTCGTGCCGCACCAGGATGTGGCGCAGGCGGTTCTGTTTGAACAACGCGTCGTAGATCGGCAGCACGGCGCCACCGGGATAGCCGAAGACGACCTCGACGCCCTGATCGATCAAGGCGCGGATCACGATTTCGGCTCCGTTCAACTCCCGGATTTCTGGTTGCGCCGCCATTCGTCTTGCCCTGCACAAAAGAACACGCGTCCCTTTCGTCCCTCTGATCCCCGCCAAGTGCAGGGAAAGGGCCGCAAACGGGCCGCTTTGCCACGAAAAATCGAAGCCTAGAGGGCTACTTAGACTCGGTCAACAAAAACTGACGAATAAATGAAAATATTTCAGGCGGCGACTTTTCCGAAAATTGCGTTTCTAGGACAATTTTCCGCAGTTTCTTGCTCGCCGGCAGGCGGTTGCGGAACCACGTGTACTGCCGCTTGGCGTAACGGCGGGTCGCTTGCTGCGCTGCAGCGAGCGCCGCATCCCGCGGGTATTCGCCGGCGAGATAGCCGCCGATCTCGCGCACACCGACCGCCTTCATCGCCGGCAGCAGCGGCGACAGATGCCGGGCGAGCAGAATGCGCACCTCGTCGATTGCGCCGGCGGCGAACATGCGCTCGAGCCGCTGGTCGATCGCCGTGTAAAGGGTGTCGCGCGGCGGCAGCAAGATCACCGCGCCGGCCGCCGGTCCGCGATGCGGCGTCTGGCGCTGCTGCCATACACTGAGCGGAACGCCCGTCGCACGGACGACGGCGAAAGCGCGTACGAGGCGTTGCGTATCGGCGGCCGGCAGTTTCGCTGCCGAGGTCGGATCGAGCGCCACCAGCGCACGGCGGAATTCCTCGCCGCCGAGCCGCGCATGCAACGCCCTCGCCTCGGCAACGACCGCTGTTGGCACCGTCGGAATGTCGGCAATGCCCTCGAGCAGCGCTGATAAATAGAGGCCTGTGCCGCCGACCAGGATAGGTAGGCGCCGTTCGCGGCGCGCACGCGCGATCTCGATTAGCGCCAGATCGCGCCATCGCCCTGCCGAACAGCTTTCAGCGGCATCGACAGCGCCATAAAGCCGGTGCGGTGCGAGCGCCAATTCGGCGTCGGACGGCCGCGCCGTCAGCATCCGCAAATCGCGATAAATCTGCATGCTGTCGGCGTTGATGATCGTGCCGGCGAATTCGCGCGCAACGGCCAGCGCGAGCCTTGACTTGCCGCTCGCCGTCGGACCGGCAACGACGATTACCGGCTGTTCGTCTGACGCCATGCCGGATTTCTAACACGCCAGCCGACGTCTTGCCTTCGCCAGTGCCGGCGGGCGATAAGGGCGCGCATGGCGGCAAGCGTCCTCACCGTGATCGCAGCCGACGCCAAGGCGGACGCGCAGCCCTGGGTCGACGAAGCCGCACGCGCGCTCGATCGGCTGGGCGCGAAGCTCGGTTCCGCCGATTGGCTGGCGGCGCGGCGCGCCGTCGACATCCCGTTCGACGAGCTCGATCCCGACCAGGCCGAAGCGGCGGTGCGCACCAGCCTTAAGCTCGGCTTCGACGGACCGCCCGTCGATGCTTTGGCGCAACCGGCGGCGGATCGCCGGAAGCGACTGCTGCTATCCGACATGGAAGCAACGGCAATCGCCAACGAGATGCTGGTGGAGATCGCGACATTCGCCGGCATCGAGAAACAGATCGCCGAGATCACGCGACGTACCATGAACGGCGAACTCGACTTCGCCACGACCCTGCGCGAGCGCGTCGCGCTCCTGCGCGGCAAGCCGACGACGTTGCTCGACCAGGCCGCACAGCGCATTCGCATCACCGCCGGCGCCAAGGCGATGGTCGCGACCATGCGCAAGCACGGTGCGTTGACGCTGCTGGTTTCGGGCGGTTTCACCGTCTTTGCCGATCCGGTGGCCCAGCAGATCGGCTTCGACCGGGTTTTCGCCAACCGGATCGTGATCGAGGACGGCGCCATCGCCGGCGTCGTCGAGCCGGTCCTCACCCGCGACAGCAAGCTCGCGACGTTGACGCAGACGGCGGCGGAACGCGGTCTCAAGCTCGCCGACACGCTCGCCATCGGCGACGGCGACAACGACCTACCGATGATCGGCGCCGCCGGACTCGGCATCGCCTTTCATTCGCACCCCAACGTCGCACCGTACGCGCGCCACCGCATCGACCATGCGGATTTGACCGCGGCGCTGTTTGCCCAAGGCTACCACCAGGACGAAATCGTCGGCGGCTGATGCCAAGCGGCGGCGGCGCGGCTATCATGGCGCGCCGACGACGGGGGAGCACATGGCACAAAAGCTGTTGCAGGATTTCGTGCTGCTGTTGGTGGCCGTCAATCCGATCCTGGTCGTGCCGGAATTCGTCGTCGTCACCGCCAAATTTGGCGCGGCGGCAAAACGTCGGATCGCCATCCAGGCGGTGCTGATCGCCGGCGGCGTACTGCTGGCGTTTACCGCCGTCGGCCAGCCGGTGCTGGCGGCGCTGGGCATCGAACTGCACGCGTTCCAGATTGCCGCCGGCCTCATCCTGCTGCTGATGTCGTTGCGGATGGTGCTCGAGGAAGGCGTACACCATGAACAAGGCGACCGCCGCAATCCCGCGGTCCATCCGCTGGCGGTCCCCTATATCGCCGGCCCCAAGTCGATCATGACGGTGATGCTGCTGACCGACGCCGAAACCTACCCGGTCAGCGACCAGATCACCATCGGCATCCTGGTCGTGCTGGTTCTGGCATTGACCCTTGTGTGCCTGTTGGGCGCCCGTTGGGTACACCGCATGCTACGCGACGCCGGCCTCAACGCCATCAGCCGCGTGATGGGGCTGATCCTCGCCGCGCTCGCGATGCAGTACATCCTCACCGCGCTCGAGCAGGCGTTTCACGCGATGGGTTGACGGCGGCTCAACTTCCGACTTTCAGCGCATAGAAGCGCAGATCGCCCTGGCGATCGACCAGCAGCAGCACCGATTTGCGGCCGGCCTTGGTCGCGGCATCGACGTTTTTGACCACGTCGGCGGGTGTCTTGACGGATTCCTGAGCGACCTCGGTGATGACGTCGCCGGCGCGCATGCCTTTTTCGGCGGCCGGGCCATCCTTGTCGATGTCGGTGACCACGACGCCGGCGCTGTCGTCCGCGAGCTGATAGCGCTCGCGCAGCTCGGGTGTCAGGTCGGCGACCGAAAGCCCGAGTGTTTTAACCGCCGTGCCAGGCGGCGGCGCCGGCTGCTTGGCCGTTGCCGAGGCCTGCTCGACATTGTCCTTGAGCTCGCCGACCTTGACGTCGAGCGTCAGCTCCTTGTGCTTGCGCCACACCGTCACCTTGACGCTCTTGTCGATCGGCGTCTCGGCGACAATGCGTGGTAGATGCCGCATGTCGACCACCGGTTTGCCATCGAAGGTGAGCACGACGTCGCCGGGCTGAATGCCCGCCTTCTGGGCCGGGCCGCCGTCGAACACGCTGGCGATGAGCGCGCCCTTGGGCTTGTCGAGGCCGAGGCTTTCGGCGATCTCGTCGGTTACGCTCTGGATGTTGACGCCGAGCCAGCCGCGACGCGTATGGCCGTATTTCTGGATCTGTTCAATGACGGGCTTCGCTTCATTCGCCGGAATCGCGAAACCGATGCCGATCGAGCCGCCCGACGGCGAGAAGATCGCGGTGTTGATGCCGATGACGTCGCCGTCCATGTTGAACATCGGGCCGCCCGAATTGCCGCGATTGATCGCGGCATCGGTCTGGAGGAAATCGTCGTAGGGACCCGAGTTGATCTCGCGGGCGCGCGCCGACAGGATGCCCGCCGTGACAGTGCCGCCAAGGCCGAACGGATTACCGATCGCCAGCACCCAATCGCCGACCCGCGACTTGTCGCTGTCGCCGAACTTCACGGACGGCAGCGGCTTCGAAGATTTGATGCGCAGCAGCGCGAGGTCGGTCTTGCTGTCCTTGCCGACGACTTCGGCTTTGAAGCTGGTGTCGTCCTGCAACGTGACGGTGATCTGGTCGGCGTCGGCGATGACATGATTGTTGGTCACAACCAGGCCGGAAGGATCGATGATGAATCCAGAGCCGAGCGAAGTCGCGTGCCGCGGCAGCGCCTGCGGCTGGCCGCCGGGCCGGTTCTTGTCCAAGAAGTCCTTGAAGAATTCCTCGAACGGCGAACCCGGCGGAAATTGTGGCACGTCGGGGCCGCGGCTGTTCTTGTCGCTCTTTTCCGGCAGTGTCTGGGTCGTCGAGATATTGACGACGGCCGGCAACAAGCGCGCTGCGAGATCGGCGAAACTGTCGGGCGCCGGGCGCGCAAAAGCCGATGTCGCGACCGCGACCGCGACGATCAGGGCGAGTGCACGGCTCGCAAGCACAAGACGATGGGCAACGGTCACGAACAACTCCGAACGAATGGGGAGGTCGGCTGACAGATATTTTAGGCGCAATCCCGCCGACAAACCAGTCCCGGCCGCGGCGCCCTCAGCGGCGGATGGCCCAGATCGCAGCGACGCCGATGGCCGTGGCAATGACGCCCGCCCAGCGCAGCACGTTGGCCGGCAGCAGCGCGGATTCAGCCATCATTTTCTGCATCGGCCGGGTGAAGAGGGCGAGCAACACGCCCTCGATGACGGCGGCGAGCGCGAGCGCCGTAGCAAAATCGTTCATGTCACAATGCTAATGGGCCGATGCGGGCTTGCCGGCGCCGGTCAGTCCTTCGGGGCCGCTCTCGAGGTACTTGAAGAATTCGCTCTGCGGCGACAGGACAAAGGTGGTGTTCGAGCCGCCGAGCGCATCCTTGTAAGCCTGCAGCGAGCGGTAGAAGGCGAAGAAGCCCTTATCCTGGTTGTAGGCGTCGGCATAGATCTTGATCGCGTCGGCATCGCCCTGGCCGCGCAGGATCTGCGACTGCTTCTGCGAGTCGGCGAGGATCTGGATGCGCTGGCGGTCGGCATCGGCGCGGATGGTGGTGGACTGGCGCTTGCCGTCGGCGCGGAACGCGGCGGCTTCGCGCTGCCGTTCCGATTTCATCCGCGCATAGACCGCCTCGCTGTTCTCCTCGGGCAGATCGGCGCGGCGGATGCGCACGTCGACCAATTCGATGCCGAACGGCTTCGCTTGGACGCCGACCTCATCGCGCACCTGCGCCATGATCTGTGCGCGTTTGTCAGCGACGACGTCCTGCAACGCGACGTTGCCGATGATGCGCCGCAGGCTGGCGCTGATCAGCGCGCTGAGCCGTGCGCGCGCCACGGTTTCGGTACCGAGCGTCTGATAGAATTGCAGCGGATTGTCGATGCGCCAGCGGGCATAGGCATCGACCACCAGACGCTTCTGGTCGGCGGCGATCACCTCTTCCTGCGGCGGCTCGAAATCGAGGATGCGGCGGTCGTAGAGCACGACGTCCTGCACCAGC
>DASYYB010000037.1:0-48280 GCA_035934235.1 Allostellaceae bacterium | reverse complement strand
GATGTCGTTGATGATCGTCAGCAGGTGCTCGCCGCTGCGCCGGATCAGCGTCGCATATTCCCGGTACCGCGCCGGCTGCGGCCCGAACATCCCCTGCTCGATGATCTGTGAGAACCCAATCACCGCGTTCAATGGCGTGCGCAGTTCGTGACTCATCGTCGCCAGGAACGAGCTCTTGGCGCGATCGGCGCGTTCGGCGATTTCGCGCGCCTGGCGTTCGAGGCGTTCGCTGCGCCGTATCGCTTCCTCCTGCTGCTTCAAACGCGTGATGTCGGTGTAGAAGCAGGCGGTGCCCCCGTCGGCGGTCCGGCGCTCGCGCGTCAGCAGCCATCGCCCATCGCTCAGGCGCTGAACCAGTTCGGCGGTAGCCTGGCGATGCGCCCGCACGCGCTGCTCGATCAGCGCTTCGCGCGCCTTCTGGTCGGTCGCGTCGGCCCAGCCGCCGGTTTCGGCGACTTGCCGGATGATGGTCTCGAAGCGCGCGCCGGGCACGACCAGCGACTGTACCGGTGGCGTGTAATATTCGACATAGGTGCGATTGCACAGCACCAGACGGTCGTCGGCGTCGTACAGCGCGAAACCGCCGGGCGTGCTTTCGATCGCGTCGTGGAGCCGGATCTCGGCGGTGCTGCGCGCGCGCTCCTCGGCGGTGAGCCGCCAGGCGAGCCACAACGCCACCACGGTCACGATCGCCATGATCCCGGAGTCGAAGACCATGAAATTGCGGAAGGCGGGCGACACCCAGACCGGCGGCCCGGCAACGATCAGTTGCAACGGGAAGCCGTCGATCTCGCGTATGGCCAGGATGTCGTGCGCGTACCGCACCAAGGCCTGATTGACGGTGGTGTCGGTGCCGATGCCGTTGCCGGCGAGAATGGTGCCGTCGCTCTCGTGCACCAGAAGCGCCGTCGTGTCCGGCAGTGTGCCGGGCATCGCGGCGAAAAACGACGGTTCGACGACGGCGATGACGGTGCCGATGCGCGTGCCGGCCGCGTCGGTGATCGCCCGGCCCATGCCGAAGTACGGCACCAAGCTCGATCCGGAAACGAGGTCGCCGATGAACAAGCCCGACAGGCTTGCCGTCGCGAATTCGGCTAGATACTGCCGTTCGGCGAGGACGCGCGCCGCCGGCGGATAGCCCGACGAGTCGAGCGCGACCGTGCCGTCGTGATCCAGCACCAACAGTGCGCGCACCGAGGGCGAACGCACGCCCTCTTCCGCGAGGACCGCTTGGTCGGTCGGCCCCGGCGCGCCGGTCGCCATGCTGGTCTTGAGCCTTGCCGCGACGGCGGTCAAAGCGGAATCGATCGCGGCAAAGGTCTGGCTAGACTGCTCGGCCAACATGGTCGCGGTGGCATCGCGCGCCGCGGCTTCACGCGCCGTGGTCGTCGAATAGAAATGGTAGACGAAAAGGGCGTTGGCGGCGTGCAGTAGCGCGGTCAGCAGGATGGTGACGATCAGGATGCGGCGGGGCGCAAGCCGTCGGCGCGCGCCGTCGGCCAAGCCGACAGACACGCGGCTCGAATCAGCCCGCTTGATGAAGCGCCACACGGTCATCTTTGGTGCAAAGGACAGCGACCTTCAACTTATGAGGGTAATCCGCCCTGGCTTAGCGCCGAGTTAACCCATACGAGTGCGTGTCCGGCTATGCTTAAAAAAACCTAAATCGGAGTCCGTCTTGCCCGGAACCCAGCCCGCAAGCCCGAATTCCGTATTGCTTGGCCGCCCCGGCGGTCGGGCCGCGCTCGATACACCCGCATTGGTGCTCGACCGCGCCGCGCTCGACCGCAACATCGCTGCGATGGCGGCGCACGCGCGCGCCGTCGGCGTCGCGCTGCGGCCGCACGTCAAAACCCACAAATCCGTCGCCATCGCGCAGCGCCAGGTCGCGGCCGGCGCGCTCGGCGTGTCGTGCGTTACGCTCGGCGAGGCCGAGATCATGGTGCGCGCCGGCATTCCGGGCGTGCACCTGACGTCGCCGCCGGTGACCGCGGCGAAGCTGACGCGATTTGCCGCCTTGGCGCGCGCGCCGCATCGCGGCCTCAGCGTCGTGGTCGATCACGCCGACACCGTCGCTGCACTCAGCGCGACGCTGCGCGATGCTCCGTCGCCGCTTTCCGTGCTGGTCGACGTCGACGCCGGGCAGCGCCGCACCGGCTGCGCGATCGAGGCGGCACCGGCATTGGCGCATATGGTGCGTGCCGCGCCGGGCCTTCGCTTTGCCGGCATCCAGGCCTTTGCTGGCCAGCTGCAACACGTTGCGGTCCGCGCCGAGCGGCGCGAGCGCAGTCTGCGGCTTGCCGATCGCTTACGCGGCTTGTTGCGGCAACTGGCGGCGGACGATCTGCCGGCGTCGATCGTCACCGGCGGCGGCACCGGCACCTTCGACCTCGATCCCGAAGCGCGGGTCTTCACCGAGCTCCAGGTCGGCTCCTATGTCTTCATGGATGTCGAATATCAGCATGCGCTCGCCGACGGCCGCAACGCGCCACCCTTTGAAACGGCGTTGTTCGTCGCGACGGCCGTGATCGGCATCAACCAGCCGGCCTATCTCGTGACTGACGCCGGCCTCAAGAGCTTCGCCACCGAAGG
Organism: Allostellaceae bacterium; assembly: GCA_035934235.1. GTDB lineage: Bacteria > Pseudomonadota > Alphaproteobacteria > ATCC43930 > CGMCC-115725 > REEB95. Next base: position 45,688 of record DASYYB010000037.1, on the reverse strand, counting down.
CCCCCCGCCCGAACCGGTGCGCGGCGCGCCGTCCGGCAGCCGCTACGAGTTCTTCGGCGACGAGCACGGCAAGTTGTTCGTGCTAGCGGGCGCGGCGCGGCCGGCGCTCGGCGCGGTGATCGAATGCGTCACGCCGCATTGCGATCCGACCGTCAACCTGCACGACTTCTATCACGTGGTCGATGGCGACACGCTGGTCGAAATCTGGCCGGTCGACGCGCGCGGCAAGCGCTAGGCTATTTCGCCGCGAAAGCCTCCACTTCGACCAGCCATTCGGACTTCACCAGCGATTGCACCACCACCGTGGTCGAAACCGGGCGCGCCGCGCCCAGGATCTTCGCCCGCACTTCGCTGTAGCCGGCGATATTGTCCTGTTTGGTCAGGTAGGTGTTGATCTTGACCAGGTTCCCGACGCCCATGTCGGCTGATTCGAGGACGTTGATGATGTTGCGCCAGACCTGCTCGGTCTGGGCCTTGATCCCCTCCGGCGCCGTGCCGTCCTTGGCGACGGGAATCTGGCCGGCAATGAACAGGACGCGCTGTCCGGCTGGAATCTCGACGCCCAGGCTGTAGGGACCGTTCGGCGGCGGCGATGCCGCCGGGTTGTGGATTTTCATGCGTTCTCCTTTCGTGGGTTAGGCGCGTGTGCCGCGCAGGAAATCGAAGTCGCGGCCCTGATCGGCTTGCGAATAGCCCATCGAGCGCGCATGGGACCGGCGCAGATAGAGCGCGTAATCGCGACCGCCGTATTGGGTAAGCCCGCGGGCGAGCCCAGTAGGGTCGGCCATGCTCGTCTCCGGCCGCCGGAATGGCGGCGCCATCGAAAACCTCGGCGCGCGGGGTGTCAACCGCTTGCCGCCGCGCGTGTCCGGCGGACTTGGGTGGGCGGCATGCCGCCGGTATAATGCTCCGGCGACGGGCGGAGGCAGAATGAAAGCGATCCTCGCGGTTGTGGGCGACGGCGCCGCAGAAGCGGTGCTCGAAACCGCGATTCTTGCCGCGCGCAGATTCGACGGAAAAATCACCGGCCTCAACGCGCTCGCCAGCGAATATGCGGTGGTCTTCGGCGGCGAGATGGGATTCTCGATCTCGTCTGAAGTGGATCGCACGCTCGAACGCGAAGGCACCGAGCGACGCACGCAGGCACGTAACCTGTTCAATACGGTGATGCGCAAGCACGGCATCGCGGTAAGCGGCGCAGGCGTGACCGCTGAATGGCGGGAGGAAACCGGCCGCCAGAACGCCATCGTCGGTGCGCTCGGACGCGTCTACGACCTGATCGTCGTCGAGCAGCCGGACAAGGCAGCGTCGTTCGCCGAGGCGACGCTCGAAGATGCGCTGTTCGAAAGCGGCCGGCCGGTGTTGATGGCGCCCAAGACGCCGACGGCGACCGTGGGCGAGCGCGTCTTGGTGGCCTGGAACGGCAGCACCGAGACCGCGCGCACGATCGCGTCGGCGATGCCGTTCCTCAAGCGCGCGGCACGGGTTGAAGTGGTCAGCGTTGCCAGCGCCTTCGTGCCCGGGCCGAGCGGCGAAGAGTTGGTGCGCAACTTCAAAGCGCACGGCATCACCGCGGTGTCGCGCCACATCGCCGTCGGCAACAAGCCGGCGGGCGAGATTTTTCTCGACGAGGCGCAGGCCATGCAGGCCGATTTGCTGGTCAAGGGCGCCTATACGCAGAGCCGGCTGCGCCAGATGATCTTCGGCGGTGCGACCCGGCACGTCATACTTAACGCCAATATACCGGTTCTGCTCGCGCACTGATCGCCGCGTCGCGCGCCGATTTCTCTGCCGAACATCCTTAACGCTTAAGAGTTTGATAAATCACCGCGGCGTAGCCTCGGGGCGTTGGGGACTGGATTCATGGATCGACGCGACGACGCCGCGGGGCAATTTCGCGATCTACCCAAGACGGCGAGCGATTTCGACGAGACGCCGGCGGACATGCTGGTGGACGACGACGTGCGCCGTCGCGACAACGTTCTGCGCCACGTGGTGCGCGCGATACGCGACGAGCCGCAGCCCGAAGGAGCGCTCACCGCCATCCTGGCGGCGCTCAGCCTGGTGCTGGACGCGGCTGGCGGTGCGAGTCTGCGCCATGGCGCCGACGGGTCGTTGCACGTCGCGGCGAGCTGGGGCGCGAAGCCGCCGCCGGCGGTGTTGTCGGCGGTTCGCGCCGGGCTGGAGCGCGACGGTAGCGTCGCGCTCGTGCACCGTATGGCGCAGATCGCGGCGCAGCCGATTCTGTATCGCGGCGAGACCAAGGGCGCCTTGCTGCTGTGGCGGTCCGCCGAGCGGGCTGCCTTCGCGGCGGCAGACTGCGCACTGCTCGCCGACGTCGCCGATCATCTCGGCATCGTGCTGGCGCAAGTCGAGGCCCGCGAGCGCATCGACCACCTGTCGCGCACCGACCAACTGACGGGCCTCGCCAATCGCGCGGCATTTTTCGACGAATTCACGCGTCGCCTCAGCCGCTTCGACCGCAATCGGCCGGCGGCGGCGCTGCTCTATGTCCATGTCGTCAATCTCCGGCAAGTCAACGCGGTGCGCGGTCCGGATGCCGGTGACGCCGCGCTGTCGGCGTTGTCGGGGTTGCTGCGCGAACATACGCGGCCCGGCGACCTGATCGCGCGTTTCGGCGGCGGCGAGTTCGTGGTGTGGATCGAGCGCATCGATCCCGCTGGCGCCCGGGCGCGCGCCACGGCGTTGGCCACCGCCGCCGCGCGACTGGCGCCGTTTGTCAGCGTGGCCGAGCCCGCGTTCGGCGTCAGCGTTGGCGTTGCGCCGTTCGATCCGGCCCGCAGTGAAACCGTGATGCAGCTGGTGCTGCGCGCCGCAGCCGACGCGGCGCGGACAAAAGAACAGGGAGGCGAGCCATGGCCCGCCTCCCTGCCGGCTTAGTTCACACCTTCGTTTCGCGAAGTCGCCGCCGCCTTATTCGAAGGTGATGACGACCACGCGGTTGCGCGGCTCGCGGACGCCGTCAGGCGTCGGTACCAGCGGCTGACGCTTGCCGACCCAACGTTCGTCGATGCGGCCGACCGCCACGCCTTCCTGTCGCAACTGACCGCGGACGGTGTCTGCCCGGCGATGCGACAGCCCCATATTGTAGGTGTCGGTGCCGGCGCGGTCGGTGTGTCCGACCAGCATGATGCGCATGTTCGGATCGGCCTTCGCCTGGGCCACGACCTGTTGCAGAATCTTCAGCGCTTCCGGCGTCAGGTTGTACTTATTGAAGGCGAAGTAGACGCGGAACTCATGCGCAGTCGCCGCTGGCTTGCCCTCGAGCAGCGCCAAGTTGGCGAAGAATTCGTTGTGGCAAGGGCCGGTCATCGCCGTCCACCACGATTTCTCCATATGCGTCACCCAGCAGTCGAAATCGACCTGGGTGCGCGCGGCCAGTTGCGGCTGCCGCTCGCGTGCGCCGGCGTCGAGTACGCGGACAAGCCGCGCGCGCGCGTCGTTCAGGACCTTCGGATAGCCTTCCTGCGCGTCCCACGGCGTCACGATCGCCCAATTGCCGACGTTCTCCGGCGGCACGACGGCGCCGTCGCCGGCGGCCAGACTCTTGCGCGCGTAGTAATCCGAATCCTCGAAATCGCCTTCGCGATTGAGCAGGACGCCGGCGAAGTCGGCGTAATCGTGCGCCAGCGCCTGGTTGAACGCACTCGCGCTTGCGCTCGGCGCCGTGCCCTGCGCGTCCGGCAGCGTGATGTGATACGAGTAATAGTTGCCGCGCAGTGGCGGGCTGTACGACCAGCCGTCGCAACCCGCGATCAGCAGTCCGGCGGCCAGCAGGACGACATACCTCGCGAACGGATTAAGACCTTGCATGGTTCAATCCCCATTCCTTGTTTCCAATCGTGCGCCGGCGCGTGACGTCCCGTCACCGTCGAGGCGACGTGATTCCTTCGCCAGAGCCAAGCGTAACCAGTCCAGAAGAAATCTCCCGATAAACGCGAAACGTTTCGCTTCGCAGCTTCAACGTTGCAGCCGAGCCGTGCTGTTGCCGTAACACGGCGGCTGGGACCAGATGATGTGACGAATGATGGCTTTACTGTGTCGGTGGGCACGAAGTTTCGTCTCTGTGGCATGGTTGCCACGCGGAGACCTGGATTTCCGTCGCAGTTTTCAATGATTCTCCGGATCGGTGGTGTGCCACAGGCATGCCGCCGCAATCACACGCGATCCGATGCGCAATACGACGCAGCTGCGCGTCAGCGCGTTTCGCCCGGCGTTGCCGTGCCGCTCGGCTTTTGAAGCTCGATCAGTGTGCCGTCGCGCACCGCGCGGAAAAAACAACTGCGCGTGCCGGTGTGACACGCGACGCCGCTCTGATCGACCAACACCAACAGTGCATCGCCGTCGCAATCGATCCGTAACTCGACCAGCCGCTGCACGTGACCCGAGCTTTCGCCTTTGCGCCAAAGCTGCTTGCGCGAACGCGACCAATAGCAGACGCGTCCGGTCTTGAGCGTTTCCGCCACCGCGTCGCGATTCATCCAGGCGAGCATCAGAACCTCGCCGCTGTCGTGCTGCTGCGCGATCGCCGGAATAAGTCCGTCGCCGCCGAAACGCAGGGCCGCCAACAGCTGTGACGCAGTTTGCGTCGCGCCTTGATTCATCGCCGATCTCCCGATTGTACCGTGCGTATTCTATCGCCAGCCCGGTGGCGCGGCGAGGGGCGCGTCAGCTGCGCCAGCGCAGCATGCGGCCTGTGACTGGATTGACGAAGGCGCGGCCGGCGCTGCGCGCGCGGCGGTATTCCTGTTTCAGCTGGTAATACCATTTGGCCTGCGTGTCGGCATCGTTGATGAGCATGAGCGACGGATCGTGCTTCAAGCCCTCGCTTTGCATCACCATGATCCGCCGATCCTGGTTGAGGAACGCGCGGACATAAGGACGCAGCGCCGGCTTCAACGCCGACAGCCACGGCACGTCCCAATAGATCGCGTGATTGACCTCGGCCTCGCCGTCGGTCAACGGCGTCACCGCCGTCAAGCTGGCGACGAACCGCTTGCCGACGCGGATATGCTCGATCCGCGTCGACGGCAGCCGGAACGTGATCTCGGTTTCGGGCGCACCGCCGAGCAGCCGGTAGGCGTTGGCGTTCGACGACGGTGCGTGGCGCAGCATCGTGAAGCCGTAAGGGCTGGCGGCGAATTCCTTGGCCTTCTCGTGGATCGAGCTGCGCGAGCGCCACCACCAGGCGCGATGGACGAATGCGCCGTGCGCGGGATCCATCAATCCGACCACGGCGTGATCGATCGCGGCCGGCACGCGCATGCGCTCGAACAGCTTGGGCGTCGCGTCGCCGATTTCTGGGATCGCCGGCGGTGGCGGCGCACTGGCTGGGTCTTCGCCGAAGAACAGCCAGACATTGCCCTGGACCTCGCGCGCCGGATACGCGGCGACGCCGATCTTGCCGGGCGTCAGCTTCTGGCCTTCGTAGAGCGACGGAATGGCGGTGCAGCGGCCGGCCGTGTCGAACCGCCAGCCGTGATAGCAGCATTCGACTTCGCGTCCGTCGAACGTGCCGTAGCTCAACGGGATGCCGCGATGCGGACAAATGTTGCGCAGTGCGAAAGGCGCGCCGTCGGCGGCGCGGCCGAGTAACACCGGCTCGCCGAGCAGCGTGCGCGCGACGACCCGACCGCGCCGGAGCGCGTGGCCCGGCAAGGCGAAGTACCACATGTCGCGCAAGGCGGCGGTGTCTGAGTCCAAGTCGGCCAATCTCCGGAGATGGCGCGGCGTGCAGCCGAGGGCGAGACTAGCGCCCGCGGTTCGGTCCGGGAAGGGGCCTGCCGGCCGATTGTGCTGTTGCGAAAAAGTCACGCCAATGAGGTCGCGGCGATTGCGGCCGAACCGCCAGAATGCCGATCCCAATGGGCGAATTTCATCCGCCCCCTTGCCCGTACGGATGCCGACGTTTAATGTGCACTGCACAAAACGCGTGGGGGCCGACCACGGAGTTCGTTATGGATGATGTTCGTCAGCGGGCGACGGCGCGCCGGGCTTATGCGCTCGAAGATCTCACCGTCGGCATGACGGCGTCCTATTTTCACACCGTGACCGATGCCGACGTGCGCACGTTTGCCGATCTGACCGGCGACCATAATCCACTCCATCTCGACGACGAATTCGCCAAGACGACGCGATTCAAGGGCCGTATCGTCCACGGCATGCTGTCGGCCAGCTTTCTGTCGACGGTGATCGCCATCCTGCCGGGTCCGGGCACGATCTATCTCAGCCAATCGCTCGCGTTCCGCGCGCCGGTGCGCATCGACGATACGATCGAGGCGCAGGTCACCGTCGCCGACATCGACATGGCCAAGAAGCGGGTGCGGCTGAAAACCGTCTGCCGCGTCGGCGATCTGGTGGTGCTCGACGGCGAGGCGGAAGTCATGGTGCCGTCGCGCCGCAACGCAACCGCGTAACGACGCGGGCAACGGACCCGACTCGCGACGCAATGCCGCCCTATCCGTCCGCCCGATTCCCGGGATAGTTTCACGTCCGTGCGCATCTTCCGACACGAGCGCGCCGACGGCGCCGATCGCGGTGCCGCGGTTGCCATCGGCAACTTCGACGGCCTTCATCCCGGCCACCGGGTCGTGATTGCGGCCGCCGGCCGGGTCGCGCACGCGACGAGAGTGCCGCACGCCGTCCTCACCTTCGAGCCGCATCCCTACGCTGTCTTCAATCCGACGGCACCGCCGTTCCGGCTGACGCCGTTCCGCAGCAAGGCGCGCCACATCGAGGCGCTGGGCGTCGACCTGCTGTTCGAGCTGCATTTCGACCGCGACTTCGCCAAGCGCACGGCGGAGCAATTCATCGACGAGATCCTGGTGCGTGGCCTCGGCGCCAGCCATGTCGTTGTCGGCTACGATTTCGTCTTCGGCAACCAGCGCCGCGGCACTGCCGCGTTCCTCGTCAACCAGGCGCGCGCACGCGGCTTCGCCGTCACCATCGTCGAGCGCGAAGCCGCGTCCGGTGGCGAGGCTTATTCGTCGACGCGCATTCGCGAGCACCTGACCGGCGCGCGGCCGCGCGAGGCGGCCAAGCTGCTCGGCCGCTGGTGGGAAATCGACGGCCGTGTCGAACATGCGGCGGGCGTTGGCAAAAGCCTCGGCTATCCGACCGCCAACCTGCCGCTGGCCGATTACCTGCGGCCGGCGCCCGGCATCTATGCCGCCTTCGCCGGTATCGAGGACGGCAAGCGCACGGAATGGCATCCGGCGGCGGCGTATTTCGGCCGCCGGCCGACGCTGGGCGAGCACGCACTCGGCCTCGAAGCCTATCTCATCGACTTTGCCGGCGAGCTTTACGGCCGGCATCTGCGCCTGGCGCTGGTCGACTATCTGCGTCCCGACGCGGCGTTTGCGGGCCTCGACGCGCTCAAGGCGCAGATCGGCGACGATGTCGCGCGGGCGCGCCGCATTCTGGCGGCCGAAAAACCCGAACCGTGACGCCCTTTCCGTTGACCGCGGCCGTGCCGTCCGCCTATGACCAACGCCATGGCTGACGATTCACCGGCGGATTCCCGCGCCAATCCGGGCAAGGATTATCGCGCCACTGTCTTCCTGCCCGACACGCCGTTCGCCATGCGCGGCGACCTGCCCAAGCGCGAACCGGCGATGCTCGCGCGCTGGGCGCGCATCGGCCTTTGGCAGTGCCAACGGACGGCGTCGAAGGGCCGGCCGAAATTTATCCTGCACGACGGTCCGCCGTACGCCAATGGCAACCTCCATATCGGCCACGCGCTCAACAAGATCCTCAAGGACGTCATCAATCGCGCGCAGCAGATGAGCGGCAAGGACGCCGTCTACGTGCCGGGCTGGGACTGTCACGGCCTGCCGATCGAATGGAAGATCGAGGAGGAGTACCGCGCCAAGAAGAAATCGAAAGACGCGGTGCCTGTCGTCGAATTTCGCAACGAATGTCGCGAATTCGCGCGCCATTGGATCGGCGTCCAGCGCGCAGAGTTCGAGCGTCTCGGCGTCATCGGCGATTGGTCCCATCCTTATACGACGATGGAATTCGCCGCCGAGGCGCAGATCGCGCGCGAGATCGGCAAATTCCTGATGAACGGTCTGCTGTTTCGCGGCGCTAAGCCGGTGATGTGGTCGGTGGTCGAGCAGACGGCGCTGGCCGAGGCCGAAATCGAATATCACGACTACACCTCGACCCAGGTCTGGGTCAAGTTTCCGGTGGTTGCATCTCCGTGGCATCCGCCCGAAGAGCTTGCTGGCGCCTCAGTTGTTATTTGGACGACCACGCCATGGACCCTTCCAGGAAATCGCGCTATCGCGTACGGACCAAATATCGAATACGTGCTCGTTGAAGTTACTGCAGTTGAGCAAGGCGCTCTCGCTCGCCCGAGAGAAAGATTGCTCGTCGCCAAAAGTAGAGTGAACGCTCTTCAGGAAGAGCTCGGATTTGTCGCTAGAGAAATTCGGTCTGTCCATGGGCGTGATTTAGAACTCACAACTGCATGGCATCCTTTTCATCACAATGATTCACATTACAGCTTCAATGTGCCGTTGATGCCTGCGGAATTTGTAACTGACAGCGATGGAACTGGATTTGTCCATATCGCCCCAGGCCACGGAATCGATGATTTCAATTTATGGCGCTCGAGAGGCAACGCATCTGTGCCGGAAACGGTCGCCGCCGACGGCAGCTACGTCGCGTCGCTGCCGCTGTTCGCCGGCAAGCGCGTCTACAAACCGAACGGCAAGGAAGGCGATGCCAACGCGGCGGTGATCGCGGCGCTGAAACAGGCCGGCGCGCTGCTGGGCGAAGCCAAGCTGGTGCACTCCTATCCGCATTCCTGGCGCTCCAAGGCACCGCTCATCTTCCGCACCACGCCGCAGTGGTTCATCGGCATGGACATCAAGGGCGCCGACGGGCAGATGCTGCGCGAAACCGCGCTCGCCGCGATCGACGCGACGCGCTGGATTCCCGAACAAGGCCGCAATCGCATCCGCGCCATGATCGAAACGCGGCCCGATTGGTGCATCTCGCGGCAGCGCGCTTGGGGCGTGCCGATCGCCGTGTTCGTCGACAAAAAGACCGGCGCGCCGTTGCGCGATCAAGCGGTTGTCGATCGCATCGCCGCCGCCTTCGAGAAGGAAGGCTCTGACGCCTGGTTCACGCGCAACCCGGCCGAATTCCTGGGGTCCGGCCGCGATCCGGCCGATTACGAGCAAGTGAAAGATATCGTCGATGTCTGGTTCGATTCCGGCTCGACCCACGCCTTCGTTCTCGAGCCGCGGCGCAACGCCGACCTCGCCTGGCCGGCCTCGCTGTATCTCGAAGGGTCCGACCAGCATCGCGGCTGGTTCCATTCGTCGCTGCTTGAATCCTGCGGCACGCGCGGTCGTGCGCCATACGAAGCGGTGCTGACGCACGGTTTCGTGCTCGACGAGCAGGGCCGCAAGATGTCGAAATCGCTCGGCAACGTGACCTCGCCGCAGGACGTCGTGGCGAAGAGCGGCGCTGACATCCTCCGGCTGTGGGTCGTCGCCGCGGACTATGCCGACGATTTACGCATCGGCCCCGAGATCCTCAAGCAGCAGAGTGAAATCTATCGCCGCCTGCGGAACACGCTGCGTTACCTGCTCGGTGCGCTCAACGGTTTCGCAGAACGCGAACGCCTCGCCGAAGCGCAGCTGCCGGAGCTCGAATCCTGGATCCTGCACCGCCTGCACGCGCTCGACGGCATCGTGCGCGGCTGCCTCGAAGCCTACGATTTCCACACCATGTTCACCGAGCTGCACGCGTTCTGCGCCGTCGATCTGTCGGCGTTCTATTTCGACGTGCGCAAGGACTCGCTCTACTGCGATTCGCCCGGCGATTTGCGCCGCCGCGCCGTGCGCACCGTGCTCGATCGCGTGTTCGATGCGTTGGTGCGCTGGCTGGCGCCGGTGCTGTGCTTCACGGCAGAGGAGGCATGGCTCTGTTACCACGGCGACGGCGACGACAGCAGCGTCCACTTCCAGCCCTATCCGCTGATACCAGCGACCTGGCAGAATGAAGCGCTCGGCCTCAAGTGGACGCGCGTTCGCGACGTCCGCCGCGTCGTCACCGGCGCGATCGAACTGAAACGCGCCGAGAAATTCCTCGGCTCGAGTTTGCAGGCCGCGGTTCAGATTTATGCGAACGCGGATGCGCAGGCGGCCTTCGCCGGCGTCGACGCTGCCGAATTGTGCATCACCTCGGCCGCTGCCTTTGCCGCGGGCGCGCCGCCGGCTGGCGCCTTCACCCTGTCCGACGTGCCTGGCGTTGCCGTCGTGGTCGAACGCGCGCCTGGCGACAAATGCGCGCGCTGCTGGCGCGTGCTGCCCGAGGTCGGCGGCGATCCCACCCATGTCGATCTATGCCGCCGTTGCGCCGACGCGGTCGGCGCGCGCGGCGAAGCGGCCTGATGCGGCGCGGTCTTCTCGTCGCGCTCGTCATCGTCGCGCTCGACCAGGCGGTCAAGGCGTGGGTGGTCGCTTTCTTCGCAACCCGCGGCACCGATCTGGTTGCGGTCCTGCCGGTCTTCAATCTGGTCCTGACCTGGAATCGCGGCGTCAGCTTCGGCCTGTTCAACGGCGGCGGCGGCACGTTGCTGTTCGCCGCCCTCGCCGCGGCGATCGTCGCGGCGCTGGTGTGGTGGCTGTCGCGCGCCGGCGGGCGCGGTTTGCAGCTTGCCATCGGCCTGGTGATCGGTGGCGCGGTCGGCAACATCGTCGATCGGCTGGCGCGCGGCGCGGTCGTCGATTTCCTCGATTTTCACCTCGGCACGTTGCATTGGTTCGCCTTCAACGTCGCCGATACGGCCATTTGCCTGGGGGTCTTCTTCATCGCCCTCGACGGATTGCTTGGCGAACGGCGCCCGGATTAGGTAAACTTTTCGGTGTCTTGGTTGAGGGTGGTTATGGTGTTAAGGCGGGCTCGGTTTTCCGTCATTCCGGTTTTTATGGCTCTGGCGCTCACGGCGCTGGCCGTTTCGGGCTGCAGTACTTGGACCGACGTCAAGCGCGGTCTGGGCATGGAAAAGGTCGTGCCCGACGAGTTCGATGTCACCACCAACGCGCCGCTCGCCATTCCGCCCGATTATACCTTGCGGCCGCCGAAGCCCGGCAGCGCGCCGACACAGCAAATGTCGCCGACCGCGCAAGCGCAAGAAACCGTGTTCCGCGCCGGCGACACCAAGCTCAACACGCTGCCGCCGGATAAGGCGCGTAGCGCCGGAGAAAGCGCGTTGTTGCAGGACGCCGGCGCCGGCAAAGCGCCGAAGGACATCCGGCAGCTCGTCAACAACGACAGCCAGGCCGCGTTCGCCGGCAGCACCTTGACCCAGCGATTGCTGTTCTGGCGTTCGGAGCCGCCCAACCCCAACCAGACCGTCGACCCGTCGGCGGAATCCGAACGGCTGCGCGAGTTCGGCGCCAACGGTGCAAACACTACCAACGGTACCACCGGCGCCGCGACCACCGGCGCGAACGCCACGGCGACTGCGGCCGCCGCGCCGAAGCCGACGATCGAGCGCACGCCGAAGGACAACAAGGGCTTCTTCGACTGGTTGTTCTAGAGCCGGCGCAGCGTCGCCGCGCGCCGGCATGAATTTGTCTTCATCGGCGGTCGGCGATATTGAACTCATGCGATCTCCGGGCGTTGATGACCGGACCCGCGTTCTCGGAGGACGACACCCATGAGCTATCGTCAGGATATCGCCGGCTGCCTCGCCGACAATTGCAAAGCCGGCGTCACGTCCGCCGAGCTCGACGACGCCTTGCGCCGCGCCGTGCCGGCGCTGCCCAAATTGGCGAAGATGCAGCGCGACGGCAGTTTGCCGCTGCTGCGGCTGCCGGCGCGGCGGGACGACATCGCCCAGATCAAGCCGCTCGCCGTCGAATTCGCCAAGTTCAAGGACGTCATCGTGCTCGGCACCGGCGGATCGAGCCTCGGTGGCCAGACGCTGGTCGCGCTGGCGCCGCCCGGCCGCACGCGCATCCATTTCATGGACAATGTCGATCCGCACAGTTTCACACTGCTGTTCGACGCCCTCGATCCGGCCAAGACCGGCCTGATCGCGATCTCCAAATCGGGCGGTACTGCCGAAACGCTGGTTCAGTTCTTCGCCTGCATGAATTGGCTCAGCAAGCGCAGTGCCGCGCGCACCATCGTCATCACCGAACCCAAGCCCAATCCGTTGCGCGCGCTGGCCGCGGCGCGCAAGCTGCGCACCCTCGAACACGATCCCAACATCGGCGGCCGTTATTCGGTCCTGTCGATCGTCGGTCTGTTGCCGGCGATGATCGCGGGCATCGACGTCGTCGCGCTGCGGCGCGGCGCCGGCGCCGTGCTCGATGCGACGCTGACCGCCAAGAATCCGCGCGACGCCGCGCCGGCCGTCGGCGCGGCGGTCTCCGTCGCGCTCAACGAGCGCCACGGCGTCGTCAGCACCGTCGTCATGCCTTATGTCGATCGGCTGGCGCATTTCGGACTCTGGTTCCGCCAATTATGGGCGGAGAGTCTGGGCAAGGACGGCAAGGGCACGACGCCGATTCGCGCCGTCGGCACGGTCGATCAGCATAGCCAGCTCCAGCTCTATCTCGACGGACCGGCCGACAAGATGTTTTCGCTGGTGATGCTGCCGCAGGCCGGCAAGGGGCCCCGCATGCCGGCGAAGCTGACGGATTCGAGTCTCGGCTATCTCGCCGGCAAGCGCATGGGCGATTTGATCGATGCCGAGCAGCGCGCGACGGCGCAGACGCTGATCCATAATGGCCGGCCGACTCGTATCTTCCATATCGAACGACTCGACGCGCAGTCGATCGGTGCGCTCCTCATGCACTACATGCTCGAGACGATGATCGCCGCCGAGCTGTGGGGCGTGAACGCGTTCGATCAGCCGGCGGTCGAGCAGGGCAAGGTGCTCGCCCGCCAATATCTTGGCGAGAAAGGCCGGCCCAAGGCACAATAGGGCATGGCCATCCGCCAGCTGCCCGCAACCGTCGTCAATCGCATCGCCGCCGGCGAGGTGATCGAACGGCCGGCGGCGGCGGTGAAGGAGCTTGTCGAGAACGCGCTCGACGCCGGTGCGCGCCGGATCGAAGTCACGCTGCGCGACGGCGGCGCGAGCCTGATCCTGGTCAGCGACGATGGCGAGGGCATGAACGCGGCGGAGCTCGCTCTGGCGGTCGAGCGCCATTGCACGTCGAAGCTCCCCGACGATGATCTGCTGCACATCCGCACGCTGGGATTCCGCGGCGAGGCGCTGCCGTCGGTCGGCGCGGTGAGCCGCCTTTCGATCGTCAGCCGCAAGCGCGGCGCGCGCGACGCCTTCAAGATCGCGATCGAAGGCGGTGCCAAATCTGCGGCCGAGCCAGCGGCGCTGAGCCAAGGCACGCGCGTCGAGGTCCGCGATCTTTTCTATGCGACGCCGGCGCGGCTCAAATTCCTCAAATCTGCGCGCGCCGAGCGCGACGCCGCCGTCGAAGCGGTCGAGCGCTTGGCCATGGCCTATCCGTCGGTTGCCTTCGCCGTCATCGGCGACGAGGAAAAGCCGCTGCTGCGCATGAACGCGGCCGAGCCCGATCTTGCCGGTAAGTCGGCCGGCGAGATCCGCCGGGCGCGGCTTGGCGCTGTTCTCGGCCGCGATTTCGCCGACAACGCGCTCGCCATCGACGCGGCGCGCGAAGGTTTCCGCCTGACCGGCTTCGCCGGCCTGCCGACGCTCAACCGCGCCACGGCGCGCGATCAATATCTGTTCGTCAACGGCCGGCCGGTGCGCGACAAGCTGCTCGCCGGCGCGGTGCGCGGCGCGTACCAGGATTTCCTCGCCCGCGACCGCCATCCGATGGTGGTGCTGTTCCTCACCGGGCCGGAGGACGATATCGACGTCAACGTTCATCCCACGAAGGCCGAAGTGCGGTTCCGCGATGCCGCGATGGTGCGCGGCCTGATCGTCGGATCGTTGCGCAACGCCCTTGCCGCGGCCGGCCATCGCGCTTCCACCACGGTGGCGGCGCAGGCGGTTGCGGCGTTCCAGCCGGTGCAATGGAGTCCGCGCGGCGGCGCCGCGCCGACCTTGGCGCTGCATCCCGGCATGGCGGAAGCGCCGGCCGCATATCAGGCGCCGCTTGCCGCAACGGCGCCGGCGGCGCGAATCGTCGAGGCGCCGGCGCCGGACGTTGCCGCGCATCCGCTGGGGGCCGCGTGCGCGCAACTGCACGAAACCTACATCGTGGCGCAGACTGCCGACGGCCTCGTCATCGTCGATCAGCACGCGGCGCACGAACGCCTGGTCTATGAGGCGATGAAGGCCGAGATCGCGGCCTCGGGTGTCAAGCGCCAGATCCTGCTGCTCCCCGAAGTCGTCGAGCTCGACGCCGCCGACGCCACGCGCGTAATCGCGCGCGCGCCCGAGCTGGCGGAGCTCGGCCTGGTGCTCGAGGCCTTTGGTCCCGGCGCGGTGGTGGTGCGCGAAGTGCCGGCGATCCTGGGCGAGACGGACGTCAAAGGGCTGGTGCGCGATCTCGCCGACGAGCTAACTGAACTCGGCGGCGCGTTGTCGCTCAAGGAACGGCTCGAGCATGTCTGTGGCACCATCGCCTGTCACGGCAGTGTGCGCGCCGGCCGGCGTCTCAACCAGTCCGAGATGAACGCGCTGCTGCGCCAGATGGAAGCGACGCCGCATTCCGGCCAGTGCAATCACGGACGGCCCACCTACGTCGCGTTGAGCCTCGCCGAAATCGAGAAGCTGTTCGGTCGCCGCTGATCGTATGGTTGCACTCGATGCCGATAGCGCGCTGGTGCTGTTCTCGGCCGGCCAGGATTCCACCACCTGCCTCGCTTGGGCGCTCGACCGCTTCCGCCGCGTCGAAACCGTCGGCTTCGCCTACGGCCAGCGCCACGGCGTCGAGATGGAATTGCGTGAGCCGATTCGGCGCAAGCTGACGGCGCTCGAATCCGGCTGGGCGGCACGGCTGGGTCCCGATCGGGTAATTCCGCTCGACGTGCTTGGGCAGGTGAGCCAAAGCGCGCTGACGGCTGACCTGCCGCTGGGCAAGCGGCCGGACGGATTGCCGACGACCTTCGTGCCCGGCCGCAATCTGGTCTTCTTCACCTTCGCCGCCATCGTTGCGTATCAGCGCGGCCTCAAGCACGTCGTCGGCGGCATGTGCGAGACCGATTTCTCCGGCTATCCCGATTGCCGCGACGACGCCATCAAGGCGCTACAGGCGGCCATCAATCTCGGCATGGACGCGCGGCTGACGCTCGAAACGCCGCTGATGTGGATCGACAAGGCGGCGACCTGGCGCTTGGCCGAAAGCCTCGGCGGCGCGGCGCTGGTCGAGCTCATCCGCACCGAGACCCACAGCTGCTATCGCGGCGTGCGCGGCGCGCCGCACGATTGGGGCCATGGCTGCGGCGATTGCGACGCCTGCGTGCTGCGCGCCAAAGGGTGGGCGGCTTATGCGGCGACGCGCGCTAGCGCTGCGGCTGAAAGGCGTAAGCCGACGGGCCTTTGACCGCTTCGTCGACCACCAAACGGTGCTGTAACGGCGGGAAGGCGCGCTGGCGGCAATCGGCGCGCTCGCACAGGCGGCAGCCGACCCCGATTTCGGTCGCCGCTTCCGGACGCGCCAGATCGAGGCCGTCGGCATAGACGATCTCGGCGGCACGAGCGATGTCGCAGCCAAGCACCACCGCCATGTGGCCCGACGGCGTGTGAAAGCCGCCGCCCGGTTTTTCCACCGTGCGCGCGACGCAAAAAAACGTCGTACCGTCCGGCAGCCGCGCGATCTGGCGGCGGATTAGGCCGGGCGTGGCGAAGGCTTCGTGCACGACGAAGCGCGGACAGGCGCCGCCGTAGCGCGAGAAGTGGAAGCCGGCCGCCGAGAAGCGCTTGCTGATGTTGCCGGCGATGTCGGCGCGGGCGAAGAAGAACGGAATGCCAGCCGCGCCGGTGCGGTTGAGGGTCGATAGCCGGTGCGCCGCCTGCTCGAACGAGACGCCGAAACGGTTCATCAGACGCTCGATGTCGTAACGCTCGGTTTGCGCCGCCGATAGGAATGCCGCGTAGGGCATGAGCACCGCGCCGGCGAAATAATTCGCCAGGCCGATACGGCACAGCATCTCGCTTTCCGGCGCCGACAGCTTGGCGGCCCGGATCGCCTCGCCGATCGGCTCGCGCGCCTCGAGCAGACCGAGCTGATAGGCCAGATGAAAGTTGCGGCTGGCCAACGGCAGCGCTTCGGATAGATCCAGGCGGTGCGTGCGCGGGTCGAAGCGCCGTAACGCGCCGGCCATGCTCGCGATCGTTGCGATTTCGACCGTGACGCCATGACGCCGCGCCAGCCGTTCGCCGAGGGTACGGCCCAAGTCGCCGATTGCCGCTTGCAGCAGCGTTTCGGCGGCGGTTTCGAGCGCGGCAAAGTGATTGCGGCGCGCCTCGAAGAAGTCGCGCGCCTCCTCGGTCGGCAGCACGACGCGGCGCGTTCGGCCTTCGGCCAGATTGAGGTTGAGCGCCTGGGCGTCGTCGCGCGCGGCGCGCAGCGCACGGTAGAGATCGGCGATGGCGCGCGCGGCCCGTGGCGCCGCACCGACCAGCCGCGCGATCTCGTCGGCGTCGATGCCGCTGTCGCGCAGGCCGGCGTCAGCAAAGACCTCGCGCAACGCGGCGGCAAGCTGCCGTTCGGCATCGTCGGTGAGGGCGTTGAGGTCGACGCCGTATTTCTCGCCGAGCTTCAGCAGCAGCGACACCGTCACCGGCCGCTCGTCGTGTTCGATCAAATTGAGATAGCTGGCGCTGATGCCGAGCTCGGCGGCCATCCGCTGCTGTGTCAGGCCATGGTCCTGACGCAGGCGCCGAATCTTCTGGCCGAGCAGGGTCTTACGGGCCGCCACTGCACGCTCCACTGGTTTACAAATTTACAAAGCAAACAATTATTTGCATGAAAATACACAGGATTTACGAATTTTATTATCGCCAGGGGTGGGAACTTCGCAAGCGCAATGTAAATTATATAACGTACGGCCACATGAAGGAGGCTGGCGTGAAGATTTGCGTATTCGGTGCAGGTGCGATCGGCGGGTTTCTGGGCGCGAAGCTCGCACGCTCAGGCGCTGAGGTCTCGCTCGTCGCCCGCGGCGCCAATCTGGCGGCAATCCGCGCCCATGGCCTGCGGCTGCGCGCCGACGGAACGGAGACGGTCGTGCGGCTGCCGGCGACCGACGATCCGGCCGAACTCGGTCCGCAGGATTATGTGATCGTCACGCTCAAGGCCAACCAGATCGACGCCGCGCTCGACCGCTTCGCGCCGCTGCTCGGTCCCGACACCGCCATCGTCACTGCCGTCAACGGCGTGCCCTATTGGTATTTCCATCGGCATTCCGGCGAATGGGCGAATCGCGCCATCGCCAGCGTCGATCCGGCGCGGCGGCAATGGACCTTGCTCGGGCCGGAACGCGCCATCGGCTGCGTGGTCTACCCGGCGACCGAGCTGGTGGCGCCGGGCGTCGTCGCGCACGTCTACGGCGACCGCTTCCCGATCGGCGAGCCGTCGGGCGAGATCAGCCGGCGCTGTCAGCGCCTGTCGGCAGCGTTTGCCGCCGGCGGCCTCAAAGCGCCGGTGCTCGACAACATCCGCGACGAGATCTGGCTCAAGCTGTGGGGCAATCTCTGCCTCAATCCGCTCAGCGCGCTGACCGGCACCACGCTCGACGTGCTGTGCAGCGAGCCGGGCACGCGCGACATCGCCCGCGCCATGATGCGCGAGGCGCAAGCGATCGCCGAGCGGCTCGGCGTGCGCTTCCGCGTCGATCTCGAGCGCCGTCTCGACGGCGCGTGCAAGGTCGGCGCGCACAAGACTTCAATGTTGCAGGATCTGGAACGCGGCCGGCCGCTCGAGATCGATGCGCTGGTGACGGCGGTGCAGGAACTCGGCCGTCTGGTCGATGTGCCGACACCGACGCTCGACGTGGTTCTGGCGCTGATCCAGCACCGGGCCGAGGCGTTGCAGCTCTACGAGCGTCCCGTCTTGGACGCCGCCGTCGCCGCCGAGTAACGCAGAAACACGATTTTCGCAGCGCCATAGCGGCGCTCATCGAGCGGCGCGAAGCCTGCCGGCGGGATGAGATCGCGTTTGGCCGCAAGCTCGACGACGGCGACAGCTTCCGGCAGCAGCCATTGGGCAGCAGCCAGCGCGGTCAACGCTGGCGACGCCCAATCCTCGGCATAAGGCGGATCGAGAAAAAGCAGCGACGCGGGCGCGCTGGCGCGCGGCGGCCGCAGTGCGTCGGCAGCCAGCACCGCAGTTTGCCGCGCGGCGGCCAGCGCGGCGATGTTCGCCGTCAACACGCCGCGCGCCGCCCGGTCGCGCTCCATGAAGCTGACGAACCGCGCGCCGCGCGACAGCGCCTCGAGGCCGAGTGCGCCGGTTCCCGCGAAGGCGTCGAGCACGACGGCGTCCTCATAGATCGGCCGCGGCGCAAAGGCGGCGTGCGCCAGGATGTTGAAAATCGCTTCGCGGGCACGACCCGCTGTCGGGCGGACGTTGCCGTCCGATAAGGGCGTCAATTTCAGGCCGCGATGCCTGCCGGCGATGATGCGCAGCACGGGCTCAGTCGCGCGCGGCCTGGATGAAGCCGCTGAAGATGCGCCGGTCGCCGTCGCTCAGCCGGTACTCAGGATGCCACTGTACGCCGAGGACGAAGCGCCGCTTCGGATCCTCGATGCCTTCGATCACGCCGTCGGGCGCGACCGCATCGACGACCAGGCCGGGCGCGACGTCCTTGACCGCCTGATGATGCGCGCTGTTGACCGGCATCTCGGTGAGGCCGGTGATCCGGCGCAGCAGCGTATTGGGCGCGATCGTCACCGCATGGCCGGGCTCGGTACGCGGATTGGGCTGCTCATGCTTGAGCGCGTTCTTGATCTCGTCGGGAATGTGCTGAACCAGCGTGCCGCCAAGCGCGACGTTCAACAGTTGCTCGCCGCCGCAGATGCCCAGAACCGGCAGATTCTTTTCGAGTGCGCGCCGGCAGATGGCGAGCTCGAATTCGGTGCGCCGCGTCTTGAGCGAGACGGTTTCGTGCTTGGTCTTGGCGCCGAACAGCGCCGGATCGACGTCGAAAGCGCCGCCGGTAACGATCAACCCGTCGAGCAGCGCCAGATAGTCGCCGGCGCGCTCGGGCTCGTGCGGCAACAGCACCGACAGCCCGCCTGCCTCGGCGACCGCCTCGCAATAATTCTCGCGCAGCGCATACCACGGATGGGTCTTGGAATAGCCGCCGGGCGGCTCGTGATCGAGGGTGAGGCCGATGACCGGTTGTGCCATGCTGGCGCCAATCTATGACCGCGCCGCGCAAGCGGCAAGGAAGCCGCATGGACGACCGAATGGCGAAACCGATGGCACTGGCGTTGGCCGCAGCAGAACGCGCTGCCGCCGCGGGCGAAGTGCCGGTCGGTGCCGTGCTGGTCGACGCCGGCGGCGTCGTGTTGGCGCAGACTGCGAATCGCGTCGAGGCGCTTGCCGATCCGACCGCGCATGCCGAATTGCTGGCGTTGCGCGAAGGCGCGCGGCTGCGCGGCCGGCCGATCCTCGACAATTGCGATCTCTACGTCACGCTCGAGCCTTGCGCCATGTGTGCCGGCGCCATCGCCCTGGCGCGCATCCGGCGGCTCTATTTCGGCGCTAGCGATCCCAAAGGCGGTGCGGTCGAGCACGGACCGCGGTTCTTCCAACAGCCGACCTGTCATCACCGGCCGGACGTCTATGGCGGAATCGACGGAACGCGCGCCGGCGAGCTATTGCGGCGCTTTTTCGCTGACCGGCGTTGAAGCGCGGCGGCGACCGATGGCGCGCCAGCCGATATCGCGCCGGCAGAAGCCCTGCGACCAGTCGATCTTGTCGACCACGGCATAGGCGCGCTTCTGCGCCTCGCGTACCGAGCGGCCGCGCGCGACGACGTTGAGCACGCGGCCGCCGTCGGCGACCAGCTTCTCGCCGACGCGCTTGGTGCCGGCGTGGAAGATACGGACCGCCGTGTCGGCGCCGGCGGCGCTGTCGAGGCCGCGAATCTCGCTGCCTTTCACCGGCGTACCGGGATAACCCTTGGCCGCCATGACGACGCACAGCGCCACCTCGTCGCGCCAGCGCAGGTCGAAATCCTCGAGCTCGCCGTCATGCGCCGCGATCAACGCCGGCAACAGGTCGCTCTTGAGGCGCGTCAGCAGCACCTGGCATTCGGGATCGCCGAAGCGGCAATTGTATTCGATGACCTGCGGCCCGCTCTTGGTGAGGATCAGCCCGACATAGAGGATACCCTTGTATGGTTTTCCCTCGTCGCGCATGGCGTGGACCGTCGGCAGGACGATCTTCTCCATCACCTGCACCTCGAGCTCCGGCGTCAGCACCGGCGCCGGCGAATAGGCGCCCATGCCGCCGGTGTTCGGACCGGTGTCGCCATCGCCGACGCGCTTGTGGTCCTGCGCCGATGCGAGGCCGAGCGCGCGTTTGCCGTCGACCAGCGCGAAGAAACTTACTTCCTCGCCTTCAAGAAAATCCTCGACCACGATCTCGGCGCCGGCGGCGCCGAATTTCTTCGCCACCATCGCCGCATCGACTGCGGCCAGCGCCTGGCGCGTCGTCGTGGCCACCGTCACGCCTTTGCCAGCCGCCAAGCCATCCGCTTTGACCACGACGGGCGCCTTGTGCTTGCGGATGTACTCCTTGGCGGCGGCCGGATCGGTGAAGCGGCGATAGGCCGCGGTCGGGATGTTGTACTTGGCGCACAGATCCTTGGCGAAGGCCTTGGAGCCTTCAAGCGCGGCCGCTGCGGCGCTCGGACCGAAGGCAGCGATGCCGTTGGCCTCGAGCGTATCGACCAGCCCCGCGACCAGCGGCCCTTCCGGACCGACGACCACGAAGTCGATCTTTTCCTGCTTGCACAGCTTGACGATGCCGTCGATGTCGGTCGGCGCCACGGCGACGCAGGCCGCCTCGTCGGCGATGCCGGGGTTGCCTGGCGCGCAGAACAGCGCGTCGCACAGAGGCGACGACGAGATCGCCCAGCACAGCGCGTGCTCGCGTCCGCCCGATCCGATCACCAGCACACGCAAGCGGCTTCTCCTCGCAAGGGCCTTATTCGGCCGGCCCGTTTCCCCGTCGGGGGCGCTCTTGTATCATAGCCCGCGATGACGGAAAGCCACGCGCCGAGCATGGTCACAAGCCCCGGCGGGCTGCGTCCTAACCTGCCGGAATATACGGTTTCCGAGATATCTCAAGCGGTTAAGCGAACGCTTGAAACCGATTTCGGGCATGTCCGGGTCCGCGGCGAAATTTCGGGCTGCAAACAGGTCGCCTCCGGCCACTGCTACCTCACGCTGAAAGACGCCGAGTCGAACCTCGACGGCGTGATCTGGCGGACGGCCTTCGGCCGGCTGGCGGTGAAGCCCGAGGACGGCATGGACGTCGTCTGCATCGGCCGCATCACCACCTATCCCGGCCGGTCGAAATACCAGCTGATCATCGAAGCGATCGAGCTCGCCGGCATCGGTGCGCTGCTGAAGCTGCTTGAAGAGCGCAAGAAGAAACTCGCCGCCGACGGCCTGTTCGACGAGGCGCGCAAACGCAAACTGCCGTTCCTACCGGACGTGATCGGCGTCGTCACGTCGCCGACCGGCGCGGTGATCCGCGACATCCTGCATCGCCTGGCCGATCGTTTTCCGCGGCGCGTCCTGGTTTGGCCGGTGCCGGTGCAGGGCGAGAACGCCGCCGCGGCGATCGCCGCGGCGATCGCCGGCTTCGACGCGCTCGACGGCAAGGGCGCGGTGCCGCGGCCCGATCTGCTGATCGTCGCGCGCGGCGGCGGCAGCCTGGAAGATTTGATGGCGTTCAACGAGGAAGTCGTCGTGCGGGCGGCAGCCGCCTGCACCATCCCGCTGATCTCCGCCGTCGGACACGAAACCGACACGACGCTGATCGATTTCGCCGCCGACCGGCGCGCACCGACGCCGACCGCCGCCGCCGAGATGGCGGTGCCGGTGCGGCTCGATCTCGTGGCCGACGTCGCCGCCCATGCGCATCGGCTGGCGCAAGCCCTGGCGCGCTTTATCGACGACAAGTTCGTTCGCGTCGAAGGCCTGGGGCGCGGCCTGCCCGATCCGCGCAGCCTGATCGAGACGGCGCTGCAACGGCTCGACGACCGTACCGAGCGGCTGCGGCTCGGCATTGTGGCGCTGCTGCGTTTGCGCGGCCAAAGCGTCCAGGCGCTCGGCCGGCTCTTGCGGCGCGACGCGCTCGAGCGCGAAGTCGGACGGTTGCGCGACGCGGTGGCCGGTCTCGCGGAGCGGCTGCCGCCGGCGGTCGCGCGCCTGATGCAGCAGCGCGAGATCGCGCTCGCCGGCTGCGCCGGCCGCCTTGCCAGCTGGCGCCAAGCGCAGGACAAGGTGCTGGAGCGCGGCTATGTGCTGGTGCGCGACGCCAAGGGCGCGCTGCTGACGTCGGCTGGTGCGGTTACGCCGGGGGCCGATCTGGCGCTCCAGTTCCACGATGGCAAGGTGGCGGCACGGGCCGTCGGTCGCGAAACCGACAAGCCGGCGCGAGCGCCGGCGCCCAAGCGCGAGCAGGGCAAGCTACTATGAGACACCTCGCCATCGCCGCGGTGCTCTGTCTCGTCGCGACGGCGGCATGGGCCGACAATCTCACGCTCGACGGCACGCTCACCCAAGGCGCGTTGGTCCGGGGCTTCGCCGGGCCGGGCGCGCGGGTCACGCTTGACGGCAAGCCGGTGCGGGTCGCGCCGGATGGGCATTTCATTTTCGGTTTCGGGCGCGACGCGCCGCCGCACGCGAACCTCGACGTCACGTTCCGCGACGGCTCGCATCTGCATCGGACGCTCGCCATCGCGCCGCGGCATTACGACGTGCGCCGCATCAACAACCTGCCGCCGGCCGAGGTCACGCCGCCGCCGGAGACGCTGGCGCGCATCAAGCAGGAAGCGGCCGAGATCGATCGCGCCTTCGCGCAACAAAGCGATAGCGTCGCCTTCGAGACGCCGCTTGAATAGCCGGTGACGGGAATCATCACCGGCGTTTACGGCAGCCAGACCTTTCTCAACGGTCAGGCGCGGCAACCGCATCTCGGCGTCGATATCACCGCGCCCGCCGGCACGCCGATCAAGGCCGCTGCCGCTGGCGCCGTCACCCTTGCCGAATCCGGCCTCTATTTTACCGGCGGCACCGTCATCATCGATCACGGTTACGGCCTGTCGACCCTTTACATCCATTTGCGGAATATCGCCGTCCGCCCCGGCGATCGCGTGACGCAGGGCCAGATCATCGGCGCGCTCGGCGCCACCGGTCCGAATCTGCACTGGGGGCTGGTTTGGAATGAAATACGCCTCGATCCGGCCCTGGCAGCCGGCGCGATGCCGCAGTCGGAAACCGCTAGTCCGGCCAGCGCCGGTGCAACCAGAACCACTGTTCCGGCCGGTGGCGAATCCATCCTTCCACCGCCGCATTGACCGCCGTCATCAGCCGCTTCACGTCGGCTTGGCCGTCGCCCGTGCGTGGCAGCGGGATGGGCGGATCGGCGACGAAACGGAACGTCGCGCCGCTCACACGTTCGACGCGGCACGGCAGCACGACGCAATCGTAGCGCAAGGCCAGGCGCGCCAGCGCCGGCGCGGTCATCGCATCACGGCCGAAGAACGGCACCGCGATGCCGTCGTTCATTTTCTGATCGACCAGCATGCAGATGTGCTTGCCTTCGGCCAGCGCGCCGATGGCGCGCCGTGCGGCGGCGCTGCCTTTGGGCACCAACTCGCCGCCGGTGACGCTGCGCGCCTCGTTGATGATCTCGTCGACGAACGGGTTGTTGGCGGCGCGATAGATCTCGATGACGTCGAGTCCGGCCTGTGTCGCCGCCAGCGTCGCGATCTCCCAATTGCCGAAATGTGCCGAGAAGAAGATGAAACGCATCGCCGGCCCGCGCGCGCCGAGCGCCTCGCGCACGCCCTCGACTGTCACGCGGCCGCCGGGCTCGTACACCTTGAACTTGTCGAGATGCGGATATTCCGCCACCACGCGGCCGAGATTGTCCCACATGCCGCGCACGATGCGGCGGATGTCGGCATCGGACAGGCCGGGAAGGGCGCGCTGCAGATTGAGCCGCGCCCGTTTACTGATGCCAAGCACCGGTCCGATGCTGCGCGCCAGAAATCCGCCAAACGCGGACGCGGCGTCGAGCGGCAAGAGCCGGAAAAAGGCGAAAGCAAGCCGTGCGAACAACCCCTCGGTCCAGTCGCGCACGCGCTTGGCGCCGCCGCGGTCAGCCATGCGCCGTCCGTTTGAGCGCACGGTCGAGCAGCCGATCGAGCGCCGCTTCGTCCCGCCAGGCGATGGCTAACGGCAGATATTGAATGCGCGCCCGCCACGACGACGCGAGGCGCACCCAGTCTTTTTCGGTGGTCATGAGCGTCGCGCCCGCCTGTTTCGCCGTGTCGGCAAGCGCCGTGAGCTCGCCCTCGCTGTAGCGATGATGGTCGGGAAAGCCGCGCGCCGCCACGACCCGCGCGCCGCTCTGGGCGAAATGGTCGAAGAACTTTTGCGGCCGGCCGATGCCGGCGAATAGCACGAAGGCCCGGCCGGCGAGATCCGTCGTTGCCGGCTGCGGCTCGGCTGCCAGCACTGGGATCGCGCCGAGTAACGTCGCGGCGCCGGTCTGGTCGGCGCCAAGCATCACCGCCGCATCGGCGCGCGCGAGACCGCGCCCGACGCTTTCGCGCAACGGTCCGGCCGGCATGACGCGTCGGTTACCGAAGCCGTAGCCGCCGTCGAACACGACGAGCGACAAATCCTTGGCGAGCGTCGGATTCTGCAGTCCGTCGTCCATGACGATTGCCTGCGCGCCGGCCGCGGCGGCGGCCCGGGCGCCGGCAGCGCGGTCGCGCGCCACCCAGGTCGGTGCGCCGCGCGCCAGCATCAAGGGCTCATCGCCGACCGCGGCCGCATCGTGCCGCGCCGGATCGACTTGCACCGGTCCGGGCAGCCTGCCGCCATAACCGCGGCTCAGAATGTGGACCGCGACGCCGCGCGCGCTCAGGCGGCGTGCCAGATCGGCGACAATCGGCGTCTTGCCGGTGCCGCCCGTCACCAGATTGCCGACGCAAATCACCGGCACCGACGCGCGATAGGTACGAACCCAGGCGCGTCGTGCGGCGCCGGCCGTATCGTAAAGGCAGCCGAGCGGCGCCAACAGCAGCGACAGCGCGCCGCGTCGCGCCCAGAAATCAGGCGCGCTTGGCGGCATAGGGGGCGAGACGGTCGAGCCAGGGCGCGATGCGCTTCATCACGGCGTCGAGCACGGCCTGATTGTCGGCGGCGATGCCGGCGGCGGCGGCGGCGCGTGCCGCGCGCTCGACCGGATCGTCGATCAGCTGTCCGACGGCCTTGGCGAACGCCTCGGCGTCGTCCACTTCGATCGATGCGCCGGCGGCGGCAAGCGCTGCGGCGGCGCCAGCCGTATTGCTCATATCGGGTCCGTGCAGGATGGCGCAATCCAGTAGCGCCGCCTCGATCGGATTGTGGCCGCCTTTGGGCGCGAGCGAGCCGCCGATGAAGGCGATGCCGGCCAGGCGATAAAAGAGGCCGAGCTCGCCAAGCGTGTCGGCGAGATAAACGTCGGCGGCGCGGTCGATGCGCTCCTCGCATGAACGGCGAACCACCCGCAAGCCTTGCGCCTCGAGCAGCTGGACGATCTCGGCGCTGCGCGCCGGATGGCGCGGCGCGATGATCGTCAGCAGGTTGGGATGCTTGGCACGCAGCCGGCGATGGACCAGCGCCGCGGCTTCCTCTTCGCCCGGATGGGTCGAGGCCGCGAGCCAGATGGTGCGGCCCGCGAGCGCCGCCGCCAGCCGCGCGAGCTCGCCCTGATCGACCGGCAACGGCGCGGCCGCCGCCTTGAGATTACCGACCGATGTCGCGCCGGCGGCGCCGAGCTGTTTCAGCCGCGCGGCTTGGGCGTCGTCCTGCGCCAGGCACAGGTCGAAGCTCGCCAGCAGCGGCGCGATCAATCCCGGCAGGCGCTGCCAGCCGCGAAACGACTTCGCCGACATGCGGCCGTTGAGCAGCAACAGCGGCACACCGAAACGGTTGGTCTCGGCGATCAGGTTGGGCCACAGCTCGGATTCGACCCACAGCGCCAAATCTGGCCGCCAATGCTCGAGAAAGCGCCGGACGTAGGCGCAACGATCGACCGGCACATATTGGTGCCAGGCGCGATCACCCGGCAGGCGGTTGGCGAGGAGCCGCGCCGACGTCACCGTGCCGGTGGTGACGAGCACCGACAGATGCGAACGCTCGACCAGCAGGCGGTCGATTAGTGACAGCATCGACACGGCTTCCCCGATGCTGGCGGCGTGCACCCAGACCAGCGGGCCGGTGGGCCGCGGCCGCGATGCAACGCCCTGGCGTTCAGCGAACCGTTCGGGATCCTCTTTGCCGCGCGACATGCGGTGCGCCAAATAGAGCGCGATCAGCGGCCCGAGCGCCGAGGTGCCGCCGCGATAAAGCGAGAGCAGCCGACTCATCCGTGACCGTTCTGGCGCTGCATGCGACGCAGCGTCTGGCGCGATTGCGTTCCGGGCGAGACGCGCTCGCGGCCAACGCGGCGGTCGGCTTCCTCCGTGATCGCGTTGAGCCGCTGCTCGATGCGCGCGCGATACCGTTCGACACCGGCCTCATCGAGCTCGGCCGGCACTTCGATCGGCTCGTCCCAGATGAATGCGCCGCGCGAGAACGGCAGCGGCAGGTGGAAGCGATCCCAGGTGTCGAGAATGCGGCGCCGTCGCGTGGCATAAGCCAGCGGTACGATCGTGGCGCCGGCGAGCCGCGCCACCGCGACGATGCCGGCCGACGCGCGCATCGCCGGGCCGTCGGGTCCGTCAGGCGTGATGCCGACGCATTCGCCGGCTTTCAGATAGCGCACCATGCCGCGTAACGCCGCCGAGCCGCCGGCGGTCGTCGAGCCGGCGATTGAATCGATGCCGAAATGCCTTACTGCGTCGGCGATGATGCGTCCGTCGCGGTGGCCGGAAATCAACATGTGGATCGGCACGGTCCGCTGCCACGCGCACGGCATCATCAACAAACGGCCGTGCCAGAACGCCAGGATGAACGGCCGCCGTGCGGCATGGAGTGCGGCGGGAATCGCGCCGCCTTCGACTGTCCACGCGCCCGTCGCGTGCACCAGCCGGATATAGAGCGACACCAGCCAGCACAGGAAACGCCGCACACCGTCCCGGCGCAGGACGCGCTTCGTCCAGCTCATGCGCTACGACGCCCGGATGGCGCGCGGCGCGGACTCGGCCACCGCCTGGTCGGCGAATTGCAGCGCGTAAAGCCGCGCATAAACGCCCTGTTGGCGCAGCAGCTCGGCATGTGTGCCGTGCTCGACGACGCGGCCGCCGTCGATCACGTAGATCAGGTCGGCGCCGGTCACGGTCGACAGCCGGTGGGCGATCACCACCGTGGTGCGGCCCTGCATCAGCGTGTCCAACGCCGCTTGCACGTGGCGTTCGGATTCGGTGTCAAGCGATGATGTGGCCTCGTCCAGCAAGAGGATCGGCGCGTCCTTGAGCATGGCGCGGGCGATGGCGATGCGCTGGCGCTGTCCGCCCGACAGCTTGACGCCGTGCTCGCCGACCAGAGTGTCATAACCCTGCGGCAGCCGGTGGATGAACTCGTCGGCCGCGGCGGCCTTGGCGGCGGCGACGATCTCGGCATCGGCAGCGCCCAGGCGGCCGTAAGCGATGTTGGCCTTGATGGTATCGTCGAACAGCGTGATTTCCTGGCTGACCAGCGCGACCGCGCCGCGCACGCTCGCCAGCGTGACCTCGCGCAGCGGCTGGCCGTCGATCGTGATGCTGCCGGCGGCCGCGTCGTGGAAGCGCGGCACCAGGTTCAGTATCGTCGACTTGCCGGCGCCCGACGAGCCGACCAGCGCGACCCGTTTGCCCGCCGGCACGGTCAGCGACACGCCGCGCAGCGCGGTGGCGCCGTTGGCATAGCTGAATTGCACGTCGCGGAAGCGGATCTCGCCGCCTTTGATCGCCAACGGCTTGGCGGTCGGCGCGTCGGTGATCGTCGGCTCGGCGTCGAGAATGTCGAAAATGCGCTGTGCCGCGGCCATGCCTTCCTGAAGGCTGGCGTTGATTCCGGCCAAGGTCTTGACCGGCTGGTAGGCAAGCAGCAAGGCCGTGACGAATGAGAAGAAAGTTCCCGGCGTCCGCGCGCCGATCAGAACTTGGTGGCCGCCATAAAGGATGACCAGCGCCACGGCGACGCCGCCGAGCGTTTCCATCAGCGGCGAGGCGACGGCGCGAATGCGCGCCGCGCGGTTCACCAGCTTGACGATGTTGCGGATCATTTGGCGCACGCGCGAGATCTCGTACGCCTCCATGCCATAGGCCTTGACGTGCCGTGCGCCCTGGAACGTCTGGTTGAGCAGCGTCATGAACAGACCGACCTCGGCCTGCGTGTTCGCCGAGACGCGCCGCATGCGCTTGCCGATGCTGATGAGCGGCCGGAAGGCGAGCGGGAACACCACCATCGCCACCAGCGCCAGGCGCCAATCCTGATAGAACATGAGCGCGCCGAGGAATATGGCGGTCACCGCGTTCTTGCCGATGTTGGCGAGAATGTCGGTTGCCGCCGCGCGCAGCAGGACGGCGTCGGTGGTGAAGCGCGAAATGAGCGTGCCCGTCGGATTGGCGTGAAAAAAGGCGAGATCGTTGCGCATCATGCGGGCGAACAGCACCGCCTGCACGTCGCCGACGACACGCTGGCCGACATTCGTCATCAGCACCGTTTGGCCGTAATTGGCGAAACCTTTGATGAACGCGAGCACGACGATCGCCGCCGGAATCAGCAGCAGCAGGTTGGCGTCGTGCGCGACGAAGACGCGGTCGAGCATCGGCTGCATTAGCCAGGCGTTGGTCGCGGTCGCGCCGGCCATCAGGCCCATGCACACGAGCGCGAGCGCCAGGCGGCCGACATAGGGACGCACGAACTGCCGGATCATTCGGCGCAGCAGCGGCAAGGTGGCCGACCGCTGCCTCGCAGCGTCGCGCGACGTAGCATCGATGCTCAAGCGACCAGAATCCTCTGTAAAACCCGGGGTTTAGGGCGCGAGCATAGCATGCCGCGGCGCGCCGGTTGCACTGTTAACGGAAGCGCAGCGGCCCTGGCAAGGCCGGCGCGGCGCGTCAGGCGCCGGCTACGGTCATGCCGTCGATCCGCACGGTCGGCGCGTCGATGCCGGTACGGAACTCGAGATCGCTGGCCGGCGTGAGGTTGCGGAACATGTCCTTGAGGTTGCCGGCGACCGTCACCTCGCTGACCGGGAAGGCGAGCGCGCCGTTCTCGATCCAGAATCCCGCCGCGCCGCGGCTGTAGTCGCCGGTGACGCCGTTGACGCCCATGCCCATGAGCTCTGTGACATAGAAGCCGTTCGTCACCGCGCCGATCAGCTCCAGTGCCGTCAGCACGCCCGGCGCGAGATACAAATTGGCGGGCGCCGGCCCCGGCGGGCCTGAGGTGCCGCGCCGCGCGTGCCCGGTGGTCTCGAGCTTGAGCTGGCGCGCCGAGGCGAGGTCGAGGAGCCACGTTTGCAGCACGCCGTCGGCGACGATGTCGCGCTTCCGCGTACCGATGCCTTCGCCGTCGAACGGCGCCGAGCGGCGGCCGCGTTTCATGTGCGGATCGTCGACGATCGTGATGCCGCGCGGAAACACCGATTGGCCCAGCCGGTCCTTGAGGAATGACGTGCCGCGCGCGATCGACGGGCCGTTGATTGCGCCGCTGAGATGACCCAACAGCGACGACGACACGCGCGGGTCGAACACCACTGGAACTTTGGCGGTCGGCATCTTGCGGGCGCCGAGCCGTCGCACGGCGCGTTCACCGGCCTTGCGGCCGATCGCCGCCGGTTCCTTCAGGTCTGCACCGAACACCGCCGAATCCCAATCGTCGTCGCGTTCCATCGCCGTGCCGTTGCCGGCTAGAACCGCAACCGCGACGGAATGGCCGGTCGTCGCATAGCCGCCGGCGAAACCGTTGGAGGCGACGAGCGCGACGCGATGGCGCGACCAGCTGGCTTGCGCGCCGTCGGAGTTGGTCACGCCTTTGACCGCGCGCGCCGCGTCTTCGGCCGCGCCGGCGCGCGCCGCCAGCGACGCGGGCGAAGGCTCGTCCGGATCGGCCAGATCGAGATCGGGAATCCGTTTCGCCAGCGCCGCCGGATCGGCGAGACCGCAATAAGGGTCTTCCGGCACGCTGCGCGCCATCGCCAAGGCGCGGCCGATCAGCTCGTTGCCGTGATCGGCGTCGCGGTCGTTGGCCGAGACGATCGCCTGGCGCTTGCCGACGATGACACGCAGGCCAAGGTCGAAGCTCTCCTCGCGTTCAAGCTTTTCGAGCTGGCCGAGGCGCTGGCTGTGCGACAGCCCGACGCTTTCGATCAGGACCGCGTCGGCCTGGTCGGCGCCATCCTTACGGGCGCGGCTGACAAGATCGCCCAGCAGCGCGAGCGGGTCGTGGGATTTGGGCATGGCGCATCATATTGGGTCGACCGCGACGTTTGCCAGCGCGATAGCTCAACCGGTGAGCTGCCACACGGTGGTTTCGCGCGCTTCGCGGTCTTCGAGATCGAGCGGCGTCGGCACCCAATAGCGCGCCAGCGCCTGCAATCCGGTGGTCGGCAGATAGGTGCGGCCGGGATCGCCGAGCAGCACCAGCGCGCCGCCGCGCGCCCGTGCCGTCAGCCACGCGACTAACCGTTCGGCAAGCGGCCGTTCGTAGCACATGTCGCCGGCCAGCACCGCGTCCCAGGTCCCGTGGCTAGCGAGCACGTCGCCGCCGGCGACGGCGATGTCGACGTCATTGAGCGCGGCGTTGAGCGCGAGTGCCGCCAGCGCGAAGCGATCGGGTTCGGCGGCGGTGACACGCGCGCCGGCCTTGGCGGCGGCGATGGCGACAACGCCGCTGCCGGCACCGAAATCGAGGACCTGGCGGCCGGCTACCAGCGCCGGATGATCGAGCAGATGCCGCGCCAGCGCCTGGCCGCCGGCCCAGGCGAAAGCCCAGTAAGGCGGCGGTAATTGCGATTGCTGTAACGTCGCTTCGGTCGCCTGCCACAGCGGCGTGACCTCGGTGGCGAGATGCAGCCGGATCTCCGGGACCAACGGCGGCGATGCGATCGCCGTGTGGTCGCGAACGAAGTCGCGCTCAGACGACATGCGCGGCGATGATGCCGAGCAGCAGGCTCCAGCCGACGAAGCGGTTGGAGCGGAACTTGGCCAGACAATCGGCGCTGTCGTCGATGTCGACGGTCGCCGCCTGCCAGCACAGTTGCACCGCCGCCATCGCAAGGCCGACCCAGAACGGCCAGCCGCTCGCGGTGCACGCGCCGGCTGCGGCCCACAACAGCGCCGCACCCGCATAGAACGCGAACAGAAACGGCCGCGTGCGCCGACCGAGCGCAAGCGCCGACGATTTGACGCCGATCAGCGCGTCATCGTCCTTGTCCTGATGGGCGTAGATCGTGTCGTAGCCGAGCGTCCAGCAGATGCCGCCGGCATAGAGCAGCACGGCGGACCAATCGACATCGCCGCGCGCCGCAGCCCAGCCCAAGAGCGCACCCCAATTGAAATTGAGGCCGAGGAAGAATTGCGGCCAGTAGGTGATGCGCTTCATGAATGGATAGGTGCCGATCAGCACCAGGACCAAAAGGCCGAGCAGGATCGCCGTGCGGTTGAACGAGAACAGCACCCCGGCGCCGATCGCGAGCTCCAGCGCCATGAAGGCGATCGCCTGCTTGACCGAGATCGCGCCGCTGGCGATCGGCCGCGTGCGTGTGCGGGCGACGCGCGCGTCGAAATCGCGGTCGGCGATGTCGTTGAGCGTGCAGCCGGCGCCGCGCATGGCGACTGCGCCGATGCCGAACAGCGCCATCAATCGCCAATCCGGTTGTCCGGGTGCCGCCAGGGCGATGCCCCACCAGCCCGGAAACAGCAACAGCCAAGTGCCAATCGGCCGGTCGAGCCGTGCCAGCCTGATATAAGGCCGCCACGCCGCGGGCGTGCAGCGGTCGACCCAGTCACCGCTTCGGATGTCGGTCATGCCCCATCTTGCCCGCGGACCCGCTGTCATAAAAGTGTGGCAGTATTGGGTCTATGGCCTATCGCAAGATGACGCGAATTTTCGTCGACTCCGACCTTGCGCCCGGCGTGAGCCTGCAAACGACCGCGGGGCAGGCGCACTATCTGCTCTCGGTCATGCGGATGAAACGCGACGAGACGCTGGCGGTCTTCAACGGCCGCGACGGCGAGTTCAGCGCGCGCATCGCCGACGCCGGCCGTCGCGTCTGCACGCTCGAACTCGGCGAGCGCCTGCGCGCGCAGCGTGCCAAAGGCAATTTGTGGCTGTGCTTCGCGCTGCTCAAGCGCGCGCCGATCGACTATCTGGTGGAAAAGGCGACCGAGCTGGGCGTCGCCGAGCTGCATCCGGTGCTCACCGCGCGTACGATCGCCAATCGCGTCAATCTCGACCGCTTGCGCGCCAATACGATCGAAGCCGCTGAGCAGAGCGAACGCCTGACCGTGCCGATCCTGCATGCGCCGGTGACACTCGAAGAACTGATCGCGGATTGGCCGCGCGGCCGTCGACTTGTCTTTTGCGACGAAACCGGTCAATCGCCACCCATTGCGGCGGCGCTCAAGGACGTCGCCGGCGCGCCGTGCGCGGTGTTGATCGGACCGGAGGGCGGCTTTGCCGATTCGGAGCTTGACCTGTTGCGCCGGCTGCCGTTTGTTTGCGCCGTCGGCTTGGGCCCGCGCGTATTGCGCGCCGACACTGCGGCGCTGGCGGCGCTGGCGGTGGTCCAGGCGGTGATCGGGGATTGGTCTGCGGCCCGGTCGCGCTGACCGTCCGGCTTTCGCAACATGTTTGGGTTTTGATGTCGGCTCCCTCGCAATCCGGCGGCGTCCCCGTCACCGACCGGCGCCAACTGGTCGAATATCTCGCTTCGGGCAGCAAGCCGCGCGCCCAATGGCGCATCGGCACCGAGCACGAAAAGTTCGTCTTTCGCCGTCGCGACCTGTCGCGCCCGCCGTACGACGGCGCCGACGGCATTCGCGCGTTGCTCGAACGCTTGCAGCGCTTCGGTTGGCAACCGGTGATGGACGGCGACAATCTCATCGGCCTGTCGGAAGGCCAGGGCGCGATCTCGCTCGAGCCCGGCGGGCAATTCGAGCTGTCCGGCGCGCCGTTGACCACGCTGCACGAGACCTGCGGCGAGCTGCACCGCCACCTGCGCCAGGTCCGCGAGGTCGCTGACGAGCTTGATCTCGGCATGCTCGGCATGGGGTTCGATCCCAAATGGCGGCGCGAGGACGTGCCGTGGATGCCGAAGCGCCGCTACGCGATCATGCGCCGCTACATGCCGAAAAAGGGCTCGCTCGGCCTCGACATGATGTTGCGCACCTGCACCGTGCAGGTGAATCTGGATTTCGCCGACGAAGCCGATATGGTGACGAAGTTCCGCGTCGGCTTGGCGTTGCAGCCGCTGGCGGTGGCGCTGTTCGCCAACTCGCCCTTCACCGAAGGCAAGCCCAACGGCTTCGTCAGCTATCGCAGTCAAGTCTGGACCGACACCGATCCCGACCGGAGCGGCATGCTGCCGTTCGTTTTCGAACACGGCATGGGCTTCGAACGCTACGTCGACTACATGCTCGACATGCCGATGTACTTCGTCTACCGCGACGGACAGTACGTCGACGTCGCCGGGCAAAGCTTCCGCGATTTCCTCAAGGGCAAGCTGCCCGGCCTGCCGGGCGTGCTGCCGACGCTGGGCGACTGGTCGGATCACCTGACGACGGCCTTTCCCGAAGTGCGGCTGAAGAAGTTCCTCGAAATGCGCGGCGCCGATGGCGGACCGTGGCGACGGCTGTGCGCGTTGCCGGCGTTGTGGACCGGCTTGTTCTACGAACAGACGGCGCTCGATGCGGCCGCCGCGTTGATAAGGAACTGGACGCCGGCCGAGATCGAGACGTTGCATGCGGCCGTGCCGCGGCTGGGTCTAGCGACGCCGTTCCGCGGCCGCAAGCTGAAAGACTGGACGATGGACATGCTGGCGATCGCGCGCGACGGGCTCAAGCGCCGCGCCGAGCTCGATACCACCAAGGACGACGAGCGCATCTATCTCGAGCCGTTGTTCGAAATCGCCGACCGCGGCCGCACGCCGGCGGAGCTCCTCGTCGACGAGTTCAACACGCGCTGGGGCGGCAAGATCGAACCGCTCTACAGCGAGCAAGCCTATTAATCGAGCGTTGCGGTTTCCCAAAGCTTGGGATCGGCCGATGCGGCCTCGGGCGTTTCGCCCGACAGCGACATCCAGCGCGCGCGGAACCAGCTGCGGGCGGAGATTTCGAGTTTGATCCGGCGCGACTCCGGCGGGCCGGACATGCCGAGCGCGCTCCACGGGATCAGTGCATCGGCGACAATGCGCGGCTGGTCGGCGCCGAAATAATGCACGCGGCCGCCGGCGACCGGCGGGCAAGACGAGCCGTGCTGCTCGCTCGGCGATCCGGCGCAAAGCAGCGGCTTCATCGGCGGATAGTCGCGCGTCTTGCCCTTGGGCGGGATGAAATAAAGCGTGAAGCGGTGCGGTCCGGCGCCGGCGTCGAGATCGAGCTCGACGCGATAGGCTTCGCTCAGCGGGAAGCCGTCTTGATAGGCAAGCACGCCGATGTCGTAATAATCCTGGCCGATGGTCGCGAGCGCGATGCCGCGCGCGTCCCACGCCAGATATACCTCGCCGAACGGCACGTCGCCGGCCGCGGTCGCGAGCGGCGGCAACAGCGACGCCGGCTTCGGCCAATCGATCAGCGACGGCTTGGCGAAATCGATCGCCGCATGCGGTACGCCGATCGCGTCGCGGCCTTGGCGCGCCATCGACGCGGCGGCGGCATGCAGCGTCGGCAATTTGCGATTGGCTGCGGCGAGCGCGGTCACCAGCCGCTGGTACGGCCGGTCGTTGATGTCGACCAGGCCGAAATTATAGTCCTCGCTGTCCTGCCGGCCGCCCAGCGGATAGTCGTAGTACTGGAACCAGTCGAGGCCGAGAATGTCCGGAATCGCGGCGAAGTTGCGCGCAGCGGTGCTGGCGCCGACGGCGCGTTCGGCCTGGGTCTCCACCGTCATAAGATGGCCGTTGTTGCGGTTGCCGGTGCGGTTCTGGTGCGCGGCGTAGAACCATTCCGAGATCAGCACCGGTTTGCCGCCCGACAGCGTACGCAGGCCGTCGAAGAAATAAGGCGCGATCCAGCCTTCGGGACTGTCGACATTGTAGTTGGTGGCGATGACGTCGACATAGCGCGCTTCGGCGCGGACCGCCGCCGGATCGTAATAGATCGGCAGCCGGTCACCGAAATAGAGCGCCTCGGGGTCGGCCTTGCGGATCGCCGCCGACGCCAGTGCGTAATAATGGTCGGCGACGATGCCGGTCCATTCCGAGATCGCCTTGGCGCCGTCGCCGCCGGGTCTGAGGCGCGTCGCCCCGCGCGTCGTCAGCAGGCTCGCCCATGAATCGACGCCCGGCGGCGGCACGAAATCGCGGGTGAAGCGCGGCCAGTCATCGCCGTAACGCGCGCGCAGCATGGCGACGAGACGCTGCTTGGTGAAGTTCGCCGCCGGCTTGCGCGAATAGAAGGTGAAGAGCGCACCGTCCCACCAGCCGACCTCGTTGTCCGAGAAATAGCCGATGCGGTACGCGGTGTGGCGATAAGGCGCGATCAGCTTCGCGGCTTCCGCGTCCATGATCGCAGCCATGTCGGGCCGGAACGGATCGAACCAATGGAATTTCGACAGCCGGCCGAGTTCGAGATCGATGGTCGTCGGCAAGCGCAGCCGCGGAGGCGGCAGCGACCACGCACCGGCGGCGTTGAAGCCCCAGGCACGCAGGCGCGCATCGGTCGCGTCGATCCAATCGTCGAGCGACGCATAGTGGGTGCGCCAATCGTAATGCGGCCGATTGAGCTTGGCGCCCGAGAGGCCGTCGTCGAGGACATTGACGCCGAGCGAGAAGGTGCGCGTGCCGCACGGATCGACCAGCCAGGCGCGGCTGTCCTGCTCGATCGCGCGCCAGCGCGTCGTCGGCGCTTGCGCCAGATTGCAATCGGCGAACGCGGGACCGGTCAGAATGAGAAAAGCGGCAAGTGCGCCGAGACGCGCCCGCCGGAACAGACTCATGCGGCCGTGCCACCCACAGTGAGCCCGTCCATCCGCAGCGTCGGCTGACCGACGCCGACTGGCACGCCCTGGCCGTCCTTGCCGCAGGTGCCGACGCCGTCGTCGAGCTTCAGATCGTTGCCGATCATGGTGATCTTGGTCAGCGCATCGGGGCCGTTGCCGATCAACGTCGCGCCCTTGAGCGCGCGGCCGACCTTGCCGTTCTCGATCAGATAGGCCTCGGACGCCGAGAAGACGAACTTGCCCGAGGTGATGTCGACCTGGCCGCCGCCGAAATTGACGGCGTAAACGCCGCGCTTCACCGACGCGATGATCTCGGCCGGATCGTGCGGCCCGGCGAGCATATAGGTGTTGGTCATGCGCGGCATCGGCGCGTGCGCATAGCTCTGCCGCCGTCCGTTGCCCGTCGGCTTCATGCCCATCAGCCGCGCGTTGAGCCGGTCCTGCATGTAGCCTTTGAGGATTCCATCCTCGATCAGCGTCGTGGTGCCGCTCGGCGTGCCTTCGTCGTCGACGGTAAGCGAGCCGCGCCGGTCCTTGAGCGTGCCGTCGTCGACCACGGTGACGCCGGGCGCGGCGACGCGCTGCCCGATCATGCCGGTGAAGGCCGACGTCTTCTTGCGGTTGAAATCGCCTTCAAGACCGTGTCCGACCGCTTCGTGCAGCATGACGCCGGGCCAACCGGGGCCGAGCACGACCGTCATTTCGCCGGCGGGCGCCGGCACCGATGCGAGATTGACGAGCGCCTGGCGCAGCGCTTCGTCGACCTGCGCTTGCCATCGGGCGGGATCGAGATAGTGCGCATATTCGACGCGGCCGCCGGCGCCGTGACCGCCGACCTCCATGCGACCGTTCTCCTCGACCACGACGCTGACGTTGAGCCGCACCAAGGGCCGGATGTCGGCCTGCGTCTGGCCGTCGGCGCGAATGATCTCGATCGCGCGCCATTCGCCGGCGAGCGACGCCATCACCTGCTTGACGCGCTTGTCCTTGGCGCGCGCGTAGGCGTCGATCGCCATCAGCAGCTTCGTTTTGGTTTCGAAGGGTACGAGCTGGAGTGGATTGGCATCGGTATAGAGCTGCCGATTGGTGCCCGGCGGCGGCGCGGCCATGGTGCCGGCGTGGCCGTGCTTGACCGCGCGCACGGTCTCGCCGGCGCGCCGGATCGCGTCCTCGGACAATTCCGATGCATGCGCGTAGCCGGCGGCTTCGCCCGAAAGCGCGCGCAACCCGAATCCCTGCGACTGATCGAAGCTCGCGCTCTTGATGCGACCGTCGTCGAGCGCGAGCGCTTCCGACTGGCTCCATTCGAGGAAGAGTTCGCCGTCGTCCATGCCGGCGAGCGAGTCGCGGACGATCCGGTCGACGCGCGCGCGGTCCATGCCGGTGCCGGCGAAAAACAACGTCTCGGCGCGCGCCAGATCGGTCATATCTCGGCTCCTTCTCGGTCCTGTTTCATTGCCAGAAACAGACATGGGGTGCCAGGGCCGTTTACGCCAGCGTTGACGCCGCGCGTCCCGGCCAGTGTGCGGCAGTTTATGCGGCATAAAGTCGCAATGTTGCGGTTGGCATCGAGCGCCGCTGTTCGCTATGACAGGCCGGATGCGGGCCGGTTTCGCGGCATGACGCTTTCGTGTAGCGTCCCGCACCGTCGTCGTCGCGTCGCGACGGCGCTTCGGCTCTGGTGAGGACGAGGGGATGTCCATGACACGGCTTCCGGCAGGTGGGATCACGGAATTCGCGCGGCGCGCGGCGCGCGCGCTGCTGGGGCTTCCGGCGCTGCTGTTGGTCGCGCTGCCGGCTTGGGCGGAACAACCGCACGATTGGCAGCTTGGCCTGCAGCCGGCGGCGACTCCGGTGCGCGATCGCGTCGACGGCCTGAACAACGAGCTGCTGGTGATCATCACGCTGATCACGCTGTTCGTGATGGGCCTGCTGCTCTACGTGATGATTCGCTACAACGCCAAGCGCAACCCGACGCCGTCCCGCACGACGCACAACACGCTGCTCGAGCTGGTGTGGACGATGGTGCCGGTGTTGATTTTGGTGATCATCGCCGTGCCGTCGTTCAAGCTGCTCTACTTCATGGACGACACGCCGCACGCGCAGATGACGGTCAAGATCACCGGCCATCAATGGTACTGGAGCTACGATTATCCCGATCAGGGTGATTTCAGCTTCGACAGCAACATCCTGTCGGATGCGCAAGACAAGCAGTCCGGCGACCCGCGCCTGCTCGGCACCGACAACGTGATGGTCGTGCCGGTCGGGCAGGTGGTGCGCGTGCTGATCACCAGCACCGATGTCATCCACAGCTGGTTCGTGCCCTCGGCCGGCGTGCAGGAATACGCCATGCCCGGCCGCGTCAACGAGGCCTGGTTCAAGTTCGAGCGGCCGGGTGTCTATTACGGCCAGTGCAACCAGATCTGCGGCATCAATCACCCGTTCATGCCGATCGAGATCCACGTCGTCTCGGCCGACGATTTCACCAAGTGGGCGGCGGACGCCAAGAAGAAGTATTCGAGCAACGACGACGGCGCACTGAAGTTCGCCGCCGACGCATCGCGGTAGCATTCGCGAGGAACCCATGACTTACGGAACGACGACGCACGACGAGCATGCCGACCACCGCCCGGGGTTCGTCGCCCGCTGGCTGTTTTCGACGAACCACAAGGATATCGGCACGCTCTACTTCATCTTCTCGATCACCGCGGGATTGATCGGCGGCGCGCTCTCGGTGGTCATGCGCTACAACCTGATGCAGCCAGGTGATGTGCTGTTCCACAACGATCACCAGCTTTACAACGTCATCATCACCGCGCACGGCCTCGTCATGGTGTTCTTCCTGGTGATGCCGGCGCTCATCGGCGGATTCGGCAACTGGTTCGTGCCGTTGATGATCGGCTCGCCCGACATGGCTTTCCCGCGCATGAACAACATCAGCTTCTGGCTGCTGGTGCCGGCGCTCCTACTGTTGTTGACCTCGACCATGGTCGGCGATCCGGCCGGCGCCGGCGTGGGTTGGACGCTCTATCCGCCGCTGTCGGCCAAGCTCGGTCATCCCGGCCCGTCCGTCGACATGGTGATCTTCTCGCTGCACCTCGCCGGCGCGTCGTCGATCATGGGCGCGATCAATTTCATCACCACGATCTTCAACATGCGCGCGCCCGGCATGACGCTGCACAAGATGCCGCTTTTTGTGTGGTCCATTCTGGTCACGGCCTTCCTACTGCTGCTGGCGCTGCCGGTGCTTGCCGGCGCGATCACCATGCTGCTCACCGACCGCAATTTCGGCACCGCCTTCTTCATCCCGTCGGGCGGCGGCGATCCACTGCTGTTCCTGCACCTGTTCTGGTTCTTCGGCCACCCCGAGGTCTACATCATGATTTTGCCGGCCTTCGGCATCATCAGCCAGGTGGTCTCGACCTTCTCGAAGAAGCCGGTCTTCGGTTATCTCGGGATGGCTTATGCGATGGTGTCGATCGGCGTCATCGGCTTCGTGGTGTGGGCGCACCACATGTTCACGACTGGCATCAGCGTCGATACGCAGGCCTATTTCACCGCTGCGACGATGGTCATCGCGGTGCCGACGGGCATCAAGATCTTCTCGTGGATCGCGACGATGTGGGAGGGCTCGATCGAGTTCAAGACGCCGATGCTGTTCGCCATCGGCTTCCTGTTCCTGTTCACCGTCGGCGGCGTGACCGGCGTCGTCCTCGCCAATGCCGGCGTCGATCACGTGCTGCACAACACCTATTACGTCGTGGCGCACTTCCACTACGTGCTGTCGCTCGGCGCGGTGTTCGGCTTGTTCTGCGGTTTCTACTACTGGATCGGCAAGATGTCGGGCCGCCAGTACAACGAGACCTTCGGCAAGATCCATTTCTGGACGACGTTCATCGGCGTCAATTTGACGTTCTTCCCGATGCATTTCCTCGGGCTTGCGGGCATGCCGCGCCGGATCAGCGATTATCCGGACGCGTTCGCCGGCTGGAATATGGTCGCGTCGATTGGCTCGTACATCTCCTACGCCTCGACCCTGTTCTTCGTATTCATCATCTTCCACACGCTGCTTGCCGGGCGGAAGGTGGGCGCGAATTACTGGGGCGAAGGCGCGACGACGCT
Organism: Allostellaceae bacterium; assembly: GCA_035934235.1. Classification (GTDB taxonomy): domain Bacteria; phylum Pseudomonadota; class Alphaproteobacteria; order ATCC43930; family CGMCC-115725; genus REEB95. The sequence goes on along the minus strand of DASYYB010000037.1, from coordinate 5,256 downwards.
CGAATGGACGGTCTCGTCGCCGCCGCCGTTCCACAGCTACGACGAGCTGCCGCACATCGCCACGACCTCCGGCCACTGAGCGATGAGCCCGCCGGCGCTCGATACAGCGACGGTCGCGCTTCCGCGCGCGACGCCGGCCGATTTCGTTCCCGCGGTCGCCGATTATTTCGCGCTGCTGAAGCCGCGGGTGATGTCGCTGGTGGTGTTCACCGGCTTCGTCGGGCTTTATCTCGCGCCGGGCCATTTGCATCCGTTGCTGGCGGCGGTCGCGGTGCTGTGCATCGCCGTCGGCGCCGGTGCGGCGGGCGCTATCAACATGTGGTACGAGCGCGACATCGATGCGTTGATGGAGCGGACACGCCATCGGCCATTGCCTGCCGGCCGCATGGTGCCGGGCGACGCGCTCGGCTTCGGCGCGGTTCTCGCCGTCAGCTCGGTCATCGTCATGGGGCTGGCGGTCAATCCGGTTGCGGCGGCGCTGTTGGCGCTGGCGATCGGTTTCTATGTCTTCGTCTACACCATCGGTCTTAAGCGTCGCACGCCGCAGAACATCGTCATCGGCGGCGCCGCCGGCGCCTTTCCGCCGATGATCGGCTGGGCGGCAGTGACCGGCCAGGTCAGCGTCGCGTCGCTGGCGCTGTTCGCGCTCATCTTCTTCTGGACGCCGCCGCATTTCTGGGCGCTGTCGCTCTACCGCGCCGGCGATTACGCGCGCGCTGGCGTGCCGATGCTGCCGGTCGTCGCCGGCAAGGCCGAAACCAAGAAACAGATGCTGCTCTATACGCTGGTGCTGTGGCCGGTGGCGGTGGCGCCGGCGCTGCTGCACGCGACCGGCTGGCTCTATGGCGCGGCCGCGCTGGTCCTGTCGGCGTTGTTCACCCTGTCCGCGCTGGCCGTCTGGCGCGACGCCGGCGATCGCGCGGCACGGCGCATGTTCGGCTTCTCGCTTCTTTATCTCTTCCTGCTCTTCGCCCTCATGGCGATCGACCGCGCACCCGGGCTGTTCGCAGTTCCGGGCCTCGGGGCATGAGCGAGCTCGCGCTGATGGACGACCGCCAGCGCCGCATCCGCTCGCGCAACCGGGCCCTGCTGCTGTTGCTGCTGGGGCTCGTCGCGCTGTTCTACCTGATCGCGCTGGTGCGGCTGGGGGTCTGGTCGTGACGCCGGGCAATCGCGGCAAAGGCCGGACGGTGGGCGGCCTGCTGCTCGTGGTCGGCTGCATGCTCGGCCTGGTGGTGGCGTCGGTGCCACTCTACCGCCTGTTTTGCGCCGCTACCGGCTACAACGGCACGCCGCAGCGCGCCGAGACCGCACCGCGCACCGCGCTTCCGGGCCGCGTCATCACCGTCCGCTTCGACGCCAATACCGCGCCCGGACTCGACTGGGAATTCCACCCGTTGCAGTCGGCGGTGCAGGTTCATCCGGGCGAGACCAAGACCGTCGCCTATCACGCGATCAATCGCGGCCAGACGCCGGTCGTCGGCACGGCGACCTTCAACGTCACGCCGGCCAAGACCGGGCTTTATTTCGACAAGCTGCAGTGCTTCTGCTTCACCCGGCAAGAGCTCGCGCCGGGCGAAAGCAAGGACCTGACGGTGACCTTTTTCGTCGATCCCGATATCGTCAACGACGCCAATGACGCGGATGTCGACACGATCACGTTGAGCTACACGATGTTCCGTGCCAAAGACCAAGACGGTGCCGGCCAGACCGCGTCGGTGCCCGTCGCCGCTCCGGCCCAGTTTCGCTGAAGGATGAGCCAATGACCGAATCCAGCCACGCCACGGGCCATGCCGGCCACAAGCATCCGTACCATCTTGTCGATCCGAGCCCATGGCCGCTGGTCGGGTCGATCATCGCCGGCGTTCTCACCGGCGGCGCCGTGTGGTGGATGCACGGCGGCCCGCCCTGGGTGATGGCGGCCGGCATGCTCGGCGTGCTCGGCATCATGTTCGTGTGGTGGCGGGACGTCATCATCGAGGCCGAGTTCCAGGGCTTTCATACGCCGGTGGTGCAGATCGGCCTGCGCTTCGGCATGGCGCTGTTCATCGCCTCGGAGGTGATGTTCTTCTCCGCCTTCTTCTGGGCGTTCTTCTCGTCGGCGCTCTATCCGGTCGGCGGCATCTGGCCGCCCAAGGGCATCCGCCCGTTCGATCCGTGGGACATCGCTTTCCTCAACACCATGGTGCTTCTGTTGTCCGGTACGACCGTGACCTGGGCGCACCACGCGCTGATCGAGAACGACCGCAAGAACCTGGTGCGTGGGTTGGTCGTGACCGTGTTGTTGGGGCTTGCGTTCACCTCGCTGCAAGCTTTCGAGTACGCGCACGCGACCTTCGGCTTCAAAGACGGCATCTATCCGTCGACCTTCTTCATGGCGACGGGCTTCCACGGCTTCCACGTCATCATCGGCACGACGTTCCTGGCGGTGTGCCTGTTCCGCGCTATCGCCGGGCATTTCAAGCCGGACCACCATTTCGGCTTCGAGGCGGCGGCGTGGTATTGGCACTTCGTCGACGTGGTCTGGCTGTTCCTGTTCATCTGCGTCTATTGGTGGGGATCGGGCGGCACCTATATCGCCGAATGATCGCATGCAGCCCGCGGGTCCTGCGCCGGTCTCGCTGCTCACTGTCGCTTTGCTCTGCCGCTGTCCGCGTTGTGGCGAAGGCCGCTTGTTCGACGGCCTGCTCACGGTAACGTCGCGCTGCACCCACTGTGGACTCGATCTGCGCGCCGAGGATGCCGGCGACGGCCCGGCGGTGCTGGTGATGTTCATGCTCGGTGCGCTGGTGGTGGCCGGCGCGCTGCTGGTTGAGATCGTTTTCGCGCCGCCGCTCTGGGTTCATGTCGCGTTGTGGACGCCGGTGACGATCGGCGGCGGTATTGCATTGTTGCGGCCGCTCAAGGCGGTTCTGATCGCCCTGCAATACCGGCACCGCGCGCTCGGCGGTGGGCCCGCGACGCCGTGAGACGCTCGCTGCTCTGGCCGAGCGTCTGGGCGGCAATCGGCTTCGTCATCCTGGTCGGCCTCGGCACCTGGCAGGTCCATAGGCTGCACTGGAAAGAAGCGCTGATCGCGGCGCGTCAGACGGCGTTCCACCTGCCGCCGGTGCCGCCGCCGGGGAGCCTCGCGGCGGCGCAGACGCTCGAATATCACCCGGTACGCGCGAGCGGCCGTTTCCTCAACGACCACGAAATGCGAGTGGCGGCGATTGCCGACGACGGCACTGCCGGTTTCGACATCGTCACGCCGTTCGCGCTCGACGACGGCAGGGTGCTATTGGTCGATCGCGGCTTCGTGCCGACCGCGCTTGCGGCGCCGGATAGCCGCCGCGCCGGCGAGATCGCCGGCCCGACGCAGGTCGCCGGCCCGTTGCGTCTCGACCGTGGCCGGCCATCGTGGTTCACGCCCGACAACCAGCCGTCGCGCGGCGCGTGGTATTTCATCGATCTCAAGGTGATGGCAGCCGTGGCTGTGCCGCACGCCGATATCCTGCCTTATTACATCGACGCCGACGCGACGCCCAATCCGGGCGGCTGGCCCAAGGGCGGCCAGACGGCGATCGACTTGCCCAATCACCATCTGTCCTATGCGATCACTTGGTATGCTCTGGCCGCCGGTCTGGTTCAGATCTATGTCATCTTCGTCCGCCGCCGGTTGAAGGAACGCGCATGATTGCCGCCTACGCCACGCTCGAAACGCGCTTCAAGCGTCTCGGCCTCGTCAACGAGGCGGTGGCGATGCTGAACTGGGACACCGCCGCGATGATGCCGGACGGCGCCGCCGCCGCCCGCGCCGAACAGCTCGCCGAGCTCAAGGTCATCGCGCACGAGATCCTGGCCGATCCGCGCCTTGCCGATCTGATGGACGACGCCGGCCGCGACGGGCTCGACGATTGGCAGCGCGCCAACCTGGCCGAGATGCGCCGGCTCTGGCTGCACGCCACCGCGGTGCCCGCCGATCTGGTCGCGGCCTATTCGCGCGCCTGCTCCGAATGCGAGATGGCGTGGCGCAAGGCGCGGCCGGCCAACGACTTCGCCGCGATCCTGCCGCGCTTGCAACGCGTCCTCGATCTGACGCGCGAGGTCGCCGCCGCCAAGGCCGTCAAGCTCGGCGTGACGCCCTACGAGGCCTTGCTCGATCAATTCGAGCCGGGCGGACGCGTCGCCGAGATCGATCGGTTGTTCGACCATCTGGCCGGGCAGCTGCCGGCACTGATCGAGGGCGCGCTGGCGGCACAGGCGGCGCGTAAGCCGCCGCTACGGCCGGTCGGTCCGTTTCCGGTCGAAGCGCAGCGCCAAGCGGGCCGGCAATTGATGGCGCGGCTCGGCTTCGAGTTCGACCACGGCCGGCTCGACCAGAGTCTGCATCCGTTCTGCGGCGGCACGCCCGACGATGTGCGCATCACCACGCGCTACGACGAGGCCGATTTCGCGCGCGCGTTGATGGGCGTACTGCACGAAACCGGCCACGCATTATACGAGCGCGGCCTGCCGGCGACATGGCGGCGCCAGCCGGTCGGCGAAGCGCGCGGCATGAGCATCCACGAGAGCCAATCGTTGCTCATTGAAATGCAGGTCTGCCGCTCGCGCGAATTTCTCGAATTCGCCGCACCGATCCTGCGCGAATGCTTCGGCGGTGCCGGGCCCGAATGGGAGGCGGCGAATCTCTACCGTCTCGGCACGCGGGTCGTCCGCTCGCTGATCCGCGTCGATGCCGACGAAGTGACCTATCCGGCGCACGTCATCCTGCGCTATCGCCTCGAGCGCGCGTTGATCGCTGCTGAGCTCGAGCTCGCCGATCTGCCCGATGCCTGGTCCGAGGGCATGGAACGGCTGCTGGCGGTGACGCCGCCCGACGATCGCGACGGCTGCCTCCAGGACATCCATTGGTACGACGGTGCCTGGGGTTATTTCCCGACCTATACGCTCGGCGCTATGACCGCGGCGCAACTCTTCGATGCGGCGAAACGGGCGGTGCCGGTGATCCCCGGCGCCATTGCGCGCGGCGATTTCGCGCCGCTGCTCGCCTGGCTGCGCGCCAACGTGCACAGTCTCGGTTCGCGCTATTCGGCCCGCGACATCCTGGCGCGCGCCACCGGCAAGCCGCTCGACGCGGCAATCTTCGAGGGCCACTTGCGCGCGCGCTATCTCGCGGCATAGGCTCGGCCTCGACCGCCGCAATCCACGGACAACGATGCGCTACATCAGCACCCGCCACGGCCGCGCCGCGGCGACAAGCCGGCAGTTCGACGA
>DASYYB010000060.1:0-23457 GCA_035934235.1 Allostellaceae bacterium | reverse complement strand
CTTGATAGGCTTGGCAGCGACCTACTCTCCCGTGTCTTAAGACACAGTACCATCGGCGCTGAGGGCTTTCACGGCCGAGTTCGGGATGGGATCGGGTGCTTACTCCCTCGCCATAACCACCAAGCCAATCAAGCTCCGTAAACGACGAGAATGAAGAGCGCCTTCGCGCGATGATGTCCACAGTGCGAGGCCCAAACGGGGCTTCGCTCTGCAAGCAACAGGGTCCGCACGCCTTGCGGCGTACGGGCGATCAAGCCTATCGAGCTATTAGTACCGGTTAGCTCCGTGCGTTGCCGCACTTCCACTTCCGGCCTATCAACGTGGTGGTCTTCCACGGCTCTCGAGCGAGACCTAGTTTTGAGGGGGGCTTCCCGCTTAGATGCCTTCAGCGGTTATCCCGTCCGCACATAGCTACCCGGCGATGCGGCTGGCGCCACAACCGGTACACCAGAGGTGCGTCCATCCCGGTCCTCTCGTACTAGGGACAGGTCCTCTCAAGTCTCAAACACCCACGGCAGATAGGGACCGAACTGTCTCACGACGTTCTGAACCCAGCTCACGTACCGCTTTAAATGGCGAACAGCCATACCCTTGGGACCTGCTCCAGCCCCAGGATGCGATGAGCCGACATCGAGGTGCCAAACCTCCCCGTCGATATGGACTCTTGGGGGAGATCAGCCTGTTATCCCCGGCGTACCTTTTATCCGTTGAGCGATGGCCCTCCACACACGGGACCACCGGATCACTATGACCGACTTTCGTCTCTGCTCGAGCTGTCGCTCTCGCAGTCAGGCAGGCTTATGCCATTGCACTCATCAGCTGATTTCTGACCAGCCTGAGCCCACCATCGCGCGCCTCCGTTACTCTTTGGGAGGCGACCGCCCCAGTCAAACTACCCACCATGCAGGGTCCCGCCCCGAGATGATCGAGGCCGGTTAGATGTCAGGAAGCGGACAAGTGGTATTTCACTGGCGACTCCACCCGAGCTGGCGCCCGGGCTTCAAAGTCTCCCACCTATTCTACGTATCCCCTGCCTAACACCACTGCAAAGTTGTAGTAAAGGTGCACGGGGTCTTTCCGTCTAACCGCGGGTACTCCGCATCTTCACGGAGAATTCAATTTCGCTGAGCCGATGTTGGAGACAGCGGGGAAGTCGTTACGCCATTCGTGCAGGTCGGAACTTACCCGACAAGGAATTTCGCTACCTTAGGACCGTTATAGTTACGGCCGCCGTTTACCGGGGCTTCGGTTCAAGGCGTGAACCTCTCTCCTTAACCTTCCGGCACCGGGCAGGCGTCAGACCCTATACTTCGCCTTGCGGCTTAGCAGAGCCCTGTGTTTTTGGTAAACAGTCGCTACCCCCTGGTCTGTGCCCCTCCATCCCGCTTGCGCGGAATGAAGGCCCTCTTCTTCCGAAGTTACGAGGGCAATTTGCCGAGTTCCTTCAACATCGTTCTCTCAAGCGCCTTGGTATGCTCTACCAGTCCACCTGTGTCGGTTTAGGGTACGGTCTTATCGCTGAGGTTATTTCCTGGAAGTCCCAGGCCGCCCTCCCAATCCAGTAAGGGAAAACGGCTTTCGGCCTTCGTCACCTTCAGCAGGCTGGGGAATATTGACCCCATTCCCATCGACTACGGCTTTCGCCCTCGCCTTAGGGACCCGGCTCACCCTGCGCGGATTAACCTTGCGCAGGAACCCTTGGACTTACGGCGACAGGGTCTCTCACCCTGTTTGTCGCTACTCATGTCAGCATTCTCACTTCCGATACCTCCAGCACACCTTACGGTGCACCTTCACAGGCTTACGGAACGCTCCGCTACCACGAGCGAGATCCGAAGATCTCGCTCATCCGCAGCTTCGGCACGTGGCTTTAGCCCCGTTACATTTTCGGCGCAGGACGACTTATTTAGACCAGTGAGCTATTACGCTTTCTTTAAAGGATGGCTGCTTCTAAGCCAACCTCCTGGTTGTCATGGTCTTCCCACATCCTTTCACACTGAGCCACGATTTGGGGACCTTAGCTGGCGGTCTGGGCTGTTTCCCTCTCGGCCACGGACCTTAGCACCCATGGCCTGCCTGCCGATCTCCACTCGCCGGTATTCGGAGTTTGGTTAGATTTGGTAAGGCTCGCGCCCCCCTAGTCCATCCAGTGCTCTACCCCCGGCGGTGAGCGATCGACGCTCTACCTCAATAGATTTCGCGGAGAACCAGCTATTTCCGAGTTTGATTGGCCTTTCACCCCTAGCCACAGGTCATCCCTTACTTTTGCAACAGTAGTGGGTTCGGCCCTCCAGTGGGTGTTACCCCACCTTCAGCCTGCCCATGGCTAGATCACCCGGTTTCGGGTCTAATCCCGGCAACTCAATCGCCCTATTCAGACTCGCTTTCGCTGCGCCTACGCCTAGCGGCTTAAGCTTGCTGCCGAGACTAACTCGCTGACCCATTATACAAGAGGTACGCCGTCACCCCATGAAGGGGCTCCGACTGCTTGTAGGCATCCGGTTTCAGGAACTGTTTCACTCCCCTCGTCGGGGTGCTTTTCACCTTTCCCTCACGGTACTGGTGCACTATCGGTCACTGAGGAATACTTAGGCTTGGAGGGTGGTCCCCCCATGTTCAGGCAGGATTGCACGTGTCCCGCCCTACTCGAGGACCGCAAGCTTTGTTTCGCATACGGGGCTGTCACCCGCTTCGGCCCGCCTTTCCAGACGGTTCTGCTACGCCACTCACGGCCACTGGCCTAATCCGCTTTCGCTCGCCACTACTAGCGGAGTCTCGTTTGATGTCCTTTCCTCCAGCTACTGAGATGTTTCAGTTCGCTGGGTTTGCTTCCGTCGACTATGGATTCATCGACAGATAATCCTTGCGGATTGGGTTGCCCCATTCGGAAATCCCGGGATCAACGATCGCTCGCATCTACCCCAGGCTTATCGCAGCGTGCTGCGTCCTTCATCGCCTCTCAGTGCCAAGGCATCCACCAGATGCCCTTCTCTTTGCGCTTGATCGCAAAACCCGTCGCTTGCAGGGCGAAGCCCCGCAACGACGCATCTCACGTGAAGACACTCTTCATTCTCCCGAAGCCGCCGCCGCGCGGACGCGAATGTCCGGCGTTTGCCGCTTCGGATACTCCCTCTTCACCATGTCAAAGACCGGCGCCCGCGACCCTAATCGCCGGCGCAAACCGTTGCTTCTCCCGATCCACTGCAGATCGCCCGTCACGCTGATCACGTGAGGTCCGAATCTGGTGGAGGTGAGCGGAATCGAACCGCTGACCTCCTGCTTGCAAAGCAGGCGCTCTCCCAACTGAGCTACACCCCCGCCTTCCAAGCTGACAGCTGACCGCTGACAGCGAAACTGGTGGGCCAGGGAGGATTTGAACCTCCGACCTCACGCTTATCAAGCGCGCGCTCTAACCAACTGAGCTACTAGCCCGAGCTGTAAGGCGACCCGCTGTCAGCTGTCGGATCGGGGAAGGGATGCGCCGGCGGCGGCGCCGGTTTGACGGATCCGTCGATCCGTCATTGTGGATATCGGAAGAAAGCGAGGCGTGAGTGCCTCACGGATCCTTCCGGTCCAGAAAGGAGGTGATCCAGCCGCAGGTTCCCCTACGGCTACCTTGTTACGACTTCACCCCAGTCGCTGACCTTACCGTGGTCGACTGCCTCCTTGCGGTTGGCGCGTCGCCTTCGGGTAAAACCAACTCCCATGGTGTGACGGGCGGTGTGTACAAGGCCCGGGAACGTATTCACCGCGGCGTGCTGATCCGCGATTACTAGCGATTCCAGCTTCATGCCCTCGAGTTGCAGAGGACAATCCGAACTGAGACGGCTTTTTGAGATTGGCCAAGGGTTACCCCTTCGCATCCCATTGTCACCGCCATTGTAGCACGTGTGTAGCCCAGCCCATAAAGGCCATGAGGACTTGACGTCATCCCCGCCTTCCTCCGGCTTGTCACCGGCAGTTTCTTCAGAGTGCCCAGCTTGACCTGATGGCAACTGAAGATGAGGGTTGCGCTCGTTGCGGGACTTAACCCAACATCTCACGACACGAGCTGACGACAGCCATGCAGCACCTGTCTCCCGGCCCCTTGCGGGGAGGTACCCATCTCTGAGTACCGTCCAGGGATGTCAAGAGCTGGTAAGGTTCTTCGCGTTGCGTCGAATTGAACCACATGCTCCACCGCTTGTGCGGGCCCCCGTCAATTCCTTTGAGTTTTAACCTTGCGGCCGTACTCCCCAGGCGGTGTGCTTAACGCGTTAGCTGCGACACTGGCAGGCTAGGCCCACCAACGTCTAGCACACATCGTTTACGGCGTGGACTACCAGGGTATCTAATCCTGTTTGCTCCCCACGCTTTCGCGCCTCAGCGTCAGTTTCGGTCCAGATGGCCGCCTTCGCCACCGGTGTTCTTCCCAATATCTACGAATTTCACCTCTACACTGGGAATTCCACCATCCTCTCCCGAACTCTAGCCAACGAGTATCAAACGCAATTCCCAGGTTAAGCCCGGGGCTTTCACGCCTGACTACGTCAACCGCCTGCGCGCCCTTTACGCCCAGTAATTCCGAACAACGCTTGCCCCCTTCGTATTACCGCGGCTGCTGGCACGAAGTTAGCCGGGGCTTCTTCTGCGGGTACCGTCATCATCGTCCCCGCCGAAAGAGCTTTACAACCCTAAGGCCTTCATCACTCACGCGGCATTGCTGGATCAGGGTTTCCCCCATTGTCCAATATTCCCCACTGCTGCCTCCCGTAGGAGTCTGGGCCGTGTCTCAGTCCCAGTGTGGCTGATCATCCTCTCAGACCAGCTACGGATCGTCGCCTTGGTGAGCCGTTACCTCACCAACTAGCTAATCCGACGCGGGCCCCTCCTAGAGCGATAAATCTTTCACCCTCAGGTCGTATGCGGTATTAGCCGAGGTTTCCCTCGGTTATCCCCCACTCCAGGGCAGGTTCCCACGCGTTACTCACCCGTGCGCCACTCACCTTGCGGTGCGTTCGACTTGCATGTGTTAGGCATGCCGCCAGCGTTCGTTCTGAGCCAGGATCAAACTCTCAACTTAGCCTCGCCGGTCTTTCCTTGCGGATCGACCGGCAAAGTCCTGGCATCGTACGATTTGCATCGGCTCGGAATTGACTTCCTTACTAATGCGCATACGTACGGCACCGAAGGCGCCGCCGCCTGCGCATCCCTTCCTCTTCTCAACGATGTCAAAGATCCAACCCTTCACGTCGAAGGGCCCGCGCCAACGAGCGCGCCACAATCCAAACCGTCGGCCGGCGATGCCAAACCTCGGCATCGAAGCCGACGAAACCACCCGCAGCCCAAACCGCTGCGTGGCGGCATAACCTGGTTCGCGGAGGCCACCCCGTCGGGTGACCGGGCGGCTGATATAGGCCGTTTGCCGGGGCTTGTAAAGTCTTTCTCACGGGAAATTGGCGCTTTTCCCGGGTTTTTCAGCGCTTGCAGATTCGCATTCCGCAGCATGCAGCCGAAAGCGGCGGCCTGAGGAAAAACGCGTCGTTTCAGAGGCTTAACCCGGGCCGAGACGACGGCCCCGCCGACCAAAGGCGAGCATCGGTCGAAACGCTCGCTAGAGCAGGCCGAGCTCGCGCAGCTCCTTGGCCAGTTTAGACGGCAAGTGTTCGCCCGAATCGACGCCAGCCGGCCGGTCCTTCGGCGCGTCCTTCGCCATCAAATACCGCCAGCCCTGGAACGGACGGCAGGGCCGCGGCATCACCGGCACCAGCTGCATTGCGTACTCGACGGCGACGCGTTTCTCGCCGTCCTTGCCGACGATCGGCGCGAACGATTTGAGCCGCTGGCGCACGGCGATCTGGCGCTTGATCACCCAATAGATCGAACCGCCGTCGAGCAATTCCGCAACGCGCTTCGGCATGTTGCGCGTGAAGAACACCGACTTGCCGCGCTGCTTGCGCCGCAGCTTCTGCAATTTTCGGAGCTCGGCGAGATCGGCGACGCCGACCGCCATCTTGATGAGATGCAACGCCATCACGCGGCCTTCGCGGCCAGCGCCTTGGCACATTTCGACGCCGGCTCGCGGCCGAGCGCGTCGGAGATGAAGCGGCCAGCGGCTGCGAGCTTGGTGAGATCGACGCCGTGTTCGACGCGCAATCCGTCAAGCATGTAAACCACGTCCTCGCTGGCGACATTGCCGGCAGCGCCGGGCGCATAGGGACAACCGCCGAGACCGGCGACCGAACTGTCGACCGTGGCAATGCCGTTCTCGAGGGCGGCAAGGATATTCGCCAACGCCTGGCCGTAAGTGTCGTGACAATGGATGGCCAACTTTTCGCGCGGCACGCGGCGCGCCACGGTGTCGATCATCGCGACGACGCGCGCCGGCGTGCCGCTGCCGATGGTATCGCCGAGCGAGATTTCATAGCAGCCGAGGGAGAGCAACCGCGCCGCAACGTCCGCCACCGCGGCCGGCGCCACGGCGCCTTCATAAGGGCAATCGACGACGCACGAGATATAGCCGCGCACGCGAACGCCCGCCGCCTTCGCCGCCTCCGTCACCGGCACGAACCGGTCGATGCTCTCGGCGATCGAGCAGTTGATGTTGCGGCGAGAGAACGTCTCGGACGCGGCGGCAAAGATCGCGACTTCGTCAGCTTTGGCCGCGCGCGCCGCCTCGAAACCTTGCAGGTTCGGCACCAGAACTTGATAGGCGACGCCCAGCCGGCGCTTCAGCGCCTGCATCACCGCCGCGGTATCGGCCATTTGCGGCACCCATTTGGGCGAGACGAAACTGCCGGCTTCGATGGTCTTGAGGCCGGCGTCGGCGAGACGTTCGATGAGCGCGATTTTGGTCGCGGTCGGCACGGTCTTGGCTTCGTTCTGCAACCCGTCCCGCGGCCCGACTTCGACCACGCGCACCGCCTTCGGCACTTGCATCACCGCGCCTCCTTCCCGTCGCCGAGCACCAGCAACTCCGCGCCTTCGGCGACCGGATCGCCGGCCGCATAACGGATGTCGGCGACCACGCCGTCGCCCGGCGCGGTGATCGCATGCTCCATCTTCATGGCTTCGAGCACCAGCAGGATTTGACCGCGTGTCACGCGGGCGCCTTTGGCGACATGCACCGCGGCGATCTTGCCCGGCATCGGCGCGACGACGCGGCCGGACGCGGTTGCCGCAGCAGCCCGGCGCGCAGATTCGTCGGCCAGGCCGAGCCGCCACGTGCCGTCGTCGAGCGCGACCTGCACGCCGTGTTCATCCCAGGCGACGCTGGCCTCGGCCCGTCGGCCGTCCAACTCGACCGCGAGATCGCCGCCGCCGAGCACCCACGCCAACGCCGACAGCCGGCGGCGGCCGAAATCGAGACTCAACCCGTCCGGCGCGAAATGCAGACGGACACGCCGTTTCGCACCACGATCGTCGAACACAAAATCGAGCGCGCGCTCGGCGCCGGCCTGCCAACCGTCGCGCAGCCGCCACGGCGAAAAACGGTCCGCACCGGGCTTCGGCTGCCTGGTCACGACGCGCGATAAGACGGCGGCGGCGAGCGCGATGTCGGGCGCGGGATTCAGCGGCGCCAGCTGATCGAGATTGCGGCCGATGAAGGATGTGTCGACGGCACCGCGCCGGAACGCCGGTTGCGCGAGCAGCCGCAGAAGAAAATCACGATTGCTGGTGACGCCGAGAACGCGGGTCTGACTCAGCGCCGCGCGCAGCTGTTCGCGCGCCGTTCGGCGATCCGAACCGGACGCGACCAGCTTCGCCAGCATCGGATCGTAGAACTCGGTCACCGAGTCGCCCTGCCGCAGACCGATTTCAATCCGCAAATCGGCGTCGAGCAGCGGGAAATGGAGCCGCGTCAGCCGCCCGGTCGACGGCAGGAAATCGCGCACCGGGTCTTCGGCATAAAGGCGCGCCTCGATGGCATGGCCCCGGGCGCGGATGCGCGTTTGCTTCAGCGGCAGCTTTTCACCGGCGGCGACGCGCAACTGCCATTCGACCAGGTCGATGCCGGTGATCATCTCGGTCACGGCATGCTCGACCTGAAGTCGCGTGTTCATCTCGATGAAGTAGAATTTACCGCGCTCGACGATGAATTCGACGGTGCCGGCGTTCTGGTATTTGACCGCGCGCGCGACCTTGAGCGCGGCCTCATAAAGCTGACGCAAGAGCGTCGGCGGCAGGCCCGGCGGCGGCGCCTCTTCGATCACCTTCTGATGGCGCCGCTGCGCAGAACAATCGCGCGCGTAAAGGTGCACCAGGTTGCCGAACCGGTCGCCGAACACCTGCACTTCGACGTGGCGCGGCGCGCGCAGATATTTTTCCAGGATCAGCCGGCCGTCGCCAAACGCGGCGGTCGCCTCGCGGCGGGCGCTTTCGAGCGCGGCGCCGAGCTCATTCGGCCGCTCGACCACGCGCGTGCCGCGACCGCCACCGCCCGCCACGGCCTTGACCAGCAGCGGATAGCCGATGCGCGCGGCCTCGGTGGCGAAGATCGCGGCGTGCTGGCGGTCGCCGCGATAGCCGGGCACGACCGGCACGCCCGCTTTTTCGGCCAGCGCCTTGGCCGCCGCTTTGTCGCCCATCGCGTAGATCGCCTTCGCCGATGGCCCGACGAAAATTCGGCCGGCTTTGGCACAGGCAGCGGCGAACGCCGCATTCTCCGACAGGAAGCCGTAGCCGGGATGGATCGCTTCAGCGCCGCTGCGGCGCGCCGCCCGCAAGATCGCCTGGGTATCGAGATAACTTTCGCGCGCCGGCGCCGGGCCGATTTCACAGGCCTCGTCGGCGAGCGCGACCGCCAGCGAGCGGCTGTCGGCAGCAGAATAGGCCGCCACCGTCTTGATGCCGAGCCGCCGCGCTGTTCGGATGACGCGGCACGCGATCTCGCCACGGTTGGCGATGAGGAGCTTCTTGAACACGCTAGGTCCGGAAGCGCGGCTTGCGCTTTTCGAGAAACGCGGCAAGGCCTTCGCGTCCTTCCGGCGCGGCGCGTGCCTCGGCGATGGCGTCGGCGGTGCGTGCCATCACCGCTGGCGTAGTCGGCTTGCCGGCAACGACGGCGATCATGCGCTTGGCCTTCGCCTGAGCCGTGGGCGCGCCGTGCAGCAGCGCGTCAACGATTGCGCCGACAGCGGCATCGAGTTCCGCCAGCGGCGCGATTTTGTGCACCAGACCGATGCGCAACGCCTCGTCCGCGCCGAAGACTTCGCCAGTCAGATTGAACCGCCGTGCCTGGCGCGCGCCGATCGCCGCCGTCACATAAGGCGCGATCGTCGCCGGCAGCAGGCCGAGCCGCACTTCGGAGATCGCGAATGTCGCCTCGGCTGCGGCGACGGCGACATCGCAGGCGCAGATCAGGCCGATCGCGCCGGCATAAGCGGCGCCATTGATCCGCGCCACCGTTGGCTTCGGCAACGTATCGAGGCGGCGCAACAGGCGTGCGAGGTCCATGGCGTCAGCGCGGTTCTCGCGTTTGCTGTAGCGGGCAACGCGACGCATCCAGTTGATATCGGCGCCGGCGGAAAACGCCGAACCGGCGCCGGTCAGCACCACGATGCGCACCGAACGATCGCGCGCCAGCGCGATAAAGCATCGGTCCAGCTCGCGGATCAGCGCGTCGTCGAACGCGTTGCGCCGCTCCGGCCGGTTGAGCGTGACCGTAGCGACGCCGCGCACGTCCCGCGAAACCAGCACCGCGCCCATGTCACATCCGGAAGACGCCAAAGCGGGTCGGCTCGATGGGCGCGTTGAGGCTGGCCGAGATCGACATCGCCAGCACGCGGCGTGTGTCCCGCGGATCGATGATGCCGTCGTCCCACAGCCGCGCGCTGGCGTAATAAGGATGCCCTTGGGTTTCGTATTGCTTGCGGATCGCTGCCTTGAAGCGGTTCTCCTGCGCCTTGGGCCAGGATTTGCCGCGCGCGCCATCGCGCCGCACGGTCGCCAGCACGTTGGCCGCCTGCTCGCCGCCCATCACCGAGATGCGCGCATTGGGCCACGTCCACAGGAAGCGCGGCGCGTAGGCCCGGCCGCACATGGCGTAATTGCCGGCGCCGAAGCTGCCGCCGACGATCACCGTGAATTTGGGCACGTTGGCGCAGGCAACCGCAGTGACCATCTTGGCACCGTCCTTGGCGATGCCGCCGGCTTCGTATTTTTTACCGACCATGAAGCCGGTGATGTTCTGGAGGAAGACGAGCGGAATGCCGCGCTGCGCGCACAGCTCGATGAAATGCGCGCCCTTGAGCGCGCTTTCGGAGAACAGGATGCCGTTGTTGGCCACGATGCCGACGGGATAGCCCCAGAGCCGTGCGAAGCCGGTCACCAGCGTCTCGCCGTAACGCGGCTTGAATTCGTCGAGCTCGCTGCCGTCGACCAGCCGCGCAATCAGCTCGCGCACGTCATAGGGCTTGCGCGGATCGGCCGGCACGACGCCATAAAGTTCTTCCGGCGCGTAAAGCGGCTCGCGCGGTTCGGTGGTTTCGAGCTGGCTGCGCTTCGGCCGGTTGAGGTTGTCGACACTGCGACGCAACAGCGCCAACGCCTCGGCATCGTCGGCGGCGATCTGATCGGCAACGCCCGAAACGCGGGCGTGGACATCGGCGCCGCCGAGCTCCTCGGCCGAGACCGCCTCGCCGGTTGCCGCCTTCACCAGCGGCGGTCCGCCGAGAAAGATGGTGCCGGTGCCCTTGACGATGATGCTTTCGTCGGCCATGGCCGGCACATAGGCGCCGCCGGCGGTGCACGATCCCATCACCGCCGCAAGCTGCGGCACGCCGGCAGCCGACAACGTCGCCTGGTTGTAGAAGATGCGGCCGAAATGGTCGCGATCGGGAAAGACCTCGTCCTGCGCCGGCAGGAATGCGCCACCGCTGTCGACCAGATAAAGGCACGGCAGGCTGTTTTCACGCGCGATGTCCTGGGCGCGCAGATGCTTCTTCACCGTGATCGGATAATAGGTGCCGCCTTTGACCGTCGCGTCGTTGGCGACGATGACGCACTCGCGGCCCATCACGGGGCCAATGCCGGTGACGATGCCGCCGGCGGGAACGTCGTCGCCATAGAGGCCGTAACCGGCAAAGGCCGAGAATTCGAGAAACGGCGCGCCGGGATCGAGCAGGCGGCGGATGCGCTCGCGGGCCAGCAGCTTGCCGCGCTTCAGGTGCTTGTCACGGGCGTCCTTGCCGCCGCCCTCGCCGATGGCCTTGAGCTTCTTGCCGAGGTCGGCGACCAGTGCGCGCGCCGCTTTGGCGTTGGCGCGAAAATCGGCGGCACGCGGATCGAGTGCGGTTTTGAACACGGCCATCTAGCCACCTAGAAAAGTTAAATCTTCGAGATAGAGATCATGCTCTGCGCAAAAATCGATTATCGGTACGAGAATTTTCTTCTGAAAAGTTTCGATCAGCTCGCGAAGTTCGAAGTTCATCATCTCGCCCCGCTCAGACTTTATTGCGATGAGTGGGGAAAAACTCTGGTCCGACACATCGAGTATGTCCTCAAGCTTGTATCTACCGGCAAGGAGGCCAGCCCGCAGGACTGTTCGTACAATTTGGATATCTTCATGGTGAATTATTTTATTGATCACGTCTCGCACACGAACCGTGCGCGCCGACTTCGTGAACGAGCGAATTTCTACACTACGTAGCATTCCCCTACATTGACTGGCGTCGATCAACCTCCTCGCGTGTATGGCAAAGCTTACCAGATCGTCGGCGGCTAAGGCCTCTTGCCGTTCGTCGATGGGTCCGTTCGTCTGCGGCGGCTTACCTGTTGCAAATGATCCTAAGCGCGCACACGCCGTGACTACTTGTTCGTAGGCGTGACGAATGATTTTGTGAGATCGCGCTTCTATCTTTGGCGCGGGCCACTTTCCGACATCTGCGAGTGTTTTCTCGGCTCGCGTGGTCACGCGGTCTCCTCGAACAGTTCGCGTCCGATCAGCATGCGCCGGATCTCCGATGTGCCGGCGCCGATCTCGTAGAGCTTGGCGTCGCGCAGCAGACGCCCGGTCGGGAACTCGTTGATATAGCCGTTGGCGCCCAGCGCCTGGATCGCCTGGAGTGCGATCTGGGTCGCGCGCTCAGCGGCATAGAGGATCGCACCGGCGGCGTCCTTGCGCGTCGTCTGGCCGCGATCGCAGGCGCGGGCGACGGCATAGACATAGGCGCGGGCAGCATTGAGCTCGGTGTACATGTCGGCGAGCTTGCCCTGCATCAGCTGGAACTCGCCGATCGGCTTGCCGAACTGCTTGCGGTCGTGGAGATAAGGAACCACCGCGTCCAAACACGCCTGCATGATGCCGAGCGGACCGCCCGCCAGCACCACGCGCTCGTAATCGAGCCCGCTCATCAGCACGCGGACGCCTTCGTTGAGCTGACCCAGGACGTTTTCGGCCGGCACCGCGCATTCGTCGAACACCAGCTCGGCGGTCGGCGAGCCACGCATGCCGAGCTTGTCGAGCTTCTGCGCGACGCGGAAACCTTTCATGCCCTTTTCGACCAAGAACGCCGTGATGCCACGCGGCCCGGCGGCGGAGTCAGTCTTGGCGTAGACCACCAGCGTGTCGGCGTCGGTGCCGTTGGTGATCCACATCTTGCTGCCGTTGAGAACATAGCGATCGCCCTTCTTCTCGGCGCGCGTCGCCATGGCGACGACGTCCGAGCCAGCGCCTGTTTCGCTCATCGCCAAGGCGCCGACATGCTCGCCGGAAATCAACTTGGGAAGGTATTTGCGTTTCTGGACGACCGTGCCGTTGCGGCGGATCTGGTTCACGCACAAGTTGGAATGGGCGCCGTAGCTGAGCCCGACCGAAGCCGAGCCGCGGCTCACTTCCTCCATCGCCACGACATGCGCGAGATAGCCCATGCCGGCACCGCCGAATTCCTCTTCGACGGTGATGCCGTGCAGGCCGAGCTTGCCCATCTTGGGCCAAAGCTGGCGTGGAAAGGCGTCAGTGCGGTCGATTTCGGCAGCCAGGGGCGCGATCTCGGCATCGGCGAAGCCGCGCACGCTGTCGCGCAGCATGTCGATCTCGGAACCCAGATCGAAATCGAACGCCGGACAGCGGTTCCGTGCCATGGCCCCTCCCCTGAATGGCAGTTTAACGGGGCATTACATCGCTGCAAGGACGCCCGCACTCAGGGATGGGCGCCCGGCGGTGTCCGTACAACGTCACGACTGGCAACCTTCCCCCAAGGAGTATTCACCGTGACATCCCATCGTCTTTCCCTCCCCGCTTTTGCCTTACTTGTCGGCCTGGGCGGCCTGACTGCGGCCGCCCCAGCCTTCGCCCAAGCCGCCGCTCCGGCTCCGGCCACGCCGGCGCCTGCGACGCAGCCCGCGCACGAGCATCACCGCAGCGCCGAGCAGTTCGTCGCCGGCCGCATCGCCTTCCTCAAGGCCGAGCTCAAGATCACGCCGCAGCAGGAGGCGCAGTGGAGTAACGTGGCCGAGGCGATGCGCGTCAACGCCAAGGCGATCGACGCCGCGCGGGCGCAAAAGCCCGAAGGGCCGCAAACCGCGGTCCAGGCGCTCGAAGCGCGCAGCCGTTTCGCCGACACCATGGCGAAGAACACCGAGCGCATGCTCACGGCATTCCGGCCGCTCTACCAGACCCTGTCGCCCGACCAGCAGAAGATGGCGGACGAGATCCTGGCGGAACATCTCCACCATCATCACCAATTCGACTGAGCGACGGTGCGTGACGAGCGGCCGGCCACGTTCCCCCAGCGTGGCTGGCCGCATCGCGCACCCTAGGACCGGGCCGCGAAATACGCCTTCATCGGTTCGAAATAACTGCGCTGCCAGCCGCCGTCGCGGTAGCTGGTGTGGCCATCGGGCACATTGCGGTGGTTGACGGTCACGCGCGTACCGCTGCCGACCGGCTCGAACAGAACTTCAATCTCGGAATCCGGATCAGCGGCCGTGAATTTCTTCGTGCGCCACGACTGGACGATGTGCTTGCCCGGCTCGAGCGCCAAGTTCCGGCCAACGATGTAGCCGTTCCAGACCGTGAACGTGCCGCCAACGGCGGCGGAGCACGTCGCTGGCTTGCCGCCGGTCATGCCGGCATGGCCCTCACTGTCGAGCCAGGCGTCGTAGATCGCCTGCGGCGCCGCCGGAATGACGTCAGAGACGCTGAAAGCCAAGCTCATGCTGGTCTCCCGCGGAGACCTGCGCATCATACACCGCAACCGCGGTCATGTTCACCAAGCCGCGCACCGTCACCGCGGGCGTCACGATATGCGCGGGCTTCCGGACCCCCAGCAGGATGGGTCCGATATTGAGTCCGTCGCCCAGCACCTTGAGCAGGTTGAAGGCGATATTGGCGGCATCGAGATTGGGCATGATCAGCAGATTGGCGATGCCCTTGAGGCGCGAGTTCGGAAAAATGCGGTGGCGGATTTCCTCGACGATGGCGACGTCGCCGTTCATCTCGCCCTCGACCTCGAGATCAGGCGCACGCTTGAGCAGCAGCTCCATCGCCTGGCGCATCTTGCGCGCGCCCGGCGTATCCGAACCGCCGAAGTTCGAATGCGACAACAACGCGACTTTCGGCTCGACGCCGAAATGGCGCACCGCTTCGGCAGCGCGCAACGTCGTCTCGGCGATCTGCTCGGCTGTCGGATCGTCGACGACGTAGGTATCGCAAAGGAAGAACGTGCCCTTGGGCGTGATCAGCCCAGTCAACGCGGCCGGTGCCGAGGCGCCGGGCACAAGCCCGACGATGTCGAGCACATGGCGCAAATGACGGTCGTAAGGACCGACCGCGCCGCAGATCATGGCGTCGGCCTCGCCGCGACGCAGCATGAGCGACGCGATCACCGAGGTCCGCGTCCGCACCAGATAGCGGGCGAAGTCCGGCGAGACGCCGTTGCGCTCCATCAATTTGTGATAGAGCGACCAGTATTCGTTGTAACGCGGATCGCTGGTCGGATCGACCAGCTCGACATCCTGACCGAGCTTGATCCGCAGGTTGAGACGTTCGATGCGCTTTTGCGCGACGTCGCGCCGGGCGATGATGATCGGCCGAGCGAGACCGTCGTCAACCACCTGCTGCACCGCGCGCAGAACGCGCTCATCTTCGCCTTCGCCGTAGACGACGCGTTTCGGATCCTTGCGCGCATGCTCGAAAATCGGCCGCATCAGCAGGCCGGAGCGGAAGACGAAATCGTTGAGGCGGTCGCGATAGGCCGCGAAATCGGTGATCGGCCGCGTCGCCACGCCTGAATCCATCGCCGCCTTGGCGACGGCGGGCGCAACCTCGACGATGAGGCGCGGATCGAACGGCTTCGGGATGATGTAATCGCGGCCGAAGGTCAGGATGGTCTCGCCATAGGCGGCGGTGACGATGTCCGACGGCTCCGCCAGCGCCAGATCAGCCAGTGCGTTGACGGCCGCCAGCTTCATCGCCTCGTTGATTCCGGTCGCGCCGACATCGAGCGCACCACGGAAGATGAACGGAAAGCATAGAACGTTGTTGACCTGGTTCGGATAGTCGGTGCGGCCGGTGGCGATGATCGCGTCGGGCCGAACCGTCAGCGCCGTCTCGGGCAGGATCTCGGGCACCGGATTAGCCAGCGCCAGGATCAGCGGCTTGGGCGCCATGGTCTTGACCATGTCGGCACTCAGCACGTTGGGCGCCGACAGTCCGAGGAAAATATCCGCGTCGGCAATCACGTCGCCGAGCTTGCGCGCCTTGGTATCCTTGGCGTAGCGCGCCTTGCGCGGGTCCATCTCCTCCTTGCGGCCTTTGTAGACGACGCCGTGTACGTCGGTGACGACGACGTTCTCGACCCGCAAGCCCATGTCGACCAGCAGATCGAGGCAGGCAAGCGCGGCTGCGCCGGCGCCCGACGCGACCAGCTTCACCTGATCGAGCGACTTGCCGACGAGCTTGAGGCCGTTGCGCACGGCGGCGCCGACGATGATCGCGGTGCCGTGCTGGTCGTCGTGGAAGACCGGAATCTTGAGCCGCTGGCGCAGCTTTTCCTCGATGACGAAGCACTCCGGCGCCTTGATGTCCTCGAGATTGATGCCGCCGAACGTCGGCTCGAGCGCAGCGATCACGTCCACGAGCTTGTCCGGATCGCGCTCGTTGATCTCGATGTCGAAGACGTCGATGCCGGCGAATTTCTTGAATAGAACCGCCTTGCCTTCCATCACCGGCTTGGCGGCGAGCGGGCCGATCGTGCCGAGGCCCAAAACTGCCGTGCCGTTGGTGATGACGGCGACCAGATTGGCGCGCGCGGTCAGGCTCGACGCTTCCTGCGGATCGGCGGCAATGGCCATGCACGCGGCGGCGACGCCTGGAGAATAGGCCAGCGACAGATCGTGCTGCGTCGACAGCGGCTTGGTCGCAACGATGGCGATTTTGCCGGGCGTCGGGTGACGATGATATTCGAGCGCCCCGTCGCGCAACTGATCGGCCATCGTCACTCCTCAGGATGCCGCGCAGATCGCGTCCCGGCCTTTAGGCCGGGCGCCACTCCGCTGGCGGGACGGGGATGGTGCGGTCGAGAAGACTCGAACTTCCAAGGGGTTTCCCCCACTAGCACCTCAAGCTAGCGCGTCTACCAATTCCGCCACGACCGCGATAGGATTCGGCAAATGCCGCTGATAGCGCGGCTGATTACCAAATCCGCATGAGCATAGCAAGCACGCCCCCCCGAACGGAAGCCATCGAATGGCGCAAGAATACGAAGCCGGTGCCTTATGACGAGGCCGTCAGCGTCATGGAGGCGCGCGTGCGCGAGATCCACGCCGGCACGGCGCCCGAGCTGGTCTGGCTGCTGGAGCATCCGGCGCTCTATACCGGTGGCACCAGTGCCCGCGACGACGACCTGGTAGACCCTCTGCTGCCGATCCACCACACCGGCCGCGGCGGACAATGGACCTATCATGGGCCGGGCCAGCGCATCGCCTATGTCATGCTCGATCTCAATCACCGCGGCGGCGATTTGCGCGCCTTCGTTCGGGATCTCGAGGAATGGCTGATCCGAACGTTGGCCGGCTTCGGCGTGACCGGCGAACGCCGCAGTGGCCGGGTCGGCATCTGGGTTGCCGATAAAAACGGCGGTGAGAACAAGATCGCGGCGATCGGCGTGCGCGTGCGGCGCGGCGTCAGCTATCACGGCCTGTCGCTCAACGTCGCGCCAAACCTGGCCCATTACCGCGGCATCGTGCCGTGCGGCGTGCGCGAGCACGGCGTTACGTCGCTGGCGAAGCTCGGCATCCGTCCGCGCATGGACGAGGTCGACGCCGCGCTCAAGGCCAGCTTCGCCGCAGCGTTCGCCTGAGCTATGATCGCGCGCCGAAGGGGACACCTGAAACCGATGCTCTGTATCTGGGACGCGGTCGGCGCCGAGACGAACCGGGCCGCCGACAGAACAGGCGCGTGGCCAAAGGCAAGATGAACCGCTGGCCTGTGATCGCCGCGTTGATCGGCCTTGCCGCCGCGCTACCGGCGGCGGCGCAACAGGCCGCCGTCAGCCGGCCGCCGGCGTCACGTGCCGAAATCCATTTGACGTTCGCGCCCATCGTCAAAGAGGCGGCGCCGGCGGTGGTCAACGTCTATTCGCGCCGCGTGGTGCAGACGCGCACGCCGATCTTCAACGACGCGCTGATGCGCCGGTTCTTCGGCAACGCATTCCCGCTCACCGCGCCGCGACAACGCGTGCTCAATTCCCTGGGCTCGGGCGTCATCCTCGATCCGTCCGGATTGATCGTGACCAACGATCACGTGATCAAGGACGCGCAGGAGATTTCCGTGGTGCTGAGCGACCGCCGCGAGTTCCCGGCCAAGATTCTGCTCGCCGACGAACACCTCGACCTGGCAGTCCTCAAGATCAACGTGCCGGGCGAGAAGCTGCCGGTACTGCCTATAGGTGACAGTGATAAACTCGAGGTCGGCGATCTGGTACTGGCGATCGGCAATCCGTTCGGTGTCGGCCAGACGGTGACCAGCGGCATCGTCTCGGGCCTCGCGCGCACCGGCACCGGCATCAATGAATTCGGCTCCTTCATTCAGACCGACGCGGCGATCAATCCGGGCAATTCCGGCGGCGCCCTGGTCGATATGGACGGCGCGCTGATTGGCATCAATACCGCGATCTTCTCGGAGTCCGGCGGCTCGGTCGGCATCGGCTTCGCCATTCCGACCAGCTTGGTCCGGTCGGTCCTCTACGCGGTGCAGCACGGCGACCATAGCGTGCAGCAGCCGTGGCTCGGGCTCGAAGGCGAAGGCGTCAACGCCGACAAGGCGACCAAACTCGGCCTGCCACGGCCCGGCGGCGTCCTGGTCGACGCCGTCACCACCGGCAGTCCGGCGGCCAAGGCCGGCATCGCCGCCGGCGACGTCGTCCTTGCGGTCGACGGTCACGCGATCGAGGACCCCGAAGCGCTGCGCTTCCGGTTGGCGACGCATCACATCGGCAGCAGCGCCGAATTCGCTCTCTGGCACGACGGCCACACACGCACCGCGACCGTGGCGTTGATCGCGCCGCCCGAGCAGCCGCCGCGCGACATCACGCTGCTGGAAGGCCGCGAGCCGCTTGCCGGCGCATCGGTCGGCAATCTCAACCCGGCCTTCAATGACGAGCTGAACCTGCCGCAAACCCTGCGCGGCGTTGTGGTCGCGGCGGTGACGCCGGGCAGCACGGCGGCACAGCTCGGTCTGCGCCGCGGCGACATCCTGGCGAGCCTCGACCGCCGCGAGATCGACACCGTCGCGCAACTGCGCGACCTGCTCGCCAACAGCGGGCCGCCCTGGGCGCTGGTCATCGCCCGCGGCAACAAGAAGTTCTCGCTCGTCGTGCGATGAGCCTTTTCGAGCAGCAGGCCCCGCGCCCGCTGGCCGACCGGCTCCGGCCCCGAACGCTTGCCGAAATCGTCGGCCAAGATCACCTGCTCGCGCCGGACGCGCCGCTTGGCCGTATGGCCGTGGCCCGGCGGCTGGCGTCGATGATCCTGTGGGGTCCGCCGGGCTGCGGCAAGACGACGGTCGCGCGCATCCTCGCCGACGCGACCGACATGCATTTCGAGCCGTTGTCGGCGGTGTTCTCGGGCGTCGCCGATCTGCGCAAAGTGTTCGACGCGGCGAAGCAGCGTCGCGGCGCCGGTCAGGGCACGCTGCTGTTCGTCGACGAAATCCATCGCTTCAATCGCGCGCAACAGGACGGCTTTCTGCCTTATGTCGAGACCGGCACGGTGACGCTGATCGGCGCCACCACGGAAAATCCGTCGTTTGAGCTCAACGGCGCGCTGTTGTCGCGGTGCCAGGTTTTCGTGCTGAGACGCCTCGACGATGCCGCTCTGGAAACCCTGCTCGTCCGCGCCGAAACCGCGCTCGGCCGCAAGTTGCCGGTCGACGCCGCGGCGCGCCAGGCGCTCAAGGCGATGGCCGACGGCGACGGACGTTACGCCCTCAACATCGCCGAGGAGATCGCCGCGCTGCCCGAAGGCACGACGCTCGACACCGAGGGCTTGATGGCGGCGGTACAGCGACGGGCGCCGCTCTACGACAAGGCGCAGGAAGGGCACTACAACCTGATCAGCGCCCTGCACAAATCGGTGCGCGGCTCGGACGTCGACGCGGCGCTCTATTGGCTGGCGCGCATGCTGGTCGGCGGCGAGCATCCGATCTACATCGCGCGACGACTGGTGCGCATGGCGGTTGAAGACATCGGCATGGCCGAGCCCGGCGCCCTGCCGCAAACCATCGCGGCCTGGGAAGCCTACGACCGGCTCGGCTCGCCGGAGGGCGAGCTGGCGCTGGCGCAGGCGGTGATCTTCCTCGCCACCGCGCCCAAATCGAATGCGGGCTACGCCGCCTTCGGCAACGCAACGCGCGCTGCGAAGGAAACCGGATCGCTGATGCCGCCGATGCACGCGGTCAACGCGCCAACGCGCCTGATGCGCGATCTCGGTTATAGCGGCGGCTACGTCTACGATCCGGACACGCCGGAGGGATTTTCCGGCCTTGACTATTTTCCCGAAAGCATGGGCCGCCGCGAATTCTATCGGCCGGTCGAGGCCGGCTTCGAGCGCGAGATCCGCAAGCGGCTCGATTATTGGGACAAACTCCGGCGCAAGCGGACGGAATAACGGCACTCCAGCCGACGCGTGCCGGTGTGCGAAATTCGGGCTAACATCGCTCGACTCTGGGGGGAGGACCGCTATGCGCCGTGCTTTTGTCGCCGTACCGGTGTTTGCGCTTTTGTTTGTCCTGAGCAGCAGTTTGACCGTCGCTGCGCAATCGCCCGCGCCGGCGCAATGGGCGCAGGTCCAGTCGTCCGACGCCATCAACCAACAGGGCGACAATGCCTACGACCGCAAGAACTATGCCGAGGCGATGCGTCTGTACCGGCAAGCGGCATCTATGGGCAACGCCACGGCCGAAGCCAATATCGGCTTCCTCTACGCTAAGGGCTATGGCGTGCCGCAGGATTACGCCCAATCCGTGCATTGGTATCTGATGGCCGCGGAGAAGGGACAACGCGAGGCGCAGCACAATCTCGCGCTTAAGTACTGGAACGGCCAAGGCGTCTCCAAGGACCCGACGCAAGCCCGCTATTGGATGCAGAAATCGGCGGCAGCCGGCGATCCGGACGCCCAGAAATGGCTGACCGAACACTAAGGGCTTGAACAGCGGCGCGGGAACGCCGGCCCGATCGCGTGCCTATAACGAACCGACAAAAACAACCGATCTGGAGTCCAGGCATGCCGAATTCCCGGCTTTTCCGCGCCGTTTTGGTGGTCGCGCTGATCTTGGCCACGAGCCCGCTGGCGAGCGCCGCCGAAATCATCATCGGCGTCGCCCCGCCCGCGCCCGTCGTCGAAACCGCGCCGCCGGCACCGGTCGCGCCCGGCTATTGGGTGTGGCGTCCGGGATTCTGGCGCTGGAACGGCGCGCGCTATGTCTGGGTCCCCGGCCGCTACGTTCATCCGCCTTACTACGGCGCGGCCTGGATTCCGGGCCATTGGGACGCCCGGCCGCGCGGCTGGGTCTGGATTCCAGGCCACTGGCGCCGCGCCTGATTAGCTAGCGGCCGGACGGCCGCCGCCGCTAAATTGCGGCGCATGGCACAGGTGCAATCGATCGCGGTCGCCGCCGCCGACGCGGAAATCCGTCTCGACCGCTGGTTCAAACGGCATTTCCCGGACTTGTCGCACGGCAAGCTGGAACAGCTGTTGCGCACCGGCCAGATTCGATTGGATGGGAAACGCGCCGCGGCGCGCGACCACGTCGCCGCCGGCCAAATCGTCCGGGTGCCACCGCTGCCGGCGCCGAGCCCGCGGCCGATTGCGCCGCGCGCCGCGGAACCGAGCGCGCGCGACGCCAAGATGATCCAGGCGCGCGTGCTGCACCGTGACGACGACGTCATCGTCATCGACAAGCCGCAGGGCCTTGCCGTGCAAGGCGGCACCAAGACTGACCGCCATCTCGACGGTTTGCTCGATGCGTTGTGCTTCGGCGCCAAGGAACGGCCGCGGCTGGTCCATCGGCTCGACAAGGATACCAGCGGCGTCTTGGTTCTGGCACGACACGTCCGCGCGGCTGCCAAGCTTGCGGAAGCATTTCGCGGCAAGGCGGCGCGCAAGATCTATTGGGCCGCCATCGTCGGCGTGCCAGAGCCGCAGGACGGCCGCATCGACCAGCGGCTGGCGAAATTGCCGGGACGGCTCGGCGAGCGTGTGGTTCCCGACGACGGCGGCAAACGCGCCGTCACCTATTACCGCACCGTTGCGCAAGCCGGTGACCGCCTCGCTTGGGTCGCACTCGAACCGGTAACCGGTCGCACGCACCAACTCCGCGCGCATTGCGCCGCGCTCGGCACGCCGATCCTCGGTGACGGCAAATATGGCGGCGCCGCGACGCACGTGCCCGGCGTTCCCGGCAACCGGCGGGTCCACCTGCACGCCCGCGCGCTGGCCATCCCTCATCCGGCTGGCGGTACCCTCATCGTCATGGCGCCGTTGCCGCCGCACATGCGCGAGACGTGGGACTTCTTCGGTTTCGAAGATGGCCAGGAGCGCGACGTCTTCGCCGACCTGGCGCCCGAGAAGGCTCGCGGCGACCGATGAAACGGTTCTTCAAGACGGCCGCGGTCGGCGACGCGGCCGGCGGCTATACCGTGCTGCTCGACAGCAAGCCGATGCGCACGCCGGCCAAGGCGCCTTTCGTTGTGTGCAGCAAAAAGCTGGCCGAAGCGATTGCCGCCGAGTGGCAGGCGCAAGGCGAGACGATCAAGCCGGCGGCGTTGCCGTTGACGCGGCTGGCCGGCACCGCCATCGACCTCGTCGCGCAACGGCGTGAACCGATCGTCGCCGAAATCGTCAAATATGCCGCCACCGACCTCGTCTGCTATCGCGCCGAGGCACCGTCGGAACTCGCCGCTCGCCAGCATCGCGCCTGGCAGCCGCATCTCGACTGGGCCGGAGCGTGTTACGCGCCACTGACGGTGACGGCGGGCATTGCGCCGGTGATGCAGACGCCGGAAGCCCTCGCCGCCTATCGCGACGCCGTCGCCGCCTACGACGACATGACGCTGACGGCGCTGCATCTGGCGACCACGACACTCGGCTCGCTGGTGTTGGCGCTCGCCCTGATCGAAGGCCGGATCGCGGCCGACGAGGCGTTCGCGGCGGCCGAGCTCGACCAGCACTTCCAGATCGAGCGCTGGGGCGAAGACGCCGAGGCGATGGCGCGCCGCGCCGCCGTGCGCGACGACGTCGGCATCGCCGCCCGTTTCGCCGCGCTTCACCGCGCCGCATAAACAGGCCAAACTGTCGGTCGGACGCCCAGGGGGACCGGATGCGGGACATATTGCGGCGATTGGAAGAAAAGCGCGAAGCCGCGCGCAAAGGCGGCGGCGAGAAGCGCATCGCGCAGCAGCATCAAAAGGGCAAGCTCGCCGCCCGCGAACGCCTCGACCTGTTGTTCGACCGCGACACGTTCGAAGAATGGGACATGTTCGTCGAGCACCGCTCGACCGATTTCGGCATGGAGCACCAGAAGATCCCGGGCGACGGCGTCGTCACCGGCCACGGCCTGATCAACGGCCGCCGCGTCTTCGCCTTCAGCCAGGATTTCACCGTTTTCGGCGGCTCGTTGTCCGAGGCCCATGCCGAGAAGATCTGCAAGATCATGGACCAGGCGGTGCGCGTCGGCGCGCCGGTCATCGGGCTCAACGATTCGGGCGGCGCCCGCATTCAGGAAGGCGTTGCGTCGCTGGCCGGCTATGCCGAAGTATTCCAGCGCAACGTGCTTGCCTCCGGCGTGGTGCCGCAGATCTCGGTGGTGATGGGCCCGTGCGCCGGTGGCGCGGTCTATTCGCCGGCGATGACCGATTTCATCTTCATGGTGCGCGACAGCTCGTACATGTTCGTCACCGGGCCCGACGTCCTCAAAACCGTGACGCATGAAACCGTGACGCACGAGGAGCTTGGCGGCGCCCACACGCACACGACCAA
>DASYYB010000012.1:0-27765 GCA_035934235.1 Allostellaceae bacterium | reverse complement strand
GCTGCGGCCGATCGCCATCGCCTCGCCGACCGATTTCATCGAGGTGGTGAGCAAGGGTTCGGTGCCGGGGAATTTCTCGAAGGTGAAGCGCGGCATCTTGACGACGACGTAGTCGATCGTCGGCTCGAAGGAGGCGGGCGTGACGCCGGTGATCTCGTTCGCCAGCTCGTCGAGCGTGTAGCCGATCGCGAGGCGCGCGGCGACCTTGGCGATCGGAAAGCCGGTCGCCTTCGAAGCGAGCGCGGAAGAGCGCGAGACGCGCGGGTTCATCTCGATGACGAGGAGGCGGCCGTCCGCCGGATTGACCGCGAACTGCACGTTCGAGCCGCCGGTGTCGACGCCGATCTCGCGCACCCGCTCCAGAAACCAGCTGTCGTAGCGGCAGGCGGTATGGATTTCTTCGGTCGAGAGGCCATGCCGGTAGGCTTGCGCGATGAGCAGCAGCCGGTCCGGCGAGGGTCTCGCGAGGGCGGCCTTCACCGCCTCGGCGCCGCCGCTCTCGACGCCCTCGATCGCCACCTCGTCGAAGCCCGAAAGCCCCGTCTCCATCGAGCGCAAGGCCTTCTGCACCGCTTCGGCAAAGCTGCGGCCGATCGCCATCGCCTCGCCGACCGACTTCATCGAGGTCGTGAGGATAGGCTCGGTGCCGGGGAATTTCTCGAAGGTGAAGCGCGGCATCTTGACGACGACGTAGTCGATCGTCGGCTCGAAGGAGGCGGGCGTGACGCCGGTGATGTCGTTGTCGAGCTCGTCGAGCGTGTAGCCGACGGCGAGGCGCGCCGCGACCTTGGCGATCGGAAAGCCGGTCGCCTTGGACGCCAGGGCCGACGAGCGCGACACGCGCGGATTCATTTCGATGACGACCAGGCGCCCATTCGCCGGGTTGACCGCGAACTGCACGTTCGAGCCGCCGGTGTCGACCCCGATCTCGCGCAGCACCGCGATCGAGGCGTTGCGCATGATCTGGTATTCCTTGTCGGTGAGCGTCAGCGCCGGCGCGACGGTGACGCTGTCGCCGGTGTGCACGCCCATCGGATCGACGTTCTCGATCGAGCAGACGATGATGCAGTTGTCGGCCTTGTCGCGCACCACCTCCATCTCGAATTCCTTCCAGCCGAGGACCGACTCCTCGACCAGGATCTCGTGCGTCGGCGAGGCGGCGAGGCCATTCTTCGCCAGCTCCTCGAACTCCTGCGCGTTATAGGCAATGCCGCCGCCCGTGCCGCCGAGCGTGAAGGACGGCCGGATGATCGCCGGCAATCCAACCTGAGCGAGCGCGTCGCGCGCCGCGTCAACCGTCTTGGCAATGCGGCTCTTGGGCGATTGCAGGCCGATCCGGTCCATCGCGTTGCGGAAAAGCAGGCGGTCTTCCGCCTTGGCGATGGCTTTCTCATTGGCGCCGATCAATTCGACGCCGTGTTTCTTGAGTGCGCCGTTCTTGGCCAGCGCCATCGCGGTGTTGAGCGCCGTCTGGCCGCCCATGGTCGGCAGCAGCGCGTCGGGCTTCTCCTTGGCGATGATGCGCTCGACGAATTCAGGCGTGATCGGCTCGATATAGGTGGCGTCGGCCAGGCCCGGGTCGGTCATGATCGTCGCCGGATTGGAATTCACCAGGACGACGCGATACCCCTCTTCCCGAAGCGCCTTGCACGCCTGCGCACCGGAATAGTCGAACTCGCATGCCTGGCCGATGACGATCGGTCCGGCGCCGATGATCAGGATGCTTTTGAGATCGGTGCGCTTCGGCATCGCCTCAGCCCTTCTGCTTTTCCATCAGCTTCACGAAGCGCTGGAAAAGATAGTGGCTGTCCTGCGGGCCGGGGCTGGCCTCGGGATGGTATTGCACCGAGAACACCGGCTTGCCCTTGAGGCGGATGCCCTCGTTGCAGCCGTCGAACAGCGAGACGTGCGAGACCTCGGCCTCCTTGGGCAGCGTCTCGGGCAGCACGCAGAAGCCGTGGTTCTGGCTGGTGATCTCGACCTTGCCCGTTGCTAAGTCCTTCACCGGATGATTGGCGCCGCGATGGCCGAGCGCCATCTTGCGCGTCTTGCCGCCGAGCGCGATCGCGAGCAATTGATGGCCGAGGCAGATGCCGAACAGCGGCTTGCCCGATTTGACGAGCTCCTGGATGACCGGCACCGCATAGACGCCGGTCGCCGCCGGATCGCCGGGCCCGTTCGACAGAAAGATTCCGTCGGGCTTGTGGCGCATGATGTCGTCGACGCTCGCGGTCGCCGGCACGATGGTGACGGCGCAGCCTTCGCTCGCGAGCTGGCGGAGGATGTTGCGCTTGGCGCCATAATCGACCGCGACGACCTTGAAGCGCGGCTTGGCGAGCGTGCCATAGCCGGTGCCGAGCGCCCATGCCGTCTCGGTCCATTGATAGCTTTGCCGGCACGATACTTCTTTCGCCAGGTCCATGCCTTCGAGGCCGGGCCAGGCGCGCGCCTGCTTCAGCAGGTCCGCGATGTCGAGCTTGCCGTTGGCCCAGTGCGCCAGCGCGCCGTTGGGCGCGCCGCCGTCGCGGACGCGCCGCGTCAGCGCGCGCGTGTCGACCCCGGCCATGCCGACCAGGTCCATCTTCTTGAGCCAGGCATCGAACGGCTGCGCCGCGCGCCAGTTCGACGGCGCGGTGATGTCCATACGCAGCACCAGGCCGCGCGCCGGTGGCGTCACCGTCTCGATGTCCTCCACGTTGGCGCCGACATTGCCGATATGCGGGAAGGTGAAAGTGATGATCTGACCGGCATAGGAGGGATCGGTCATGATCTCCTGATAGCCGGTCATGCTGGTGTTGAAGCAAACTTCGCCGACGCGCACGCCTTCGGCGCCGACGCCGCGTCCCCAAAAGACGCTGCCGTCGGCCAAGACCAGTGCCGCGGTGGCGTCGGTGGGGCGGGCGTCGATGGTCATACCGGTGATCGAAACCTCATTCGCGGAGTCGGCGTCCGCTCGCGGCAAAACGCGCCGCAGGAAGCATCCGGCGGCGCGGTGGAACAGCGATCGGACTTGAAGACATTGAATTAGACCGCGGATAGGATGCCGTCAAGCGCCGCCGCCCGCGGCGAAATCGGAGGCAAAATGCTGCGCGACCGCTTCACCGGAACCCTGAAAGAGGCGATGAAGAACAAGGAAGACCTCACGGTTTCGACCGTGCGGCTGATCCTGGCGCGGCTCAAGGAAAAGGACATCGAGGCGCGGCCCAAACTCGACCACATCGACGACGCCGCGATCCAGCAGATGCTGCAGCAGATGATCAAGCAGCGGCGCGAGTCGATTGAGCTCTACGAGAAAGGCAACCGGCCCGAACTCGCCGCCAAGGAGAAGGGCGAAATCGCGGTCATCGAGCGCTTCCTGCCTAAGCAGATGACCAGCGCCGAACTCGAATCGGCGGTTCAGGACACGATCAAGGAGACCGGCGCCGCCAGCATCAAGGACATGGGCAAGGTGATGGCGGCGCTCAAGACCAAATACGCCGGCCAGCTCGATCCGGCTGCGGCCAGCCAGACCGTGAAGAAGTTGCTCACAGGGTAAGGGATAAGCCGGAGCTGACGGTTTCTCGCGCCCGGCGGCTGCGGTAGAATTGCCAACGATTCGTCGCCGAAACGCCGGCGCCGAGTCGACCACAGATTGTAGGCCCGATGGCTTTCCCGCCCCGTTTTCTCGACGAGCTGCGCCATCGGATTTCGCTCGCCGAAATCGTCGGTCGGCGCGTCAAGCTGACGCGGCGTGGCCGCGAGTTCACCGGCCTGTGTCCGTTCCACAACGAAAAGACGCCGTCGTTCTCGGTGGTCGAGGAGAAGGGTTTCTATCACTGCTTCGGCTGCGGCGTGCACGGCGACGTCATCGGCTTCGTCATGCAGACCGAGAACCTCGCCTTTCCCGAGGCGGTCGAGCAGCTGGCGCAGCGCGCCGGACTCGACGTGCCCAAGGCGACTCCGGAGGAACGCCAACACGCCGAACGGGCAGCCACGCTGCAAGGCGCGATGGAAGCCGCCTGCGCTTTCTTCGAGGCGCAATTGCGCGCGCCCGAAGGCCGGGCCGCGCGCGAATATTTGTCGAACCGTGGGCTCGACGACGCGGCGATCAAGCGCTTCCGACTGGGCTACGCGCCCGACGGGCGCGAGGCGTTGAAGCGCGCGCTCGGCGGTAAGTTCCCCGAGCCGCTGCTGATCGAAGCGGGGCTGATCCATCAGTCGGACGACGGCCGCGCGCCGTTCGATTATTTCCGCAACCGCGTGATGTTTCCGATCGGCGATCGCGGCGGCCGGATCATCGCGTTCGGTGGCCGCGTCATCGGCGACGGCCAGCCGAAATATCTCAATTCGCCTGAGACGCCGCTCTTCGCCAAAGGTCGCACGCTCTACGGCTGGGCGGCCGCGCGCGCCGCCGCCGCGCGCGACGACACTGCGATCATCGCTGAAGGCTATATGGACGTGATCGCGCTGCAACGCGCCGGCTTCGGAACGGCGGTCGCGCCGCTCGGCACCGCGCTCACCGAAAGCCAGATCGAAGAGCTGTGGCGCCTCGCGCCAGAACCGATCTTGTGCTTCGACGGCGACGCCGCCGGCCAACGCGCGGCGGCGCGCGCGCTCGATCGTGCGTTGCCGCTGCTCAAGCCCGGCCACAGTCTGCGCTTCGCCGTGTTGCCGGCGGGCGACGATCCCGACACGTTAATCCGCCGTCAGGGCGCGACGGCGATGCGCGCAGTCCTCGACGCGGCGACGCCGTTGGCCGAG
Organism: Allostellaceae bacterium; assembly: GCA_035934235.1. GTDB lineage: Bacteria > Pseudomonadota > Alphaproteobacteria > ATCC43930 > CGMCC-115725 > REEB95. Next base: position 23,025 of record DASYYB010000012.1, on the reverse strand, counting down.
ATGCTGTGGGCGATCGAGAAATCCGCCGGCCCGCTGCACACGCCCGAACAGCGCGCGGCGCTGCGCACCCGGCTGCGCGAGCGCGTGCGTCGCATCGCCGAGCGCTCGGTCCAGCAGGAATACATCAAGTATTTCGCCGAGCGCCTGTCGCCGCCGGCCGATACAAGGCGCTACCTGCCGCGGTCCGGCCGCGCCACCGGCGGTTGGCGGATCGCGCCGGCGCGGCGCGACCGGTTGCGGCGCCCGTTCCTTGGCGCGGCCGATTGGCTCGGCCAGGAACCGATCCGCGCGCCCGATCCGGAAAGCCAGCTACCGGCGCTCGGCGAGATCTTGCTCGCCTATGTGCTCAACCACCCCTTTTTATTGGCTGAAGTCGCTGAAGAACTTGCACAAATTGACCTTCTCGGCGCGGGAAAACTTGACAGTCTTTCGCGCAAAATCCTAGAACTGCACCAGCGTAATCCCGCCCTTGACGCCGAGACCTTGAAAGGCCACCTAACTCGCGATGGATTCGGGCCCGTAGTGGAGCGAATCCTGTCGCCGCGCGTCTTGGAATTTGCCCGTTTTGCCAGGGTCGGTGCGGATGTCGAGGCGGTGCGATCGGGGTGGGTCGACATCAAACGGCGGTACGAACAGCAGTGCCTTTTGACGCAGATTGCCGAAGCGGAACGCAGCCTCGCCGTCGACACCAACGAGGAAACTCTCGCACGCCTGCGGCACCTCCAGGAGATGCTCCATGCGAGCCAGGCGAAGGATGACGATGTGAGCGGCGATCTGGGTTGAGCGACTACGGACTTTAAATGACGCGAAGGCGAACCGACATGGCGAGCAAGACGAATTCGACGAGCGAGACTTCCGAAGCGCGCGAGGAAGCGGCCGATGCGCCGTTGCTCGACACCGTCTCCGCCGCGATCAAGAAGATGGTCGCCAAAGGCAAGGAGCGCGGTTACGTCACCTACGACGAGATCAACGCTGCGCTGCCGCCCGAGCAGGTGTCCTCCGAGCAGATTGAGGACACGATGACCATGCTGTCCGAGCTCGGCGTCAATATCGTCGAGAACGAAGAGGCTGAAGAGGCCCAGGCCAAGGAAAAGGACAGCGACGGAGAAGAAACCGAAACCCGTACCGGCGGCAATCTCGACGACGCCGATATCGGCCGCACCGATGATCCGGTGCGCATGTATCTGCGCGAAATGGGCTCGGTCGAGCTGTTGTCGCGCGAGGGCGAAATCGCCATCGCCAAGCGCATCGAAGCCGGCCGCGAGATGATGATCGGCGGGTTGTGCGAAAGCCCGCTCACCATGCGCGCGCTCATCGGCTGGCGCGACGCGCTGATGGAAGGGAAGATGCTGCTGCGCGACGTCGTCGACCTCGACGCCACGTACGGCGGCAAGTTCGACGCCAGCGCCGCCGAAGGCGAGGACGAGGAAGAAGCCGAAGCCGCCGCCGGCGATAACGAGGGCGAGGAATCGCCGCCGGAAGGTGCGGCGCCCGAAGGCGGCGAGAGCGAGGGTGAAGAGGGCTCGATCTCGCTCGCGGCGATGGAAGAGACGCTGAAGCCCGGTGTTCTCAAGAACCTCGACGAAATCGCCCAGCTCTATAAGCGCCTGCACAAGCTCCAAGAATCACGGCTGGCGGCGTTCAAGGAAGGCGACGAGATCGGCAAGCCGGGCGAGCGGCGCTACGAAAAGCTGCGCGCCGAGATGGTCACGGCGATGGACAACGTCCATCTCAACAACGCACGCATCGAATATCTGGTCGAACAGCTCTATTCGCTCAACCGCCGCCTGCAATCGGGCGACGGCAAGCTGCTTCGCCTGGCCGAGCATTCGGGCATCAAGCGCCCGGATTTTCTCCAGCATCATCTGGGCTTCGAGCTCCAGCCCGACTGGGTCTCGCGCGTTCGCCGGCTGCACGGCAAGGGCTGGAACAACCTGATTTCGAAACACGTCGCCGAGGTTAAAAATCTACGCGCCGAGATCGCCGCCATCGCCGCCGAAGCGGGCGTGCCGCCGGCCGAATTCCGCCGCATCGTCGGCACGGTCCAGCGCGGCGAGCGCGAAGCCTCGCGCGCCAAGAAGGAGATGGTCGAGGCCAATCTGCGGCTGGTGATCTCGATCGCCAAGAAATACACCAACCGCGGCCTGCAATTCCTCGACCTGATCCAGGAAGGCAATATCGGCCTGATGAAGGCGGTCGATAAATTCGAGTACCGCCGCGGCTACAAGTTCTCGACCTATGCGACGTGGTGGATTCGCCAGGCGATCACACGCTCGATCGCCGACCAGGCGCGCACCATCCGCATCCCCGTGCACATGATCGAAACGATCAACAAGCTGGTGCGCACGTCGCGCCAGATGCTGCACGAAATCGGCCGCGAGCCGGCGCCGGAAGAGCTCGCCGAGAAGCTCGGCATGCCGCTGGAGAAGGTGCGGAAAGTTCTCAAGATCGCCAAGGAGCCGATCAGTCTCGAAACGCCCATCGGCGACGAGGAAGACTCGCATCTCGGCGATTTCATCGAGGACAAAAACGCGGTACTGCCGTTGGATGCCGCCATTCACGGCAATCTGCGTGAAACCACCACCCGGGTTCTCGCCTCGCTGACGCCGCGCGAAGAGCGCGTGCTGCGCATGCGTTTCGGCATCGGCATGAACACCGACCACACGCTCGAGGAAGTCGGCCAGCAATTCTCGGTCACCCGCGAGCGTATCCGCCAGATCGAAGCCAAAGCGCTGCGCAAGCTCAAGCATCCGAGCCGGTCGCGCAAGCTGCGCTCGTTCCTCGATACCTGATGACGGGACTCGGGCCCGCGCCTTAGATTGGCGCGGGCCCGTAGTTCAGCGGTTAGAACGCGCCGCTCATAACGGTGTAGTCGCAGGTTCGAATCCTGCCGGGCCCACCATCTTCACTGTCGGATATGGCAGAAAGATTCAAAGTTTCGGCCGATATGATTCAAAAATACGGCCAGAACCGTTCAATTTTCTGCGTAGACAGGGTGCAAAATCCAGAAACGGCGACAGATTGGCCGCAGAGAAGATCGGCCGCTCGATGAAGTTCTTGACCATGACACGCCTACCTGAAAGTCGGATGTGCCAGCCGAGCCGCCATGCGCCGCATCATCGCTGCCACGCTGCTGGGTTCAACCCGGTCAGCGGTCATGAGAGCCTGAACGATTGGATCGGCTAGAGCGTCGGACACGCCGACCGCCCGGTTGGCGCAATTATCTCCCCGAAGGGGTTGGCTAGGAACTGGGTGCATACTCCTCCTCTTGGCGGCTGGTTTAACGACGTTGGTCGAGCCGACGCGACACCACGACGACGCGACGCTGATCGAGCCAGTTGCCTAATGCCAGCCGCCGGAGGCCTGCAGAATCTCACCGGTGAGCCAGCCCGAATCCGACGAGGCGAGGAACAGCGCGATGGGGCCAATGTCGCTCGGCTGGCCGAGGCGGCCGAGCGGCGTCTGCGCGATCATCTGTTTTTCGAAATCGCTGCCTGGAATACCGAGAGCGCGGACGCCTTCGGTCTCGACGAGGCCGGGATTGATCGCGTTGACGCGGATCTTCCTTGGCGCCAGCTCTTTCGCGAGCACGCCGGTGATGGCGTCGACCGCGCCCTTGGTGCCGGAATAGACCGAAAAGCCGGGCGGCGTCACGCGCGAGGCAACCGAGCTGATATTGATGATGCTGCCGCCCTCGTTGCTGAAAAGCGGCACGGCCTCTCTGGTGACCTGCAGCAGGCCGAACACGTTGGTGCCAAACTGGCGCTGGAATTCCGCCTCGGTCAGCTCCTCGATCGGAAAAGATTTGTAGATTCCGGCATTGTTGACCAGCACATCGAGCCGGCCGAACGCCTTCCTGGTCTCGTCGAACAGGCGTTTCACGTCAGCAGCCTTCGAGACATCCGCCTGCACGGCGATCGCCTTGCTGCCCTTGGCCGCGATATCGGCGACGGTTCGAGCCGCGCCCTCGCGGTCGGAGACGTAATTGACCACGACGGCGGCCCCCGCCGCCCCCAATTCGCGGGCGATGCCCGCACCGATGCCCTTGGCTGCGCCGGTGACGACCGCGACTTTACCCGTAAGCTTGCTCATCGGAGAGACCTCCTCGGTTACAGTTCGACAATTAGATAATCATCTAACTGTTGTCCGCAAGAGGGGGCCTTAGATTTTTGCCAGGCGGTCTCGATAGGCGCGCAAGACCTCGCGCTCCAGGCCGAGGTTGGCGAACTTGCCTTCCCGGATAATCCGGATCAGGCCGGCATTCTCCAGTTCCTTCAGGTGGTGCGACAGTGTGGCGGCGCTGACCGCGTGGCATTCGCCGAGCGTACAGCAGGGCAGCAGCCCGCCAGCCTCGCCGATCTGTTTCAAGATCTGGTAGCGCCGCGGCTCGGCGAGCGCGCGCGCGATGGCGGCGAATTGCCGCTCGGTGAGCTTCACTCGATTGGCCATGCGTTTAAGCTAGGGGGACGGCGTGGGTCGGACAAGCCCGCTCCGGAGGTGCAGCTCGCCATCAACTGGGAGATCGGCCGAATCGGCTGAGTCTCGACCTCACCACTCTGCGATCGAGTCGCGGCTCAGCGCGGACCTATTGCGCTCTGGGCCGAGACCATGAACACCGTCTATGCCCTAGGAACTCGTGGCGAAGGGCCGCTTCCGGAGGAATGGGTAGGGTGTGTGGACAATTTCCTGAGAGAAGCGTGGCGCACGGCGCGGGTATCCGAGCACTGACGCCACGTCGCGCGATCGGCGCCGACGCTCCACGCCCGGTCTAGGAACCGCTTCTGGGGCGTATCCCGGGGGCCAGCAACGCCGATCCGATTCAAAAACCCGGATTTTGAATTTTTGTGCGCGGTATGCACCGGATTTTGAATGGTTCTGGCCGGCAAAATTGAATCGCTAGATGTTGCGGCGCTGGAAAAGGATGGATTCGTGAGTCATAAGATTGAATCATTCTGCCGAGTCCTACATTCCCTTCGGTCCGTTCCCCGCCCGAAGTCAAAGTAGAAAGCCGCAGCGACGAGTTGCCTCGCGCGCTGCGGTCACGGTAGATCACTGCACCTTCCGCCGGAGTTTCCATGCCCGCCTATCAGTACATCTATGTGATGAAAGGTCTGAGTAAGACCTTTCCCGGCGGTCGCGAGGTGTTGAAGGACATCTGGCTGTCGTTCCTGCCTGGCGCCAAGATCGGCGTGCTTGGCGCCAACGGCGCAGGCAAATCCACCTTGTTGCGCATCATGGCCGGCCTCGACCACGACTTCGCCGGCGAGGCCTGGGCGGCCGAAGGCGTCACCACCGGCTACCTGCCGCAAGAACCGGTCCTCGATCCGAACAAGACCGTGGCGGGCAACGTCACCGACGGTCTCGGTGCGATCAAAACGCTGCTCGAACGCTTCGAGGCGGTCAGTACCAAGCTGGGCGAAAGCCTGTCCGACGACGACATGAACGCGCTGCTCGCCGAGCAGGCCGAGCTCCAGGAAAAAATCGACGCGGTCAACGGCTGGGAGATCGAACGCACGGTCGAGATCGCCATGGACGCGTTGCGCTGCCCGCCCGGCGATGCCGACGTCGCCAAGCTCTCGGGCGGCGAACGGCGCCGCGTCGCGCTCTGCCGGTTATTGCTGCAAAAGCCCGACCTGCTGTTGCTCGATGAGCCCACAAATCACCTCGACGCCGAGTCGGTGGCCTGGCTCCAGCGCTTCCTCGCCGAATATCCCGGCACCGTCGTCACGGTGACCCACGACCGGTATTTCCTCGACGAGGTCGCCGGCTGGATTCTCGAGCTCGACCGCGGCCAGGGCATTCCCTATCAGGGCAACTATTCCGGCTGGCTTGAGCAGAAGCAGAAACGACTGGAGCAGGAAGGCCGGCAGGAGGCCGCGCGTCAGCGCACGCTTGAGCGCGAACTCGAATGGGTGAAGCAGAGTCCGCGCGCCCGCCAGGCCAAGAGCAAGGCACGGCTCTCGGCCTATGAGAGCCTGGTCTCGCAGAGCCGCGAGAAAGCGGCCGAAACCGCCCAAATCGTGCTGCCGCCGGGGCCGCGCCTCGGCGACACCGTGATCGAAGCCAGCCACCTGACCAAGGGCTATGGCGACAGCCTGCTGATCGAGGATCTGTCGTTCCGCCTGCCGCCGGGTGGCATCGTCGGCGTCATCGGGCCGAACGGCGCCGGCAAGACGACGCTCTTCCGTATGATCGTCGGCCAGGAGAAGCCGGCCGCCGGCGACATCCGGCTCGGCGACACGGTGAAGCTTGGCTATGTCGACCAGAGTCGCGACGCGCTCGATCCCAAAAAGTCGGTGTTCGAGGAGATTTCAGGCGGCGCCGACGAGATCGACCTTGGCCGCCGCAAGATGCCGGCGCGCGCCTATTGCGCGCTGTTCAATTTCCGCGGCCCCGACCAGCAGAAGAAGACCGGCCAGATCTCCGGTGGCGAGCGCAATCGGGTGCACCTGGCCAAAATGCTCAAGACCGGCGCCAACGTCATTCTGCTCGACGAGCCGACCAACGATCTCGACGTCGACACGCTGCGTGCGCTCGAAGAGGCGTTGCTGGAATTTCCGGGCTGCGCCGTCATCGTCAGCCACGACCGCTGGTTTCTCGACCGCATCGCCACGCACATCCTCGCCTTTGAAGGCATGAGTCAGGTGGTGTGGTTCGAAGGCAACTACGCCGAGTACGAGGCCGACCGCAAGCGACGGCTCGGCGCCGCCGCCGATCAGCCGCACCGAATCCGCTACAAGCCGCTGACGCGGACCTAGCGTTTAGTGGCTCTGCGCCTGAGCGGGCGCCAACGAGCCGCCGGCAGACGCAGCGCCGCCGTCGAGGCGTTGTTTCAGTTGCTGGTTCAGCCCAGCGACGGTGCCGCCGTTGCGTTGGATGGCGGAGGCGATCTCCTCGCGCTCGGTCAATGCCATGCTGACGCCTTCGACCTCGACGTCGACGATCTTGAGGTCGTCGCCGGTCTTGTTCACGTGCCAATAGATCGTCGTCGTCGGCGCGCCATTGGTGTGGATCAGCTGGCTCGTGACGACGTAGCTGGTCGGGCTTTCGGTTCGCGCGCCGGTCACCTTGACGGTCTCGCCGCTATAATCCTTGAAGCGGACGGAATAGGTCTGTACCACCCATTGCGCGAACAGTTGGTCGAACTGGCTGCGTTCCTGATCGCTCGCGCTCAACCAGTAGCGGCCGAGCACGAAGCGGGCAATCCGCGGAATGTCGAAGCCGGTTTGGAGGAGTGTGCTGAAGCGCTGTTCGCGCTCGGAATCCGGCATCTGCGGATTGTTCAGCATCGTCAGCGCTTGCTGCACGAGCCCGTCGACAAAGGTCGCCGGATCGGTCTGTGCGGCGCGGACCGGCCCGGTCCAGAGGAGTAGTGCGACGACGAAGAGAACAGATAGGGAATGTCGGGACATTGAAAGCATAGGCCCCCTCGATTTAGTCGGTATTCGGCTTACGGCGCCGGGCATTTCGCCGCGAGCATAGGGCGGTGCCGTTGTGGCCGACAAGGGGCCGTTCTGCGCTGCCCGGGGTCGCATTTTTGGCGCTAGACGCGCTATGGTGCAGAACGCTATGCCCAGTGGGATTCTGCCCATTTTTCCGAGGTGTTTGGGAGCAATGACGACGAGTCGACAACGGCAAAACGGACCGCGGACGGCGGCCGGCCTGGAGGCCGGCGCGCTGTTGGCGGCCGATCCGCTGGCCGACATCGGCCGGGCGCCGCCGCGCGTCTCGTTCGAATTCTTTCCGCCCAAAACCGAGGCGATGGAAGAAAACCTTTGGCAGACGGTGAAACGCGTCGAGCCGCTTGGGCCGCGCTTCGTTTCGGTCACCTATGGTGCCGGCGGCTCGACCCGTGCGCGCACCCACGCCACTGTGCTGCGTGTCCGCATCGACACGGCGCTCGAACCGGCGGCGCATCTGACCTGCGTCGGCGCGCCGCGGGACGCCATCGACGCGGTGGCGCGGCTCTATTGGGATTCGGGTATTCGCCACGTCGTCGCGTTGCGCGGCGATCCGCCGACGGGCGAAGGCCCCTACACGCCTTATCCCGGCGGCTATGCCTATGCGGCCGATCTGGTCGCCGGCCTGAAGCGCATCGCGCCGTTCGAGATCAGCGTCGCCGCCTATCCCGAGACGCATCCCGAAGCCAAAAGCCCCGAAGCCGATCTCGACAACTTGAAGCGCAAAATCGATGCTGGCGCCGACCGCGCGATCACGCAATTTTTCTTCGAGGTCGACGCCTATCTACGGTTCGTCGAGCGCGCCCGCGCGCGCGGCATCGACGTGCCGATCGTGCCCGGCATCCTGCCGGTGACCAATTTCGCCCAGGTGAAGAAATTTGCCGCCCTCTGCGGCGCCACGATTCCAGATTGGATGCCGCCGATGTTCGAAGGGCTCGACGCCGATCCGGATACGCGCCGGCTCGTGGCGGCCTCGATCGCGGCCGAGCAATGCCGCCGGTTGCAGGCGCACGGTGTCGATGACTTCCATTTTTACACGCTCAATCGCGCCGATCTCATCGTCGCCATCTGCCACATGATCGGTGTGCGCGGACCGGTGCCGGCCGACGCGGCCAGGGCTACGGCGGGCTGAAATTATGGCGCATATTCTTGATGTGATGCGGGATCGCGTGCTGCTGTGCGACGGCGCCATGGGCACTGCCGTGCACGGGCGCAATCTCGATCTCGAGCGCGATTTCCTCGGCAAAGAGAATTGCATCGAGGTGCTCAACCAGAGCCGCGCCGACGTGATTCGCTCGATCCATCTCGGCCATTTCCACGCTGGCGCCGACGTGGTGCAGACCAATTCGTTCGGCGGCTCGCCGATCACGCTCGGTGAATTCGATCTTGCCGACCAAGCTTTCGCCATCAACCGCCGTGCCGCCGAGATCGCGCGCGAGGCGGTCGAGGAATGCGCCAAGGACGGTCGCGACCGTTTCGTCATCGGCTCGATCGGTCCGGGCACGCGGTTGCCGTCGCTGGGCCACGTCGATTATCAGACGCTCGAAGATGCGCTGGCCGTGCAGGCGGCCGGCCTGGTCGCCGGCGGCGTCGACGTCATTCTCGCTGAGACCTGCCAGGATCCGCTGCAAATCAAAGCGGCGGTCAACGCCGCCAAGCGCGCCGCCGCCGAATCCGGCCGCGACATTCCGGTCTTCGTCCAGGTCACGGTCGAGACTACCGGCACGCTGCTCGTCGGACCGGACATCGCCTCCGCCGCCACCATCGTCCGCGCACTCGACGTGCCGCTCGTCGGTCTCAATTGCGGCACCGGCCCACGCGAGATGGCCGAACACATCAAATGGCTGTCCGAAAACTGGCCGGGCCTCTTGTCGATCCAGCCCAACGCCGGCCTGCCAGAGTTGCTCGACGGCAAGACGCACTATCCGCTGACGGCGACGGAATTCGCTCCTTGGATCGCACGCTTCGTGCGTGAAGACGGCGCCAATTTGGTCGGCGGCTGCTGCGGCACCGAACCCGAGCACATCGCCGCGCTCGATGCCGCCTTGCGGCAGCTTGCCGATGGCGGCCTCCGGCCGCGGCCCAAGGCACGGCAGGCGGTATGGACGCCGTCGGTGGCTTCGCTCTATGGCCAGATGCCGTTGCGGCAGGAGAACGCCTATCTGTCGATCGGCGAACGCTGCAACGCCAACGGCTCGAAGCGCTTCCGCGAGTTGCAAGAGAAGGGCGACTGGGATGGCACGGTCGAGATGGGCCGTGCCCAGATCAAGGACGGCTCGCACGCGCTCGACCTGTGCACCGCGTTCGTCGGCCGCAACGAAATTGCCGATATGAGCGCGGCGATGACCAAATTCGCCAACGGCGTCAACGCGCCGCTGTCCATCGACACGACCGAGCTGCCGGTGCTCGAAGCCGCGCTCAAGCTTTATGGCGGCAAGTCGATCATCAACTCGATCAATCTCGAGGACGGCGAAGAAACGCTCGAGAAGAAAGTGCGTTTGGCCAAGCGCTTCGGCGCCGCGTGCATCGCCTTGACCATCGACGAAGAGGGTATGGCGAAGGAGGCGGCGCGCAAGATCGCGGTCGCCCAGCGCATCCATGAGCTGGCGAGCGTCAAGCTCGGGCTGGCGCCGTCGGATCTGCTGTTCGATCCGCTCACTTTCACGATCTGCACCGGCAACGAGGACGACCGCCGTCTCGGCCTCGAGACGCTCGAGGCGATCGAGGGCATCGCCAAGGTGCTGCCCGAATGCCAGATCATTCTCGGCCTGTCGAACATTTCGTTCGGTCTCGCGCCGGCGGCGCGCAGCGTGCTCAATTCGGTGTTCCTCGAAGAGGCGCTGAAGCGCGGCATGACCGGCGCCATCCTGCACGTCTCCAAGATCGTGCCGTTCCACCGCATTCCCGAGAACGAGGCGCAAACCGCGCTCGATCTGATCTACGACCGGCGCAAGCCGGGCTACGATCCGCTGCACGCGTTCATCGCGCTGTACGAGAACCGCACCGAGGCCAAGGCGGCGAAGAAGGAACGGCCGGTTTCGCTCGAAGAGCGGCTCAAGGCGCGTATCGTGGACGGCGACCGCTCCGGCCTCGAAGCCGATCTCGAGGCGGCGCTCGCGCGGATGGGACCGCTCGACATCATCAACAACATCCTGCTCGACGGCATGAAGACCGTCGGCGAGCTGTTCGGCGCCGGCAAGATGCAGCTGCCGTTCGTCCTGCAATCGGCGGAGACGATGAAGAACGCCGTCGCCTATCTCGAGCCGCACATGGAGCGCGTCGACGGTGCCGAGAAGGGCATCATCGTGCTCGCGACGGTGAAAGGCGACGTTCACGATATCGGTAAGAATCTGGTCGACATCCTGTTGACCAACAACGGCTACAAGGTGGTCAATCTCGGCATCAAGCAGCCGCTCAACTCGATTCTCGAAGCCGCCGAAAGCCACAGTGCCGACGCCGTCGGCATGTCGGGCCTGCTCGTCAAATCGACCGTGGTGATGCGCGAGAACCTCGAGGAGATGACCCGGCGCGGCCTCGGCCTGCCGGTCATTCTCGGCGGCGCGGCGTTGACCCGCCGCTATGTCGAGGAGGATTGCGCCAAGGCCTATTCCACGGGCGCGGTCGCTTATGCCCGCGATGCGTTCGAAGGCCTGGCGCTGATGAACAACGTCGTCAACGGTACGTTCTCCAGCACGGTCGCCGCGCAACGCGAAAAGAACAAGGACCGACCGGTCAACCAATCGCGCCGCCTGGGCCAGGCTGCCGAGCCGCGTGTCCTACGCCCGCTCGATCTCGAGGAAATCCGCCTGCGTCGCGCCGAGCTCGCGCGCGGCGTGGCGGTGCCGCACCCGCCGTTCTGGGGGCCGCGCACCATCGCGCGCGTGCCGCTCAAGACGATCGTGCCCTATCTCAACGAGCGCATGCTCTATCAATTCCACTGGGGCTTCCGCAAACAAGGCCGCACGCTCGACGAGTTCAAGGCCTGGGCGAAGCAGGAATTGCGGCCGGTGCTCAACGAATTGTTCGAGCGCGTCGCCAAGGAGGACATCCTGGTGCCGCAAGCGACATACGGCTATTGGCCGTGCGCGTCGACGGGCGACGAGTTGGTGCTCTACGATCCCGACAGCGGCAACGAGGTGGCGCGTTTCTCGTTCCCGCGCCAGAACAAGCCCGGCGGCTTGTGCATCGCCGATTTCTTCCGCGACATCACCGCCAACGAGCGCGACGTGGTCGCGCTCCAGGTCGTCACCATGGGCCGCGGCGCCTCGGAAGTGGCGCGGCAATGGTTCGCCGACAACCGCTACAAGGATTATCTCTATCTGCACGGATTGTCGGTCGAAATGGCCGAGGCGCTGGCCGAATACCTGCATCAGCGCATCCGTGCCGAGATGGGTTTCGCCGGCGAGGAGGCGCGCGACATCGAAGGCCTGTTGCGCCAGGAATATCGCGGCAGCCGCTATTCGTTCGGCTATCCCGCCTGTCCCGATCTGGCGCAGCAGCGGCAGCTGCTGACGCTCCTACGGGCGCAGGAAATCGGCGTCAGCCTCACCGAAGAGGACCAGCTCGATCCCGAGCAGTCGACCTCGGCGATCGTCGTCCTGCATCCACAGGCCAAGTACTTCTCGGTCTAACGCGCGCCTCAGTTGCCGACCGGCAGCCAGGTCATCGCGCCGGTCCATTTGAGCCACAGCACCGCGAAGACCAGCGACAGCAGCGTGAACGGTACGGCGGCGCGGACGTATTCCGCGTTCGACAGACGGATGCCCAGCGTCTTGGCGCGTTCGACGACGATGATGTTGGCGACCGAGCCCAGCAGCAGCAGGTTGCTGGCGAGCGACGTGATCAACGCCAGGCCGTAGAGCTCGCCGGCCGGCGGACTCGGCCAGATCTGCATCAGGAACATGACCCAGGGCACGGTGCCGATGACGTTGCTCATCACCAGCGTCAGCGGCGTCATCACGATCAGGCTGTCCGGGCCGAGGCCGACCGATTGCAGCCCGGAGAGTGCCGAAAACGGGATGCCCGTGTCGGCGAGCGTGCCGGTGATGGCGAAGAGACAGAGGAACAGCAACACCAATGGCCAGTCGACCGCGGCGATCATGGTGCGGCTGGTGAACTTGCGGTTCGACAACAGCACCGCGGCGATGAGCATGCCGCCGATCTCGCGCGGCAGCGGCGTCGCGAACAGGATCAGCATCGCGCCGAGCGCGATCAGGCCCTTGATCGTCTGGTTGCGGTCGTGCGGATGACGCGGCAAATCCGCGGCGGTTTGGCTTGCCGCCAGCTCGGTCGTGCCGATGCGGTCGCGCCACATCATCCAGACGACGCCGTAAACGCAGCCGAGCCCGACCAGCGCCGGCACCAGACAGGCGACGAGGAAGCCGTGGAAGCTCAAGCCGCCCATCTGGCCGATCAGGATGTTCTGCGGATTGCCGATGAACGTGGCGGCCGAGCCGGCGTTGCTGGCGCCAATGAGTGCGATGAGGAACGGCCGCGGATCGAGATTGCGCGCCTGCGCCCCGGCGATCAGCAGCGGCGCCATGGTGAACGCGACCAGGTCGTTGACCAGGAACGCCGATAGCGCGCCGCAGACCACGACCGTGAGGCCGAGCAGCACCGCCGGGTCGTCGCTTTGCGCCATCAGCCAATCGCAGCAGATTTCGAAGAAACCCGACGCGACGAACTGCGCCGAAATGATCATCAATCCGAACAGCAGCACCAGGGTAGGCGCGTCGATGCTGGAGCCGAGTTCGTCGAGGGTGACTTGCTGGCTCGCCAGCAAGGCGACGAAACCCAGCAGCACGATGCCGGTGCGGTCCACCGACAGCCAGGGCAGACGCCCGGCCGCCATGCCGACATAGGTCAGCAGAAAAACGACGATGATGACCGCGTTATGCATGGACCAGAGGCATGAAGCGCGCCGCAAGGGCCGGCGCGGCAAGCTGCCTAATCTATAGGGCATAGCCGGCGCCGCGCGGAAGGGCGGCTCCCGGCATGCCCTCACATTGCGAAAGAGTGTGTTCCGGCGACCACGGTGTGCGCCCACGTGGCGCCCACCGGCCCTATCACGGCAGGACTTTGAGCTTCCAGAAGGCGAAGCCGACCATGCGCAGCAGCAGCCAGCCGTGGCGGAACCGCGAGATGTTGGTCGTGCCATAGGTGCGGGCGGCATAACGGATCGGTACTTCGACGACTTTGAGCGAAAGTTTCGACGCACCAAAGATGAGGTCGAAATCGCCGAACGGGTCGAAATCACCGAAATAGTTGCGACCCTTGGCGATGCGTTCGTAGTGCCGCCGCCTGAGTGCCTTGGTGCCGCAGAGCGTGTCGGTGAAGCGCTGATTGAGCAGCCACGTGAACAGCAGCGAGAAGAGGTGGTTGCCGATGCGGTTGATGAGCCGCATCGAATCGCGCTCCAGCGGGTAAACCAACCGCGTGCCGTTGATGAACTCGCCGCGGCCGGCGGCGAGCGGCGCATAGAATTTCGGCAGTTCTTCGGGCGCCACCGTCATGTCGGCGTCGAGGATCATCAACACGTCGCCGCGCGCGTGCGTGAAGCCTTTGCGCACCGCGTCGCCCTTGCCCCGGCCTTCCTGCTTGAACAGCTTGATGTCGCGTCCGGGATTTAACGCCTTGACGCGCACGATCTCGTCCCAGGTGCTGTCGCTGCTGCCGCCTTCGACGAAGACGATCTCGATGTCGTCGCAGAATTGCGGCAGGCGCGCGACGATCATCGGGATGTTGCCGCGCTCGTTGCGGCACGGCACGATGACGCTCGCCGACAAATTCTCGCGCTCGCCGCTCGGCCGCGGCCGCGCCACCAGGTAGTGCCGCAAGCAGAGCCGGCGGATGATCGGCAGCGTCGCGATCACGCGGTTGACCAAGGTGCCGATGCCGAACAGCCGCTTGGGGATCAGCTGCCGCCATTCGGTCCGTACCGGCTCGAACCCCGCCAGCTCGAGCAGGTTGGCGATGTCCGCCGGCCGCAGCCAGTTGGTCAGCGGCTCGGGCATGCGCAGCTTGAACGCCTCCGCCAGCCGCAGCACCGGCTCCCACAGATAATTGTGATAGGCGACGACGAGGCGCGTGTCGGGACGGCACAGCGCCAGGAGGCTCTGGAACGTCGCCTGGCAATCGTCGAGCATGCCGATGGCGTCGGCGACGACGATGACGTCGAACGGACCGGGTAGGGCGGCGACGGTTGCCGGATCCTCGATGTCGCCAGCGACGAAATCGAGCGCCGGATGGGCGGTGCGCGCCCGCGCGATCATCGGCTCCGAGATGTCGACGCCGACGCCCTTCTCGGGCTTCAGTGCCGCCAGCAGGCCGCCGGTGCCGCAGCCGATCTCGAGCACGCGCAACCCTTCCGGAATCAGGAATCCGAGATAGCGGCGGTCGTCGTCATGGAATGCCTGGTTTTTAGCGATGAACGCGTCGCGCTCGGGCGCCCAGCGGTCGGAAATCTCGCGCAGGCGCTGCTTGCGCGGAGAGAGGGGCCGCGCCGTGGCGGTGGTGGCATCTGCGGGCATGCGCGGGCGAGAGATATACGCGAGTCGCTTCCACGGTGCCACAAAGCCGTTGCGAATGGCCGCCATCCGCAAAGAGCGGCGGCGTTGGCTGCCGCGGTCGGCTAACATTGCCGCTCATGTTCGGCTCCGTCACCCGCCCGATGGTCGTCGCGCTGATCGTCGCCTGCGGCCTATTCATGGAAAGCCTCGACGGCACGGTGATCACCACCGCTTTGCCGACCATGGCGACCTCCTTCGGCGACACGCCGGCGCGGCTCAGCCTCGGCGTCACGGTCTATATGATCAGCCTTGCCATTTTCATCCCGATCAGCGGCTGGGTCGCCGATCGGTTCGGCGCACGCACGGTGTTCCGCGCCGCGATCGCCGTGTTCACCGTCGGTTCGGTCCTCTGCGGTTTGACGCACAACCTGCTCGAGCTGGCCGGCGCGCGCATCGTCCAGGGTGTCGGCGGCGCGATGATGGTGCCGGTCGGCCGGCTCATCCTATTGCGCAGCGTGTCGAAGCCCGAGCTGGTGCGCGCCATGGCCTATCTCACGGTGCCGGCGCTGTTGGGGCCGGTGCTCGGTCCACCGGTCGGCGGCTTCATCACCACCTACGCCAGCTGGCGGTGGATTTTCTTCCTCAACGTACCGATCGGCATCCTCGGCATGGTGTTGGTCACGCTCCTCATCGACAACACCAAGGAAGCGGCGACGCCCGATCTCGATTGGTTCGGATTCCTGTCGAGCGGTGGTGCCTTGGCGGGCCTGGTCTATGGTCTCGACCTCATCGGCCGACCGCTGGTTTCGGCCGACATCATCGTCGCCATTCTGGCGGCCAGCACGCTCCTTGGCGTGATCACGGTGTGGCACGCGTTGCGTCATCCGCATCCGCTGATCGACCTGGCGCTGCTGCGTGTGCCGACCTATTGCATCAGCATCATCGGCGGTTCGATCTTCCGTATCGGTTCGGGCACGCTGCCGTTCCTGCTGCCGATCATGTTGCAGGTCGGCTTCGGCGTAACCGCCTTCACTTCGGGCCTGCTGACCTGCGCCGCGGCGATGGGCTCGTTCACCATGAAGATGGCGGCGCGGCCGATCCTGCGCCGTTTCGGCTTCCGCCGCGTGCTGATCGGCAACGGCATGATCAGCGCCATATCGATCACGCTGTGCGCCACGTTCTGGCCGACGACGCCGTACGCCGTCATTCTCGCCGTGCTGTTGATCAGCGGCTTCTTCCGCTCGCTGCAATACACCAGCCTCAACACCGTCGCTTATGCCGAGATCGGCACCGCCCGAATGAGCGCCGCGACCAGCGCCGCCAGCATGATGCAGCAGCTGTCGAACGGTCTCGGCGTTGCTTTCGGCGCGCTCATGCTTCAGATCGCACGGCACTGGAGCGGCGCGCTGACCGTGAGCGACTTCCACGCCGCCTTCGGTTGTGCCGGATTGGTGTCGCTTGCGGCGGTTGTGATTTTTCTGCGTCTCGATCCGGCGGCCGGCGCCGAGATCAGCGGCCATCGTGGCGCCGCGACCGACATCAAACCAAGCAGCGCCTGAGACGGCCCGCAGCCCGAGCAGGCATGCGCCGGTCGCCCGTGCTATAGAACGCCATGCCTGAGACCGAATCGGCGCCGGTCGCGCCCGTTTCCACCGCCGTGCCGCCCTATCTCGCCGAGCTCAACGAGGCCCAACGCCGCGCCGTCGACGCGGTGGACGGGCCGGTATTGGTCCTGGCCGGCGCCGGCACCGGCAAGACCCGGGTGCTGACTGCGCGACTCGCCCATATCTTGGCCACGCGCCGCGCTTGGCCGTCGCAAATCGTCGCCGTCACCTTCACCAACAAGGCAGCGCTCGAGATGCGCGAGCGGCTGGAACGGCTGATCGGCCAGGCGGCCGAAGGCCTGTGGCTCGGCACCTTCCATTCGATCGCCGCGCGCATCCTGCGCCGCCATGCCGAGATCGTCGGTCTCAAGCCCAATTTCACCATCCTCGACGCCGACGATCAATTGCGCCTGGTGAAGCAGGTCGCCGCCGCCGAAAACATCGACGAGAAGCGTTGGCCGGCCCGCACCATCCTGGGCGCGATCGAACGCTGGAAGGATCGCGGCCTCGTGCCCGACAAGGTGACCGATCCGGGCGACTTCGCCGACGGCCGCGCGCTCAAGATCTATCGCCAGTATCAAGAACGGCTCCAGACGGTGAACGCTGCCGACTTCGGCGACCTGCTGCTCCATAACCTGACGGTGTTTCAGGCGCGGCCCGAGATCGCGGCCGAATATCAGGAGCGGTTCCGCTACCTCCTGGTCGACGAATACCAGGATACCAACGTCGCGCAGTATCTCTGGCTGCGGCTGCTGGCGCAGAAATACAAGAACCTGTGCTGCGTCGGCGACGACGACCAGTCGATCTATTCCTGGCGCGGCGCCGAGATCGGCAACATCCTGCGCTTCGAAAAGGATTTTCCCGGCGCGCAGATCGTCCGTCTCGAGCAGAACTACCGCTCGACGCCGCATATTCTGGCGGCGGCCTCGGCGCTGATCGCCAAGAACGCGGGCCGGCTTGGCAAGACGCTGTGGACTACCGCCGACGAAGGCGAGCGCGTGCTGCTGCGCGGCCTGTGGGACGGCGAGGAAGAGGCGCGCTGGGTCGGCGACGAGATCGAGAGCCTGCAACGCAAGGGCGAAAGGCTGTCGCAGATCGCCATCCTGGTGCGCGCCGGATTCCAGACGCGCGAGTTCGAGGAACGCTTCATTCAGATGGGCCTCGCCTATCGCGTCGTCGGCGGGCCGCGGTTCTACGAGCGGCAGGAAATCCGCGACGCGCTTGCCTATCTGCGCGTGGTGAACCAGCCGGCCGACGATTTCGCCTTCGAGCGGGTCGTCAACACCCCGCGTCGCGGCATCGGCACCCAGACGTTGCAGGCGCTGCATCACCTGGCGCGCAGCGAACGGATCTCGCTGAGTGACGCGACGGCGCGGCTGATCGCCACCGACGAGCTCAAACCCGCAGCGCGCAAGGCGCTCGGCGGCTTTCTCACGGACGTGGCGCGCTGGCGCGGCATGGTTCAGACGATGCCGCATACCGAGCTGGTCCAGATCGTGCTTGATGAATCGGGCTACACCGCGATGTGGCAGGCGGACAAATCACCCGACGCGCCCGGCCGGCTCGAGAACCTCAAGGAGTTGGTCGCGGCGATGGACGAGTTCGAGAACCTCGCCGGCTTCCTCGATCACGTCAGCCTGGTGATGGAGAACGCCGGGCAAAGCGGCGGCGACATGGTGAGCCTGATGACGCTGCATAGCGCCAAGGGTCTCGAATTCGACGTCGTGTTCCTGCCCGGCTGGGAGGAGGGCCTGTTCCCGAATCAGCGCTCGCTCGACGAGCACGGCATGAAGGGCCTGGAGGAGGAACGGCGGCTCGCCTATGTCGGCCTGACGCGTGCGCGGCGCCGCGCCTACGTCGCTTATGCCGCCAACCGGCGCATCCACGGCCAATGGCAGACGACGCTGCCGTCGCGCTTCATCGCTGACCTGCCGCAGGACCACACGGAAATGAACGCCGAGCCCGGCCTTCAGCCGCGTGCTGCCGGTTTCGCGCCCGCCGGGCTCGACGAGGATTGGCAGCCGACGCCGCTGCTGCGCCGCCGACCCGAGATGGCGCGGCTGCTGATGCAGGGACGGCGCGATATCCCGCCGCCGCCACCCAAGACTGGTGCCAAGTTCGCCGCCGGCGATCGGGTCTTCCACCGCAAATTCGGCCTCGGCACCGTGCGCGCTGCCGACGGCGGCAAGTTGGCGATCGCCTTCGACCAGGCCGGCGACAAGATGGTGATGGACAGCTTCGTGGAGAAGGCGTGAGCGGCAGCGTGCTCTGGCGGGTCAGCGTCGACGCCGTTGATGCCGAAGGTGTCGAAGCCGCAGCCGCGGCGCTCGACGGCGTTTGCGGCGCGATCAGCGCCTTCGAGCAGCCGAACGGCGCCTGGCGGGTCGAAGGTCTGGCGCTGGCGCCACCCGAACGTGGCGCCGTCGTCGCGCGGCTGGCGCTGGCGTGGAGCGGCCGCGGCGACGCGCCGGCGGTGGCGGTCGAACGCCTGCCGGCGCACGACTGGTTGCGCGAGAACCAGGCGAGCTTCGTGCCGTTTCGTGTCGGCTGCTTTTTCGTCCATGGCGGCAACTTCACCGGTCGCGCGCCGGGCGGAACCGTGCCGCTGCTGATCGACGCGGCGACCGCTTTCGGCACCGGTGAACACGGCTCGACCAAGGGCTGCCTGCTGGCGCTGTCGCGTCTCGCGCGGCCCCGCCGCATCCTCGACATGGGCACCGGCACCGGCATCCTGGCGATCGCCGCTGCTAAACGGTACCGCCATAACGTCTTGGCGGCCGACATCGAGGCCGAAGCCGTCCGCGTCGCCGGCGTCAACGCGGCGCGCAACGGCGTCGCGGCCCGCATCCGGCCGGTCCTTGCGGGTAGCTATCGCCGGCGGACACTAACACGCGGCGCGCCGTTCGATCTCGTGCTGGCGAACATCCTGGCGCGGCCACTGGCGCTGCTGGCGCACGATCTCGGCCGCGCCCTGGCGTCGCGCGGCATCGCGGTGCTCGCTGGCTTGCTGCCACGTCAGGAGGCGCTGGTATTGACGGCGCACCGCGCGGCCGGGCTTCATCTCGCGGCGCGCATCGACGTCGGCGGCTGGCGAACCCTGATCCTGGCGCGTGGCCGCCGCGTGCCGGCGAATTTCCCCATCCTGCAACCTTCATGAGCGAGCTCCGATGACGTTTTTGCAAGCCATTGTCATGGCCGTGCTGCAGGGCCTGACCGAGCTGTTTCCGGTGTCGAGCCTGGGTCACGCGGTGGTGCTGCCGCATCTGTTCGGCTGGAATATCGACCAGCAAGGGCCGGAATTCCTGCCCTTCCTGGTGGTTCTGCATATCGGCACCGCCGCCGCGCTGCTGGCTTATTTCTGGCGCGACTGGATCGGCCTGGCGCTGGCCTTGTTCGGCCTCGGCCCGCGCGCCGAACGTGCGGGCCGGCGGCGTCAACTCGGGCTCATCGTGGTGGCGACGATTCCAGCAGTGATCCTGGGCTTCGCATTGGAGAAATTGTTCCGCGCCCTGTTCGGCACGCCGGTGGTGGCCTCGGTGTTCCTGATCGTCAACGGCGGCCTGCTGTTCTTCGGCGAGCGGCTGCGTCGCGCCGGCCGCAACGTGCGCACGATCGAAGGCATGCGCTGGCGCGACGCGCTTTATATCGGCCTGTGGCAATCGACGGCGCTGATTCCGGGCATTTCGCGCTCGGGCGCGACCATGGTCGGCGGCCTTCTGGCGGGCCTGCATCACGAGCAAGCGGCGCGCTTTTCGTTCCTGATCGCGACGCCGGTGATCGCCGGCGCCGCCGTGCTCGAGGTGCCGAAATTGCTCCATGCTGGCGGCGGCTTCGGTCCGGTGGCGTGGATCGCCGGCATCGTCGCTGGCATCACGGCGTTTCTAAGCGCCTGGTTCCTGATGCGCTACTTCAAGCGCCACGATTTCGAGGCGCTCGACCCCTTCGCTTGGTACTGCTGGACCTTCGGCGCCGTGTCGCTGGCGCTGCTGCTGTTCGTGCTCTAGACGACGCGCTCCGACACCAGCGGACAGACCAGTTCGCCGTCGCCGGTTTCGATCTGGATGGTGGCGTGGCCGATGGCGAAGCGCCGGTCGAGCTCGCCGATCAGCGCGGACAAGGCGGCGTCGCCGGGATGACCTTCTGGCATTACCAGATGCACGGTCAGCGCGGTTTCGGTCGTGCTCATCGGCCAGATGTGCAGATCGTGCACCGCGATGACGCCGGGTGTGGCGGCGAGTTGCGCGCGCACCGCCGCCGGATCGATCTGATGCGGCACGGCGTGCAGCGCCATCGCCAGGCCGCGCTGCAACAGCCGCCAGGTGCCGACGACGATGACGGCGGCAATCGCCAGGCTGACCGCCGGGTCGAGCCGCAGCCAGCCGGTGGCAACGACCAAGGCGCCTGACGCCGCGACGCCGAGGCTGATGCCGGCGTCGCTTACCGCATGGACGAGTGCGGTCTTGAGGTTGAGGTCGTGCGGTTGGCCGCTGCGCGACAGCAGCAACGCGATGACGCCGTTGACGGCGACGCCGGCCAACGCCACGGCGATAACGGTCTCGCCGGCAACCGGCGTTGGCGCGGCTAGGCGCCGGATCGCTTCGGCGGCGATCGCGCCGACCGCGATCAATAGGATGATGGCGTTGAGCAGCGCGGCGAGGATCGACGAGCTGCCGAGGCCATAGGTGAAGCGGTGGCTTGGCTCGCGCCGCGCGAGCTGCGTCGCCGCGAACGCCGCGCCGAGGCCCAAGGCATCGCCGAAATTGTGGCCGGCGTCGGCGAGCAGTGCCATCGAACCGCCGAGCCATCCGAATATTGCTTCGACGGCGACGAAGGCGAGATTGAGCGCCACCGCAAATGCAAACAGCGCCGCGTTGCCCGCGGCGCTGTGATGCGTGTGACCGTGATGATGGTCGTGCGCGTGGCCCATCGCCCTACTGTGCCTCCGATTCGGAGGCAAGGCGAGGGGCGGCGCGTCAGCCGCGCTTAGTGCGCGTGCGAGGTCCGGCCGGCTTTCGCCCAGACCGGCGCGCGCGCCGGCCGCGGATGGCTCAGCACGTAGGGGATTTCGGCGCGGTTGATGCCGATATCCGCCAACGACCGGTCGTCGAGCTGCGCGAGCTCGGCATAGGCCTTCTGGCGCTCGCGCCACGTCACATAGCGCCGGGCAAGGGCGCGGAAGGTTTGGCCGATGAGGCTCAACATGGCTCGTATCCTTGAATTAGAGGCTTATTGCGTTGCACAAAAGATAATATTGGCTGACCTATTGTGCACCGCAATATTGGTATACCAGGCCCGCGACCGATGCATCGCGGGGCAGTGGAAAGGGCTACAAATCGGCGGTTGGGCGCGGGTTTTCGTCGCCGACTTTGGGGCGACACCCGGCTCTTAGCTATTTCGGATGAGTTCGCGAATTTTATCGCTGTCCGTCGTAATGACGGGCTCGCCGAGCGATTCGATCATACCGCTGGGGATATGCGGGATCACCGACACGTCGGCAATTACAGGTGGGCCACCGGGCCATAAAAGGACGCTCGTTGTTCGCTTTAGGATTTCGATCAAACCTTTCCACAGTTCGGGATTGCCCGAAGGCCGGCTCACCATGAATCCATCAGTCTGCGGCGTCGGATCGAAATAGAGGTCACAGACACCGCCGTCCGGAAAATGGAGCTGCCATCCATTTTCGTTCCGAGATTTGGCGTATAGACCGAACGCCTCTTCTACGAGAGCCAACGGAAATGTCGACGGCTCGCCATCCTGAACGCAAAAAAGAAACATGTCGAAGCTCATGGTGAGCGCATCCTTAACTCAACCGCTTCCGGGTCACGAAAGACCAACCAGTCTGAAAATAACGGGTGGATTCCGAAAGCGCAGATACAACTTCCGCTACCAACTTCCGCAATTGTGTGGAGCATCCCGCCGGTGTTTCGTCGCGTGGTCCCCAATAGGTGGCACGAAAGCCATTATCCCAAAGGTTCGTCATCGTGGCATCGGCATATAAATGATTTTGATCTTGCATAGGCGAGTATCACCGCGGAAAAGCTCGCGGACATAATCCGCCGCGCCCTTTTCGCCGAAATACCACTCGATCGGCCGGCCTTGTGCTGCGTCAAGCTGATCGTTGGCTTGACCGACCAATTTCTTATCTATCAGTTTCTTGAACTTTTCGTTTTTACGACCGCTTTCGATTAGATCTTCGTAGCCCGGACCCTTGGCTTCGATCATGACGCCGTCGGTGTGTCGGCAGTCGTCGAAGTAGACATCGTTTCCCCTGCTTGAGCTGTAGAGTGCTACCGCCATTCCCGGCGGGGTTGGCAGATCGGGATTGACCAGCGTACTGACGTAAGCCTGATAGGCGACGGCATCGGCCGAGCGACCCGATCCGGGCCGATCCGGGCCCGGATCCGGACACAGCTTCGGCTCATCGCGGTCCGTGTCTGTTTGGGCCTGAGCGCC
>DASYYB010000061.1:0-3594 GCA_035934235.1 Allostellaceae bacterium | reverse complement strand
GCATCAGTAAAATCGTCGCAAAAAAGATTTATGATCATTTCCATGCCGAGGGCTAAACTCGCAGCCGAACACCGCCGGGGTTGTTGAGTCGGATCCCGGCCGTCTGCCCGGAATGCCATGCTGACGACACTGCCCAACCTGCTGACGCTGTCGCGGATCGTCGCCATCCCCTTGGTCATTGCGACGTTCTATGCCGCGTCGCCGCTGGGACCGTGGCTCGGCTGCGTGATCTTCAGCCTGGCGGCGGTGACCGACTGGCTCGATGGCCGGCTTGCCCGGATGTGGCAGCAGCAATCGGAGCTCGGCCGCTTCCTCGATCCGGTCGCCGACAAGCTGCTCGTCGCGACGACCTTGTTCATGCTCGCCGTCTACGACCGGCTGTCGGACGCGAGCATTCTGCCGGCGCTCGTCATCCTGATGCGCGAGATCATGGTTTCGGGCCTGCGCGAGCACCTGGCCGGCCTGCGCGTCGGCATGCCGGTGTCGAAGCTCGCCAAATGGAAGACCTTCATCCAGATGCTGGCGATCGGAGTCCTGCTGGTCGGCGACGCCGGTCCGGCAACGCTGCATGTCCGCGCGATCGGTGAGTTCCTGCTGTGGATCGCCGCGGTGCTGACCGTGAAGACCGGCTACGATTACCTGCGTGCCGGATTGAGCCATATCAACCGTCCGGCGCCGCAACGCGCGTCGATGAAGACGGCCAAGCCGAGCGCGACGTGAGCGGTCCGGCGATGCGCGTATTCGGCCTTGCCGGTTGGAGCGGCAGCGGCAAGACGACGCTGCTGACGCGGCTGCTGCCGGCGCTGATCGGCCGCGGCCTGCGCGTCTCGACCGTCAAGCACGCCCACCACGAATTCGACGTCGACCAGCCGGGCAAGGATTCCTGGCGCCACCGCAAGGAAGGCGCGACCGAAGTGATGGTTGCGTCGTCGCAGCGCTGGGCGCTGATGCACGAGCATCGCGGCGCGCCGGAGCCCAAGCTCGGAACCCTGCTGCGCCAAATGATTCCGGTCGATCTGGTGCTGGTCGAAGGCTTCAAGGGCGAGGATTTTCCGAAGCTCGAAGTCTATCGCGCGTCGGTCGGCAAGCCGCTGATGTACCCCAACCAGGCGAACATCGTCGCTGTGGCGAGCGACCAGCGGCTGGCGGGTTGCCCGCTGCCCCAATTCAACATTGACGACGTCGACGGCATCGCCGGGTTCATCCTGGAACGCTGTCGCATCGAACCGCTGCTCCATGGCGCAACTGAGCGATGACTGCTTCGCCTTCGGCGGACAGCTGATGTCCGCCGGCGAGGCGCTGAAGATCCTCAAATCCAACGTCCGCGCGGTCACCGAGACCGAATCGGTCGGGCTGAACGAGGCGCGTGGCCGCATCCTCGCCGAGCCGGTGGTGGCGACGCGTGACGTGCCGCCGCACGACAACGCCGCGGTCGACGGTTATGCGGTGAGCTTCGACGCGCTCAAGCCCGGCGAGCCGACGACCTTGCCGATCGGCGGCCGCGCCGCCGCGGGCCATCCGCTCGGCCGCAAGGTGGCGCCCGGCGAATGCATCCGCATCTTCACCGGCGCGCAGATGCCGGAGGGCGCCGACACGGTGCTGATGCAGGAGGATTGCCGGGTCACCGATGGCAACGCGACGCTGCCAACGGGAATCAAGCGCGGTGCCAATCGCCGGTTCGCCGGCGAGGACGTGAAGCGCGGCGCGGCTGTGCTGGCCGCCGGCCGGCGCCTGCGGCCGCAGGAGATCGGCCTCGCCGCCTCGCTCGGCCTGACCGCGCTGACGGTGCGACGCAAGCTGCGCGTCGCGATCTTTTCGACCGGCGACGAGGTGCGCGAGCCGGGTGCCGAGCTGCCGCCCGGCGCGATCTTCGATTCGAACCGTTACACCTTGCGCGCGCTGCTCGAAGGTCTGAGCTGTTCGGTGACCGATCTTGGCATCCTGCCGGACAGCCTCGACGCGGTGCGCGACGCGCTTGCCCACGCCGCCGAAGCGCACGACCTGGTGATGACCTCGGGCGGCGTGTCGAGCGGCGAGGAAGATCACGTCAAGGCGGCGGTCGAAGCGCTCGGCAAGCTCCACTTCTGGAGGCTGGCGATCAAGCCCGGCCGGCCGGTAGCGATGGGCCAGATCGGCCGCGTGCCGTTCATCGGCCTGCCTGGCAATCCGGTGGCGGTGATGGTGACGTTCCTGCTGCTGGCGCGGCCGCTGGTGCTGCTGCTGTCCGGCGCGGAAGACGTGCCGCCACGGTTGTTCCGCGTCATCTCGGGCTTCGCCTACGACAAGAAGGGCAGCCGCACCGAATATCTGCGGGCCCGGCTCAAGCCCGGCGAAACCGGCTGGGTGGCGGAGAAATTCCCGCGCGACGGCGCGGGCATCCTGACCTCGATGGTGGAGTCCGACGGCCTGGTCGAGATTCCCGAGGGGTTGAGCCATGTCGAACTGGGCGGCACGGTCGATTTCCTGCCGTTCAGCGAGGTCATCGCGTAAGGCTTGCACCGCCGCGTGCCAACGCCTAAGTCAGCCCCATGCGGCTGCTTTATTTCGCCTGGCTCAAAACCAAGATCGGTACGGCCGAGGAAACCCTCGATCTTCCGGCCGGCATTGCGACGCCGACAGCACTGGTCGATTGGCTCAAGACGCGCGGGCCCGGTTTCGCCGACGCGCTGAAGGACCGGCGGACGCTGCGCGTCGCGGTCAACCGTCGGCATGTCGGTTGGGATGTCCTGCTCAAGCCGGGCGACGAAGTAGCATTGTTTCCGCCGGTAACCGGCGGTTGAGACGGCCATGATCCGCGTTCAACGCGAAGATTTCGATGTCGGCCGCGAGATCGAGACTCTCACGCGCGGCAAGACGACGATCGGCGGCATCGTCACCTTCGTCGGCACGGTGCGCGACGCCGGCGGCGCCGACGCGATCCGGTCGATGACGCTCGAACATTATCCCGGCATGACCGAGGACGAGCTGACAGCAATCGAAGCCGAAGCCAACAAGCGCTGGAAACTCGAAGCCTCGCTGATCGTCCACCGCCACGGCAAGCTATTGCCGGGCGAGCGCATCGTGCTGGTCGTGACGGCGGCGGCACATCGCGCGGCAGCCTTCGCCGCCAACGAGTTCCTGGTCGACTGGCTCAAGACCAAGGCGCCGTTCTGGAAGCAGGAAGAAACGCCGCAGGGTACGCGCTGGGTCGAAGCCCAGGACAGCGACGACCAGGCGGCGAAACGTTGGGCGAAGGGCTAAGCGGTCTTACGCCGCGCTGGCTTTTTCGGCGGCGCGGACCGAGCGGTCGAAATCCTCGATCAACTGCTTGGTCATGGCAGCGGGCGTGAACTTGTACTGGCCGATCTCGCGCACCGGCGTGATCTCGGCGGCGCTGCCGGTCAAAAACACTTCCTGCGCCTTGGCAAGCTCGTCCGGCATGATCGCACGCTCGACCACCTTGATCTGCCGCGCGCGCGCCAAACCGATGACGTGGCGGCGGGTGATGCCGTCGAGGAAGCAGTCGGGCGTCGGCGTGTGCAGCGTGCCGTCGATGTTGAGAAACAGATTGGCGCCGGTTGCCTCGGCGAGCTGGCCGCGCCAGTCGAGCATCAG
>DASYYB010000051.1:0-33494 GCA_035934235.1 Allostellaceae bacterium | reverse complement strand
TCGTCGCTGTCCTCCAAGGTCTCGAGCAGCTTGAACAACGCTTCGGCATCATCGCGGCCGATCGGCGCATTGGTCTTTGGACGCCAGACCAGCCGCGCCGCGCTGGGCGCACCGAACTTGCGCTCGAGCCGGTCGCGCACGGCGTGGAAATCGTCGGGTGCACAGGTCACGACCCGGTCCTCGCCCTGAATCTCGACGTCGTCGGCGCCGGCTTCGACCGCGGCTTCGAACAGCGCATCGAAATCCACCGTCGCCGGAAACACCACCTGGCCGACGCGATCGAACAGGAAGCTGACACTGTTGCTTTCGCCAAGATTGCCGCCGGCCTTGGCGAAGGCCGCACGAACCTCGCTCGCGGTGCGATTGCGGTTATCGGTTAGCGCTTCGACGATCACCGCAACCCCGCCCGGACCGTAGCCCTCGTAACGCACTTCCTCGTAATTCTCCGTGTCGGCGCCGCCGCTGCCGCGCTTGATCGCGCGATCGATCGTGTCGCGCGGCATGTTGGCTTCCTTGGCGGCGATGATCGCGGCGCGCAGCCGCGGATTGGCTTCGGGATCGGCAGCGCCGCCGCGGGCCGCGGTGGTCAGTTCGCGAATGATCTTGGTGAAGACCTTGGCGCGCTTTTTGTCCTGCGCGCCTTTGCGATGCATAATGTTCTTGAATTGGGAATGCCCGGCCATCTGCCATTCCGGCGACAAGGTGGATTCGCCGCGACCATATCATATCGGTTGAAGCCACAACCATGTGACCCGCGTCCCCCGCGGGCATTGAGCCGAGGCAATATGGCAGGAATGCGGCGCGTCCGGCTACGACGGTGACAGCGCGTGCGTCGTTTCCAACTCCTGCGGCCAAGCCGGCGCCAGCTTTCCGCCGATTCGCAGCGGCGCGATGCGCCGCGCCAGCCCGGTGGCGTCGTCGGTCTCGACGATCGCGGCGCAGACCGTCGCGGCGCCGTCGGCGACCTGGAGCCGCTCGCCCGGCATCTTCTTGACGAAGCGCGCGATCGCGCCGGCGCTTTGCATGCCGATCACCGAATCGTAATCGCCGCACATGCCGACATCGCTCATATAGGCGGTACCCGCCGGCAGAATGCGGTGATCGGCAGCCGGTACGTGGCTGTGCGTGCCCAAAACCGCCGAGACCCGGCCGTCGCAGAAATAGCCCATGGCGGCCTTTTCCGACGTCGCCTCGCCGTGGAAATCGATCAACGCCGCATCGACCGCACCGAGCGGATGCTCGTCGAGCAGCTTGCCGACCGCCGCAAACGGATCGTCGATCGCGTCCATGAACAGGCGAGCCATGGCGTTCACCACCAGCACTTTGCGCCCGTTACGCGTCGCAAACACGCCGTGGCCGCGACCCGGGGTGCCGGTCGGGAAATTGACCGGCCGCAGCAGGCGAGGATCGTTCGCGATATAGGGAATGATCTCGCGGCGATCCCAGACGTGGTTGCCCGTCGTGATGACGTCGCAGCCCGCAGCGTAAAGCTGCTCGCAGATCTTGTCGGTGATGCCGAAACCGTGCGCCGCATTCTCGCCGTTGACGACGACAAGATCGAGTCCGAAGGCGCGCCGCAGACGTGGCAGCTCCGCCACGACGGCGTCGCGTCCCGCGCGCCCGACCACGTCGCCGCAAAGCAACAGCCTCATGTCGAAACTTTCAACCTTTGCGTTCGCGGAACCATTGCACGCCGCGTTCGGTGATGACTGCGTCGAGCGGTACGTCGGTGTCCTCGTGCGGCAGCTCGCGCTCCTGCTGCGCGGCGAATGCCAGCCCGATCGCGAGCAGCTTTTCGTTCTGCGCGCGCAAGCCGGGCAGCGTGCGATCGTAATAGCCGGCACCAGTGCCAAGGCGATGACCTTTGCCATCGAACGCCGTCAGCGGCACGAACACGGCTTCGGGTGCGACCTCGGGCGATGACGGGAGCGGCGCGGGCAGGCCCTGGGCATCGGGCGCCACCGGATCGCCCGGCGCCCAAGCGCGAAAAACCAACGGCGCGTTCTTCGCCGTGACGACCGGCAGCGCCAAGCGATAGCCGTTATTGCGCAGCGACGTGAGCGCCGGCAGCGGATCGAGCTCGGAGCCGCGTTGGAGATAACCGGCGACGACGCACTGCGACGGCAGATAAAGCTCCGGCAAATAATTGCTCAGCTGGGCCGCGACCTGCGCGCCGATGGCGCGATAGGCCACCGACCGGCGTTCGCGCGCCTGTGCCCGAAGGGTTGCTTTCAGCGCAGGGATATCGGCGGCGATGCTTCGGTTCATACGGCGGAACGCACGAAAAATTAAAGTGAGGATGGAGCCGCGTTGGCCGTCGGCCTTGATAAACCCTCGTGGCCCGCTAACGCAGGTGGGAACCATATGCCGGAACCAGGGCTCCGGTAGGGACAGTCCCCGAGGTGTCGATATCGGCCCCGGAGTTTCATGCGCCTAACGCACCGCGCAGCCCCATCCTCGTCCTTATAATTGGGTCGCCTCGAGACGCGCTGCAACCGTTTCGATGCGCAACGCCAGCCGTTCGATGCCGTCGGCCAGCGCTTCTTCGTCGGCGGCGGATGCCGCCGGACTACTCGACGACGCGCGCGCCCGCCGGAGCGTCTCGCGTGCCTCGCTCAACTCGTCGGCCAGCAACAGGGCCGCCATCACCAACAGGCGGGCCTCGCCGGCTTGCGGTGCATCCTTGGCGAACCCGACGACTTTGGCGTCGATGCTGCGACCAAGCTGACGCACGCGGTCTTCCTCGCCCGGCTCGCAGGCGATGATGTAGGAGCGACCGTTGACGGCAACCGTCACCTGCGGCATCAGCCCTCCAGCACCCGGTCAAGACGACCGATCACCGCGTCGATCCGTGCGGCAACGTCAGCGGGGGGCCTGCCGGCCGACGATTCGGTACGCGCCGCAGCACGCCCGGAAACGCTGGCAACCGCCGATTCGAGGCGAACCACCGCCTGTTCCAGCCGGCCGGCCGCCTGTTCGAGTCGCCCCACGTCTAGGTCCCCCAAAGTGATTGGGCGACTCTAGGCGGTTTGTAAACGAAACGTCAACGCAGGCAGGTACTTAATGTGTAGGTCCGGTAACGGAGCATTAACCTTTAAATTGTCTTATAGTCGCAACTAATGGCGACGATTTAAGGAGCCAGGTCCGTGACGGCATCCGCTCTCTGGCAATTCGATCAGCTTTCCCCGGAGGCGCGCAATGCCGCCGACGGAGCGGCGCGGCACGCCGGCTTGCCACTCGCTCAGTGGCTCGGCCGGTTGATCGCCGACACCGCCGCCGCCGAAGGCGTCACGTTGGGTGTCGCGCCGCGCGTCGTTGCGCCGCCGCCGATGCCGCCGCAACCCCGCGCCGTTGTTCAGCCGCTGCCGATTCGTCCGGCCGCGCCGCCGCGTGCGGCAACGCCGATGCCGCAACCGACCATGGCGCCGGTTGCGCCGCCGCCGCGGCCAGCCACGCCGATGGCGCCGGTTCACCCGCAGCCGATGCCGGACCTCGCCGCGCCCAGCGCGCCGCTCGACGCGACCACACTCATGGTGTCGCCGCTGACGCTCGAACCCGGCAATGTCGGCGTACGCGGCGACGAACCCGAAGCGCCGGAAGCCTTGGTCGCGGCCATCGCCCGCGAAGGATTGCGTCAACCGGTTCTGGCCCGTCGCAAATCCGGTACCGAAGGCCGCTTTGAGATCATCGCCGGCCGGCGCCGCTGGCGCGCCGCCAAGCGTCTGGGCCTGGCGCAGATTCCGACCGTGGTCATCAACCTCGCCGATCCCGAAGCGGTCCTCGCTTCGCTCACCGAAAATCTCGGCGAAGGGACACTGTCGGCGGTCGACGAAGCGCGCGCCTATTTGCGCCTGTTGACCGAATTCTCGCTCGATCCCCGTGTCGTGTGCGGCGCGATCGGGCGCGACATGACCCACGTCGTACGCACGCTGCGGCTCCTCGGATTGTCGCCGCGCCTGCGCGGTCTGATCGTCGCCGGCCGCTTGACGCAGGCGCAAGCCTACGCGTTGCTCGATGCGCCCGATCCCGAACGTGCTGCCGACCAGCTTTTGTCCGAACAAGCCGGCGTCGATGAGGCGCTGCGGCGCATTGCCGCCGTGCCAGGAGGTCAACGCCCATGATGCGCGAATTGCCTGCCAGCTGGTCCGACATGGACGTCGACCCAACCCTGCGGCTGCTCGCTGAGCGTGCCGCGCGGATTGCCGGCATTCCGGTCGGCGCGTGGCTTGAGCGGGCCATTCGGCGCGCTTGCCCCGAGTATTTCGTACCGGCCGCGCCGGTCGCGCCGCCGGCACCAGCCTTCGTCGAACCACCGCGGCCGATGGCGCCGCTGCATCCGACCGTGCCGCCGCCGTTGATGCCCCAGATTCCGTCCGCGCCCGCGCCAAGCGGCGCCGGGGCCGCGCTCGCCGAACTCATGGCCCGCGCGCGCCAGCCGCGTCCCGATGCGCCGCCGACCATGCCGGCACCGACCCAGTTTGTGCCGCCGGCGCCGCCGCCGATGCCAAGTCCGGTCGCGCCGTCTGTCGGCGAAGTGCCATTTGGCAGCATGATGCCGCCCGCGCCGGTCTTCGAAACCCCGCGTCCGGCCGCGCTGCCATCCGAGGATTTTGCGGCGCCGCAGCCGTCGTCGCTCGAGCGGGCCCGCGATTCGAAACGTCGCGCCGCCGCGTTCGCCACTGAAATTGCCGACTGGCGCACGCACGAAGAACGGCCGGCGCGCGCCGGCGCGCCGTGGCCGGCGTTCAACGAGAATCTGGAGAGCGAGCCGTACGTGCCGCTCGACACCGATGCCGGGTTCGACACGCGCGAGCCGCTCGAACTGCGTAATCCGATCCGTGCGCGGCGTTCACGTCGGCCGTTGCTCATCGCAGTCGGCGTCGCGCTCGCCGTCGCCTTCGGCGCCATCGGCGCACAGCGATTCATCTCGGGCCGCCTCGGTCACTTCGAATCCGTCGAAAGTGCCGCGCTGTCGACGCCAGCGAATGTGCCGACGACCCTGTCGCGCCAAGCCGCGCTGTCGCCGGTTACGCCGCAAGCCGTGACGCCGACCCCGGCGCCTCCGCCGTCGGTTGCCATGGTGCCGAGTTCGCCGATCACGACGCCGCCGGCACCGGTCAACGACACCGGCGCGCTGCTGCCGCCGTCGTTGGTATCGCCAGAGAACTCACCGCCGCCACCGCCGCCCGTGACCGCATCGATACCGGCGCCCGCGCCGAGCGCCATGCCGCCGTCGACCGCACCGGTCGCGATGCAGCCGCCGGCCGCCGCCGTGCCCGAACCCGAACAACCGGCTGCGACCGTGGCCGCCACCCCGGCCCTGCCGCCGCCGTTGCCGCCGCGCAAGGTTGCCATTGCCAAGCCCGCACCCGAAAAAGCCGCACAGCAGGCCGAAGCCGCTGCCAACGTCGCAGCGCGCCAAGCGGCCGACGCCGCGGCGCCGAAGGATCCGGCCAAGCTCGCGAGCTGGCTCGAACAGCGCGCCAAGACCGGCGACGCCGTCGCCGAATACCGGCTGGGCGTGCTCTATGCGCTGGGCCAGGGCGTGAAACAGGACTACGCGCACGCGGCGCAACTCTTCAAATCCGCCGCCAACGGTGGCGTCGCCGAAGCGCAGTACAACGTCGCCGTGATGTACAGCGAAGGCATGGGCGTTCAGCGCGATCCGGCGCAAGCCGTGACGTGGTATGAGAAAGCCGCCGAACAGGGCAACGCCAACGCCGCCTTCAACCTCGGTGTCGCCTATTCGAACGGCGCCGGCGTGCAACAGAACATCCAGGAAGCGGCGCGTTGGTTCCGTCGCGCCGCGTCGGCCGGCGTCATCAACGCCCAGTTCAATCTCGGCCTGCTTTACGAGCGTGGCGAAGGCGTGCCGCAATCGTTGGTCGAAGCCTATGCGTGGTACGCCGCGGCGGCTGTGCGTGGCGACCAGGGCGCGGCGCAACGGCGCGATCACATCGCCAGCGCGTTGAACCCGGGCGACCTCAAGAAAGCGCAGGCGCGCGCAACGCAACTTCAGCAGACGATCCAGACCGGCACCGGTCCGACGACGTCGCAAAAGGCCAACGCGGCGACTCCCTGATTGACCGGCGCGGACGCTCACGCCGCGCCTGGCCGTTCCGTTACGACATCAGCCGTCCGCTCGCCACCCACCAACCGGGTTTGGCGCGGCGGACGCGCGCCGCAGCCGCGGTAGCAGCGGTCTCATCGGCGAACAACGCAAAGCAGGTCGCGCCGCTGCCGCTCATGCGGGTCAGCAACGCGCCGTCGCACGCCGCCAGCGCCGCGAGCACGTCTTCGATTTCCGGTACGATCGTGCGGGCCGCATCGCCGAGATCGTTGCGGCGTTGCTTCAGGATCACGGCCAGCTCGGCCGCATTGCCCGGCGCAGACGCAAAACGCGCCGGCTGGCCGAACGGGCCTTGCCGCGACTTGTAGACATCCGGCGTCGGCAGCGCGCGGCGCGGATTGACCAGCACGACCCACGCATCAGGCAGCGCCGGCGCCGGCGCGATGGTCTCGCCGATGCCGCCGACGAAAGCCGCTTGTCCGACAAGGCAGACCGGAACGTCGGCGCCGAGCGTGGCCCCGAGAACGGCCAGCCGCTCCGGCGCGAGCGTTGCGTTCCACAACGCCGCCAGCGACATCAGAGTCGCCGCCGCGTCGCTCGAACCGCCGCCGATGCCGGATGCGATCGGCAGATTCTTTTCCAAGACGATGAGCGCGCCCGGCGGCCGGCCGAGCTCGCGTGCGAGCGCTTCGGCGGCACGCCAGACGAGATTCTGTGTTGGATCGTGCGCCGACAGTTCGGCCGCGAATGGGCCCGTGATGGCGACATTGAGACTGTGCGCCGGGCTGACGGTGACGCGGTCGCCGATGTCGGCAAAGGCGACGAGACTGTCGAGCAGATGAAAGCCATCGGCGCGACGGCCGACGACGTGGAGATAAAGATTGAGCTTGGCCGGCGCGAGCAAGCTCAGCCGCCGCTCACCTTCGCCGGCGCCGCGCCAAGCCCATGATCGAGCTTGGCTTGAATGGTCTTCGCCTCGTCCTCTTCCGGCTTGAACTGAAGCGCGCGCTGCCATTGATAGCGCGCCTCGGCTTCGCGGCCGGAACGCCAATAGGCGTCGCCAAGGTGATCGTTGATCGTCGGATCCTCGGGCACCAGCTCGATCGCGTGTTCGAGCGTCTCGGTCGCCTGTGCATAGTCGCCGAGCCGGAAATAAGCCCAGCCGAGACTGTCAACGATGTAGCCGTCGTTCGGCCGGAGCGCGACCGCGCGTTTAATCATCTTGACCGCTTCCGGCACCTTCTCGCCCTTGTCGATCCAGGTATAGCCGAGATAGTTCAGCACCAACGGCTGCTCCGGCCGCAGCTTCAGCGCGCGTTCGAGATCGGCTTCGGCGTGCGGCCATTGGCCGCTGCGTTCGTACGAGACGCCGCGGCTGTAGAAGATTCGCCAATCGTCCGCCTGCGGCTTCGAAATGCGCGCCAGCGCGCGATCATAGGCGCCGATCGCGTCGGTAAAGCGGCTGTGCGACCGCAAGACGTCGCCGAGCTCGATCAGCGGTGCGGGTCGCGTCGGCTGTTCCGCCGCCAGCGTCTCGAGCAGTTTGAGCGCCTCGTCGGTACGCGACAGCATGTCGAGCGTCAGCGCAACGCGCATCCGTGCCGTCCACGAATAAGGCGATGCCGCATCGACACGCTGGTAGAGCGCCAGCGCCTCCTCGGGCTGATCCTGCTGCGCGCGGATTTCACCGGTGAGCAGCTGGGCCAGTGGATAATTGGGTTTGAGGTCGAGCGCCAGCCGCACATAGATCAATGCGGCATCGAGCGTTTCGGCTTGGTCGAGCAGGCTCGCGAGGTCGAACAACGCTTCGGCGGCGCCGTCGGCGGCAGTCGTAACCAGCGGCTGCGGAATCACGCCGTGCGCCAAACGATCCAGCCCGGCGGCACCAACGTCGGAATCATCGACCGGCGCGATGCTCTGATAGACCGCGCGCGCGGCGATGCCGTCGTGCTGGCGCTCGTAAAAATTGCCGGCGAGCTCGGCAACCCGCGCGGTCGGCGGCGTTTCCGTCGCCAGCACCTTCTTATAGAGCGCCGAGGCCGCCGTCGCCTGGCCGGTGACATCGGCGATGAGCGCCTGGTGCAGGGGCTTGAGCGGGCCGAGGCCGCGCGTGTCGCCCATCGCATCGAGATCGCGCAGCGCCTTCGCCCGGTCGTGGCGTCCGACGTCGGCCCAGGCGACCAGCAACGGCAGCGCGTAACGTTGGGCGCCTTCGTGCGGCACCGAGGTGGCTTGACCGATCGCGGCGGCATAGTTGCCTGCTTTGATCGCCTGCTCGACCAGAACCAAGCCGGCCAACCCACCGGCGCCATCATGGGCTACGAGTTTTTTTGCCAGCGGCGCAGCTTGATCGATGCGACCGGCCGACACCCGCAACGCAAAGGCACGGCGCATCAAATTGTAATTGTCGGGATCGGCGGCCAGCGCGGCATCGATGAACGCCATCGCGTCGCGGTAGTCATGATCCTGCTGCGCGTGCAGCGCCGCCAAATAGCCGCCGAAGGCGCTTTCGGGCTTGAGCGACGGCGCGGCCATCGGACTGTCAGCTGCGTTGCCGGCGGCGACAGCCAATCCGAGGACAAGGCCTGTCGCCGCAACGCAGGCGAGATTCAATCGCAGCTTCATCGCACCATCCGGCGGGTCGCGTGGTCGGCGGAGATTACACCGCCCAGCCATACTTGGGTCAGCCTATTCGTCACATATTGGGGTAATTCGGACCGCCGCCACCTTCCGGCACGGTCCAGTCGATATTTTGCGTCGGATCCTTGATGTCACAAGTCTTACAGTGGACACAGTTGGCGGCATTGATCTGGAGGCGCGCCGCGCCGGCCGGGCTCTTGACGATTTCGTACACGCCGGCTGGGCAATACCGCGTCTCGGGTGAGTCGTAGAGCGCATAATTGACCGCAATCGCGTCATCCGGCCGGCGCAGCCGCAGGTGCGGCGGCTGGTTTTCCTCGTGATGGACATTCGACAGGTAAACCGACGACAGCCGGTCGAAACTGACCGTGCCATCCGGCTTCGGATAGGCGATCGGTCGCGCCGCGGCGGCGCGCTTCAACGCCAGATGGTCGGCGGTTTGACGCAGAGTCCATGGCGCCTTGCCGCGCAGGATGTAAGTGTCGAACGCCGCATGCGCGAGACCCGCCCACAAGCCCCAGCGAAATGCCGGCCGGATGTTGCGCACCGCGCGTAGCTCGGGCCAGACCCACGACGCCACCAGCGCCTGGCGGAAATCGGCCGGCTCGCCGACGAGCTGGCGCGCCACGGTCTCGGCTGCGACCATGCCTGACTTCATCGCCGTGTGACTGCCTTTGATTTTCGGCACGTTGAGAAAACCGGCGGCGCAGCCGATCAGATGGCCGCCGGGAAAACTCAGCGCCGGAATTGATTGGAATCCGCCTTCGTTGAGCGCGCGTGCGCCATAGGCGATACGGCGGCCGCCGGCCAAGGTCGGCCGGATCGCCGGATGCGTCTTGAAGCGTTGAAATTCCTCGAAGGGATCGAGGTACGGATTGGCGTAGTCGAGGCCGATCACGAAACCGACCGCGACCTGGTTATTCTCGAGGTGATAGAGGAACGAACCGCCGTAGGTGCGCGCGTCGAGCGGCCAGCCGATCGTATGGACGACGCGGCCCGGGTAATGACGGTCGGCGGCGACCTCCCACAGCTCCTTGATGCCGATGCCGTAGCTTTGCGGATCGCAACCGGCCCGCAGGCCGAACCGTGCCTCAAGCGACTTGGCCAACGACCCGCGGCAGCCTTCGGCGAACAAGGTGAGCATGGCACGCAGCTCGACGCCGGGCTGGAAGGCCGCGGTCGCCTGGCCGTCCTTGCCGATGCCCATCGCGCCGGTCGCGACGCCGACGACGCGGCCATCGGCATCGCACAGCAGCTCAGCGGCGGCAAAGCCGGGATAGATCTCGACGCCGGCCGCTTCCGCCTCCTTGGCAAGCCAGCGACAGAGATTGCCGAGGCTGATGATGTAGTTGCCGTGGTTGCGCATTGGCGCCGGCGTCGGCAAGCGCCAAGCGCGCCGCCGGGTCAGAAATACGAACCGGTCGTCGGTCGCCGGCGTCAGCAACGGCGTCCCCCGTTGGCGCCAGTCCGGCAGCAGCTCGTCGAGCGCGCGCGGCTCGAACACCGCGCCGGACAGGATGTGCGCGCCGACCTCCGAGCCTTTCTCGATGACGCAGACGGACGTCGCCGGTCGCAGCTGCTTCAGCCGGATGGCGGCGGCAAGACCCGCGGGACCGGCGCCGACGATCAGCACGTCGTATTCCATGCGCTCGCGCGGCATCGGCGCGACTATAGCCGGTGGTGCCCAAAGAGCCAGCGATGCTAGGCTTGGCACATGCAGGATCGCGCCGCGCTGCTGCGGCTTCTCGAATGGCAGACCGCGATGGGCGCGGACGACGCCGTCCTCGACGCGCCGCGCGACCGGATGCGGGCCGAAGCGAAATCCGCCGAACGGCCGCGGCGGACGACGCCGGCGGCGCCGGCCGCGCAGACGCCGGCACCGGTCGCGAACGCACCCCAGAGCGCGATGCTAGCCAGCGCCAAGGAACTCGCCGACGCGGCGACGGATCTTGCCGCGCTACGCGCCGCCGTCGAATCGTTCGACGGATGTTCGCTGCGGCGGACCGCGACGCATACCGTCTTCGCCGACGGCAACCCGGCGGCGCCACTGATGCTGATCGGCGAAGCACCCGGCGCCGACGAAGACCGGGTCGGCCTGCCGTTCGTCGGCCGCAGCGGTCAGCTCCTCGATCGGATGCTGGCCACCATTGGCGTCCGACGCAGCGAGAACGCCTATATCACCAACGTCCTGTTCTGGCGGCCGCCCGGCAATCGCAAGCCGACGCCGGAGGAAACCGCGATCTGCCTGCCCTTCGTTTGGCGGCACATCGCCCTGAAGCGGCCGAAAATCGTGGTTTTGTGCGGTGGAACCGCCACCACCACCCTGCTCAACCGCAACGACGGCATTACCCGCCTACGCGGACGGTGGTTCGATCTGTTGGTTCCCGACCTCGGACCCGTACCAGCCCTTGCAACGTATCACCCGTCTTTTCTTTTACGTGCACCTGCACACAAAAGTGAATCATGGCGCGATCTCTTGGCGATACAGAATAGGATGAATTCTCTAAAGTAATAATTGGCCGTTTTGTAGAATTTTTAACCGTGGTATAAATGCAGCCGACATATCACGGAACTTTATAAAATTTTGACTTGCCTTTTGCCTGCAAGATAGTTTAAGGCCTGCCGAATGAACGGCTGGAAACGTGGGGGACGGTCGAACAAGACTTACGCTGCGCTGTTTGTTATTGCGGTTTTTTCAGCAGCATTGTTCGCTTTCCATAACGCGGCTGCGGGTGATTTCGGCGGCGAGTTGAAGTCCGCCGCGCTGACACCTCCGACCGATCTCCGGAGCGATACGGATCTGCCCTACGTATTGAGTGGGGCAGATGCTGAACGCTATAGGTTGATCGAGCTGCAACAGCGCCTGGGTCAATGGCAGGCGGCCGACCGCGAGATCGGTTTGCTCAAGAACCGGCTGCTGCTCGGCCACGTCCTGGCCCAACGCTACATCCATCCGCGGTACCACTCGACGTACGCCGAGCTCGCGGCCTGGCTTGACGCCTATGGCGACGAGCCGGAAGCCGGCCGAATCTATGGCTTGGCGGTCAAGCGCGCGCCTAACGGCGTGAAACCGGCCAAACCGACGGCGAGCGTCATGGCGGCGCTGTCGCTGGCGGGTGGTGACCTTGATCGGCGCCCTGCCGGCACGGATGTGGAACCCACCCCCGCACCCAACGGCGTCTGGCAGACGGGACTCGCGGCTTGGCGCGAAGGCCGCCTCGACGAAGCGCGCAAGGCCTTCTCGACGCTCGCCACCGCGTCGGCGCAATCGCCGTCGATGATTTCCGCCGCAGCCTTCTGGACCGCGCGCGTCGAACTTCGGTCGCATCATCCGGCCAACGTCGCCCGCTGGCTCGGGATAGCCGCCAATCACCCGCATACCTTTTACGGATTGCTCGCCCGCCGGTTGCTCGGCGTCGATACCAGCTTCAATTTCGCCGACGAACCGTTCAACAGCCTCGATGCCGGCATCATGACTGGTGAACCGGCCGGCCGGCGTGCTTTGGCCGAACTGCAAATCGGCGACCCGAACGGTGCGGCCGCGGAGCTGCGCCTGATGGCGGCGCGTGGCTCGACCGGCGCCATGCAAGCGGCGATCGTGCTGGCCGACCATGCGAACCTGCCAGCGTTGAGCCTGCAACTGGGCGCGATCGTGGCGCGCCGCAACGGTCAGGACTACGACCGGGCGCTTTATCCGGTCCCGCGCTGGACGCCGCACGGCGGCTTCACTGTCGATCGCGCCCTGCTCTATGGCGTGATGCGCCAGGAATCGAAATTCGCGCCGCAGGTGGTGAGCAATGCCGGCGCCCGCGGCCTGATGCAGTTGATGCCGGCAACCGCGCGCTCGATGGCGACGCAGCTCGGCCAGGACGTCAGCGGCGGCCGCGGCGAACGCGTGCAGCTGGCCGATCCCGAAACCAACATGACGCTGGCGCAGGAATATATCCGGACGCTGCTGCGCGACGATCACATCCGCGGCAATCTGCTGTTCTTCGCGCTCGCCTATAACGGCGGGCCAGGTGCGGTCGAGCGGCGGAAGATCGCCATGACCGATTATCGCGCCGATCCGCTGTTGTTCCTTGAGACCTTCCCGGTGCCGGAATCACGCGCCTTCACCGAGCGCGTGATGGCGAATTACTGGATCTATCGCGCGCGTCTCGGCCAGCCGACGCCCGATCTGGACTCGCTTGCCGAGGGCCATTGGCCGATCTATACCGCTTTCGACATTCACGATAGCGGTGAACGCCGTGTCGCCGACAATCGATGAGAAGCGTCCGTTCGTTGCCGTCAATATCGCGATCCTGACGGTTTCCGACACGCGCGACGAGGCGTCCGACAAATCGGGCCGCACGCTGGCCGAACTGGCCACCGCTGCCGGCCATCGCATCGCCGCCAAACGCATCGTCAAGGACGAGCAGAGCGCGATCGTCGCCGCGCTCAAGACCTGGATCGCCGATCCAGCCATCGACGTCGTGATCGCGACTGGGGGCACCGGCGTCACCGGCCGCGACGTCACACCCGAAGCGTTTCAATCGGTCTACGAGAAAGAGATTCTCGGCTTCGGCGAACTGTTCCGCTGGCTCAGCTATCAGAAGGTCGGCACGTCGACGATCCAGAGCCGCGCCACCGCCGGCGTCGCCGGCGGCACCTATCTGTTCGCGCTGCCGGGTTCGCCGGGCGCCTGCCGCGACGGCTGGGAGGTGATCGGGCCACAGCTCGACAACCGGCACCGGCCGTGCAACCTGGTCGAACTCATGCCGCGACTTAAAGAGCACATCGCGCCGGCCGCACGTTGAAGGCCAACACGGTTGTCTAAGGCCGTTTCGGCCGCCCCGGGCTGAAGTTCTTGATTTGTTCTAAGCCCAGGCGCATCCTAACGCCATGGACGACACCGCCAGGGTGCCGCTGCAAAAGGGCCGCGGCGCCGGCAGCAACGCGACCGGGCGCTTCGAGCAGGAAAAGCGCGAAGCGTTCGACGACGGTTGGGGCACGGCCGACGAATTGCCGCCGCGCCTCGCGACGCAGTTCCTGCGCGACAGCACACGCAGCATCATCGCGCGCAACGATTCATCCGACATTCCGTTCGACCGTTCGATCAATCCGTATCGCGGCTGCGAGCACGGCTGCATCTATTGCTTCGCCCGGCCGACGCACGCCTATCTCGGCCTGTCGCCGGGGCTCGATTTCGAAAGCCGCATCCTGGTCAAGGAACAGGCGCCGGCGCTGCTTGCCGCCGAACTGCGCAAGCCGTCGTATCGCTGCCAGCCGATCGCGCTCGGCACCAACACCGATCCCTATCAACCGGCCGAGCGCCACTACCGGATCATGCGCGGCATCCTCGAAGTGCTGCGCGATTTTCGGCATCCGGTCACCGTCGTCACCAAGTCGGCGCTGATTCAGCGCGACATCGACATCCTGGCCGACATGGCAAAGGACAACCTCGCCGCCTGCGCGGTTTCGGTGACGACGCTCGACCGCAAGCTGGCGCGAACGATGGAGCCCCGCGCCGCCACACCCGAACGGCGGGTCGAAACGCTCGCGGCCCTGACCGGCGCCGGCATTCCCACCGCCGTGATGGCGGCGCCGATGATTCCGGCGCTTAACGATGCCGAACTCGAAGCGATCCTGGAGCGCGCCGCCGCGGTCGGCGTGCGCGGCGCCGGCTATACCATGCTGCGCCTGCCATTGGAGGTGGCGCCGCTGTTCATCGAGTGGCTCAACGACCACTTCCCGGCCAAGGCCAAGCACGTCATGTCGCTGGTGCGCGAAGGCCATGGCGGCAAGGATTACGACCCGCAATGGGGCAAGCGCATGCGCGGCACCGGTCCTTACGCCGAATTGCTGCGCATCCGCTTCGAGACCGCGTGCCGACGGCTGAAGCTCAACCTCAATCGCGGCCGCTTGTGGCGCCTCGACACGACGAAGTTCGCACCGCCGCCGCTGCCGAGCGCCCAGCTCAGGCTGCTGTAATTTCCGCCGCCGGTGCGTGTCGCGCTTGCGCGGCGGGCGCGGCGGGTGTCACTTAGCGGCATGCCCGATCTCGCGCTCGAGCGGGAATGCGACGGTACCGTCTGCGGCATCGACGAAGTCGGTCGCGGGCCGCTGGCCGGCCCTGTCGTGGCGGCGGCCGTAATCATCGATTCCGCCCGCATGCCGCGCGACCTGCGTGCCCAAATCGACGATTCGAAGAAACTCGAGCGGGCTGCGCGCGAGGATTATGCGGCCCGCCTGCGGTCGTGCGCCCTTGTCGGCATCGGCGCTGCGTCGGTCGAGGAAATCGATCGACTCAACATCCTGCAAGCCTCGCTGCTTGCCATGCGGCGCGCACTCGATGCCCTGCCGGCGGTGCCGCATTGGGCGCTAGTCGACGGCAACGTGAATCCGCAGCTGCCCTGCCGCACGCGCACGATCGTCGGCGGCGACGCCCTGTCGCTGTCGATCGCCGCTGCGTCGATCGTCGCCAAGGTCACGCGCGACCGGCTGATGCGTGCGCTGGCGCGGCGCTATCCCGGCTACGGCTGGGAAACCAATGTCGGCTATGCCACCGCCGAGCATCGCAGCGGGTTGTGGACCCTTGGACCAACGCCACACCATCGCCGGTCGTTCGCGCCCGTGCAGCTCAGTATCGCATTCGAGTCAAACCCGAGCGAATCTAACTAAGTCATTGACTCTCCCCATATATTGACACCCGACTCGGGACAGAGCAGGATGCGCCGATTCGGCTCTGGCGGCGCGACTCGCGCCGACAACCGAAATCCGGACGGGGGGCCGGATGCGGCATTTGGGGGAAACAAGCGACGATCTGGGCGAGGTTTTGATCGGCGACTGCGTCGAGGTCATGGCGCGGTTGCCGGCGGAATCGGTCGACCTGGTGTTCGCCGACCCGCCCTATAACCTACAACTCAACCGTGAGCTCCATCGGCCCGACAACAGCCATGTGGATGCCGTCACCGAGGCCTGGGACAAGTTCGCCGATTTCGCGTCCTACGACCGCTTCAGCCGCGCTTGGCTCGCGGCGGCACACCGCCTCCTGAAGCCCGACGGCACCTTGTGGGTGATCGGCTCGTACCACAACATCTATCGCGTCGGCGCGTTGCTCCAGGACATGGGCTTCTGGATTCTCAACGACATCGTCTGGCGCAAGACCAATCCGATGCCGAATTTCCGTGGCCGGCGCTTCACCAACGCGCACGAGACGCTGCTGTGGTGCGGCAAGTCGCGCGATAGCAAGTACACCTTCAATTATCAGGCGATGAAGGCGCTCAACGACGACGTGCAGATGCGTAGCGACTGGCTGCTACCGATCTGCGGCGGCAGCGAACGCCTGAAGCGCGACGGCAAGAAGGCGCACCCGACCCAGAAGCCCGAGGCCCTGCTGCACCGCGTACTGTTGGCGGCGACCAAGCCCGGCGACCTGGTGCTCGACCCGTTTTTCGGCAGCGGCACGACCGGTGCGGTCGCCAAACGGCTCAACCGCCGGTTCATCGGCATCGAGCGCGAGAAG
This sequence comes from Allostellaceae bacterium, assembly GCA_035934235.1. Lineage (GTDB taxonomy): Bacteria > Pseudomonadota > Alphaproteobacteria > ATCC43930 > CGMCC-115725 > REEB95. Next base: position 17,280 of record DASYYB010000051.1, on the reverse strand, counting down.
GATTACGCGCGCTTGGCGCGCGAGCGCGTTGCCACGGTGACGCCATCGGCGAGCGAGGATATCGCGACCGCCGAAAAGCGCGGCGAGCCGCGGGTGCCTTTTGGCGCTCTGGTCGAGAACGGTTTCCTCAAGCCGGGCGACGTGCTGTTCGACGCCTCGCGCCGCTGGACGGCCAAGGTGCGCGCCGACGGCACGGTGATTTCGGCCGAAACCAGAGGCTCGATCCACAAAGTGGCGGCCGAAGTCCAGGGCGCCGCCGCTTGCAACGGCTGGGCGTTCTGGCACGTCGACGTCAAGGGACACGCCGTGTCGATCGACGTGCTGCGGCAGAAGTTCCGCGCCGAAATGGGCCCGGCCGGCTAGACCGGCGCCGCGGCGCGGCGCGCCCGGTCGATCACCTTCTTCATGACGCTGGGCAGCGCATGATCCTTGAACCGGGCGGGCGCCACCCAGACGCCGTTGCGCGCGGTAGCGCCCTTCGCGGTCGCGGTCAGGATCACGAGCTCGAGGTCGAAATGGGTAAAGCCATGCGCTACCGTGCCGGGAAGCCGGCGCCAGCGCGCCTTGAGCGGTGCGGCTTTGGTCGCCTCCCGATCGTCCCACGGCGTGACGCGCCATTCGGTCGACGGCACTTCCATCATACCACCGAGCAGGCCGTTCGGCGGCCGGCGACGTAACAGCACGGCGCCGGTTTCGTTGACCGCCCAGAACGCGACACCGTGCCGCCGCGGCTTGGTCGACTTGGCCGTGCGCTGCGGCAAGGTTTCGGCGATGCCCTGGGCGACGGCCCGACAGCACCCCTGCCACGGACAGGCGCCGCAGCGCGGCTGCTTCGGCGTGCAAACCGTGGCGCCGAGATCCATCAGGGCCTGCGCGAAATCGCCGGGCCGGTCGGCAGGCACCAGCGACAAGGCGTCGTCGCGCAGCCGCGGCTTCGCCGCCGGCAACGGTGTGCGCACGGCGTAAAGGCGCGCCAGTACGCGCTCGGCATTGCCGTCGACCGCAGCCGCCCGGCGGTCGAAAGCGATCGCCGCGATCGCCGCCGCGGTATAGGCGCCGATGCCCGGCAGCGTGCGCAAGCCAGCTTCGGTGTCGGGAAAGCCGCCATGCGCGACCACCGCACGGGCGCACGCGTGCAGATTGCGCGCCCGCGCGTAATAGCCAAGGCCTTGCCAGGCGTGCAGCACGTCATCGAGTTCCGCGCGCGCCAGCGTCTCGACGGTCGGCCAGCGTGCCAGGAAACGCCCGTAATACGGTCCAACCGCCGCGACCGTGGTTTGCTGCAACATGATTTCGCTAAGCCAGACGCGATAGGGGTCGACGGCTTCGCCCGGCAGCGCCCGCCACGGCAGCACGCGGCGATATCGGTCGTACCAAGCGAGCAGCGACGCCGACAGATCGGCGGCAGGACGGGACATCGACCGGGCACGCGGCATGCTTTATCTTGCCACGGGCGTAAGGAGGTTACGAGTTGGCGGGCACATCGAACGAGGCTGATCGTCGGCGCGGCGCGATGCGGGCGCTGGCGGCAGACGTGCCGCGGATCGTCAAGCCGGCGCTCGGTAAGCGTGGCTTTTCCGAAGGCCAGCTGGTGGCGCAATGGGCCGACATCGTCGGCGCCGACCTTGCCCGCCGGATGATGCCGGAAAAGCTCACCTTTCCGCCGGGCGAGCGCCGCGATGGTGCGCTGCGGCTGCGCGTCGCGCCGGGATTTGCGCTCGAAGCGCAGCACCGCGAACCTCAGATCCTTGAGCGGCTCAATGCTTTTTTCGGGTACCGCGCCTTGGCGCGGCTGGTCCTGGTGCAGGGTCCGCTGCCGACCGAAACGGCGACTGCGCCGCGCCGTCGCCGCGATCTCGCACCGAACGAGCGCGCCGCATTGGCGCAGCGGGTTGCCAGCATCGCCGATAGCGAGCTGCGCGACGCACTGACGCGACTCGGCGAAGCGGTGATCGGAACTGGCGGCGACAAAATCCGCTGAGCGGATTTTTCCGACTCGAAGACGGCGCGTTGCTTGAACTAACGCCGCGCAAGCCCTAGCATCGGGCCGTTTTTAGGGTGTGGGGTTGTTCATGCGCTTCTATCGGCTGATCTTCGCCGCCGCGATCGCGATGGCCGTATTGCAAGCCACTGCGTTGCCGACGCGCGCCGCCGATGCGCCGACCTTGCAGGCCAACGATCACATCCTCGGCAACAAGAACGCGCCAGTCACCATATTCGAATACGCGTCGCTCACCTGTCCGCATTGCGCCGCGTTCGCCAGCGATACGTTGCCGAAGCTGCAGAAAGACTGGATCGACACCGGCAAAGCCAAACTGGTGTATCGCGACTTCCCGCTCGATCAGTCGGCGTTGGTGGCGGCCACGGTTGCGCAATGCTTCCCACCCGAGCGCTACTTCCCGTTTATCGAAACGTTGTTCCAGACACAGCGCGAATGGGCGCAGAATAGCGAAGCCGCGACCAAGACGGCGCTGGCGCGCATCGCCAAGCTCGGCGGCATGAGCCAGGCTCAGTTCGACGCCTGCGCCAACAACCAGAAACTCTCCGATGCCGTGCTGAATTCGCGTCTCGCCGCGCAGAATCAGTATGGCATCGATTCGACGCCGACCTTCTTCGTCAACGGCACCAAGGTGATCGGCGACGTGCCCTATGACGAGTTCGTCAAATATCTCGAAGCCAAATCTGGTGCCGCGGCGCCGAGCCGGGTCGGCCCGGCGACGGCGATGAACGACCACCCGCGTGGCGTGATCGCAACGGTCCGGAACTGGCTCAGCTCGCTCATGTCGCGTACCTAACCCGCAGCCCGATCGTGCATTTCGCCAAACTCCGACTTTCCGGCTTCAAATCCTTCGTCGACCCGACCGAGCTCGTGATCGAACCCGGCATGACCGGGATCGTCGGGCCCAACGGCTGCGGCAAGTCGAACATCCTCGACGCCATGCGCTGGGTGATGGGCGAAACGTCGGCCAAGCGCCTGCGCGGCAGCGAGATGGACGACGTGATTTTCTCGGGCACGAGCGCGCGGCCATCCCGCAACGTCGCCGAGGTGATGCTGCACCTCGACAATGCCGCGCACGACGCCCCGCAGCCCTACGACGCGCATAACGAGATTCAGATCCATCGCCGCATCGAACGCGGCATCGGCTCGGATTACCGCATCAACGGCCGCGACGTTCGCGCCCGCGACGTGCAGCTGCTGTTCGCCGACGTCGCCACCGGCGCCAATTCGAGCGCCATCCTGAGCCAAGGCCGCATCGGCGCGATCATCAGCGCCAAGCCCGCTGACCGAAGGATGCTGCTCGAGGAAGCCGCCGGCATCGCCGGCCTGCATTCGCGACGGCACGAAGCCGAGCTGCGTCTCAAGGCCGCCGAAACCAATTTGGCACGGCTCGACGACGTGTTGCGCACGCTCGAGACCCAGCTCGAAAGCCTGAAGAAGCAGGCGCGCCAGGCGCAACGCTATCGCCGGCTGTCGGATTGGATCCGCCGCGCAGAGGCGACCGTGCTGCACCTGCGCTATGCCGCCGCCACCGGCGAATTGACGGCGGCGGAAGAGCGGCTGCGCGCCGCCGAGCGCGTCGTCGCCGAACGGATGACCGCCGCTGCCGCGGCCGACCGCCTGCGCGAAGCGGCCGCCGCCGAGTTGCCGGCGTTGCGCCAGGACGAGGCGGTGGCTTCGGCCGAGCTCCAGCGATTGACGCTGGCGCGTCAAGCGCTCGACGACGAGGAACGCCGCATCATGGCGGCGCGGCAATCGGCCGAAGCCCGGCTCGAACAGCTCGCCGCCGACCTGAAACGCGAGGACGAGCTTGCCGCCGATGCACGCGCCGCGCTGGCGCGGTTGGGCGAGGAACGCCATTCGCTGGCCGCCGCTCAGCAAGACGAACAACGGGTACAGGCGAAGGCGGCTGAGGATTTGGCGCACGTTGCCGAGGCCGTGGCCGCGCTCGATGCCCGGCTGACGGCGCTGACCGAGCGCGTCGCCAGCGAAGAAGCGCGTCGCGCCGCGCTGGCGACACGGATCAGCGAGGCCGGCGAACGTCAAATCCGCCTCAAGGATCGGGCCGACGAGATCGCCCGCCAACGCGCGGCGCTCGACGCCGAAGCCGGCGCCGGTGGCGTCGGCGCCGAAACCCTGGCGGCGCTCAAAGCGGCGGAAACCGCCGCCGAGGAAAGCCGCGCGGCGCTGGCGGCCGCCGAAAAGGCGCTGGCCGAAGCGCAAGCCGCCGAGACCGAGGCGCGCGGACCGCTGGAAGCCGCCGAGATGAGCCGCGCCAAGCTGAAAGCCGAGAGCGAGGCGCTGCAACAGCTGTTGGCCAAGCCCGATCAAGACAAGTGGCCGCCGGTACTCGATGCGATCCAAGTAGCCCACGGCTTCGAGGCAGCGCTTGGCGCCGCGATCGGCGACGATCTGACGGCGCCGACCGACGTCGCGGCGCCGGCGTATTGGTTCGGCCTGCCCGACTATGCCGATGCGCCGCTGCTGCCAGCCGGCGTGACGCGATTGTCGGACCATGTCACGGCACCGGTGTCGTTGTCGCGCCGCCTCACCCAGATCGGAATCGTCGACACCGTCGCCGACGGCGAGCGGCTGCAAACAGAGTTGCGTCCGGGCCAACGGCTGGTCAGCCGCGGCGGCGGCCTGTGGCGCTGGGACGGGTTCCGCCAGCTCCCCGGCGCGCCGGCACCCGCGACGCAACGGCTCGAACAGCGCCATCGCCTGACCGAACTCGCGCACGAGCTCCAGGACGCGGAGGCTGAGGTGACGCGGGGGCGCGACGCGCTCGAGGCAGCGCAGCGCCACAAACGCGAACGCGCCGAAGCCGACCGTCAGGCCCGCCAGCACGCGCGCGAAGCGCTCGACGCCCTCGCCGACATCCGCAACCACGAGGCAGAATTGGCCCGCGCCGCCGCCGCGATCGCTTCGCGCCGCGCCGCGCTGGAGGAAGCCGCACAGCGGCTGACGCTCGATCGCAGCGAAGCCGAAGCGGAGACCGCGGCGGCGCAGAGCGCGCTCGACGCCCTGCCCGACCCGGCCGTCGGCCGCGACGAAATTCAGGCGGCACGGACCACGCTCACCGAACGCCGCGCTTTGCAGCAAGCGCATCAGGGCGAGCACGACCGGCTGGTGCGCGAAGCGGCCACGCGCAGCGAGCGGCTGGCGGCTATCGGCGTCGAGCTGAAATCGTGGGAGCAACGCGCCGAGGCCGCCACCCGCCAGCGGCAGACGCTCGAGAGCCGTCGCGGCGAGCTCCATGCCGAGATCGAATCGCTGGCGCAACGGCCGCAGGAAATCGCGGTCGAACGCGACAAGCTGGCCGAGACCATCGCCGCGTCGACCGCGCGCCGCAACCAGGCCGCCGACGCGTTGGCGGCGGGCGAAGGCAAGTTGGCCGAAGCGGACAAGGCGGCGCGCGCCGCCGAAGCGTCCGCGGGCGAAGCGCGCGAGGAGCGCGTTCGCGCCGAAGGCGTGCGCGATCAGGCGGTGCTGGCGCGCACGACCGTCGCTGATGCCATCGCCGAGAAACTGCAAGCGAAACCCGAAGGCGTTTTGGCCGCCGCCGGCATCGAACTTGACGAGGAATTGCCCGAGATCGGCGCCGCCACCACACGCCTCGACCGCCTGCTGCGCGAGCGCGAGAACATGGGGCCGGTGAACCTGGTCGCCGAGGCGGAATCGCAGGAGATCGAGGAACGTCTGAACGGCCTCAACCGCGAGCGCGAGGATCTGGTCGGCGCCATCGCCAAGCTGCGTCAGGGCATCACGGCGCTCAACCGCGAAGGCCGCGAACGGCTGCTCGCCGCCTTCACGCAGGTGAACGACCACTTCGGCAAGCTGTTCGTGCGGCTCTTCGGCGGCGGCAACGCGCATCTGCGGCTCGACCCGAGCGAGGACGACGATCCGCTCCAAGCGGGGCTCGAGATCATGGCGAGTCCGCCGGGCAAGAAGCTGCAGAACCTGACCCTGCTGTCGGGCGGCGAGCAAGCGCTCACCGCGCTGGCGCTGCTGTTCGCGGTCTTCCTTACCAATCCGGCGCCGATCTGCGTGCTGGACGAGGTGGACGCACCTCTTGATGACGCGAACGTGGATCGGTTCTGCCGCCTCGTCGCGGAAATCGCGGAAAGCGCCGAGACGCGGTTCCTGATCATCACCCACCACCGCCTGACCATGGCGCGCGTCGACCGGCTCTATGGCGTGACCATGGGCGAAAAGGGCGTTTCGCAGCTGGTTTCGGTCGATCTCCAGGGGGTCGAGCAGCTTCGTCGCACCGCCTGATTCGGCGCCTTCCCGCGCTTGACTCGCCCGGTAACGCCTTTTAGAAGTTGCGCGCCTTTCCGGCGCGGAATCAACGGCCGCGCGAGCCCGCGCCGCGGGGGAATTCTTCAAGTATTCCCGGTGGTTGGGATGGACGAACGCGAGGCGCGGGCGAGCCTCAAGGATTTAGGTGAGCGCCTAGCCAAGGCGCGTGGCGAGCATTCACCGAAGCTCGCGATGCGGGGCGCTGCGCCGACGTCGAGCGCGCTGGCATTCGGGCTGCGCATCGGGCTCGAGCTGGTGGTCGCGGTGGTGGTGTCGGTCGCCATCGGGTGGGCGATCGACGGCTGGCTTGGGACCAAGCCGGCGGCGATGGTGGTGATGTTTTTTCTCGGCGTCGCCGCGGGCATGTGGAACGTGTACCGCGCGGTTTCCGGGATGGGATCGAAGGTCGGCGCGCGCGGCGGCAAGGCCGGTGCGGCAGGGGACGACGAGGACGAGGACTGACGTGGCGCTGCAACTGGAACCGCTCGAGCAATTCGTGATCAAGCCGATCGTGCCGCTGCACATCGGCAAGCTCGACGTTTCGTTCACCAATTCGGCATTGCTGATGACCATTGCGATGCTCGTCGTTTCGGCGATCGTCGTCATCGGCACGCGCCGCGAAGAGCTGGTGCCGGGCCGCATCCAATCCCTGGGCGAGCTCGCTTACGAATTCGTTGGCAACATGATCGATGAGACGGTGGGCGCCGAAGGCCAGCGCTATTTCCCGTTCATCTTCACGCTGTTCATGTTCATCCTGTTCGGCAATCTGCTCGGCCTGATCCCCTTTGGCTACAGCTTCACCGGCCAGATCATCGTCACCTTTGCGATGGCGGCGGTCGTCTTCATCGGCGTGACCTTGATCGGCATCTGGCGTCACGGCTGGCACTTCCTCAGCTTTTTCGTGCCACACGGCGTGCCGCTCGTCCTTTTGGTTCTGCTGGTGCCGATCGAGCTGCTGTCCTACCTGATCCGGCCATTCACGCTGTCGATCCGGCTGTTCGCCAACATGCTTGCCGGCCACACCATGCTCGCGATCTTCGGCGGCTTTGCCGCCAGCATCGGCGTGCTTGGCCTGCTGCCGCTCGGGCTCGACATCCTGATCTTCTTTCTCGAGCTCCTGGTCGCGGTGCTGCAGGCCTATGTCTTCGCCATCCTGACCTGCCTCTATCTGAACGACGCCATCCACCTTCACTGAAACCTTTGGAGAGTTCGCCATGGAACCAGAATCCGCAAAAATGATCGGCGCAGGCATCGCCTGCATCGCACTCGTCGGCGCCGGTATCGGCATCGGCAATGTTTTCGCGGCGCTGATCAACGCGCTGGCGCGCAACCCGGCGGCCCAGGTCACGCCGTTCGCGTTCCTCGGCTTCGCGCTCGCCGAGGCGACCGGCCTGTTCGGCCTGGCGATCGCGTTCCTGATCCTCTTCGTCTCCTAGGCGTATCGCCGCGCGATGCCGCAATTCGACGTCGCCACCTTCCCGACCCAGCTCGTCTGGCTGGCCATCACCTTCATCGCCCTCTATCTGGTGATGACGCTGGTGGGCCTGCCGCGCGTCGGCGGGATCATTGCCAAGCGCCGCGACCGGATCACGGGCGATCTCGACAAGGCGCAACGCATGAAGGCCGAGGCCGAAGCCGTGATCGCTGCCTACGAGCGGGCGTTGGCCGAGGCCCGCGCCAAGGCGCAACACGCCTTGCGCGAAACCGCCGAACGGTTGGCGGCCGAAGCCGTCGAGCAGCAGCGCAAGCTGGCCGAAAGCCTCAACGCCGAGACAACCAAGGCCGAACGGCGCATCGCCGACGCCAAGGCCGCGGCGCTTCAGGGCGTGCGGCAGCTGGCCGCCGACGTCGCGCAAGACGCCGCCGGCAAGCTTGCCGGCGCCGCAGTTGAGCCGGCGCGGGTCAAGGCAGCGGTCGAAGCGGTGTTGCAGGAGCGCAGCTGATGGAAACGGTGCGCGCGCTTTTCGGCGAAGCCGAATTCTGGGTCCTGATCGCCTTCGTGATCGCGATGGCGATCGTGGTGTGGAAAGCGCGCGGCGCGATGCTCGGCATGCTCGACCGCCGGGCGGAGAAGATCAAAGCCGAGCTCGACGAGGCGCGGCGGCTGGCCGAGGAATCGCAAAAGGCCCTGGCGCAGCACCAGCTGCGCCAGCGCGACGCGCTCAAGGAAGCCGAAGCGATCGTCGCCCAGGCGCGCGCCGAAGCCGAACGCGCGGCGCAGGAAGGCCGCAAGGACCTGGCGGCAGCGCTCGAGCGCCGCAAGCGGCTGGCGGTGGAGAAGCTGGCGCTCGAAGAACAGAAGGCGCTGAACGAGGTCCGCGCCGCAGCGGTCGATATCGCGGTTGCCGCGGTGCGCCGCATCCTGGCCGAGGACCTCGACGCCCAGCGTCGCGCCGCGCTCGTCGATCAGGCGATCGCCGCGCTGCCCGAAACCCTGCACTGAACTTTCGCGGCGGCTACGCGCCGCCGGTGGGTCCGGCCGCCTGATCGGGCGCGAGATAGGCGGTGCCGAGCGATTGCGCCACCGCCGGATGGGTGATGCGGCCGGCCTGGATGTTGAGTCCGGCCATCAGATTGCGATCGTCGGCAAGTGCGCGTTGCCAGCCTTTCTGCGCCAAAGCGAGCACGAACGGCAGCGTCGCATTGTTGAGCGCGAAGGTCGACGTGCGCGCGACCGCGCCAGGCATGTTGGTGACGCAATAGTGGATGACGCCGTCCTCGACATAAGTCGGGTCGGCGTGCGTCGTCGGCCGGCTGGTTTCGCAGCAGCCGCCCTGGTCGATCGAGATGTCGACGATCACCGAGCCCGCGCGCATGCGCTTCACCATGTCGCGCGTCACCAGCTTCGGCGTCGCGGCACCGGCGACCAGCGCCGCACCGATCACCAGGTCGGCGCCAACGACCTCGCGCTCGATATTTTCGACCGTCGAGAACAGCGTGTGAAGCTGCGAGCCGAATTGCAGGTCAAGCGCGTAAAGCCGCACCAATTGCTTGTCGATGACGGTGACATGCGCCTCCATGCCCATGGCGACGCGCGCAGCGTTGGTGCCGGCGACGCCACCGCCCAAGACGACGACGCGCGCGGCCGACACGCCCGGCACGCCGCCGAGCAGCACGCCGGCACCGCCCTGTTCTTTCTCGAGGTAATGCGCGCCGACTTGAATCGCCATGCGGCCGGCGACCTCGCTCATCGGCGCCAGCAGCGGCAGTCCGCCGCGCTCGTCGGTCACCGTTTCATAGGCGATGCAGATCGCGCCCGAACGCAATAAACCATCGGTCTGTTTGCGATCGGCGGCGAGATGGAGATAGGTGAACAGAACCTGGCCGCGACGCAACTGCGCGATTTCCGCCGGCTGCGGCTCCTTCACCTTGACGATCAGTTCGGCCTTGGCGAAGACCTCGGCGGCGTTGGCCGCGATGCTCGCGCCGGCGCGGCGATACGCCTCGTCGTCGAAGCCGACGCCCCCGCCGGCGCCGCTTTCGACCACCACCGCCAGGCCATGATGAACCAGTTCGCGGACACTTCCCGGCACCAGTCCGACGCGGTATTCATGGGTCTTGATCTCCTTCGGCACGCCGACCAGCATCGTTGTCTCCGCATTCAATTGAATTCGCTAAAATACGCATGAATCGACGCAATCTGCTCCTTGCGCCACTGACCTTGCTGTTGGCGCCATTCGGCGCGTCGACAGTCCGCGCACATTCCTACACGCTCGGCGCGATCCAGATCGGCCATCCTTGGGCCGAACCGTCGACCAGCGACGTCGCCGCCGTCTTTATGGCGCTGGCAAATATGGGCGACAAGCCCGACCGGCTGACCGGCGCCGCGACGCTGATCGCCAATGCGGTGCTGTTTCAGGATTATGGCAATCGCCCCGTCGAAGCGTTCGATCTTCCCGTGAAACAGCCGCTGGCGCTGCGGCCCGGAGGACGCCGCATCGTGCTGCAGAGCATCAAGCGCCGGCTCACCGCCGGCGACGATTTTCCGCTGACGCTGCGGTTTGCGGACGCCGGCGAAGTCACGGTTATGGTGCTGGTCGAGCGCGCACCGACGGAGCCGATGACGCCGCCGGCGCATTGACCAGCGCGGCGACGTAATCGGCGATCGCCAGCGAACTTGTCAGACCCGGCGATTCGATACCGAAGAGATTGACCAAGCCCGCGATGCCGTGGCGTTCGGGGCCATCGATGCGAAAATCGGCGGCCGGTTCGTCGCGGCTACTGATTTTCGGCCGGATGCCGGCATAGCCTGGCTGCAACACGCCATCGGGGAGCTCCGGCCAGTACTTGCGGATCGCCGCATAGAAGCGCACGCCGCGTTTTGGATCGACCGTGTAGTCGATGCCGTCGATCCATTCGGTGTCGGGGCCAAAGCGGCCCTGGCCGACGAGATCGGGGGTGTAATGAACGCCGAGGCCCGCATGTTCGGGCACCGGATAGACCGGGCGCCGGAACGGCGCCTTGCCCGGCAACGTGAAGTATACGCCCCGGCAATAATGATCCCGCGGCACGCTTTCCGGCGGCACGCCGCCGAGCCGCCGCGCGACGCCCGGCGCGTAAAGGCCGGCCGCGTTGACCAGAATTTCGCACGCGAGCGTCATCGGCTCGTCGCCGGCGATTTCGAGCGTGAAACCGCCGGTGTCGTGGACGCGGCCGGATGCGACTTCGGAACGCAGCGCCACCGTCGCGTGGTTGACCTCGGCCTCGCCTTGCAGACTCAGCAACAGCGCGTGGCTGTCGATCAATCCGGTAGACGGCGAATGGAAGGCGGCAACGCAGGAAACCGCCGGCTCCATCGCGCGTGCCGCCTTGGCGTCGAGCCGCTCCAGATCGTCGACGCCGTTGGCCTTGGCGTGCGCCATGACCTTCGTCAGCAACGGTATTTCGGTTTCATCGGTCGCGACGACGAGCTTGCCGATGCGTTTCGTCGCGACGCCGCGCGTGGCGCAATATTCATAGAGCTGTTTGCGTCCGGCAACGCAGAATCGCGCCTTGAGGCTGTTCGCTGGATAGTAAAGCCCGGCATGAATGATCTCGCTGTTGCGCGACGAGGTATGCGCGCCGATATAGCGCTCTTTTTCGATGACCAGAACGGTCCGGCCGCTCAACGCCAGCGCGCGCGCCACCGCGAGCCCGATGACGCCGGCGCCGATGACCACGCATTCGACCGATTCGTGCATGTGCGTTCCCTGCAATCCGATCATGCCGAGATTGACGCAAGGACGCGAGACCGACAATCTCCGACGGCATCTTCGAGAGCGCCCATGCCCGCCGCGCCCGCGCATACTCGTCCCGTCAGCCGCATCGAAGCGCTTTATCCTTACCTGCTGTTGGCGTTGTGCAACCTGTTCTGGTCAGGGAACTGGGTGCTCGGCCGCGCCGCCCACGCCGTCATCCCGCCGGTCGCGTTGACGTTCGGACGTTGGACGGTGTCGGCGATCTGCCTCGCGCCGTTCGCGATCCCGCGGCTTCGCGGCAAAGGCGCCGTCATTCGGCGCCATTGGCTGCTGATCGCGACGATGGGTTTCCTCGGTCTCGGATTTTTCCAGATCGTGATCTATACCGGGCTGCGCTACACCACTGCGATCAACGCGGTGCTGATGAACGCCGCGGCGCCGCTCTACATCATCGCGATTTCGTGGCTGCTCGACGGCGAAACGGTCACGCCGCGGCAGCTCATTGGCATGGTGCTGTCGTTCTGCGGGATCATCGTCATCATCAGCCGCGGCAGCCTCGCGCAGCTGTTGCATCTGCAGTTCAACGTCGGCGATCTGGTCATTCTTTTCGCCATGCCGGCGTGGGGCTTCTACTGCGTGCTGTTGCAGCGTGTGCCCAAATCGCTCGATACGCTTGGGCTGCTCTTCGCCGTCAACATCGCCGCCCTGATCCTGATCGCGCCCGCTTTGGCGTTCGAGGCGGTATTTTTCGGCCTGCCGGCGCCGACGCCGCTTGCCGGCTTCGCCGTGCTCTACACCGGAATTTTTGCTTCGTTCCTCGCCTATATCTGCTGGAACAAGGGCGTCGAGATGGTCGGCGCGAACCGCGCGGGTTTCACCTCGCACTTGCTGCCGGCCTTCGCCACCGTTCTGGCGGTGTTCACGCTTGGCGAAGCGCTGCACCCCTATCACGTCGTCGGCATCGCCGTCGTGCTGTTCGGCGTCTGGCTGGCCACCAGCGCACGGCGCAAGCCGCTCATCGCGCCGATGGATTAGGCCGGCGCTCTGGCCTTGCCGTAACCGCCGCCGCCCGGCGTTTCAAGCACGAAGACGTCGCCCGGCCCGACGGCGATCACCTGCGTGCCACCGAAATCCTCGCGCGCGCCGTCGGCGCGTTCGACCCAATTGCGTGCTGGCGCCGCGGCCGCACCGCCGGCCAGCCCGAAGGGCGCGATCCGCCGGCGGTCGCCGAGGATTGCCGCCGTCATCGCTTCGCGGAAGCGGATGCGCCGTACGACGCCATCGCCGCCGCACCAACGGCCCGCGCCGCCCGAACCGCGGCGGATCGAGAAACTTTCGAGCAGCACCGGAAAGCGCCACTCGAGCACTTCCGGGTCGGTCAGGCGCGAATTGGTCATGTGGGTGTGAACCGCCGACGCGCCGTCGAATCCGGGTCCGGCGCCGGCGCCGCCGCAGACCGTTTCGTAATATTGATAGCGCGCCGTTCCGAAAGTGAAATTGTTCATCGTGCCCTGCGCCGCCGCCATGGCATCGAGCGCCGCATAGAGCGCGTCGGTGATGCATTGCGAGGTCTCGACGTTGCCCGCCACCACTGCCGCCGGATAGCGCGGGCTCAGCATCGAGTCCGGCGGAATGCGGATGTCGATCGGCACCAAGCAGCCGGCGTTCATCGGGATTTCGGCATCGACCAGTGTGCGGAAGACGTAAAGTACCGCCGCCTTGCACACAGCTTCGGGCGCGTTGAAATTGGTCGCAAGCTGCGCGCTGGTGCCGGCAAAATCGACGGTCGCGCGCCGCGCGTCGCGGTCGATTGTCACCTTGACGCGGATCATCGCGCCCGAATCCATCTCGCACGCGTATTCGCCGTCATTGAGGTGGCCGAGCACGCGGCGGACCGCCTCGGCGGCGTTGTCCTGCACATGACACATATAGGCTTCGACCACGTCGCGGCCGAAATGCCGCACCATCCGATGCAGCTCCTGCGCGCCTTTGGCGCACGCGGCGATCTGCGCCTTGAAGTCGCCGAGATTTTGCTCGGGATTGCGCGCAGGAAATTTGCCGCCGGCGAGCAACGTGCGCGTTTCGGCTTCGCGGAAGCGGCCGGCATCGACCAGGAGGAAATTGTCGATCAGAACGCCTTCTTCTTCGATGGTGCGGCTCAGCGGCGGCATCGAGCCGGGCGTGATGCCGCCAATGTCCGCCTGGTGGCCGCGCGACGCGACATAGAACTGGACCGCATCGCCTTCCGATTCGTCCTCGGCGAACACCGGCGTGATGACCGTGACGTCGGGCAAATGCGTGCCGCCGTTATAGGGCGCGTTCAACACATAGACATCGCCGCGCTTCATGCCGCGTCCATCGACCTTGTCTGCACGCGCGCGGATGATGCTCGCAATACTTTCGCCCATCGAACCCAGATGCACCGGCATATGCGGCGCATTCGCGATCAGCGCGCCGGTCCGATCGAACAACGCGCATGAGAAATCCAGGCGCTCCTTGATGTTGACCGAATAGGCCGTGCTCTGGAGCGCGACGCCCATCTGCTCGGCGATCGACATGAACAGGTTGTTGAAAACTTCGAGCATCACCGGATCGACCTGAGTGCCGATGGCGACCGCGCGCGGCCGCGGAACCGTCCGTTCGAGCACCAGATTGCGGCGCGCATCGACGCGCGCGCGCCAGCCCGGCTCGACCATGGTCGTGGCGGTGTCCTCGGCGACCACGGCGGGGCCGTCGATGGCGGCGCCCGGCGCCAAGTTCGCGCGGGCATAAACCGGCGCCGCCCAGGTTTTGCCGGCGGTGAAGACGCCGACGTGATCGAGCGGCTGCGGCGCCGTGCTGCCGGTTGCGGCGCTGACCGCGCCGTCATCCGCGCCACCGACCGCGCCGATCGCCTCAACGCCGAGTGATTCGACGATGAGCGGCTTGTCATCAACGGCGAAGCCATAGCGCTGCTTGTGAGCATCGGTGAATTTCGCGCTTAGTTGGGCAGCATCGCCGTAATCGACGACCAAAGGTACGTCGGTACCCTCGTATTTGACGTGCGCCTTGCGCTGCACCGTGATCGCCGCATCGGCGATGCCCTGCGCCGCGAGCTCGGCTTTGGCAGCATCGGCCAGCCTGCCGAGGATGGCCTCGAATTCAGCCGTCGCCGCCGGCGTCAGTATTGCCTCGACCGCCTGCTCCTTGAGACTGCGCAAATCGGCCAGCCCCATGCCATAAGCCGAAAGCACGCCGGCAAAGGGATGGATGGTAATCCGCGTCATGCCGAGCGCGTCGGCGACCTGGCAGGCATGCTGGCCGCCGGCGCCGCCGAAACAACAGAGCGTATATTCGGTGACGTCGTAGCCGCGCTCGATCGAGATCTGCTTGATCGCATTGGCCATGTTCTCGACTGCGATCTGGACGAAACCGTCCGCCACCTCGGTCGGCGAGCGTCGGTTGCCGGTCGCGCGCTCGATGGTTTCGGCAAGCGCGGCGAATTCACGTTCGACGATGGCGCGATCGAGCGGCTGGTCGCCGCCCGGTCCGAAAACGCGCGGGAAGAACTGTGGCTGGATCTTGCCGAGCATGACGTTGCAGTCGGTCACGGTGAGCGGCCCGCCACGGCGGTAACACGCTGGTCCCGGAACGGCGCCGGCGGAATCCGGTCCGACGCGATAACGCGCGCCATCGAACGAGCACACCGAACCGCCACCCGCCGCGACGGTGTTGATCTGCATCATCGGCGCGCGCAACCGGACGCCGGCGACTTGCGTCTCGAAGCTGCGCTCGTATTCGCCGGCGTAATGCGACACGTCGGTCGAGGTGCCGCCCATGTCGAAGGCGATGATCTTGTCGACGCCGGCGGCCGCGGCAGTACGTGCGGCGCCGACGATGCCGCCCGCCGGTCCGGACAGAATCGCGTCCTTGCCCTGGAAGCGGTGGGCATCGACTAGGCCGCCGTTCGATTGCATGAAGAACAGACGCACGCCGCCGAGTTCGGCGGCCACCTGATCGACGTAACGGCGCAGGATCGGCGACAGATAGGCGTCAACCACGGTCGTGTCGCCGCGACTCACGAGTTTCATCAGTGGGCTGACGGCGTGGCTGGCCGAGACCTGCGCGAAGCCAGCGCGGCGCGCCACGTCGGCAACGGCGCGTTCATGCGCCGGATAACGATAGCCGTGCATGAAGACGATCGCGGCGCTGTTGCAACCGGCGGCGCACGCGGCGTGCAGATCGGATGCAATACGGTCGAGATCCGGCGCGCGTAGCACGGCGCCTTCGGCCGTGATCCGCTCGTCGACTTCGATCACTCGCTCGTAGACCAGATCCGGCAGGACGATACGGCGCTCGAACAGCTTGGGCCGGTTCTGGTAGCCGATGCGTAACGCGTCGCCGAAGCCTTTGGTGATGACCAGCACGGTGCGCTCGCCTTTGCGCTCGAGCAGCGCATTGGTCGCGATCGTGGTACCCATCTTGACCGCATCGATGACGCCATCCGGCAGCTTCGTATCCGGCGCAATGCCGAGAATCGCGCGGATGCCGGCGACCGCTGCATCGCAATAGCGGCCGGGATTCTCGGACAACAGCTTGCGGGTGACGAGCGTACCGTCCGGCCGCCGCGCCACGATGTCGGTGAACGTACCGCCGCGGTCGATCCAGAATTGCCAGCCCGCCATCGGCGCGTGGCGGGTGTCAGTGGTGGCTGGAGCCGTGCCCGTGTGGTGCGGCGGCACCCGCTTCGCCCTGATCGCCACGGCCCGGAATGGCGAGCAGGCAGAGCGCGATCAACGCGCTGCCGAGAATAAAGAACAACAACGAGATTGCGAAAGACATGTCGGCCTCCATGAGCGAGGAGATCATGGCCGTTGACGAGGCTTTCCGCTAGGCTTTCGCGCCGCGGCCATGCAGATCGTCGAGCATCTCTCGCCCAACCATGATGCCCGCACGGGCGTGGTCGACATGCTGATCCTTCATTACACCGGCATGATCGACCAGGCGGCAGCACTGGCACGGCTCACCGATCCGGCAGCCAAAGTCAGCGCGCACTATCTGATCGGCGAGGACGGCACGGTGTTTCGGTTGGTGCCGGAAGAGCGCCGCGCTTGGCACGCCGGCGTGTCGTATTGGGCCGGCTATCGCGACATCAACGGCATGTCGATCGGCATCGAGCTGGTCAATCCAGGCCATGAATTTGGCTATCGTGACTTTCCGCCGGCCCAGATGGAGGCGCTTGGCGCGCTTGCCGGCGATATCCGGCGGCGGCACCGCATTGCCGACCGCTGCGTACTGGGTCACTCCGACGTCGCGATCGGCCGCAAGCAGGATCCCGGCGAGCGTTTCGACTGGCAATGGCTCGCCCGCCGTGGCATCGGCCTATGGCCCGATTCCGCCGGTGCGCCGAAGCCGGCCGACGGGATCGCGCCACTGCAGCGCGGCCTCGCCAAATTCGGCTACGACTGTCCGCAGAGCGGCGTTCTCGACGAGGCGACCCGGGCGGCGGTGCGCGCGTTCCAGCTGCATTTCCGGCCGCAGCACTGCGACGGCACACCTGACAATGAGACCCGGCAGCGCGCCGCGATCCTTGCCGCGATGGTGGTTTGACTTCCGCCGCGCCACCCCATCTTATGCCCGTACCAGACGGCCGGATGGCCGCTCCTCGTCGCGAGACGGGGGGAGGAAAGTCCGGGCTCCACGGAAACACGGTGCCGGGTAACGCCCGGCGGGGGCGACCCCAGGGACAGTGCCACAGAAACACACCGCCTAAGCCCTTCGGGGCCGGCAAGGGTGAAATGGTGCGGTAAGAGCGCACCGCGT
>DASYYB010000028.1:0-16120 GCA_035934235.1 Allostellaceae bacterium | reverse complement strand
TGGCCGGCGAGCCGCGCGACGATCGCGGCGGCGTAACCGCTCGGATCGCCGATCACCAGCACGCGATCTGTCGAGGCGATTTGCGCGAATTGCAGCAGCCGCGCCAGCACCCTCGGCTCGATGAGCCAGCGGCCGCCGCCGAGCGGCAGATCTTCGTCGATGCACGCGACGCCACGCAGCGTCTCGGGCACGAAGCGTTCGCGCGGAACCTCACTGAACGCGTCGAGCACGCGGCTATCAGTGACGGCATTGGTACGCAATTGGCCGTCAACCATAGCCAGGCGCGCGCTATGGAAATCGAATCGAGTCATGGGATGGATGAATGTCAGCTGCTAATGGTCTTGATAATCCAATTTTAGCCGCAGTGCGGCGGCGCGACAATCGCAGAGTCGTCTCGGCATTGCGCCAGAAGGGCGGAAACGCCTATATCTCGGGCCTCCACGCGCCGGCCGGATGGCAGAGTGGTTATGCAGGGGACTGCAAATCCCCGTACAGCGGTTCGATTCCGCTTCCGGCCTCCACGCGGTTCCGGTTTGGACTCGTTAACCGGGCGCGTGTATATGATGCGGCCCTATTCGGGGGTAGCTCAGCGGTAGAGCAACGGACTGTTAATCCGTCGGTCGTCGGTTCGATCCCGACCCCCCGAGCCACTTTCAAGCCATGAGGTCGAGCGGTTCGCCCGCTCGGCCTCGGGCTCGCCGCGGAACAGCCCGCCGGGCTTTTTCTCCGAGGGCGATCGACGGAGCGACGCTTGTTGACAACCCCACCAGAGAATTTCCATTTCGTGCGCGATTACCAGAAGCTGGTCACCGACTTGCTCGCGCAATTTCCGGTCGACGAAGCGATGGCGCGCGCCGTCGGCGGCAACTTCGAGCGCTTCGGCGCGATCGAAGGCGCGGTTCTTTACTGGGCCGGCTTGCGCGACGGCATGACGCTGATCGATTTCGGCTGCGGCAGCGGCCGCCTCGCCTGGGTTCTGGGCAAGCTGTCGATCAAGCTCGACTATCTCGGCATCGATATCGACCAGCGCCTGCTCGATTACGCGAAAACGAAATCGCCGCCGCATTTCCGCTTCGCCTTGAGCCAGGCGCTGAGCGTTCCGGCGCCGGACGCTTCGGCCGACATGATGTGCGCGTTCAGCGTGTTCACGCATCTGCGTCACACCGAAACCTTCCTCTACCTGCGCGACATGCACCGCGTGCTGCGCCCCGGCGGAACATTGGTGTTCTCATTTCTGGAATTCGCGCTGCCAGCGCACTGGAAGACTTTCACCGATACCGCCGCCGCCGAACTACACGGCGGCGCGCCGCACCTCAACCAATTCATCGAGCGCAACGCGATCGACGTGTGGTGCGAGAAGCTGGGCTACGAGCGGGTATCGTTCATCGACGGCACCGCGGCGCCATGGGGCGAGCCCGGCGCGCTGGGTCAATCGGCGGCGATCCTGCGCCGCCGGTAACGCCGGCGTCGGTCGAACGCGCGCCTAACGTTTTACCTCGGGATCTTCGTCGCGACCGCGCCGTGCGGGCAGCAGCTGTTTGATGCGCGCCGACAGGCCGTGACGGAAACGCTCGCGGCGCACGACGGTGTCGCTTTCGACCCAGTTGAGCTGCACGACGCGGCGCGGGCCGCTGGTCGGATGATGGCCGTGCCAGGAATGCGGCGTGACCAGGAATGCCAGCAGCGTGCCGGCCGCCGGCGGGACTTCGGCGACCATGTCGTCGAGGTTCGCGTTGGAGCGCAACAATCGGAGCCGCCCGCCCGGTGCTTCCCACGCCTCGTTCATATAGACCAGCACGGTGATGATCTTGGTCACGCTGTCGGTATGGATGCGCCCGTCCTTCGCCTGGGCCTGACCGCGCACGGTCACCATCGTCGGCCGACCGGCGAGGTCGACGTCAAATTTGCGCGCGAACGCGTCGCGCATCTCCGGTCCTTCGATCTCGGCGAGAAAATCGCGGAAGGCCGGCCCAAAGCTGACGTCGGCAACCGGAAAGCTGCCCGGCCGGTCGAGCTTCGGATAATCGGCGGACAACGCGCCGCGCACCGCCGCCGGCACGAAACCGGGAACGATCAGGTACGGAAACGGATCGGCCTCGAGCTTGGTGCGTTCGAACGCATCAAGATCGATGAAACGAAGCCGTTCACGGGTGGCGATTGCGACCATCGGCCGCATCATAGCGGGCGTCTTTTGCCACGCCAATCGTTCATGCCGACGGACGGCGTCGCTCGACGAGCGCGGCCGAGCCTCCTAGAGTGCGCGGCCATGAAAAAATCCGCCCGCGTCCGCATCCTGCGCAAGAAGCGCGCCTATCAGGGACATTTCCGGCTCGACCTTTATACCGTACGCCACGCGCTTTATCGCGGCGGCATGACCGCGCCGGTCACGCGCGAGGTGTTCGAGCGCGGCAACACCGTCGGCATTCTGCTCTATGACCCGAAGCGCGACGCCGTCGTGCTGGTCGAACAGTTCCGCCTTCCGGCGCATCTCGCCGGCTTTCCAGCGTGGCAGACCGAGATCGTCGCCGGCATCATCGATCGCCGGCGCGAAAGCCCGCGTGCCGTTGCCGTACGCGAGGCGTATGAAGAGGCCGGCATCAAGCTGACCGAAGCGCCCTTCCGGGCGCAGCGCTATATGACGACGCCGGGCGGCTCGACCGAGACCTTCCATCTGTTCTGCGCGCGCGTCGATACGCGTGGCGTCGGCGGCCTGCACGGTCTGCCGGACGAACACGAGGATATAAGGGTGACAGTGAAAAGCTTCCGCGCAGCGATGCGGTTGGCGTCCACCGGCCGCATCCAGAACGGCCCGACGCTGCTCGCGCTCTATTGGCTCGCCGCCAACCGGGCGCGCTTGCGCCGACGCTGGCCGCGCCGCTGATTTGAAGGAACCGGGTTAAGCCGCCGAGCGCGGCTTAATCGTCTCGTCGCGCTGTTCTTCGGCGCGCACTGGGACGAGTTCCGCGGTGCTGCGGTAGTGGCCCGGGCGGAAGACGCGCGCGGCCAAGAGCACGACCAACACCGGGACAACCCAGGCGAGGCCGATGGCGTTGAAGGCGCTAGCGTGATCGAGGATCCAGTGCCACATAATGCTCTACCCTCCCCCGATGGAAGTTTCTAGGCACCGACGCTAAAGACCATCCCCCCGAATTGCTTACGGCCGCCAGGGCGTTCCGACGATCGGCGCACCCACGCCATTCCGCGGCGTAAACGGACCGTAGGTGGCATCAATGGATTGCTCGCACATCCCACCAACAACACCACCGCGATCGCCGAAGCTATGATGCCCGCCGACCGCGCAAACACGGCCCTAGAATGCGAGGAGCCGGGGTTGATTGCAAGAGGCGAGTCACTATAGTCACCGCTTCCATAGACCCCGGCCTCCCCCATGCTCAGTCCCGCCATCCGCAACGGCTTCATCGAAACCATCGGCAATACGCCGATGATCCGCCTGCGCAAGGCGTCGGAGATGACCGGCTGCGAAATCCTGGGCAAGGCGGAGTTCCTCAATCCCGGCGGCTCGGTGAAAGACCGCGCGGCGCTTTATATCGTCAAGGATGCCGAGACCCGCGGCCTGTTGAAACCCGGCGGCACCATCGTCGAAGGCACGGCCGGCAACACCGGCATTGGCCTCGCGCTCGTCGGCAACGCGCTTGGCTACAAGAGCGTCATCGTCATGCCCGAGACGCAGAGCCAGGAAAAAAAGGACATGCTGCGGCTGTGCGGCGCGGACCTGCGGCTGGTGCCGGCGGTGCCCTATACCAATCCGATGAACTATGTGCGCTATTCCGAGACGCTGGCGAAAGAGGTAGCGGCACAATCGCCGCGCGGCGCGATTTGGGCGAACCAGTTCGACAACGTCGCCAATCGGCGCGCGCACATCGAAACGACGGGACCGGAAATCTGGGAGCAGACCCAGGGCAAGTGCGACGCCTTCATTTGCTCGGTCGGCACCGGCGGCACACTCGCCGGCGTCGGCATCGCGCTCAAGGAATTCAACCGCAAGGTGAAGATCTATCTCGCCGATCCGATGGGCTCGGCGATCTATTCCTGGTACGCGAAGCACGAGCTCAAGGCGGAAGGCAGCTCGATCACCGAAGGCATCGGCCAGGGCCGCATGACCAAGAACCTCGAAGGCGCGCCGCTCGACGGCTGGTTCCAGGTGACCGACGAAGAAATGCTGCCGGTGCTGTTCGATCTGGTCACCGACGAAGGGCTGATCCTCGGCGGCTCGTCCGGCATCAACATCGTCGGCGCCATCAAGGCGGCGAAGGAACTCGGGCCCGGCCACACCATCGTCACGATCCTCGCCGATTACGGCACGCGCTATCAGTCGAAGCTGTTCAATCCAAAGTTCCTGCGCGAAAAAAACCTGCCGCTGCCGAGCTGGATTCCGGAGGAATAAGGTGGCCGCCGCATACGGCCATCCTGAAGCGCTGGTCGAGACCGCGTGGCTCTCGGCGCATCTGACCGATCCGAAGCTGCGCATCCTCGACGGCAGCTTCACGCTGCCGAACGTGAGTCCGAGCGGGCCCGAGCTTTACGCCCGCCGGCATATCCCCGGTGCGATCTTCTTCGACATCGAGGAAATCCGCGACACCACCAATCCCCTGCCCCACATGCTGCCGAACGAAAAGACCTTCGCTGCGGCGATGAGCAAGCTCGGCGTCGGTAGCGATCACACGGTCGTCGTTTACGACGCGTTCGGCTTGACCTCGGCGCCGCGCGTCTGGTGGACGCTGCACGTCTTCGGCCACAAAGACGTTGCCGTTCTCAACGGCGGCCTGCCCAAATGGTTGGCCGAAGGCCGCGCGGTCACCGCCGACGTGACGAAATTTCCGCCGGCGACATTCAACGCCAAGCTCGACAAAAGCCGCGTGCGCGACAAGGCGCAGATGCTGGTGAATCTTCAATCGAAACGGGAACAGGTGATCGACGCACGCAGTGCCGGGCGATTTAGCGGTGAAGCGCTGGAACCGCGGGCCGGCCTGCGCGGCGGTCACATTCCGGGCAGTCTGTCGCTGCCGAGCGACCAACTCGTCGATAAATCGACGCGCACCGTGTTGCCGCCGGATGCGCTTGCCGCCAAGTTCCGCGCCGCCGGCATCGATCCGGCAAAACCGACGGCGACGAGTTGCGGCTCCGGCGTTACCGCATCGGCACTTGCCTTTGGCATGTATCTGCTCGGCTGGGCGGAACCCGCGGTTTACGACGGCTCGTGGTCGGAATGGGGCTTGCCCGGCGACACGCCAGTCGAAACGGGCGCGTAGCTCGGCCGGTTACCAGAGCCAGCTGGTGACGTTGTCGTAAGGCTTGGCGTGGCCGACGAACTTCAGGCCCTTGACGCACCGGACGATGAACCAGATCAGCGTCAGGAGCAGAATCAAGCCGCCGATCAGGATATGCAGCGTGACGACGCCGATCGCGCCGTACAGCAAGCCGATCCAGAAGGTGCGGATCTGGAAACGGTAATGCGTCCGCACCCAATCGGGTCCGTCGTTGCGATAGATATAGGCGACGATCACGCCGATCAGGTGCGTGACCTGTATGATCAGGCCGACGAGATAGAGAATATAGACGATGGTGGCGGTGCGGCCTTGCGCCGGATCGCGGCCGGCAACGATCGCTTGCGTCATCGACCCCCCTCGGCGGCCTGGGCGCCGCACCGCTCAAGCGTTACGCGCCCGGCGGCCCACGTTCAAGCGGATTGGCGCTAAACGCCTTCCGGCTCGGGCACGCCGCCCGCTTCGGCCTCGGCTGCTTTCGAATGATCGGCGGCGAGCAGCATGTAGACCGCCGGCACGACGAACAGCGTGAACAGCGTGCCGATGGCGATGCCCGACGAGATCACCAAGCCCATGTCGAAGCGCGACACCGCGCCGGCGCCGCTGGCGAAGATCAGCGGCGCCACGCCGAGCACCATCGCCGCGGTGGTCATCAGGATCGGCCGCAGCCGGATACCGGCCGCCAGTTCGATTGCCTCGCGCTTCGATTTGCCCTGTTGTTGCAGCGTGTTGGCGAATTCGACGATCAGGATGCCGTGCTTGCTGATCAGGCCCATCAGTGTGACCAGGCCGACCTCGGTATAGATGTTCAGCGTCGCGCCGCCGATACCGGTGCTGATGAAGATCAAGGCGCCGGCGATCGACATCGGCACCGAGACCAGAATGATGAACGGATCGCGGAAGCTTTCGAACAGCGCCGCCAACGCCAGGAAGATGATGATCAGCGCGAAGCCGAAGGTGACGACGAACCCGCCGGTTTCCTGGATGTATTGCCGCGACGTGCCGGCATAATCGATGGAATAGCCGGGCGGCAGCGTGCGGTCGGCGAGATCCTTGAGCGCGGCGAGCGCGTCGCCCATGGCGACGCCGGGCGCCGTGACGCCCTGGATGGTGGCGCTATTGAGCTGCTGGAAGTGGTTGATCGCCTCGGGAATCGCTTCGGTCTGGATGTGCGCGATTGTCGACAACGGCACCACCGAACCGTCCGCCGCCTTGATGTAATAATGCAGCAGTTGGTCGGGATTGAGGCGCGCCACTTGCTCGACCTGCGGGATCACCTTGTATGAGCGCCCTTGCAGATCGAAATAGTTGACGTAGCCGCCACCAAGCATCGACGACATCGCCGCGCCGACGTCGCTCATCTTCAGGCCGAGGTCCGCCGCCTTGTCGCGGTCGATGACGATGGTCGCCTGCGGCTGGTCGACCCGGAGATCGGTGTCGAGGAAGATGAACAGGCCGGTCTTGAGCGCATCCTGAAGGAAGGCCTGCGACACGGTGTTGAGCCGGTTGAACGGCTCTGTCGTGCCGATGACGAACTGAATCGGCAGGCCGAAGCTGCCTGGCAGCGGCGGCGGCTGGAAGGCGACGGCGTTGATGCCGGTGATGTGGCTTAGCTGTTGCTGCACCACTGGTTGCAACTCGTTCGAGGTGCGCGAGCGCTCATCCCATGGCGTCAGCACCATGCCGGCGATCGATTGACCCGGCGTGTCGAGCTGGAAGACGTGCGCCGTCTCGGGATGGCCGGCAAACGTCTGATACACCTGACGCGAGTAGAGCAGCTTTTGCTGCAACGTCGCGTCGGGCGCCGGCCGCGAGGATTCGATGATGACGCCCTGATCCTCGATCGGCGCCAACTCGGTTTTCGAGCCGGTATAAAGGAAATAGATGCTGCCAAGCACGATGACCGCAAGCGTCGCCGTCACCGGCACGAAATTGAGGCTGCCGTGAAGGCGGCGCTCGTAGGCGCCGCGCAGGCGGTTGAAATTGTGATCGACGAAATCGGTGAAGCGCGCCTGCCAACCGTGGCCGAGCTCGGAATGCGGCTTCAGCAGTCGCGAGGTCATCATCGGTGACAGAGTCAGCGCCACAATCGCCGAGACGGTCACCGCACCGACCAGCGTGAACGCAAATTCGGTGAACAGCGCGCCGGTCAGGCCACCCTGGAAGCCGATCGGGATATAGACCGCGACCAGCACCGCGGTCATGGCGATGATCGGGCCGCCGAGCTCGCGCGCGGCGCGGATCGCCGCTGCCATCGGCTTCATACCCTCTTCCAAGTGGCGGTTGACGTTTTCGACCACGATGATCGCGTCGTCGACGACAAGGCCGATGGCAAGCACCAACGCCAGCAACGTCAGCAGATTGATCGAGAAGCCGAACGCCTGCATCATCGTGAAGGTGCCGATCAACGACAGCGGGATCGCGACGGTCGGGATCACCACCGAACGCACCGAGCCGAGGAACAGGAACACCACGGCGGTGACGATCAACAGCGCCTCGACCAGCGTGTGGATCACCTCGCTGATCGCGCTATTTACGAACTTGGTTGAATCGTAGACGATCGTGCCTTGCAGGCCTTTCGGCAGTTGGGCCTGGACACCGGGGAAGACGTCGCGAATGCCTTTGGTGACGTCGAGAAGATTGGCAGACGGCGCGACCTGGATGCCGATATAGACGGCGCGCTGACCGTCGAAGCCGACCTGTGAATCGTAATCGTCGGCACCAAGGGTGACGTTGGCGATGTCCTTGAGCCGGACGATGGCGCCACCCGATTGCTTGATGACCAGATTCTTGAACTCGTCGACGCTGTGCAGATTGGTCGAGGCGCTGAGGTTCACCTGGACCATCTGGCCTTTGGTGTTGCCGATACCAGAGATGTAATCATTCTGCGACAGCGCCTGCGACACGTCGGCACCGGTCAGGCCATAAGCGGCAAGCTTGGCCGGATCGAGCCACGCACGCAGCGCGAAGGTGCGGCCGCCCAGGATTTCCGCGGTCTGCACACCGGGCACCGCTTGGAGCCTCGGCTGCACGACACGCACCAGGTAGTCGGTGATCTGGTTCGGCGCCAGCGTCTCGCTCTTGAAGCCGAGATACATTGCGTCGAAGGTCTGACCGATCTTGATGGTCACTACCGGCTGTTGCGCGCTAGGCGGCAGCTGATTCAGAACCGAGGTGATCTTGGAGTTGATCTCGGTCATCGCCTTATCGGCGTCGTAGTTAAGCCGCAGATTGGCGGTGATCGTGCTCGTCGACATCTGGCTGATCGACGTCAGGTAGTCAATGCCGTTGGCCTGGGCGATGGCGTTTTCGAGCGGCGTCGTAATGAAACCGGCGATCACCGACGGATCCGCGCCGTAATAGGTCGTGGTGATCGTCACCACCGCATTCTCGGTGCGTGGATATTGCAGGACCGGCAACGTGCCGACCGAACGCAGGCCGAGCACGAGAATCAGCAGGCTCACCACCATGGCAAGCACCGGCCGGCGAATGAAGATGTCGGTGAACTTCATCGCGCCTACTCTTCCTGCGGACGCGGGTTGGGACTGTTGTCCGGCACGACCGAGTTGTTGACGATCACGTGCGAGCCGTTGCGCAGCTTCATCTGGCCTGCGGTTACCACCGTGGCACCGGCGTCGACACCCTTGAGGATGGCGACCTGATCGCCGCGCGTCGGACCGGTGGTGACGAAGGCCTGTTGCGCCTCGAGCTGCGGATGGCCCTGCGCATCCTTGCCCTTGTCTTGAACCAGATAAACCGTGTTGCCGTACGGGTTATAAATGATCGCCGTTTGCGGCAACGTGACGTAGCGCTCCTCGGAGCCGACGTCGATCGTCACCTTGGCGTACATGCCGGGCATCAGCAGGTGATCGGGATTTGAGACCGTCGCACGCACCTGGACGTTGCGGGTGGCGGTGTCAACTTTGGGATTGATCG
Source organism: Allostellaceae bacterium (assembly GCA_035934235.1). Taxonomy (GTDB): domain Bacteria; phylum Pseudomonadota; class Alphaproteobacteria; order ATCC43930; family CGMCC-115725; genus REEB95. The sequence continues at coordinate 6,899 of DASYYB010000028.1, read as the reverse complement.
CCGTGATCTTGCCGACGAAATTCTGATCCGGGAACGTATCGACCGTTGCCGTCACCAATTGGCCTTCACGGATTTCCGCCAGCGCCTGCTGCGGCAGGGTGAAATCGACATAGATCGGGTCGAGCGCCTGCAACGTCACGATCGTCGTGCCCGCGTTCAGGTATTGGCCTACGTCGATGGCACGGATGCCGAGATGCCCGGCGAACGGCGCGCGTAACGTCTTCTTGTCGACCACCGCCTGTTGCTCCGCGACCTGGGCCTGCGCATTGCGCAACGTCGCGGAATCGGTATCGACCTGCGCTTTGCTGACGGCGTTGACCTTGAGCTGCTTTTCGTCGCGCGCCAGGTTGATGGCGTCGAGATCGGCGGTCGCCTGAAGCGCGTGCAGCTTCGCCACGTCGTCGTCCGAACGCAGCGTCATCAGCACCGTCCCGGCGGAAACGTCGTTGCCGGAATCGAAGTAGATCTTGTCGACGACGCCGGCGAGTTCGAGCGAAAGATCGGCGCCGTTGACCGCGCGCAGCGAGCCGACGGCCGTCGTTGTCGGCTGCCACTCCTGCGTCTCCACCACGATCGTCGAAACCGTCTGCGGCGGATTGGCGAAGGCGCGCATCGCCTTGCCGATCATGTACGACTTGAAGGCCTCGTAGCCGAAGATGATGAACAGCACGACCGCCGCCAGGGCGAGCATGATGATCATGCGCTTGGCCAGCGGGCCGCGGATGCGTTGCGTTACGTCGCGTGGGTCGAACGGCATGGCTCAGTCCTGGGTTTGATTCTGGGCGACGTCCGAACGGTGCCACCAACCGCCGCCCAGCGCCTCGAACAGCGCGGCGGTATCGGCATAGCGGGCGGCCTGCGCCTGGACGAAGGCGATCCGCGCTTGCTCATACGTGGTCTCGGCATTGAGCAGTTCGATGAGGCTGACCGCGCCGAGGCGATATTGATCGCGCGCCAGGCTCAGGCTTTCATTGGCGGAACTTTCCGCGGCGCTGTCGGCTTGCAGGGCATCGGCGTCGGATTGCAGTGCGCGCAACGTATCGGCAACGTTCTGGAACGCCGACAGCACCGTGCTGCGATACTGCGCCGCCGCCGCGTCGTACGCCGCTTCGGCAGCGCGCTTCTCGTGCAGCAAGGTGCCGCCGTGGAACAGCGGCTGCGTCACGCCGGCCGCGATGCTCCAGATTCCGGTGCCCGCGGCGAACATGCTGCCGATGGTCGCCGCGTCGGTGCCAATGTCACCCGTCAAGTTGAACTGTGGCAGCATGTTCGCGGTGGCCACGCCAATCTCGGCGCTCGCCTCATGCAAAGTCGCCTCGGAGGCGCGCACGTCAGGCCGCTGCTCGACCAGACGCGATGGCAGGCTGACCGGCAGCGCTTGGGGCAACGTCAGCGTCGCCAGATCAAAGGTCTGGTCCGGCGGCTGGTTGGGGAAGCGGCCGGCAAGCGCGGCGATGCGATCGCGCTGCTGCGCCAACTGCTTTTGCAGCGGCGGCAGCGTGGCTTTTTCCTGCGCCAATGTCGCCGTTTGCTGCAACACCGCGCTGCGTGCCACCGCACCGAGCTCAAATTGATGATTCAGCAGATCGAGCTGGTCGCTTTCGGCCTTGACGATGTCTTCGGTTGCCGCGATCTGGGCGCGCAGACTGGCCTCTTGCACCGCCGCCGCCACCACGTTCGAGGTTAGCGTCAGATACGCCGCCTCGAGCTGAAAGCGCTGGAAGGTTTCGGCGGCTTCGGATGCTTCGACCTGACGGCGCGTGCCGCCGAAAACGTCGGGCGCGTAACCGACGGTGACCTGTCCGGTGTTCAGGCTGAAGAAGCCGTGCGCGTTCGGTTGGCCGAAGGCGGCGCCGTTGAACTTCTCGCGGGTATGGGTGAATTCGGCATTGAGCGTCGGGAAGAAGTTGCCTTCGGTCGCCAGTGTGTTCTCGTGCGCCTCGCGCAGCGACGCCTGCGCCGCGGTAAGGTCGGGGTTGTGCGCCAACGCCTCTTTCACCAGCGCATCGAGTGCCGGTGAATGGAACAGGCTCCACCACTCGCCGGGAATGTCCTCGCCGGTGTTAAAATGCTGCGCCGTGCCGCCGGCAACATCCGTTGCCGCCGTGTCGGCGAGCTTCTCCGGCGTGTAGCCGGCACCGGCGGGTGCCGCCGGCGGGTTGAAGTCGGGGCCGACCGCGCACGACGCCAGCACCAGCGCCGCGACGAGGGCCAACAGGTGGCGGCTCATCGACCGGCTCCCGCGAAAATCGCCCTTGTGTGCGCGCAGACCACGCGCTGCACTATCCGCACCCGCGTGCGATTCATGCTGCGCCAGTTCAGCGTGTGAGCCATCGGCTTATTGCAGAACGCCGTCGCCTGACCGAGGATCGCGGCCGTACGCACCCGAGTCTGTTCGTCCTTGAGCGAGCGACCAATGAGGCGCGCTACCAGCGCCGCGCACGGCTCGCCGACGCAGCGCCGTATGGTGGCGTAGAGCGATTCAAGCGCCGCCGATCGTTCGACTTCGGCGCGGGCGATGAACAGCTTGCGGCTTTCGACGCTGGCGCGCGTGTCGCCCTCGCCGCCTTCGAACACCAGGGCGACGAAATCCTCGAGCAGCTCAAGCAGAAGCCGGAGAGCCGCGCCGCGCGACGGCTTGCCGGCGGCGAACGCCGCCTTTATCCGCGCGCCGATGGGCGTCATCTGCTGTTCGATATAGTCAGCAAAATAGCCGACGACGGCGCGGTAAAGCCCTTCCTTGCTGCCGAAATGATATTGGATCGCCGGCAGGTTGACGCCGGCGCGCTCCGCCAGCAACCGCGTGCTGGTGCCGTCATAGCCATGGGTCGCGAAGACCTCGATCGCGGTCTCGATCAACCGGCGGCGGGTGTCGGCGCCGCGCGCCGAGGCGGTGTTCCGCCGGGTCGCGCGCGCCGCGACGATCTGGGGCGCTAGCATAAGGGCCTAGGTTTATATCTATCGATCGATAGCATCAAATTATAAAACTTGGCCGGTTGCGTGGTCACCAAAATATCGCAGGCCAGCCATGCGCCAGGATCGAACGGTCGCAATCGTCTAGACCGCTGGCAACGACATTTCAGCCACACTTTCTGCCCTCGGTGGCCGCGCTATAATCGCCGCCGTGAAAAAGGCGAAGACCGCCGGCCGGTCCGGCAATCTCGGGCGTTACCGCCGCAACCTGCAGGGCGAGGTTGACAGCGCCGCGCTCTATCGCGCGCTTGCCGACGCCGAACCCGACACGAAACTGAAACAAATCTATCGCCGCCTCGCCGGGGTCGAAGAGGCGCACGCCGAATTCTGGATGCGGCGGATCGCCGGCGCTGGTGGCCGCGCTGGCCGGCTGCGTCCTGGTCTGCGGTCGCGCGTCTTGGCGTGGCTGGCGCGGCGTTTCGGCACCGAGACGGTGCTGCCGATCGTCGACACGCTCGAGCGTAGCGACGTCACGCAATACGACTCCCAGCCCGAAGCGGCGGCAGCCGGCTTGCCGGCGGACGAGCGCTCGCATGCGCGCATCGTTCAAGCGCTGGCGCAGCCGCCGCGCGGCGGATTGAGCGGTGGCGAGCTGGCGCAAATCGAAGGCCGCCACCGCGGCGGCAGCAATGCCCTGCGCGCCGCCGTGCTCGGCGCCAATGACGGGCTGGTGTCAAACCTGAGCCTGATCGCCGGCGTTGCCGGCGCCAACCTCAGCAGCCACGCCGTTCTGATCACCGGCATGGCCGGATTGATCGCCGGCGCGTGTTCGATGGCGATGGGCGAATGGCTGTCGGTCAACAGCGCGCGCGAGTTGGCGCAGGCGCAAATCGACGTCGAAGCCGAGGAACTGCGCACGTTCCCCGAAGAGGAGAAAGAGGAACTGGCGCTCATATACCAGGCCAAGGGCCTGTCCGAGCACCAGGCGAAGCTGCTGTCGGAACGCATCATCGGCGACAAGGGCGCGGCGCTCGACACGCTGGCGCGCGAAGAGCTCGGCATCGATCCGAACGAGCTGGGCGGCTCGGCCTGGGTCGCGGCAGCCACCTCGTTCCTGCTGTTCGCCAGCGGCGCGGCAATGCCGATCCTGCCTTTTGCCGTTCTGAATGGAAATCAAGCGGTATGGGCGGGCGCGGCGTTGAGCGGCGCGGTGATGTTCCTGATCGGCGCCGGCACATCGCTGTTCACCGGCCGCGGCGTGTTGTTCTCGGGCGCGCGCCAACTGGCGGTCGGGCTTGTCGCCGCCGCCGTAACCTACGGCATCGGTCGCCTGATCGGCGTCGCCATCGCCGGCTAGCGTGGTCGAGGCCCCTCGCCTCCGGCGGCCGTGCCGCACGGCCCTTCCGCCCGCCCGCGACTCTCGGCAAGATGCGCCGAAACGCGAGCCCCCGATGAAAAGCAAATCGAAGAAACCCAACACGCTTCTCGCCCATGCCGGGCGCGATCCGGCGGGTAATTTCGGCGTCGTCAATCCGCCGGTCTATCACGCCTCGACTATCATCCATCAGACGGTCGCCGAGCTCGAAAAGGCGCAGAAGAACCGCTACGGCATCGACCAGGTGGTCTATGGCCGCTACGGCACGCCGACGACACACGCGCTCGAACAGGCGGTGGCGGCGCTCGAAGGCGGCGCGCGCGGCATCGCTTTCTGCTCGGGCGCGGCGGCCTGCTTCGCCGCGATCCTCGCCTTCGTCAAAGCCGGCGACCACATCCTGGTGACGGATTCCGTCTATGGCCCGGTGCGCGGCTTCTGCAACGGCTTCCTGGCGCGCTTCGGCGTCGAAACCACGTTCTATAATCCGACGATCGGCGAAGGCATCGCTGCCCTCATCCGTCCGAACACACGCCTGATCTATCTCGAAAGTCCGGGCTCGCTCACCTTCGAGATGCAGGATACGCCGGCGATCGCGAAGCTTGCCAAGGCGCGCGGCCTCAAGACCGTGTTCGACAACACCTGGGCGGCGCCGCTTTTCTGCAAGCCGCTGGCGCTGGGCTGCGACGTCGAAGTCATTGCCGGCACCAAGTACATCGTCGGCCACTCCGATACGATGATGGGATTGGCGGTCGCCGACGAGGAGAACTTCCTCAAGGTGCGCGAAGCGGCGACGCTCATGGGCAATCACGCCGCGCCGGACGATTGCTATCTCGCGCTGCGCGGCCTGCGCACCGCCGGCGTGCGGCTAAGGCAGCACCAGGCGACAGCGCTCGAATTGGCGAATTGGCTGACCAAGCGCCGCGAGGTCGCGCGCGTTCTCTACCCTGCCCTGCCCAGCGATCCCGGCCACAAACTGTGGAAACGCGACTGCACGGGCGCGTCGGGCCTGTTCAGCTTCATCTTGAAGCCCGGCATCCAAAAACGCGCGGTCGACGCCCTGCTCGACGGCATGGAGCTCTTCAGCATGGGCTTCTCGTGGGGCGGCTTCGAAAGCCTGCTGGTGCCGGTCTATCCGCAGCATCTGCGAACGGCGACGCCCTGGCAGGAAGGCCCAACTCTGCGCGTCCATGCCGGCCTCGAGGATCTGGACGATTTGATCGCCGACCTCGACGCCGGATTCAAACGTCTCAACGCGGCGGCCTAACGCGCACATCGGCCTTATCCGTTATATATGATTGGCGGAATTATCCCTTTGACAAAGGAACACCCAAGGAGTAGATTAGGCTCACTTCATAAGGAAATGAGCCATGTCTATCAACCTCACCGATCCGGTATTCACCGATGAAGCCAAGGCGCGAGTGCACCTCGAAGAAATCCGCTGGCCACATGGCGTGGTTTGTCCCCACTGTGGCAACGCCAAATCAGACGGCATCTATGAGATTGCCGCCAATCCGGCGAAGAAAGTTCGCGCTGGCCTGAAAGAATGTGGGGCCTGCGGCGAGCAGTTCACTGTTATGACAGGCTCGGTGATGGAGAGCAGCCACGTCCCGTTGAACAAATGGGTTCTGGCGTACCGGCTCATGGCGTCGGCCAAGAAAGGTATTAGCGCGCACCAGCTACACCGCACCATCGGCGTGACCTACAAAACGGCGTGGTTTATGGCGCACCGTATTCGCGAGTCCATGCGCGACGTTTCCGGCGATCCGCTCGGGGGTAAGGGCAAGATTGTGGAAGCCGACGAAACCTATGTAGGTGGCAAGCCGCGCAAAGGTGGCCGTGAGTCCAAATATGGTCGCGGTACCAAAAAAATTCCTGTTGTAGCCCTAATTGAACGTGGTGGCCGCGCCCATGCCGTTTCGACCGATGATGCTAAAGCTCATACACTGACCAAATTGCTCCGCGCCAAGGTGCATAAGGACAGCAAGCTGATGACCGACGAATGGCGTCCTTACATCGTGGTCGGGCGCGAGTTCAAAGGCGGTCATAAGCGCGTCGAACACGGCAAAGGCGAATACGCGAGGGGTGAAGCCCACGTTAACAGCGCCGAAGGGTTCTTTGCCCTTTTCAAGCGCGGCATTGTTGGTAGCTTCCACCACGTTTCGCCGCAGCACCTTGACCGTTATTGCGACGAGTTTTCGTTCCGTTGGGGCTTGCGCCAGATTGATGATACTTCGCGCGCCATCGTTGCGATCAGGGGCGCGGAAGGAAAGCGGTTGACTTACCGAAATCCTCGTTCAGCGTAACCGAATGCGGCGAGAAATCGCCCGCATCCGGAGCATCATGGAGATTTTGGATTCTCTTTAGCCCGGCGCATAGCTTTTGCGCGCGGTGTCTTTCCGATAAAGGACTTTTGCGGCTTGTATGGAGTAGTAAGTGCGCGCCGAAGTGCCTCGGTCGCGCGCTTTTCTATTTGTGAATCTGTGTAGGGCTCGATGTGTTTGGCTGGCATCTCTCGCTTGACTCCGACTAGCTCGGATGAATGGAATCGAACCCGTATTCATCTGGCGTGACAGGCCAGTGTCCTATCGTGGGACGATATCGAAATGACAAT